>CAJNCA010000001.1 GCA_905221145.1 bacterium
GACCAGAGTTGTTATTTTCAACTCTTACTATTATACCGGCTTTTTATTTTTTGTCAACACCTTTTTCTATTTTTTTCATTTTTTTTGCATTGCTTCTTACCGAGTACGGATATCAAACTCTTTAAACACAATACGCAAGTCCCTTAGAACTTTTTGACGCCCTCGGAAGCGTTCATGTCTTAAGATGCGTTCTAACTCTTCTTGCTTCTCTTTGCTTTGTTTGTTTCTATAATCTCTTAGTGTTTCATGAAAGAGATAATACTCATCTAGACAGAGACCTCCCTCACCTATACGATGACTAATCTCACCTACTTCTTCATAAGGTTCTTTATCATATCTTCGCTTCTGGCTTTCTTGTTTACGGAGATAATCTAAAATCCGATTCCGGAACTTGGTTTTGAAATATTTCCTTAAACGAGGGATATCTTCTACCAAACCTTCTTCTCTACTAATCAATTCATGTAAGCAGATCATTCCCTCTTGCTCCCAATCCGATAACTCCCATAAATGAAGGTAGTATTCATTTCTACACTTGTATACAATTCCTTGGACTTCTTCATACAATTCTTTAAGCATAAGCCTCCCCCTTTCTAGATATATTCTAACAAATCAAGAAGTTAATCGGAGCCATTTCATCCATTCTGCACCCTTTACAGCCTCAACTGCACAAAAAAGAGAGGACACACCTCTCTTTGGGTTATTTTTCATCATTCATTTTTGACTTTACTTCATCATAGGATAGTGCATGTGATTCCTCTTCTACTGTTTCAGGCATCTTACCTGTTTCATAAAGAGATTTAATTTGTGTACTATCCAATGTTTCGTATTTCAATAATGCTTCTGCAATCAACTTATGAGTTTCACGATTTGACTGAATAATTTCAGCAGCTTTATTTCGTGCTTCATTCAATAATGAACGAACCTCTTCGTCAATTTCATAAGCTGTTTGTTCTGAAATTGATTTTTGAGGACTTTGTGCACCAAACATGGCATGATTACCCTCATATTGTACCGGACCAAGTTTTTCACTCATACCGTACTCTGTAACCATTGCACGCGCCATTTGTGTCGCTTGTTCAAAGTCGTTTGAAGCTCCTGTAGTTTGGACATTAAAGATAATTTCTTCAGCTACACGTCCACCCATCAAACCAGCCAATTGCTCTTTCATATCTTCTTTAGATAGAAGCATTTGATCTTCCTTTGGAAGTGCAATCATGTAACCACCTGCACGACCTCTTGGTACAATCGTAACCTTATGAACAACACGGGCATTCGATAAGACTAGGCCAACAATGGTATGTCCAGCCTCATGGTAGGCAACCAATTCACGTTCTTTTTGTGAAACTGTCTTATCTTTCTTAGAAGGACCAGCAATAACTCTGTCTTCTGCTTCATCAATATCTGAAGCATCAATTATCGATTTATTGCGACGAGCAGCAACTAAAGCCGCTTCATTCAATACATTCTCTAAATCAGCACCAACAAAACCTGGAGTTTGTTGAGCCACTAATTTCAAATCAACATCTTCTGCTAAAGGCTTGTTCTTAGCATGAACTTTCAAGATTGCTTCACGACCTTTGACATCAGGACGGCCAACCAATACTTTTCTATCAAAACGTCCTGGACGCAAGAGGGCAGGGTCAAGTACATCTGAACGGTTTGTAGCAGCGATGACGATAATTCCTTCATTTCCCTCAAAACCATCCATCTCAATCAAGAGTTGGTTCAATGTTTGCTCACGTTCATCATTACCTCCGCCGAGACCGACTCCACGTTGACGGCCAACAGCATCAATTTCATCGATAAAGATGATAGCTGGTGCTGCTTTTTTAGCATCTTCAAAAAGAGAACGAACACGACTAGCTCCAACTCCGACAAACATTTCTACAAAGTCAGAACCTGAGATACTAAAGAATGGAACACCTGCTTCTCCGGCGACTGCCTTAGCAAGTAACGTCTTACCTGTTCCCGGAGGTCCCTCCAAAAGAACACCTGCTGGAATACGGGCTCCAAGTTTTGTAAATCGTTTTGGATCTTTTAAGAATTCAACAACTTCAACTAGTTCTTGTTTTTCTTCCTCAGCTCCAGCAACATCTGAAAATCTTACTTTAATATCTTCTTTATTTGCAGCTTTGGCCTTACTACGTCCAAAACTCATCGGGTTACGGCTATTATTTCCTCCCATATTTCCCATCATAGAGAATAGGAAGAAGAACAGAATACCGAATGGCACAATGGATACAAGAATATTAATCCACATACCACTTGAACTTTCATGCTTAACAGTTACTTCCGCTTTATGGTCAGAAGCAAGTTTTTGCAATTCTGATACGGTAGTATCTGAAGGAAGAATAATACTTGAAAATTTCTCTACTTTTGTAGCAGAAGGAGAAAAGAACTGGATACCTGTTTCTTCTTTACTCGTTTTAGGATTTTTATAGACACCCGAAACTTCGATAACACTACCATTTGGTTGGTAAGTTAATTCTTTTACATTGTCATCGGTAATTTCTTTTACCAATTCTGTATAATTAATCTGCTCACTTTTCCCTGCAACACTACCTGTACTAAAATACTGGTAACCTGTAACTAGGAGAAAAATAAGTAATAACCATAGAAAAGGATTTTTAATTAAACCATTATTTTGTTTTTTCATTAAAAATTGTTCTTTCTAATTTGAATACACTTCTTCTTTCAATACTCCAACATAAGGAAGGTTACGATAATTTTCTTTGTAGTCTAACCCATAACCTACTACAAACTCATTTGGAATAGTAAAGCAGGTATAGTCAGCCTCAATTTCTACAACACGTCCCTCTGGTTTATCCAACAAGGTTGCAATCTTAACAGAAGCTGCATCTCTTGCAATAAACATATCTCGCAAATTCTTCAAAGTTTGACCTGTATCAATGATATCTTCTACAAATAAAACATGTCTTCCTTTGATATCTTGAGTCACATCTTGCTTGATATTGATGACACCGCTACTTGCTGTCCCACCATGGTAGCTAGAAACCATCATGAAATCCATTTCAATATGTGTGTCAATATGTTTAACTAATTCAGCCATAAAAGGAATAGATCCTTTTAAAATTCCAACTAAAATTGGATTTTTTCCTGCATAGTCTTTAGTGAGTTGAGCACCTAATTTTTTAGCAGCTTCTGTAATTTCATCGTGTGAAACGAGGATTTTTTTAATATCGTTTTCTAACATTTTTTTACCTATCTATTTTTTCTATATAAAGTACAGTGTTCATTATATCATTTTTCGTGTTTTTACTCAAATTACTGGTCGCAATTCCCAAAATTGAGACAATTTCACCAAATTGCTCAATAATCAGAGCAGATTTCCGCTTTTCCATAGGGATTTTCAAATCAATAAATAGACGTCTGAGTTTTTTTCTATGCCTATTTTGCATCAAAACATCTCCTGATTTTCGATGACGAATTTGTATGGATGTTTCGCGTGAAACAGGTATTTGTTGAATTGATTCACCTTCTAAAGGAAGTCCAAAGGAAAATAAATATCCTTGATAAGATACCTGATTTTGATAGTGTAACACAAGTTCATCTTCCTTTTCATCAGCCTGAGGACTGATTTTACAAATCTGAAAATGTTGGTACTCTTTTATTAATTCATAGCCATTTTTAAGCAGATGACGATACTGGCTTTTAGTTTTTAAAATTTGCCGAACTTCAGCAAACTGCGCTTTTGTAAGATTCAAATCTGGAAAACGATTCAGATAAGTTTGAAGTAAAACTCTTTGTGTTGACTCAGAATAAGAAAATAACTGCTGTAAATTTTCCACATCAATATTGTTAGATAATTCAGTTATAGCTAAGTCATAATCTAAAATTTCATTGCCGATACTTAAGATTGCATCTCTAAATCGAGGATTTTCTTTTTCTAATTCTGGTAAATAAGAATTTCGAATACGATTGCGAAAATAATGATTTTCCTGATTTGATATATCTTCAAAGTGAAAAATTGGTGGAAAGTCTTTTTTCTGAAAATGCAAGAAGGGCCGAATGATTTCTATCTCTCCGACTACTTGCTTCTCCTTAATTCCTGATAGATAGCGCAAGCGAGTCCCTCGAATCAAACGCATCAAAATCGTTTCCACCTGATCATCAGCATGGTGGGCAGTGACTAAGGCTGTCGCACCTGTCTTTTTCATGACCTCTTGAAAAAAATCATAGCGAAAATTTCGTGCACGCGCTTCTGAAAATTCTCCTGAAAAATTGCTAACATAAATAGGAAGCTCTGCTTTAGCAGCCAACTTCCTTAATTCCTTTTCTTCCCAATCTGATTCTACTCTCTGCTTATGATTCACATGAGCCAGAATCAATTCAATTTCTAACTCTTCTTGATAAGTAGACAATACCTTAAATAGAAACATAGAATCTAATCCACCAGAAAGAGCTAGCACCACTTTAGCATGCTTTTTGAAATATCCTCTTTTGAGAAAATGATTTAAAAAATCCTGTTCCCTCATTTTAGAACCTCATAAACATCCTTGGCTATCTTAGAAATCGTATCATAATCAGAATTCTTAGTAAAAATAGAAAGCACAAATGGAGAATCTGCATAGACAACACCCGTATCATGCTTAAATTCATCCGCATCCCCAATTTTATGAGCTACATTCACAGAAACACCTTTGGCAATGCGCTGATTATCAAAATCTGTTTTGGTCAAGGACTCCAATACAAATCCGTTTTGATTATAAATAGCTTCCATAACCTTTCCAGCCATTTTAGAAGAAATCAATTTTTCTTTCGGATCCCAATCATCTCCCATAATAGCATACATCTTGGACTTAAATGTTGCATCCGATTGGTTTGAAAGGTAATATCCCAATATGTTATGAGCTACATTATCCGATTCTTTTGATACTTTCGTAATTAAATCTTTTAGAGAATATTCTTTATTATCTTCTTTTTTAGGAAGACTACCACTTCCCTCTGGTTTATAAGAACCTGGAAAATCATTAACTGCTGATACGTATTTTACAATCGTATCTAACTGATATAGACCCTCATTTATTTTTTCTTGCGTATAGTAGAGATAAGGGAGTTTTAAAACACTAGCCGCATACATCTTTTCATCTTGATTAATACCAGCTTCTTTTCCAGTAGTCAGTTGCTTAACATAAATCGAGAAAGAATCTTTTTGATATTTTTCCGATAACATTTCTTGGACTTTACCCATCCGATTATCTTCTTCAGAAGTTGATTCTTTATCTACCCATCCAGCCTGATCAATATGTAGAAATTCTTTTCCTTCTACAAACATAGTTTTATCGATTGATACCTGCGAATAAGCTGATAAGGATGATTTCACTTCTTTTAAATCATAAGGACTGTTATACAATTTAAAATCAGATTCTAACCATACTTTTTTTATTGTTGGGGTTACCTCTGACTGATCGTATAAAAATCGTTTGTCCGCAGCTATAAATTGATGGTTGGATAACTTAAATACTGGAATTCCTTGTTTATTTAAGCGCCACTCAGTTATTTGGAAACTTGTTTTTGGAGTTAACTTTCCAGATTCTACAACTAAATCTTCATTGGCGTATACAGGAACTTCTCCATAAACCATAGGAGAACTTAGCTTTTCTCTAAAATAAATACCAAAGTCAGATTGTGAAAGGTAATAAATTTCTTTCGAAGTATAGACGACTTCTTTTTCTGTGCTAACGACTTTTGAAATGGTCAAAAAACTCGGTAGCAACAAAATAATTAAGAACTTACGCATTCTTCCTTTCCTTTTCTTCTTGTAAACGCAATAATTGATTTTTATCAGCTAGCTCTTCCAGCTTTTCATCCGATAGACTCAAAAATTGCTCAATTACATCTAATAAATTTTCCATTTTATCACCTTGGAAGCAAGTCAGGAATCGTATAAACAGCTTCCCGATTCTTAGAATAATAATATTTTGCACGCATGTATTTAGCAGCGTAATCTTCATCTTTCAGCTTTGTTGCAAAAGCTGTCTCCTTATCCTTTTCATCACTCAAGGTTTGATACTGAGTTTGCAAGTCTGACAACTGTTGACGTCTTTGGAGTAATTGGTGATAGCTTTGAGCAAGGTTATAAGTTGGTAAAATGAACAACAAAATCATCAAAATCAGAACCCAACCCATGAAACGATTACGTTTTTGTCGTTCCTTCATCAGATAGCGACGACGTTGGTGCTCATTTTGAATAAAAGAATTATTCAATTGTACAATATTCTTAGACATTTTCTTCTACCCGTGTTTCACTGATAATTTCATACATGCCTGCTGCATCTTCTTTTTTTGTACTATCTTTCATCTCCAGTACTTTTACAAGTAGCAACTTATTGCCAAAACGAATTTCAACTTGGTCATCAACTTTCAAATCTGTTGAACTTTTAGCCAAAATTCCATTTACCTTTATTCTACCTTTATCTGCTACTTCCTTTGCAACTGTACGACGCTTGATAATTCGTGATACTTTTAAATATTTGTCTAATCTCATTTTTATTACCTCAAATTATTATTGTACCATTTTTATCTCTTTTATAGAAGAAAAATGTTATAGGGAATTACCGTCTTTCAACTCTTTTGTCTCTAATAAACTTTCTCCAAAAATCAGCAGACCTTCTAAAATTTCATAGTCCTTCTTGTTTCGAACATCGAATACGACTTCCATTAATCCTTTATTCTCAGCTATTGCTGCTTTTAAGTTCGTTGCGGATAAAGCTTTAAAATAATCTTGAGCCAAGAACAGTCGCTGAGTAATTTTTTCAAATTGAACTGTAATCTTATTTTCTTTTCTTTCCACACGTTGAACAAAGACCTTGTCCAAATATGACTTGACCAAACCAATCTCTAAAAGATAGGCTACCACATCTGGGTATTCTCCAAAGCGGTCCATCAGCTCTTCTTGTAACTCTTCATAATTGACACGGTTGTCAATTTGACGAATTTTTTTATAAATTTCAATCTTATGTCGTTGGTCAGAAATATAAGTATCAGGAAGATAAGCATCAATTTGTAAAATCAACTCAGCATTTCCTTTGGTTCTTGTGTTCCCATTGCCGTTACGTTTAGCAATAGCTTCCTCTAACAACTGTGAATACAATTCAAAACCAACAGAATCAATGAAACCTGATTGGGATTTTCCTAGGAGATTTCCTGCTCCACGAATCGAAAGATCTCGCATCGCAATCTTAAATCCAGAGCCTAATTCCGTAAATCCCTTAATCGCTTCTAATCTCTTTTCAGAGACTTCACTGATTGATTTTTCTGGACGATACATAAGATAAGCATAAGCAATGCGATTACTACGACCGACCCTTCCTCTTAACTGATATAAGGTTGACAAGCCCATATGGTCCGCATTTTCAATAAATAAGGTATTGGCATTTGGAATGTCCACCCCTGTCTCAATAATGGTAGTCGTCACCAAAATATCATACTGACCTTCAATAAAGTCCAATAGAGTATTTTCCAACTGAATTTCACTCATTTGTCCATGAACATACCCAATCGAAGCCTCTGGAATCAACTCCTGTAATTCTGAAACCTTCTGGTCAATCGTGTCAACTTTATTGTAAAGATAGTAAACTTGACCTCCACGCTCCATTTCACGCAAGACAGCATCACGAATCACATTATCATTCTTCTCCAATACATAGGTTTGAACAGGATAGCGATTTGTTGGAGGAGTTTCAATAACAGACAAATCTCTGATTCCCAGCATGGACATATGAAGGGTACGAGGGATTGGCGTAGCTGTCAAGGTTAGGACATCCACTTGTTTCTTTAACTCTTTTAAGGTTTCCTTATGCTTGACACCAAATCGCTGTTCCTCATCAATAATCATCAATCCTAAATCAGAAAACACAACATCTTTTGACAAAACACGATGTGTTCCAATCAAAATATCGACTTGACCGTTCTTTAGTTTTTCAAGTGTTTCTGCCTGCTCTTTTTTACTTCTAAAACGACTCAACACATCAATATTAACTGCAAAATTTTGGAATCGTTCCTTAAAATTCGTATAGTGCTGTTGCGCTAAAACCGTCGTCGGAACTAGAACGACCACCTGTTTGTTATCATTGACTGCCTTAAAGGCTGCACGCATTGCAACTTCAGTCTTTCCAAAACCAACATCCCCAACCAATAGCCTATCCATTGGCTGAGAATCTTGCATATCTCTCTTGATTTCCTCGATACTACGAAGTTGATCATCCGTTTCAACATAAGGAAAAGCATCATCAAAAGCATCTTGCTCTTCATCATCAGCTGAGAAAGCAAAGCCCTTCAACTGACTACGCTCAGAATAGAGTTTGATTAAATCGTCAGCTATATCCTCTACCTGATTCTTAACTTTTTGCTTAGCCTTTTTAAAATGACCATCATTTAACTTATTGAGTTTAGGAGCTTTCCCATCACTTGAAACATATTTGGACAGCAGATGAATCTGTTCTACTGGGATAGAGATTTGATCACCATTTTGGTATTGGACGCTGACATAATCGCGGTGAATCCCTTTGATTTCAATTGTTTCAATTCCTAGATATTGACCAATTCCATGGATATGATGAACAACGTAGTCCCCTTTTTCAAGTTCATTATAATCTTTTAATCTCTCTGCATTTGAAACATGTTGTCTTCGAAAACGACGTTTTAATTTCTTTTGAAAAATCTCATGTTCAGTAATCACCAGAATTTTTTCATCTACAAAATGAAAACCATGTCTGAGGTTACCCTCAATTAAGTTTACAGATTCTTGACAGATTCTTGACTTATCTCTAGAATCCAATTTAATCTGGTATTCCTCTAAAACATCCTCCAATGTTTTACTTCCCATTGAATTGCTAGACTGCAAGATAATAGTGTAGTCCATTTTTTTGTATCGTTCAATTTCTTCTTTTAGAAAAGAAAATTGATTGAAAAATTCCTGCATAGGATATTGATTAAATTGATAAATTTGGTCAAATTTGAGATTTCCTAACCCCTTTTGCAGATTAGAAAAAAAGGTCACTGGGCTTTGTTTTTTATAGATTTGCTCAGTATCAGCAAAATACTGCATTTCAGAAAATGCTTTACTATTCTGTAACTCTTCTGTAAAGTATTGCGCTAATTCTCTTTCAAAGACTTCATACTGATTCATCAATTTCTGATAATCATCAAAGAATATGGGCGTATCTTTTTCAATATAATCAAATACAGTCCATGATTTCTCATAACACAAAGATAAAAATTTCCGAGAATCTGAATGCATTTGTTTTTGATGAAAACTTGAAAGAATTTCTTCTAGGTAGGATTTCAGAATCGGCGATAGAGTTTTTGAAATTTGTTTTTCTAAAGCTGACTGTCCTCGCTGATAATCCTTTTCTCTCAAGAGTATGTCGCTAGCTGGAAAGATGGTGAGTTCTGTCTGATTTTCTTTCGATAATTGTGTTTCGACTTCAAAAGTACGAATTCCATCTACTTCATCACCAAAAAACTCAATTCGGCAAGGTTCTAACTGGGATATTTCAAAAATATCTAAAATATCTCCTCGAAGACTAAATTCTCCTTGGGTCTGTACTTGAGTAACTTTTCGATAGCCAATTTCCTTTAACTGATGGATAAGCGCATGTTGGTCATATTCTTCTCCAACTGTGATTTTTACAATACTATCTTTGAATATACTGGAAGAAGGTAAAAATAATCGACTTGCTGCAATATTACAAACTAAAATCCCTTTTTTAGATGAATCAGTTAAAAAACGTAAGGCTTCAACTCGCGAAATGATTTTTTCTTGTGAAGACATCAAAAACTCTACCATAGGAGAGTCGTCTACCAAAAATGGATAGACAAATTCCTCACCCAAGATAGAAATAAGATCACTAATAAGCCCTTCTGCTTCTCCATAAGTTGATGTCAATAAAACAATCTTATCTTCTTTCTTCAAACTACTAGCAATTGCTAAAGCTTTTGTAGAAGTTGACAAACCTAACATTAATTGTCTTTTTTTATCTGTTAAATTTTGATGCCATTTTTGGATCTGATCATTTTCTGAGAATAAATCTAATAAGGTCGCCATTTATCCGTTATACCTCTGCATCGTTTTCTCAAAGTTTTTCTCTTGTAAATAATATTTTACAGCATCGTCAACCTTATCAATGGACTGTAAAATACCGATATAATCATCCTTGTCAAACTTACTCAAAACATGGTTAACAACTGACATGCCATTTTTTGGTCTTCCAATTCCAATTTTAACACGATTAAAAGCCTGGGTTCCAATATGTTGAATAATAGACTTGATACCATTATGTCCACCTGCTGAACCCTTTGCTCTTAAACGAATCTTTCCAACTTCCATATCAAGATCATCGTAAATGATGAGTAAATCTTCAATATCCAAACCATAGTAAGTCAATAAAGCATGAACAGCTTTTCCACTTTCATTCATAAATGTCGTTGGTTTGACAAGATAAATTTTTTCTCCATTGAAGAAAAAAGATGCTAGGTCAGCTTGAAATATCTTATCGTGTGTAAAAGTGACATTCTGTTTCTTCGCTAGTTGGTCAATCAACATAAAACCAACATTATGTTTTGTTTCAAAATATTTATCTCCTGGATTTCCCAAGCCTACAAGTAATTTTGTCATTTATTTTTCCTTTCAAAAGCCAAAAGGGTTGGAATTTTTTTCCAACCTAATTGATACTATTCATTAAATTTTTTAGACATTAAAGCGGAATTCCATGATATCGCCGTCTTGGACGATATATTCTTTTCCTTCTTCACGCAAGCGTCCAGCTTCTTTTACAGCCTTTTCAGAACCGTATTTCACTAGATCCTCATATGACATGGTAACTGCACGAATAAAGCCTTTTTCAAAGTCTGAGTGGATAATACCAGCTGCTTGAGGAGCTTTCATACCACGTTTAAAGGTCCAAGCTCGAACCTCTTTTTCACCAGCTGTGAAGTAAGTTCCAAGTCCAAGTAAGTGATAAGCTGCGCGAGTCAACTTGTCAACGCCTGATTCTGTCAACCCAAGTGCTTCAAGAAACTCTTGCTTATCTTCATCATCTAACTCAGAAATTTCTTCCTCAGCACGCGCAGAAATAACTACTACTTCAGCATTTTCTGTTGCTGCAAATTCACAAATTTGTTTGACATAGTCGATAGAGTCTGGATCTGAAACTACATCCTCATCTACATTGGCAACATAAAGAACTGGTTTAGTCGTCAAAAGGAAGAGACCTTTGACAACCTTTTGTTCTTCATCTGTAAATTCGATGGTGCGAGCTGATTTTCCATCTTCAAGTACTGGTTTAATCTTTTGAAGAACATTGAATTCTGCCACTGATTCTTTATCTTTTTGCGTACGTGCCATCTTTTCTACACGCGCATATCGTTTGTTGACTGATTCTAAGTCAGCAAGAATCAACTCTAGATTAATGGTATCAATATCTGCAAGTGGATCCACAAAGGCATCTTCACGTCCTTGCTCGCGCATCACATTTTCATCATCAAAAGCACGAACTACGTGAACAATTGCATCTACTTCACGAATATTAGCCAAGAATTTATTCCCTAGCCCTTCTCCTTTTGAAGCTCCTTTTACAATCCCTGCAATATCTGTAAATTCAAATGTTGTTGGCACTGTCTTTTTAGGAGTGATCATTTCAGTCAATTTTTGTAGACGTTCATCTGGAACTTCCACCATTCCAACGTTTGGATCAATAGTCGCAAATGGGTAGTTAGCTGCCTCTGCTCCTGCTTTTGTAATTGCATTAAATAGTGTTGATTTACCAACGTTTGGCAAACCAACGATACCTGCTGTTAAAGCCATATTTTTTCATTCTCCGTTTTCATTTCAATCCCTAATATTATAACACAAAAAGGGAAAACTTGCTAACCCTCTAACTAAGGCTTCTTAGTCAATAATTTTATTCATTTTTCGATCAAAATCATAGCGCCCCATCATGACAACATGGTCACAATTGCTGCATTTTATTTTGATATCTGCTCCTACACGTGTAATTTCCCAACGATTAGCCTTTTTACCTGTTGACTTGATGGTACAAGCATGTGGTTTTTTCATTTCAACAAAATTTCCAACTTGATACATACTACTCTCCTTTTCTTTTTGATTATATCATAAAAGAGGCGAGCTAGGCTCAACCTCTTTTACTTAATTTGTACGAACTGGTGTAATGAGTTGCATGAAGTCCTCGTCAGTATCTGCTGGCACAAGAGTAAATGGGCGAACAGCTGAGATAAAACTAATGGTCACCTTTTCGCTATTTAAAGCTTTAAGAGAATCAATCAAATAAGTTGGGTTGAAACTAATGGTCAAATCTTCACCAGTAACCTGCTCTGTATCGATTTCTTCGTTTACTTTACCAACTTCTGGAGAATGAACATGGGCGCTAACAATACCACCTTTAATTTCAAGCTTCACAGTACCATTTTGAGTTGCACTTGATAAAAGGCGAGCACGCTCCATTGACTGACGTAAGTTTACCACATCAAAAGTAATTGTAGTGTTAAAGTCTGTTGGAATCAAACGATCTGTATCAGGATAGTTTCCTTCTAATAGACGTGTGTAGAAGCTAATATTTTCGCTTCTAAAGAGGATTTGATTATTAGCAAAGAAAATCTCTACAGTTTCAATATCATCTGTAAAAACCGCTGAAAATTCGCGTAAAGAACGGCTAGGAATTACAACATCAAAATCATCACTATTTTTCTCCAGCGTTAATTTTTTCTGGCTTAGACGATGAGAGTCTGTCGCAACTGTTTTTAGCTCCTTGTGTTGGCTCAATACAAAATGAACACCTGTCAAAATTGGACGACTTTCTTGTGTACTTGCCGCAAAAGCTGTTTCATTGATAATTTTCTTGAGTAATTTTGTTTCAAGAACTAAAGGAGTACTAGCTGAAATTTCTTGGATTCGTGGATATTGTTCGCTATCTTTTCCTTTTAGGGTAATTTCTGATTTGCCGCTGGTTAAAACAATTTGATTTTGTTCAATTTCTTTAAAATCAAGAGTCACATCAGGTAGACTAGATACCACATTGATGAAGAAAGAAGCTTCAAGAAGGATCGAACCTAAAGAAGTAATTAACAAACCAGCATCTTCATTTTTTTGAGAAATAAAATTTTCAATTGAAATTTGACCATTTGAACCAATTAAAGTAACCCCTTCATTGGTTACGTCAATTTTGACAGTTGATAAAATAGGAATAGCATTTTTAGAACTAATAGCTCTTTTGGTTGTATTTAAGGCTTGTAGAAATAAATTTTTATTAATTGAAAAATGAATCATGGATTCTCCTTTATTTATTTTTAGTATTAGAAGGATAATAGTAATAATAGAGTCTGTGAAATCTGTGGAAAACAGACTTGAAGTGAGTCATATCAAGTTTTTTGGCTTGTTTAAAAAATGTGGATAAAAAAGATAAAAAAGGGAAAGTTATCCACAAGCTATTTTATTTTCTTTTTGATTGATTCAATTTCTAAACGTAAATTATCGTCTTCATCAATCAAAGATTTAATTTTTGCATGGGCATGAATGACTGTTGTATGATCTTTTCCACCAAATTCCTTCCCAATTTTTGGAAGACTATTATCTGTTAGTTCTCTAGATAAATACATGGCTACTTGACGTGCTAAAACAATATTTTGAAGGCGTCTGCTTCCCTTCATTTCTTTGACACTAACACCATAAAAGTTACCAACTTCAGTTTGAATTTTATCAATTGGAATGACGAGCATTTGGTTAACATCTTGTTTACGTGCTCGAATAGCCTCTGCAGCGATATCGATTGTGATATCCTTAATCTTCTTCACTCGGGCAATTAAAGTGATGTCGTTGATGGCTCCTTCAAGTTCTCGAACGTTTGAATCAAATTGGCCAGCTAGGTATTCTAGGGTATCACTTTGGAAATTGTAGTCTAAATGCTCTGTTTTACTTTGTAAAATGGCAATACGTGTTTCAAAGTCAGGTGGTGTGATGTTTTGCGTCAAGCCCCAGCTAAAGCGCGTGACAAGTCTTTCTTCAAGGCCTTCTAGGTGTTTAGGACTACGATCACTAGTCAGAACAATTTGTTTTTGATTGCTATGAAGAACGTTGAAAGTATTGAAGAATTCTTCTTGAGTTGCAACTTTTTTTCCACTCAGCGATTGGATATCATCAATTAACAAGAGATCAAGGCTACGGTAAGTTTTTTTGAATTTTTCCATTTCACCTAGTCTCAGGTGTTCAAGAAAGTCGTTGATAAAGCTTTCAGCAGGGATGTACTTCACACGCGCATCAGGAATATTTTTCAAAATCTCATTCCCAATTGCATTGAGTAAGTGAGTCTTACCAAGCCCAGGTCCTCCATAGATAAAAAGAGGATTATAGGTTAAGGCCAAATCTTCAGAGACAGCCAAAGCTGCTGATACTGCCCAAACATTTCCATCCCCTTGAATAAAATTATCAAAGGTATACTTTTCTTTTAATCCAGTATCCGAATAAGGAATAGATGCTAACTTTGGACTATAGTCATAAAGAGTTGAATTTGGAGCTTCTTCAACTTGTGATATAGTCGTATCTTGAGGTTTTGTGAAAATATAGTGGGGAGTTATTTCAGCGTCATAAATTTCAAATCCAGCAACTACAATAATATCTTTTAGTTGTTTTTTCCAGACCATTTCCATTTCAGATCGTGGTAAAAATATAGTGGCAACATTTTCCTCTACCTTGATGAGTTCAGCTTGAATAGCATAGAAATCATACATGGATCGAGTCAGTCTTTCTTGAGCAAATTCTAATATACGATTCCAAAATTGTTTTTCTTTCAATCCTTTCTCCTCCTTTACTATTTAAAAGTTTAATGCTAGACTTATTTTACCATAGATAGTAAGAATTTTCCACAAGCTGTGAAAAATAATCCACAATGTTATCAAGTTTTATCCACAGGTTGGGGATAAAATCAGAAATTATTGATTTATTAAGCTTTTTACTGAAAAAAATAGTGGATAACCTTGTGAGGTAAAAAAATAAAAGAACAGCCTTATTTCAGGCTGTTGATAATTCTACTGTATTCTTCTTGATTTGAAAAAGAAATAATGATTTTTCCACTGTCCTTTTTAGACAGTTTGATTTCTACATCTAGTCCGAGTAGTTTTTTTAACTGTTCTTCTTCATTTTGTATGAAATGATCAGTTTTTTGCAGTTTCTTTTGTTTTTTATCTGTCAGAAGAGCTTCTAACTTTCTTACAGAAATGTCTTCCTCAATAATTCGTTGAAAGAAATAGTCTTGTTGTTCCTTATTCAACCCAACTAGAGAACGCGCATGGGCTTGTGATAGTTTGCCATTTTCTACTTCTGAGATAATCTGTTCTGGTAAGGAAAGCAAACGAATCGAGTTACTGATATAAGGACGAGACTTCCCCATTTTATCTGCAATTTCAGCATGGGTAAATCCTTTCTCTACGAGAGATTCATAGGCGCGTGCTTCTTCTATTGGATTCAAATTTTCTCTCTGTAAATTTTCAATGATGGATTGGACCATCATCTCTTGGTCTGAAAGTTGTTTAACAACAGCTGGGATAGACCTTAGACCAGCTAAAAGTGAAGCCCGATAGCGTCTCTCTCCTGCAAGGATTTCATAACCAATAACAGGAGATTGACGAACAATAATAGGTTGAATGACCCCATTTTCTTTGATAGACTGTGCTAGTTCATGTAGTTTTTCTCTATCAAATTCTTTTCGAGGTTGATAGGGATTTTTTTGTATATCCGTGATAGAAATCATTTCAAATTTTTCCATGATTCTACACTAACACATCTTTTCTCTTATGTAAAGTTTTCTTTACATAGATGTCAATTAAGATTCTAAATCACCTGAACTCTTGTCAAGTTTAATAGATGTAGTTTCTTCTTTACCGTTACGATAGTAAGTTATCTTAATGGTGTCTCCGATAGAATGATTGTAAAGAGCACTTTGTAAGTCTGTTGATGAAGCAATATCTTTGTCATCTACTTTTGTAATAACGTCGTATTTTTCAAGGTGACCATTGGCAGGCATATTACTTTGTACAGAACGAACAACTACACCAGATGTTACACTGCTTGGAATATTAAGTCTTCTAATATCACTTGTATTAATATTTGAGAGATTGACCATTTGGATGCCCAAAGCTGGACGCGTCACTTTTCCGTTCTTTTCCAACTGTTCAATAATATTGATAGCGTCATTTGCAGGAATTGCGAAACCAAGACCTTCTACAGAGGTTCCTCCATTTGTAGCAATTTTACTTGAGGTAATTCCGATAACCTGTCCTTGAATATTGATTAGTGGGCCACCAGAGTTACCTGGGTTAATAGCAGTATCAGTTTGGATGGCTTTTGTAGAAATAGCTTGTCCATCCTCAGATTTTAAGGACACATTTCGATTGAGACTAGATACAATACCCTGAGTAACAGTATTTGCATATTCAGAACCCAATGGGCTACCAATAGCAATAGCAGTTTCTCCTACGGTTAACTTACTAGAATCACCAAATTCAGCTACTGTAGTCACTTTTTCTGAAGAGATTTTGACGACAGCAATATCAGAGAAAGTATCTGCTCCGACGATTTCTCCAGGTACTTTAGTCCCATCTGACAAGCGAATATCTACTTTGCTGGCGCCATTTATAACGTGATTGTTAGTAACAATGTAAGCTTCTTTGTCATTCTTTTTATAAATAACCCCAGATCCTTCACTAGAGATTTGTTGAGAATCTGTGTCAGTATCATCATTGCCAAATACGCTATTTTGTCTGTTGGCCGAATAAGTGATAACAGAAACAACAGCATCTTTTACTTTGTTAACAGCCTGTGTTGTTGAATTTTCGTTTTTATAGGCAGTCTGTGTGATAGTGCTATTGTTGTTGGAGTTACTTACACCACTTTTTTGAGTTAGTTGAGTTATTGAAAAACTACCCAAGGCTCCACTAAAAAAGCTAATGACGATAACGACTAATAATTGAAACCATTTTTTGTAAAATGTTTTTAGATGTTTCATATTTGCCTCCATATGTTTGAAATTACTGAAAGTATAAACTGACTAGCTTAATTATAACTTAAAAACAAAAGTTTTTCACAGATTGTGGATAACTTTCAAAAATCTGTGGTTTTCTCGGCTAAAATTAACCTTTTGTTTTGTGAATAAGATGTGAAAAAATAGAGAATATGTTAGAATAGAATCATGAAAATTAAAGTTGTAACAGTTGGGAAACTGAAAGAAAAATATTTAAAAGATGGCATAGCAGAGTATTCAAAACGAATTTCTCGATTTGCTAAGCTTGAAATGATAGAGCTAGCAGATGAAAAAACACCAGATAGGGCCAGTGAATCAGAAAATCAAAAGATTTTAGAAATAGAAGGTCAGAGAATTTTATCAAAAGTTGGTGACCGTGATTTTGTTATTGTGTTAGCCATTGAAGGGAAAACTTTCTCCTCAGAAGAATTTAGTAAGCATTTAGAAGAAGCTTCTATAAAAGGATTTTCTACTCTTACTTTTATTATTGGAGGGAGTCTGGGATTAGCACAGGATGTAAAAAAGAGAGCCAATCTCTCTGTTAGTTTTGGTCGTTTAACCTTGCCCCATCAGTTAATGAGACTAGTCCTTGTTGAACAAATCTATCGAGCTTTTACGATTCAGCAGGGTTCGCCCTATCATAAATAGAAAATTGACTTTCAATTGAATTTTTGGTAGAATAACTGTATTAGGTCTCATAGCTCAGCTGGATAGAGCATTCGCCTTCTAAGCGAACGGTCGCAGGTTCGAATCCTGCTGGGATCAATATAATAGCAAAGCTGGGAATTTTCCCGGCTTTTTTCTTAAAAAAGTACATTTGGGGAGAAAAAAATGACAGTTGAGAGAATTTTATCTAAAACGAAATTCCATTTTGTATAATAGTTTTTGTAAGTTAGCTTACAAGAAAAAACATTTTAGGAGATTTTATTATGAAAAACACAGTTAAATTGGAACAGTTTGTAGCCTTGAAGGAAAAAGACATGCAAAAGATTCAAGGTGGGGAGATGAGGATAGCAGATAAAATTTTCTTTAATTTGTTTAAAAGAAGATAAAGGGGTGTCAGGATGGATTTTTTCTTAGTAGTAGATTTTATATTATATTTTTTAATTATTAGTCACAGTTATCATTTAATTTGTAAAGGTCAAATAAAAGAAAAGGAATTATACGTTTTTGGTGCTTATACATTACTATTACAAATAGTACTTAGCCTTCCCTTCCATCTTCTATCTTTAGATGAATTAGGGATTGTAACATTTTTATTTCCTTTGAGCTTATATTCCTATTTTAGATGGATTAAACAGTATGGTAGGGATAGAGGACTATTCCTAAGTTTACTACTGTCTCTTTTATATGAGAGTCCTCACACTTTTCTGTCCGTAACTTTCTCCTCTATAACAGGAGACAATTTTGTTTTACAATATTATGGGTTATTCTTTTTAGTTGTAACGGTGTTGACATATTTTATTATCTTAAAAATCATTCATTATTTCCACTTGGAACTAACCTATTTTGACAAAGATTACCTTTATCCTTTCTTGAAAAAAGTATTTTTTGCTTTACTACTGTTACATGTTGCATCTTTCGTTTCAGATATGGTAAGTACGATTAAACATTTGAATAGTTTTGGAAGTATTTTGTCATCTATTGTCTTTATTTCTCTCCTTTTGACTTTCTTTGCAATGAATTCTCATAAAGATCAAATGAAGAAAGAGATTGCTTTGAAGCAGAAGAAATTTGAACAGAAACATTTACAGAATTATACAGATGAAATTGTCGGTCTGTATAATGAAATCCGTGGTTTTCGACATGATTATGCTGGGATGCTTGTCAGCATGCAGATGGCAATTGACAGTGGTAATTTACAGGAAATTGACAGAGTTTACAATGAAGTTTTGGTCAAAGCCAATCATAAACTGCGTTCAGATAAGTATACTTACTTTGATTTGAACAACATAGAAGATTCAGCTTTACGAAGTTTGGTTGCTCAGTCCATTGTCTATGCTCGAAATAATGGTGTAGAGTTTACACTGGAAGTGAAAGATATAATTACTAGACTACCAATAGACCTGCTGGATTTAGTTCGTATTATGAGTGTCTTATTGAACAATGCTGTGGAAGGATCAGCCGATAGCTATAAAAAACAGATGGAAGTAGCAGTTATTAAGATGGAAACTGAAACAGTTATTGTGATTCAGAATTCATGTAAAATGACGATGACTCCTTCAGGAGATCTGTTTGCATTAGGATTCTCTACTAAGGGAAGAAATCGAGGAGTCGGATTAAATAATGTGAAAGAATTATTAGATAAGTACAATAATATTATTTTAGAAACAGAGATGGAAGGCAGTACATTTAGACAAATCATTAGATTTAAGAGGGAATTTGAATGAAAGTTTTAATTTTAGAAGATGTTATTGAACATCAAGTGAGACTAGAGAGAATATTGGATGAAATTTCGAAAGAGTCGAATATTCCAATATCATACAAGACAACGGGAAAAGTCCGTGAATTTGAAGAATACATTGAAAACGATGAAGTAAATCAGCTTTATTTCCTAGATATCGATATTCATGGAATTGAGAAAAAGGGATTTGAAGTGGCTCAGCTCATTCGTCATTACAATCCTTACGCTATTATCGTCTTTATCACCAGTCGATCAGAGTTTGCGACTTTGACCTATAAATACCAGGTATCAGCCCTAGATTTTGTTGATAAGGATATCAATGATGAGTTATTTAAGAAGAGAATTGAGCAAAATATCTTCTACACGAAGAGTATGTTACTTGAAAACGAAGATGTGGTAGATTATTTTGACTATAATTACAAGGGAAATGATTTAAAAATTCCTTACCATGATATTTTGTATATTGAAACGACAGGTGTCTCTCATAAATTACGCATTATTGGTAAGAATTTTGCCAAAGAGTTCTATGGAACAATGACGGATATTCAGGAGAAGGATAAACATACACAGAGATTTTATTCTCCTCATAAGTCATTTTTGGTAAATATAGGGAATATCAGAGAAATTGACCGAAAGAATCTAGAAGTTGTTTTCTATGAAGATCATCGTTGTCCTATTACCCGTTTGAAAGTTCGCAAATTAAAAGATATTTTAGAGAAAAAATCTCAAAAATGATTGACAATTAGTAAGAAATTGATATAATGGTTATATCTGCTACAGATAGAAGGTCCGTTGGTCAAGGGGTTAAGACACCGCCTTTTCACGGCGGTAACACGGGTTCGAATCCCGTACGGACTATTTTATCCGCCATAGCTCAGTTGGTAGTAGCGCATGACTGTTAATCATGATGTCGTAGGTTCGAGTCCTACTGGCGGAGTATAGATAAAAGGGAACACAACTGTGTTCCTCTTTTTATATCAATTTGCATTACCAAGCATCTTCATAAGGAAATCTGTTATTTCTTGAGGACTTTCTTTTTTTCCATGTGCAATCCAAGTTTGACAGACACCAAAAAGTGCGTGAGTTAAATAGATGCTACTATATTCTAATTCAGTGGTATTTAGATTTAGTTGCATAAATTGCTTTTGTAAATCCGTACTGAGCATGATATGAAGTTTATTTCGTAAGAAATTTTGGATTTCTTTAGTCCCATTTTCAGAAAGAAGGGCAGCCAAAAGTGGTTCTGACTCTAGATATTCAAAGACTTCTAAAATAGCATCTCTTTTGTGATGAGCATGTTTTTGAAAAATATATTCAAATGTATGGAATAGCTTGCTTTGATAGTGCTCAATCATATCATACTTATCCTTATAGTGAGTATAGAAGCTGGAACGACTAATTCCGGCTTTTTCTGCTAACTTGACAGTAGAAATTTGATCAAATGGTTGTTCCATCAGTAGTTGTACCATAGCATTTTCAATAGTTCGCTTTGTTTTTAAGCGTTTGTTACTTTCTTGCATATTTCCTCCTTGTAAACAAATTAGACTATCTGTCTAAAAATGGGTTTTTTATCTTGTAATTTAGATTTTTTAATGTATAATCTATTATATCAAAATTTTAGACAATATGTTTAAAAAAGGAGAAGATATGTTTAAAGAATGGAAAGCAATTTTTAAAAAACCAACCTTTATTATTGTCATGATAGGGATTTCTCTTATTCCAGCTCTGTACAATATCATATTTTTGTCATCAATGTGGGATCCATATGGGCAAGTGTCTGACTTACCTGTGGCAGTTGTCAATAATGATAAAGAAGCGTCCTATAACGGTAATACCATGGCTATAGGAAAAGACATGGTGTCCAATTTAAAAGAAAATAAAAGCTTAGATTTTCATTTCGTAGATGAAGATGAAGGAAAGAAGGGATTGGAAGATGGCAATTACTATATGGTAGTGACTTTACCAAGTAATTTATCTGAAAAAGCAGCTTCTATTTTAACGAATCATCCAGAGCAAATGCAAATCGATTATCAGACTTCAAGTGGTCATAGTTTTATTGCTAGCAAGATGAGCGATTCTGCGATGACACAATTGAAGCAGAATGTTTCTACCAATGTAACCGAGACCTATACTAAATCTTTATTTGATAAGATGGTCGAATTAAAGGATGGTATGAGTCAAGCGGCTTCTGGTAGTGAAAAATTAACTGATGGAGCGAATCAGTTAGTGACAGGAAGTCAAACATTGACTACTAACCTACACTCTTTAGCAGATTCAAGTTTAACATTTTCAAATGGAACGGAGCAGTTTACTAAAGGATTATCTGCTTATGTTTCTGGTGTTGAACAACTTCATATTGGCTTAGGGACTTTTAATAGTGGTTTGGTTACATATACTGGTGCAGTGAGTAAATTAGATAGCGGATTAGGTCAATTAGCTTCTAAAAGTCCTGAATTAGTAGGAGGAATCAATCAATTATATACTGGTGTAGCGGCCTATACTGGTGGTGTTTCTCAGCTCAATACTGGTCTTAACCAATTTTCATCTGGTGTTCGTGCCTATACAAATGGAGTGGGAAATCTTGCAACAGGTGCGAATCAGTTATCTAGTCAATCAGCTACACTTCGAATGGGTGTGGAGCAATTAAGTGAAGGGATTCAACAACTTTCTAGTAAGTTAGATGCTTCATCTGGGCAAAAAGATCAAATTAATCAATTATCTTCTGGTCTAAATCAGTTAAATCAAGCTATTCAAAATATTGATGTTGGAGATACAAAACAATTATCTTCTGTTTTATCAAGTATAGTTTCTCTTTCTAATCAAATGCTAGCAAGTGCTCAGTCTGAAAAAGCAACTACATTAGCAAATATTCAATCAACAGCAGCTTATCAATCCTTGACAAGTGAGCAGCAAGCTGAGATAAGTGCTTCTGTATCTCAAAATTCGACTGATAGTATTCAATCGGCTCAGTCAATTATAGCTTTAGTACAAGGTTTACAGGGAGGATTAGAAAACTTACAAAATCAATCTTCTAATCTTTCAACATTAAAAGATCAAGCTAATCAAGTATTACCTATTGCTTCTACTTCTTTGACAGGATTGTCAAGTGGATTAACAGAAATACAGGGAGCAGTGACGAGTAAATTAGTTCCTGCTAGTCAGTCGATTGCATCAGGTGTAAATGCATATACTGCAGGTGTTGATAAAGTTTCTCAGGGCGCAAGTCAACTAAGTGAAAAGAATTCCACCTTGACAGGTAGTTTGGATCAACTAGTTTCAGGCTCAAATACCTTGACACAAAAATCTTCTAGCTTGACAGCAGGAGTTGGTCAATTAGTTGAAAAAACTCCAGAATTAGTATCTGGTATTGAAAAATTATCAACTGGCTCTAACCAATTGAATCAAAAGAGTCAAGAATTAATGGCAGGAGTTGATAAATTACAATCAGGATCTGGTCAATTAGCAGACAAATCCAGTCAGTTACTTTCAGGTGCTTCTCAATTAGAGAATGGAGCTAATAAATTGGCAGATGGATCTAGGAAACTTGCAGAAGGTGGAACAAAGTTAACTTCTGGATTGGAAGATTTACAGGCAGGAGTTGCTTCTTTAGGACAAGGACTAGGTAATGCTAGTGATCAACTCAAATCAGCATCAACAGAATCTAAAAATGCAGAGATTTTGTCAAATCCACTCAATCTTTCAAAAACAGACAATGATCAAGTTCCTGTAAATGGGATTGCTATGGCTCCTTATATGATATCAGTCGCTCTCTTTGTCGCTGCATTATCAACAAATATGATTTTTGCTAAATTACCTTCAGGTCGTCATCCTGAAACTCGCTGGGCTTGGTTCAAATCTCGCTTTGAGATAAATGGAGTTATAGCTGTTTTAGCCGCTTTCTTAGTCTATGGTGGCGTTCATCTTATTGGTCTAACAGCAAATCATGAAATGAGAACCTTGTTCTTAATTATTATCGCAAGCTTAACATTTATGTCTATGGTAACTGCATTAACAACATGGAATAGCCGTGTAGGAGCTTTCTTCTCTCTTATTTTGCTATTATTACAGTTAGCATCAAGTGCAGGTACCTATCCACTTGCTTTGACAAATAATTTCTTTAGAGCTATTAATCCTTGGTTACCAATGAGTTATTCGGTTTCTGGATTACGACAAACAATTTCTATGACAGGAAATATTCATCATCAAGTCATTTTCCTTGCTGTGATATTAGCCCTATTTACTGGTTTAGGTATGCTAGCCTATCGACCTAAGAAAATGGAAGAAGATTAAAAAATCGACCAACTGGTCGATTTTTTTATGTCTTAGATGACTTTCGTTTGTGATTATAGATTCCAAATAGTAAAAGAGAAGTAAAGGAACAGATTGCTCCAACAACAAACCCATTGGGAATAAAGGAAAGTGTAATAGTTCCTTTTCCCTTAGGAACGTCAACTTTTACAAAACCAGTTTGAGCTTGTTTAATTTCTATTTTCTTCCCATCTTGGTAGGCAGACCAACCTTTGTCATAAGGAATGGTGAAGAAAATCGACGTATCTTGTTTGACATCATATGTAGCAAAGACCTTGTTTTTAGAAGTTGATACTGTGACAGGTTGTTCTTTAATTTTTTGAATTGCCTCGGTAAAAGTTTTGGTATCTAAACGATAGAAGGTAGGAGATTCAAATGATACCTGTGAATTTCCAGGGAAACTAACATTAATATTGAAAGTTTTTTTCTCTTTTGTATAGCCTAGATTAAAGAAGGAGAAGACATTATCAGTTGTAAAAGTTTTCTTTTCTCCATTTACAAGGATGTCAACCTTCTTTTGTTTGTCATTAGAAAAGTGAAGGTTTGTGAAAGAAAGATAAACTTGGCTGTTTTCTGGCACTTCAATTTGATACTGGATTGCTGCATCCTCATTTGAAGAACTTGTAACACTAATCAAATCATCAGTATTCTCTGCTTTTTCATAGGATATTGGAGAAAAATAATCAAAATTGATGTCAGCAAGTTGATTTAAAAACGAGGTCTGATTATCTAGAGTGTGTTCAGTGAACTTGACATCATTGTAAACAGATTGACTAGCAAAGGCAATCGGAAGAGAGTATTGATTTTCATATAGGGTAAGATTATCTTTTTGATAGATATCTTTAAAACCATATTTATCAATAGGACTGTCTGAGATATTATACTGGATGCCAAATAAACTATCAGCCAAAATACTATTATTTGCATAGCGGAGATTGAGATTAGTACCAGAGGATTTAAAACCAAGTTTATCTAAAGTAGAGCTTGCTGAACGATTTCGAACAGATGAAAATTGAGAGATTCCATTATAGTTGAATTTCATACTGTCATTCCCTGTTTGAGTTTGTAGTTTCTCAGTACGAGTAAATGAATTTCCAATATATGTTGAGAAAGATTCCATAGCTCGGATATCTCTACTATATGCACTTCGAGAAGCAAATCCCCATTCTTTTGCAATTCCGTCCATTTGAGATGAAGCATTTAAACTCATTTCAACCATTATAAATAAAGAGATTAAAATAGCAAATAGATTTACAGAGATAAACTTTTTGATAAATGCAAGGAGTAAAAGTGAATAGACAACCAAAAATTCAAGAGTAAGCAGAATATTCAAATCTGTTAAAAAAGAATAATGCAATTTTAGATAGATGGTAGCTAAAAATCCTGTTACTACAAGAAAAAGCGAAACTAAAAAGTTCCAGATTTTAATTTCTTTCAGACGATTTAATACTTCCGCTGCTGTGTAAATTAACAAGGTAGAGAAAATCCAAGCATAGCGATGTAAAAACATGTTTGGAGTATGCATGCCTTGCCAAAATAAATCAAGAGTTTCTATATAAAAGCTTGCAATTAAAAATGTGAAGAAGATTGCATAGATAAGTTTCACGTGAAACTTAATAGATTTCAGCGTAAAAAATAAAATGGTCAAAATAAAGGGGAGTAGTCCAACAAAAATCATTGGGATGGCCCCATACTTTGTTGTGTCAAAGGAACCAATTAATTGCTTAGCAAAGAGATCAAGATACCAGCTACTTTCAGTTTGAAACTTTGTAACTTCAGTCAATTTTTCCCCATGTGTCTGTAAATCAAACAGAGTTGGAAGAGTCATAATCAAACTAGCCATGCTAGCTAAAACGGAGGTGACAACAAAATCAAGAAAAGATGATTTTCGAGTTTTAAAGTCCCAAGAAATTTGACAGAGATACCAGAAAATAAGAAACAATGCTGTCATATAGCCAAAATAATAGTTTTGGATAAATAAGATTGACAGACTTGTAAAGTATAATGAGGATTTCTTTTCAGTTATAAGTAGGTGTAAACCAGTTATAATTAAAGGAATCAAGATAAAAACATCCAGCCAGTTTTTTATCTCTAGTTGACTAACAGTGAAACTCATCAGAGCATAGGAAGTAGATAAAGCTAGTTTTAAAGTCTGAGGGATATTTTTAAATAATTTATTTAAACTAAAGAAGGTTGACAGACCAATCAATCCAAATTTTAAGAGAGTTGTCAGATAGACAGCATCTGGCATATTCGTTAGATCAAAAAAGTAAACCAGAGGCGCGAGAAAACTACCCAAGTAATAACTAGATAGAGCATAGAAGTTTAATCCTAGACCACTTGTAAAGGTGTAAAACAGACTACCATTTCCATGTAGGATATTCCTTAGAGTTATATCAAAAATAACGTATTGATGAAAGCCATCTCCTAATAGAGGAGAGTTGTCACTATTCCAGTAGATACCTTGAGATAGGTATACTCCTGTCATAATCAATACAGGAATGATGAAAGAAACAAAATAGGTCCAATATGTTTTAAAAAATGATTTCATGTTACCTCGTAGAATGATAGAAAACTCAGTTGGTTACCCCAACTGAGTTTTGAAGTCTTATTTAATCTTTCCAAAGTTCTTTAACTTTTGCTTGTACTTCTGAATTTTCTAGGAATTCATCATAGGTTTCATCGATACGATCAATGACGCCATTTTTAGACAAAACAATGATATGGTTTGCCAAAGTTTGGATAAACTCGTGGTCATGACTGGCAAAGATGATTGATTCTTTAAAGTTTTTCAATCCATCGTTCAAGCTTGAGATAGATTCCAAGTCCAAGTGATTTGTTGGATCATCAAGTACAAGGACATTTGATTTCAAGAGCATGAGTTTTGAAAGCATGACACGCACTTTTTCTCCCCCTGATAAGACGTTTACAGGTTTGTTAACCTCATCTCCAGAAAAGAGCATACGACCAAGGAAACCACGTAGGAAGGTATTGTCATCTTCTTCTTTACTTGCAAATTGACGCAACCAGTCAAGAATTGATTCTCCCCCTGCGAAATCAGCTGAGTTATCTTTTGGCAGGTAAGATTGACTAGTTGTAACTCCCCACTTGACAGTTCCTTCATAGTCAATGTCTCCCATGATTGCACGAATTAATGCAGTCGTTTGGATGTCATTCTGTCCAATAAGAGCTGTCTTATCACCTGGACGTAAGATAAAGCTGATATTATCTAAAATAGTCTCACCATCAATCTTTACAGTTAGATTTTCTACTGTCAAGAGATCATTACCAATTTCACGCTCCGCTTTAAAGTTGATAAATGGATATTTACGACTAGATGGAACAATCTCTTCTAGCTCAATCTTATCAAGCATTTTCTTACGTGAGGTTGCTTGTCTTGATTTAGAAGCATTGGCAGAGAAACGAGCAACGAATTCTTGCAATTGCTTAATTTTTTCTTCTGCTTTGGCATTACGGTCTGCTAGCAATTTAGCAGCGAGTTCAGAAGATTCCTTCCAGAAGTCATAGTTTCCGACATAGAGTTTGATTTTTCCAAAGTCAAGGTCAGCCATGTGAGTACATACTTTATTCAAGAAGTGACGGTCATGGGATACAACGATAACGGTGTTATCAAAGTCAATCAAGAAATCTTCTAACCATGTAATTGATTGGATGTCCAAACCGTTGGTCGGCTCGTCCAATAGAAGAACATCTGGTTTACCAAAAAGTGCTTTGGCGAGGAGAACCTTTACTTTCTCACCATTGGCCAATTCGCTCATATTTTGATAGTGTAATTCTTCTGGAATATTTAGGTTTTGAAGTAGTTGAGAGGCTTCACTTTCTGCTTCCCAGCCTCCAAGCTCGGCAAACTCTCCTTCGAGTTCGGCAGCACGCACTCCATCCTCATCTGAGAAATCTTCCTTCATGTAGATAGCATCTTTTTCCTTCATGATGCTATAAAGTTTTTCATTTCCCATGATAACGACATCAATGGCACGTTCATCTTCATAGTCAAAGTGATTTTGACGAAGAACAGAGAGACGTTCATCTGGACCAAGAGAGATGTGACCAGTAGTAGGTTCGATATCTCCAGCTAAAATTTTTAAAAAGGTTGATTTTCCGGCACCATTAGCACCGATTAATCCATAGGTATTTCCTTCTGTAAATTTGATATTGACATCATCAAAAAGTTTGCGATCACTAAAACGTAGTGAAACATCAGATACTGTAAGCAATGTTTTTCTCCTATATGTGTAATACATTTATTCTACTAGAAAATACGGAAATATTCAAATTTTTATCTGTCAATTTTGTGTAAATTATATTTACAATTTCCTTTACACAAAAACATAAATAGCAAGACTGATTTATTTTGATAAATTACGGTTATTTCATTAAAAAAATGCTATAATTGAAGGGACTATATCGAAGGAGAATAAAATGACTAAACCCATTATTTTAACAGGAGACCGTCCAACAGGAAAATTACATATTGGACATTATGTTGGAAGTCTCAAAAATCGAGTATTATTACAGGAAGAGGGTAAGTATGATATGTTTGTGTTCTTGGCTGACCAACAAGCTTTGACAGATCATGCTAAAGACCCTCAAACAATTGTAGAGTCTATCGGAAATGTGGCTTTGGATTACCTTGCAGTTGGATTGGATCCAAGTAAATCGACAATCTTTATTCAAAGTCAGATTCCAGAGTTGGCTGAACTATCTATGTATTATATGAATTTGGTGTCACTAGCTCGTTTGGAACGAAATCCGACAGTAAAAACAGAGATTGCTCAGAAAGGGTTTGGAGAAAGCATTCCGACAGGATTCTTGGTCTATCCAATCGCTCAAGCAGCTGACATCACTGCTTTCAAGGCTAATTATGTTCCTGTTGGGACAGATCAGAAACCAATGATTGAGCAAACCCGTGAGATTGTTCGTTCTTTTAACAATGCATATAACTGTGATGTCTTGGTAGAACCGGAAGGTATTTATCCAGAGAATGAGAGAGCAGGTCGTTTACCTGGTTTAGATGGTAATGCTAAAATGTCTAAATCACTCAATAATGGTATTTATTTAGCTGATGATGCGGATACTTTGCGTAAAAAAGTAATGAGTATGTATACAGATCCAGACCATATCCGTGTTGAGGATCCAGGTAAAATTGAAGGAAATATGGTTTTCCATTATCTAGATGTTTTTGGTCGTCCAGAAGATGCTCAAGAAATTGCTGAAATGAAAGAACATTATCAACGAGGTGGTCTTGGTGATGTGAAAACCAAACGTTATTTACTTGAAATATTAGAACGTGAACTTGGTCCTATTCGTGAGCGCCGTATTGAATTTGCTAAGGATATGGGAGAAGTTTATAATATGCTTCAAAAAGGTAGTGAAAGAGCGCGTGAAGTTGCAGGTCAAACCCTATCTGAGGTTAAAGGAGCAATGGGACTTCATTACTTTAACTAGCTTTATTTTACAAGAAACTATCATTTCTATCTCGAAGAAAAGATAGTTTTTTATTTACCCCTGTAACATTTGACAAATTTTTATAGAATGGTATGATAGATACAATATAAAAAGAGTCAAGCTCAAAAAGAAAGAAAAGAGGAAACTTCGAATGTCTAATTGGGACACTAAATTTTTGAAAAAAGGTTTTACCTTTGATGATGTATTGCTTATTCCAGCTGAAAGTCATGTGTTGCCTAACGATGCAGATTTAACAACTAAATTGGCAGATAATTTGACTTTAAATATCCCAATTATTACCGCTGCCATGGACACAGTTACAGAGAGTCAAATGGCCATTGCTATTGCTCGTGCAGGCGGTCTCGGAGTTATCCATAAAAACATGTCAATTGCTCAACAAGCAGAGGAGGTTCGTAAGGTAAAACGTTCTGAAAATGGAGTTATTATTGATCCGTTCTTCTTGACGCCTGAACATACAATTGCTGAAGCAGATGAGCTTATGGGTCGTTACCGTATCAGTGGTGTTCCAGTTGTTGAAACACTTGAAAATCGTAAATTGGTTGGTATTTTGACAAACCGAGATCTTCGTTTCATTTCAGATTATAACCAACCAATCTCAAACCATATGACTAGTGAAAATCTTGTTACTGCTCCTGTGGGTACAGATCTTGCAACAGCTGAGAGCATTCTTCAAGAACACCGTATTGAAAAACTTCCTTTGGTAGATGAAGAAGGTCGTCTTTCTGGTTTGATTACTATCAAAGATATTGAAAAAGTTATTGAGTTTCCAAATGCTGCTAAAGATGAGTTTGGTCGTCTCTTAGTTGCAGGTGCAGTAGGTGTTACTTCAGATACCTTTGAACGTGCAGAGGCTCTCTTTGAAGCAGGAGCGGATGCGATTGTTATTGATACTGCACATGGTCATTCTGCAGGTGTCTTGCGTAAAATTGCTGAGATTCGTACTCATTTCCCAGATCGTACCTTGATTGCTGGAAATATTGCAACTGCTGAAGGTGCACGTGCCCTTTATGAAGCAGGTGTAGATGTTGTAAAGGTTGGTATTGGACCAGGTTCTATCTGTACTACTCGTGTGATTGCAGGTGTTGGTGTTCCACAAGTAACAGCTATCTACGATGCTGCAGCCGTTGCGCGTGAATATGGTAAAACGATTATTGCTGACGGTGGAATCAAGTATTCTGGAGATATTGTAAAAGCCCTTGCTGCAGGTGGAAATGCAGTTATGCTTGGATCAATGTTTGCTGGAACAGACGAAGCACCAGGTGAAACTGAAATCTTCCAAGGACGTAAGTTCAAGACTTACCGTGGTATGGGATCAATCGCAGCGATGAAGAAAGGTTCAAGCGATCGTTACTTCCAAGGTTCTGTCAATGAAGCAAATAAACTCGTTCCAGAAGGAATTGAAGGTCGTGTTGCTTATAAAGGAGCGGCAGCTGATATCGTCTTCCAAATGATTGGCGGTATCCGATCTGGTATGGGTTACTGTGGTGCGGCTAACCTTAAAGAGTTGCATGATAATGCTCAATTTATTGAAATGTCTGGTGCTGGTTTGAAAGAAAGCCATCCTCATGATGTACAAATTACTAATGAGGCACCAAATTATTCTATGTAAAAGAAATAAAAAGAACTCCCGTGAAAACAGGAGTTCTTTTACAATGTTGTCAATTTTCGTTTACAAAAACTTTACCACCCTGAATAGTGAAGATGCTTAGATTTTCTGGTAGATTTTGAAGATGGTCTAAGCTTGTTGTTGTAATAAAGGTTTGGATTGACTGAGAAATCGTTTCTAATAATTTTAACTGTCTAGTGTTGTCAAGTTCACTCATAACATCGTCAAGCAATAATATCGGAGATTCTGTAGTAATACTTTCCATTAACTCGATTTCTGCTAATTTTATAGAAAGGACGAGACTGCGATGTTGACCTTGACTTCCAAAGCTAGCATCCATTCCATTTATATAAAAAGAAATATCATCTCGATGAGGACCAACGCCAGTATTCTTTTTAAATAAATCTCTGGATCTACTTTTTTCTAAAGCAATTTTGAAAGATTCGGATAAGTTTTGTTTGTCAGTTATATTGACAGAAGATTGATAAGATATTGACAACTCTTCAATCTGATTTGAGAGTTCAAAATGTTTCTTACGCCCAAATGATTCTAGTTTTTTTATGAAATCTAAGCGGTGATTCATTACACGACATCCATAATCAACTAGCTGATCATCCAATACTGAAAGGAAGGTTTCATCTATTTTTTGAGCTGATTTTAGATAAGTGTTTCTTTGTTTTAGGATGTGATTATAATTGGTTAAATCTGATAAATAGATTGGCTTAATTTGTCCAAGTTCCATATCAATGAATTTCCGTCGAACCGAAGGTGCTCCTTTAATGAGTTGTAAATCTTCAGGAGCAAATAAGACAACATTCATGTGTCCTACATAATCTGAAAGGCGTGCCTGTTTTAAATGATTAACTTTTGTCACACGGCCTTTTTGTGTTAGTTCGATTTCTAGGGGAATGGATCCAGTTTTTTTCTGAACGAGACCTGAAAGATGAAGTTGTTCCTCATCAAAATGAATGAGATTTTTATCTGTTCTAGTTCGATGACTACGCGTTAAGGCTAAAAAATAGATAGCCTCTAACATGTTTGTTTTTCCTTGTGCATTACGTCCCAAAAAGATATTCAATTTAGGATTAAAGTCTATTTTCGTTTCTTTATAATTACGAAAAGTTTTGAGAGATAGGTTTTGTAGCCACATGATTATCTACCAGGGAATCTCGGAGCTTGTTTGCTTTTAGGTGATGAAGCATGTTTCGATTTGTCTTTTTTTACTCCTTTATTCATCTCTTTGACGAGTTTAGCTATTCGTTCTTTTTCAACTTTATCGGCTTGGTATTCATCATGTTCTTCAGAAGTGGGTTGTGTCAATAAGATGTCAATGTCCATGTCAGGGATGTCAATTTTATCGCCAATACGAAGTTTTTTACCGCGACGACTCTCTAATTCCCCATTAAAGTAAACAGAATGTTCAGAGAGAAATGATTTGATAGCTCCTCCGCTATGTGTAATTCCAAGTTCTTTGAGTAGTGCTTGGAGGGTAATAAATTCTTCAAATAATTTGTATTCCATAATTCACCTCAATCTTTGGTATTATACCATATTTTCCTAAAAATGGTGATAGAAACAGGGAGAAATGTAAGCGATTTTTATTTCAAAAGTGTTACAGGGAACAAGAAAATTTCAGGTTTTCGTGATATAATAGAAGTCTGTATATAAGGAGGTAAATCATGGAGTTAGTGCATGGAATTTCAACACATTTTATCCAATCAAAAAAGTTTAAAACGAACAAAATTACCGTGCGTTTTACCTCTCCATTATCTCTTGATACGATTGCAGGTCGCATGTTGAGTGCGAGTATGCTAGAAACGGCCAACCAGATGTACCCCACTTCTCAAGCTTTGAGAAGACACTTGGCCAGTCTATATGGTACAGATATGTCAACCAATTGTTTCAGAAGAGGGCAAAGTCACATTGTAGAATTGACATTTACTTATGTTCGTGATGAGTTTTTAAGTAGGAAAAATGTGCTAACTGCTCAGGTTTTGGAGCTAGTAAAAGAAACTCTTTTTTCACCCGTAATAGTTGATAATGGATTTGATCCAGCCTTATTTGAAATTGAGAAAAAGCAATTGCTAGTAAGTTTAGCAGCTGATATGGATGATTCTTTTTATTTTTCACATAAAGAATTAGACAAATTATTTTTTCATGATGAACGTCTCCAATTGGAATATAGTGATTTACGAAATCGTATTTTAGTTGAAACTCCACAAAGTTCTTATTCTTGTTTCCAAGAATTTTTGGCCAATGATCGAATAGATTTCTTTTTCCTAGGTGATTTTAATGAGGTTGAAATTCAAAATGTATTAGAATCATTTGGTTTTAAAGGTCGAGAAGGTGATATTAAGGTTCAGTATTGTCAACCTTATTCCAATATCCTTCAGGAAGGTATGGTTCGGAAAAATGTGGGACAGTCCATTTTAGAGTTGGGCTATCATTGCTCTGCTGAATATGGTGATGAGCAACATTTATCCATGATTGTAATGAATGGTTTACTGGGTGGATTTGCTCATTCTAAGCTCTTTACAAATGTCCGTGAAAATGCTGGATTAGCTTATACCATTTCAAGTCAGCTTGATTTATTTAGTGGATTTTTAAGGATGTATGCTGGTATTGATCGAGAAAATCGGAATCAGGCTCGAAAAATGATGAATAATCAACTGCTTGATTTAAAAAAAGGTTATTTTACAGACTTTGAGTTAGAGCAGACCAAGGAAATGATTCGTCGGTCTTTGTTGCTTTCTCAAGATAATCAAGGTTCATTGATTGAACGTGCTTATCAAAATGCTTTACTTGGAAAATCTTCAGCAGACTTTAAAAGTTGGATTGAAAAGCTTGAACAAATTGACAAAGATGATATTTGTAGAGCAGCTAATAATGTGAAGCTACAAGCAATTTACTTTATGGAAGGAATAGAATGACAAAGGTTGTTTTTGAAGAAAAATACTATCCAGCTGTAAAAGAAATGGTTTATCGAACTCGTTTGGCAAACGGATTGACAGTAGCTCTTCTACCTAAAAAGGAATTTAAAGAGGTTTACGGGAGTGTCACTGTTCAGTTTGGTTCGGTAGATACGCTTGTTACAGAAGTTGACGGAGATGTAAAACAATATCCTGCGGGAATTGCTCATTTTCTTGAACATAAATTATTTGAGAGAGAAGATTCTAGCGATTTGATGTCGGCTTTTACGAGTCTAGGTGCAGATAGCAATGCCTTTACAAGCTTTACAAAAACAAACTATCTTTTTTCATCGACGGATTATCTCTTAGAGAATTTAGATTTACTTGATGAGTTGGTAACATCAGCACACTTTACTGAAGCTTCCATTTTAAGAGAGCAGGATATTATCCAGCAAGAACGGGAAATGTACCAAGACGACCCAGATTCGTGTTTATTCTTTTCGACTTTAGCGAATTTGTATCCTGGTACACCTTTAGCAACTGATATAGTTGGAAGTGAGAAATCGATTTCCCAAATAAATCTAACTAATTTGCAAGAAAACTTTACAAGGTTTTACAAGCCTGTAAATATGTCTCTGTTTTTAGTTGGTAATTTTGATGTGGAGCGAGTACAGGACTATTTCGAAAGAAAAGAACTGAAAGATTCAGATCTTCATGAAGTGGCAAGAGAAAAGTTGCTTTTGCAAGATGTGAAGCAGACAGACAGTATGAGGATGGAAGTATCTTCTCCCAAACTAGCGATTGGAGTTAGAGGTAAACGAGAAGTTGCTGAGGCGGATTGCTATCGACATCATATTTTATTAAAATTATTGTTTGCAATGATGTTTGGTTGGACTTCGGATCGTTTTCAAAAATTATATGAATCAGGTAAAATTGATGCGTCCTTATCTCTTGAAGTTGAAGTGACAAGTCGCTTTCATTTTGTTATGTTAACAATGGATACAAAAGAGCCAGTTGCTTTATCTCATCAGTTTAAAAAGGCTATTCGTAATTTCACAAAGGATTTAGATATTACAGAGGATCATTTAGACATTATCAAAAGAGAGATGTTTGGAGAATTTTTCAGTAGCATGAACTCTCTTGAATTTATTGCAACGCAATATGATGCTTTTGGACAAGGTGAGACAATCTTTGATTTGCCGAAAATTTTACAGGAAATTACTTTAGAGGATGTCCTTGATGCTGGACACCATTTAATAGATGATGGTGACGTAGTTGATTTTACAATATTTCCATCATAGTAACCTATCATAATCGACACTAGAAAGAAGGAATGACAAGTATGAGGAAAAAAACAATTGGTGAGGTTTTACGTTTAGCTAGAACCAACCAAGGGTTAACTTTAGAAGAATTACACAAAAAAACAGAAATTCAGTTGGATATGTTGGAGGCAATGGAAGCTGATGATTTTGATCAACTTCCTAGTCCATTTTATACTCGTTCTTTTTTGCGAAAGTATGCGTGGGCAGTTGAGCTAGATGAGAGAATTGTCTTGGATGCTTATGATTCTGGGAGCATGATTACTTATGAGGAAGTAGATGTCGATGAAGACGAGTTGACAGGTAGGAGACGTTCAAGTAAGAAAAATAAGACATCATTTTTACCTTTATTTTATTTTATACTCTTTGCACTATCGATTGTCATTTTTGTGACTTATTATGTTTGGAATTATATCCAGACTCAACCGGAGCGTTCATCTGCGTCTAGTTATAGTGTAGTCCAAGCAACAAGCTCGACTAGTTCTGCAACTCCATCTTCAACTAGTAGTAGTTCCTCAAGTAGTTCTTCGAATATTGAATCAGCTATAATGGTATCGGGTGAAGGAAATCGAGTAGAAGTTGCTTATAAAACGAGTAAGGAAACTGCAAAATTACAATTGGCAGTTTCAGATGCTAGAAGTTGGGTTAGTGTTTCAGAAAGTGATCTTGAGGGTGGTGTGACCTTATCACCGCATAATAAAAGTGCAGAAACAACCGTTTCAACTAAAAATCCTGTGACCATTACTTTAGGTGTTGTCAAAGGTGTCGCTTTAACAGTAGATAATCAGACTGTTGATTTATCGAAATTAACAGCTCAGACTGGACAGATCACTGTAACCTTTACTAAAAATTAAGGAAAAACAAATGAAAAAAGAACAAATTCCAAATCTCTTAACAATAGGTCGAATTCTTTTTATACCTATTTTTATCTTTATTTTAACAGTAGGAAATTCGATAGAGAGTCATATAGTAGCAGCTATTATCTTTGCTATTGCTAGTATTACAGATTATTTAGATGGATATTTAGCTCGTAAATGGAATGTGGTTAGTAATTTTGGTAAATTTGCAGATCCTATGGCGGATAAGCTACTAGTTATGTCGGCTTTTATTATGCTGATTGAGTTAGGAATGGCTCCGGCTTGGATTGTTGCAGTGATTATCTGTCGTGAGTTGGCTGTGACAGGTTTGAGGCTTTTACTGGTTGAAACTGGTGGAACGGTTTTAGCAGCAGCCATGCCTGGAAAAATTAAAACTTTCAGTCAGATGTTTGCGATTGTTTTCTTGCTATTACATTGGACTTTGATTGGTCAAGTTCTACTTTATGTAGCCTTGTTTTTCACTATCTACTCTGGATATGATTATTTCAAGGGTAGTGCCTATGTATTTAAAGGGACATTTGGTTCGAAATGAAATCAATAATTGATGTAAAAAATCTTTCTTTTCGTTATAAGGAAAGTCAAGAATACTATGATGTGAAGGATATTACGTTTCACGTGAAACGTGGAGAATGGCTTTCGATTGTAGGGCATAATGGTAGTGGTAAATCAACGACTGTCCGGTTAATTGATGGCTTACTGGAAGCAGAATCTGGAGAGATTGTAATTGATGGTCAACGGTTGACTGAGGAAAATGTTTGGAATATACGTCGTCAAATTGGTATGGTTTTTCAAAATCCAGACAATCAATTTGTTGGAGCGACTGTTGAAGATGATGTTGCCTTTGGTTTGGAAAATCAAGGCCTTTCTCGTCAAGAAATGAAAAAGAGAGTGGAAGAAGCTCTGGATTTGGTTGGCATGTCGGACTTTAAAAAGCGAGAGCCAGCGCGTTTATCGGGTGGCCAAAAACAACGTGTGGCCATTGCAGGTGTTGTAGCTCTAAGACCAGCTATTTTAATCCTAGATGAAGCGACAAGTATGTTAGATCCTGAGGGTCGTAGAGAACTTATTGAGACAGTAAGAGGAATTCGAAAAGATTATGATATGACGGTCATTTCCATTACACATGATTTGGAAGAAGTTGCTATGAGTGATCGTGTGTTGGTCATGAAAAAAGGGTCAATTGAATCAACTAGTAGTCCAAGGGAACTTTTCTCTCGAAATGATTTAGATCAAATTGGATTAGACGCTCCTTTTGCTAATCTATTAAAAAATTCTTTAAGCAAGAATGGCTATGATTTGCCTGAAAATTATTTGACAGAAAGTGAGCTAGAGGATAAGCTATGGGAATTGCTCTAGAAAATGTGAGTTTTACATATCAAGAAGGGACTCCCTTAGCTTCAACAGCTTTGTCAGATGTTTCTTTGACGATTGAAGATGGTTCTTATACGGCTTTAATTGGCCACACAGGTAGCGGTAAATCAACTATTTTACAACTCTTAAATGGTTTATTGGTTCCAAGTCAAGGAACTGTGCGAGTTTTTGATACCTTAATCACTTCGACTTCTAAAAACAAAGATATTCGTCAAATTAGAAAACAGGTTGGTTTGGTATTTCAGTTTGCTGAAAATCAGATTTTTGAAGAAACGGTTTTGAAAGACGTTGCTTTTGGACCACAAAATTTTGGAGTTTCTGACGAAGATGCGGAGCAGATTGCGCGTGAAAAACTGGATCTGGTTGGAATTGATGAATCACTTTTTGATCGCAGTCCGTTTGAGCTATCAGGTGGACAAATGAGACGTGTAGCCATTGCAGGCATACTTGCCATGGAGCCAGCAATATTAGTCTTAGATGAGCCCACAGCAGGCCTAGATCCTCTAGGTAGAAAAGAGTTGATGAATTTGTTCAAAAAACTCCACCAGTCAGGGATGACCATTGTCTTAGTAACGCATTTGATGGATGATGTTGCTGAATATGCGAATCAAGTCTATGTGATGGAAAAGGGACGCTTAGTGAAGGGTGGAAAACCGAGTGATGTCTTTCAAGATGTTATCTTTATGGAAGAAGTGCAGTTGGGAGTACCTAAAATTACAGCTTTTTGTAAACGATTGGCTGATAGAGGCGTGTCATTTAAACGATTACCGATTAAGATAGATGAGTTCAAGGAGTCGATAAATGGATAGTATGATTTTGGGGCGTTATATCCCAGGGGATTCGATTGTTCACCGGTTGGACCCACGTAGCAAATTGCTAGCTATGATGTTACTGATTTTGATCGTTTTTTGGGCTAATAATCCTTTGACGAATCTGATTCTTTTTATAGCGACAGGGATATTTATTGCCTTGTCAGGAGTATCTCTTTCATTTTTTATTCAGGGCTTGAAGTCTATGTTTTTCTTGATTGCCTTCACAACTATTTTTCAACTGTTTTTCATTTCTAATGGGACTGTTTTAATTGAGTTTTCATTTGTGAGAATCACGGATTATGCTTTGCAACAAGCTGGAATTATTTTTTGTCGCTTTGTATTGATTATTTTCTTTTCAACTTTGTTAACCTTAACGACCATGCCCTTAAGTTTGGCATCAGCTGTCGAAGCTTTGTTAGCGCCTTTAAAGCGTGTGAAAGTTCCAGTTCATGAAATTGGATTGATGCTGTCCATGAGTCTACGTTTTGTCCCAACATTGATGGATGATACGACGCGGATTATGAATGCACAGAAAGCGCGTGGAGTGGATTTTGGTGAAGGAAGCATCGTTCAAAAAGTAAAGGCCATGATTCCTATTTTGATTCCTCTTTTTGCAACAAGTTTAAAACGTGCAGATTCCTTGGCTATCGCCATGGAAGCGCGTGGTTATCAGGGTGGAAAAGGGAGAAGTCAATACAGACAATTGAAATGGACTCGAAAGGATACGCTGACCATTATTGTTGTTCTCGTACTTGGTTGTTGTTTATTTTTCTTAAAATCTTAGTAGATTTCAGGAATTGATAAAAAAGTTACTGTAACAGTTTTTGATATAAAGGTAGGGATATGAACCGTTTTAAAAAATCAAAATATGTCATTATTGTTTTTGTCACTGTTCTGCTTGTCTCAGCTCTCTTGGCGACGACTTATTCAAGTACAATTGTGACAAAATTAGGAGATGGAATCTCATTGGTTGATAGGGTTGTGCAAAAACCTTTTCAGTGGTTTGATTCTGTTAAATCAGATTTGGCACATTTGACACGAACATATAATGAAAATGAAAGTTTGAAGAAACAGATTTACCAGTTAGAAGTTAAATCGAATGAGGCGGAAAGTTTAAAGACAGAAAATGAGCAACTGCGCCAATTGCTTGATATGAAGTCTAAATTGCAAGCCACAAAGACTTTAGCAGCAGATGTTATTATGCGTTCTCCGGTATCTTGGAAACAGGAATTGACTCTAGATGCGGGCAAATCAAAAGGGGCTTCTGAGAACATGTTAGCTATTGCAAATGGTGGTTTGATTGGGAGTGTTTCGAAAGTAGAGGAGAACTCTACCATGGTCAACCTTCTGACAAATACAGAAAATGCTGATAAAATTTCTGTTAAAATTCAACATGGTTCTACTACAATTTATGGAATTATTGTTGGCTATGACAAGGAAAATGAAGTTCTTAAAATTAGTCAATTAAATAGTAATAGCGATATTAGTGCAGGCGATAAGGTGACAACGGGTGGATTAGGAAACTTTAATGTTGCGGATATTCCTGTTGGTGAAGTGGTTGCCACAACGCATAGTACAGATTATTTGACACGAGAAGTAACTGTTAAATTGAGTGCAGATACTCATAATGTAGATGTGATAGAATTAGTGGGGAATTCATAATGAGACAGTTGAAACGGGTTGGAGTGTTTTTATTGCTTCCTTTCTTTGTTCTAATTGACGCCCATATTAGCCAGCTTCTGGGCTCATTTTTTCCCCACGTACAGTTGGCTAGTCATTTTCTGTTTTTGTTTCTTTTATTCGAGACGATTGAAGTATCAGAATATCTCTATTTAGCTTACTGTTTTGTAGTTGGTTTGGTTTATGATATTTACTTTTTCCACTTGATTGGAATTGCGACTCTGTTGTTCGTCTTGTTGGGGGTATTTTTCCATAAATTTAATAGTGTTATTTTATTGAATCGTTGGACGAGAATGTTAGCAATTATTGTCATGACTTTTCTATTTGAAATGGGGGCTTACATACTTGCAATAGCGGTAGGTTTAACTGTGGATAGTATGTCTTTATTCATAGTCTATAGTTTAGTTCCATCAATGATTTTGAATCTTATATGGATGATTATTTTTCAGTTTATTTTTGAAAAATTTTACCTATAAGAAAGAAATAAAAATGTAACAAAGGCGTAATATTCATTAGGCCTTTTTTTGGTATACTAGTAATGTCTTTAAAAGAAGGAGTATCTACGCAATATGAAGAAAAAAATCTTAGCGTCACTTTTACTAAGTACAGTAATGGTTTCTCAAGTAGCTGTTTTAACAACTGCGCATGCAGAAACTACTGATGACAAAATTGCTGCTCAAGATAATAAAATTAGTAACTTAACAGCACAACAACAAGAAGCCCAAAAACAAGTTGATCAAATTCAGGAGCAAGTATCTGCTATTCAAACAGAGCAATCAAACTTGCAATCTGAAAATGATAGACTACAAGCAGAATCTAAAAAGCTTGAGGGTGAAATTACAGAACTTTCTAAGAATATTGTATCTCGTAATGATTCATTGCAAAAACAAGCTCGTAGTGCTCAAACAAATGGAGCTGCAACAAATTACATCAATACAATTGTGAACTCAAAATCAATTACAGAAGCTATTTCACGTGTTGCTGCAATGAGTGAAATCGTGTCTGCAAATAACAAAATGTTGGAGCAACAAAAAGCAGATAAAAAAGCTATTTCTGAAAAACAAGTAGCAAACAATGATGCAATTAATACAGTTATTGCGAATCAGCAAAAACTAGCTGATGATGCTCAAACATTGACAACTAAACAAGCTGAGTTAAAAGCTGCAGAATTGAATCTTGCTGCTGAAAAGGCTACAGCAGAGGATGAAAAAGCAAGTTTACTTGAGAAAAAAGCTGCAGCGGAAGCGGAGGCTAAAGCAGCTGCCGAAGCAGAAGCTGCTTATAAAGCTAAACAAGCAAGTCAACAACAAACAGTCGTTGCTTCTGGAAATACAACTTTTACAGCAGAAGTTCAAGCAGTATCTAGCTCATCTGAATCATCTTCAGCAGAATCAACAAGCTACACTCCTGCACCAGTCAAACATCGTCCGACATATAGTACAAACGCTTCAAGTTATCCAACTGGTGAGTGTACATGGGGAGCTAAAACATTGGCCCCTTGGGCTGGAGACTACTGGGGTAATGGAGCACAGTGGGCTACAAGTGCAGCTGCAGCAGGATTCCGTACAGGATCTACCCCTCAAGTTGGTGCGATTGCATGTTGGAATGATGGTGGATATGGACACGTAGCAGTGGTTACAGCTGTTTCATCATCAACAAGTATCCAAGTGTCTGAATCAAACTATGGTGGAAACCGTACAATCGGAAATAAACGTGGATGGTTCAATCCTACTACAACTTCAGAAGGTTTTGTAACATATATCTATCCAAACTAATGAATGAAACGAAGAGGCTCGATTTGAGTCTCTTTTATGTTGTGTCTAGTTAACTTACTTTAAAAATCTACTAAAATAGCTTGAAAATATTGAAAAAGTATGGTAAAATGAAACTTGTCGTGTGAACGATAATACTCATTCTTGATGAATTGTGAAACAGTTGCCCTTGGGTCGTTTTGCGAGTTGAAGTCAAGAAGAGGAAAAAAACAAAAAGGAGAAATACTCATGGCAGTAATTTCAATGAAACAACTTCTTGAGGCTGGTGTACACTTTGGTCACCAAACTCGTCGCTGGAACCCTAAGATGGCTAAGTACATTTTCACTGAGCGTAACGGAATCCACGTTATCGACTTGCAACAAACTGTAAAATACGCTGACCAAGCATACGACTTCATGCGTGATGCAGCAGCTAACGATGCAGTTGTATTGTTCGTTGGTACTAAGAAACAAGCAGCTGATGCAGTTGCTGAAGAAGCAGTACGTTCAGGTCAATACTTCATCAACCACCGTTGGTTGGGTGGAACTCTTACAAACTGGGGAACAATCCAAAAACGTATCGCTCGTTTGAAAGAAATCAAACGTATGGAAGAAGATGGAACTTTCGAAGTTCTTCCTAAGAAAGAAGTTGCACTTCTTAACAAACAACGTGCACGTCTTGAAAAATTCTTGGGTGGAATCGAAGATATGCCTCGTATCCCAGATGTTATGTACGTAGTTGACCCACATAAAGAGCAAATCGCTGTTAAAGAAGCTAAAAAATTGGGAATTCCAGTTGTAGCGATGGTTGACACAAACACTGATCCAGATGATATCGATGTAATCATCCCAGCTAACGATGACGCTATCCGCGCAGTTAAATTGATCACAGCTAAATTGGCTGACGCTATCATCGAAGGACGTCAAGGTGAAGATGCAGCAGCAGTTGAAGCAGAATTTGCAGCTTCAGAAGCTCAAGCAGATTCAATCGAAGAAATCGTTGAAGTTGTAGAAGGCGACAACGCTTAATTCATATAAATAGTAATTACCTAGGAGGGCGGGGCTTAGCCCGGCTCTCCTATTTTTAAAAAATATAGGAGAATCAAAATGGCAGAAATTACAGCTAAACTTGTAAAAGAGTTGCGTGAAAAATCTGGTGCCGGAGTTATGGACGCTAAAAAAGCGCTTGTAGAAACAGACGGTGACATCGAAAAAGCGATTGAATTGCTTCGTGAAAAAGGTATGGCTAAGGCAGCTAAGAAAGCTGACCGTGTTGCTGCAGAAGGTTTGACTGGTGTTTATGTTAACGGTAATGTTGCAGCAGTTATTGAAGTAAACGCTGAAACTGACTTCGTTGCGAAAAACGCTCAATTCGTTGAATTGGTAAATACTACAGCTAAAGTTATTGCTGAAGGAAAACCTGCTAACAATGAAGAAGCTCTTGCTTTGACAATGCCTTCAGGTGAAACTCTTGAAGCTGCATACGTATCTGCAACAGCAACTATCGGAGAAAAAATCTCATTCCGTCGCTTTGCATTGATTGAAAAAACAGATGCACAACACTTTGGAGCATACCAACATAACGGTGGACGTATCGGTGTTATTTCAGTTGTTGAAGGTGGAGACGAAGCACTTGCTAAACAATTGTCAATGCACATCGCAGCGATGAAACCAACAGTTCTTTCTTATAAAGAATTGGATGAGCAATTCGTTAAAGATGAGTTGGCACAATTGAACCACGTTATCGACCAAGACAACGAAAGCCGTGCAATGGTTAACAAACCAGCTCTTCCACACTTGAAGTATGGATCAAAAGCTCAATTGACTGATGAAGTGATTGCGCAAGCTGAAGCTGATATCAAAGCTGAGTTGGCTGCAGAAGGCAAACCAGAAAAAATCTGGGATAAAATCATCCCAGGTAAAATGGATCGCTTTATGCTTGATAACACTAAAGTTGACCAAGCTTACACACTTCTTGCACAAGTATACATCATGGATGACAGCAAGACAGTTGAAGCATACCTTGAATCAGTTAACGCTTCAGTAGTTGAGTTCGCTCGCTTTGAAGTTGGTGAAGGTATCGAAAAAGCTGCAAACGACTTCGAAGCTGAAGTTGCAGCTACAATGGCAGCAGCCTTGAATAACTAATAATAAAAAGGAAGCCAAATTGCTTCCTTTTTTCTATGCAGTCGATCTTTATAGGGAGATGTTCCTACTTTCAAGGTACAAATAAAAAGCCCTATAATAAGGGCTAAGTGTATTTAGGAGACTACACTTCAAATTCATAGAGTGCTGTAGACAAATAACGTTCACCGTTATCTGGTGCTAGAGCAAGAACCTTCTTACCTGTACCTAATTTCTTAGCAACTTCAATGGCTCCATAGATAGCTGCAGCTGAAGAAATACCAACAAGGAAGCCTTCTTTTCCACCAATTTCACGTCCAAGTGCGAGAGCATCGTCTGATGTTACACGAACGATACCATCATAGGCTTTAGTATCAAGTGTATCAGGAATAAATCCAGCTGAGATACCTTGAATTTTGTGTGGTCCAGGTTTTTCACCAGATAGAATAGCAGATTCGTCTGCTTCTACTGCAAAAACTTGAATGTTAGAATTTGCTGATTTGAGTGCATGAGAAACACCAGAAATTGTTCCACCGGTACCAACTCCAGCAACAAAGGCATCTAATCCATCTTTACCGAAAGCAGCTAGTATCTCAGCTCCTGTTGTTCTTTCGTGTACTTCTGGATTAGCTGGATTGTCAAACTGAAGAGGAAGGAAACCATCACGTTCAGCAGCGATTTCTTGGGCCTTGGCAATAGCACCTTTCATTCCTTCGCTACCAGGAGTGAGGACGAGTTCAGCGCCATAGGCTTGGATAATCTTACGGCGTTCTACACTCATAGTTTCAGGCATAACGATGACGACTTTATACCCTTTAGCAGCACCTACCCATGACAGTCCAATACCAGTGTTTCCACTTGTTGCTTCAACAATGGTAGCACCCGGTTTTAGAATACCGTCTTGTTCAGCTTTTTCAATCATGCTAAGAGCAATACGGTCTTTTACAGAAGAACCAGGGTTAAATGCTTCAAGTTTTACATAGACGTCCGCAGCACCTTCTGGCACAATATTGTTGAGTTTAACAATCGGAGTTTGACCGATTAGTTCAGTAATGTTGTTATAAATAGACATATGAATACCTCTTTGTATAAGATATCTCTAGTATAACGCTATCTATACCATTTGTAAAATATAGAAATCCTATCGAAGTGATAGGATTTTTTTATATCACAGGTTTAAGCCATTAATTTTCAACCGATTGTGATAAGCTAATTCTAATAAATAGGTGTAAAGTGGAACGATATCCGTTTTCTTAGGGAATTCAAATTTATGAGCACTAAAATGCTCATTATGTGCTTTTAGAAAGACATTTTCTAAATAAGTAATAGTAATTTCACTATCATCTATACCTGCTCCAGCAGTTTCCATTTCAACGTTAACAATGTTCATCAAAAAGATTGATTTAATAGACATCTTACGACCAGTAGCGCCTTGTTTATCTGTAAAGATAATACGGATATTTGTAAATATAATTGAGTCACGAATCAGTTTATATCCACTTTGAATTTCTTCATTTTCTAGTAAATATTTTCCATATTCTTTGATAAGAGTTTCTTTGACTTGCTCGCTAAAGTTACCAGCGAGTCCTTGAATGAACTTTCCAAATGCCATATTTCTCTCCTTTGTTTACACTAAATTTACAGGAACTTCAACTTCTCGTAAACCTTGATCAGTTAAAGTGACCTTTCCATTAAAAAACTCTACAAGTGCAGCTTTAATAGTTTCTTTTTCTTCTTTATCAACATAAATCATCGTATCGACTTGATCTGTAAAGTTTGTATCCATCTCCATGAGATTATGTTCTTTAAGGAAGTTACTGTACTCTTGGTACTGAGCGTAAGACATTTGAATAGCAATGCCAGCCTGTTCCTTTATTTCAATGATGCCAATTTCTTTGACAGCTAAGGCGACACTACCGGCGTAAGCACGAATCAATCCGCCAGATCCTAGCTTAATGCCACCAAAGTAGCGTGTCACGACCACACAGACATTAGTAAGATTATGATTTTCTAGCACCCCAAGCATGGGAACCCCAGCAGTACCACTGGGCTCACCATCATCACTTGTACGTTTGATTTCACTACGTTCCCCAATAATGAAGGCAGAGCAGTTATGCGTCGCTTTGTAGTGCTCTTTTTTGATGGTGGTGATGAATTCACGAGCCTCTTCTTCGCTATAAACACGCTTGGCATGACAGATAAAGCGGGATTTTTTGATTTCTTCTTGGACTTGTCCGTCCTCTTTAATTGTTCTAAATTCCATGATTTAATTGTACTAAAAAAACATCTAAAGTGCTAGGCTTTTACGAATAAAGAAGTATGAAAGTAAATCCAAACTATCTCGGTCGTTTGTTTACTGAGAATGAATTAACAGAAGAGGAACGTCAGTTGGCGGAGAAACTCCCAGCAATGAGAAAGGAGAAGGGGAAACTTGTCTGTCAACGTTGTGATAGTACTATTCTAGAAGAATGGTATTTGCCCATCGGTGCTTACTATTGTCGGGAGTGCTTGCTGATGAAGCGAGTCAGGAGTGACCAAGCTTTATACTATTTTCCACAGGAGAATTTTCCTAAACAGGATGTTCTTAAATGGCGTGGTCAATTAACTCCTTTTCAAGAGAAGGTGTCAGAGGGACTGATTCAAGCAGTAGATAATCAAGAGCCAACTTTAGTTCATGCGGTGACAGGGGCTGGAAAGACAGAAATGATTTATCAAGTTGTGGCTAAGGTGATCAATGCGGGTGGTGCAGTATGTTTGGCCAGTCCTCGCATAGATGTTTGTTTGGAGCTATACAAGCGTCTGCAAGATGATTTTGCTTGTGAGATAGCCCTGCTACATGGAGAATCAGAACCGTACTTCCGAACACCATTAGTTGTTGCGACGACCCATCAGTTATTGAAATTTTATCAAGCTTTTGATTTACTGATAGTGGATGAAGTAGATGCCTTTCCTTATGTTGATAATCCAACGCTTTACCATGCTGTCAAGAATAGTGTAAAGGAGAATGGGCTGAGAATCTTTTTAACAGCGACTTCGACAGCTGAATTAGATAGGAAAGTCCGTTTAGGAAAACTAAAAAGATTGAGCTTGCCTAGACGATTTCATGGGAATCCTTTGATTATTCCTAAACCAGTTTGGTTATCGGATTTTAATCGCTATTTGGATAAGAATCGTTTGTCACCAAAGTTAAAGTTTTATATTGAGAAACAGAGAAAGACAGCTTATCCGTTACTCATTTTTGCATCAGAAATTAAAAAAGGGGAGCAACTAAAAGAAATCTTACAGGAGCAATTTCCAAATGAGAAAATTGGTTTTGTGTCTTCCGTAACAGAAGATCGATTAGAGCAGGTGCAAGCTTTTCGAGATGGAGAACTGACAATACTTATTAGTACGACAATTTTGGAGCGTGGAGTTACCTTCCCTTGTGTGGACGTTTTTGTAGTAGAGGCCAATCATCGTCTGTTTACCAAGTCTAGTTTGATTCAGATTGGTGGACGAGTTGGACGAAGCATGGATAGACCGACAGGAGATTTACTTTTCTTTCATGATGGATTAAATGCTTCAATCAAGAAGGCAATTAAGGAAATTCAGCAGATGAACAAGGAGGCAGGCTTATGAAGTGTTTGTTATGTGGGCAGACTATGAAGACTGTTTTAACTTTTAGTAGTCTCTTACTTCTGAAGAATGATGAGTCTTGTCTTTGTTCAGACTGTGATTCTACTTTTGAGAGAATTGGAGAAAAGAACTGTCCAAATTGTATGAAAACAGGTTTGTCAACAAAGTGTCAAGAATGTCAATTGTGGTGTAAAGAAGGCGTTGAGGTCAATCATAGAGCGATTTTTACTTACAATCAAGCTATGAAAGATTTTTTCAGTCGGTATAAGTTTGATGGTGACTTCCTTTTAAGAAAAGTTTTCGCTTCATTTTTAAGTGAGGAGTTGAAAAAGTACAAAGAGTATCAATTTGTAGTCATTCCATTAAGTAAGGAGAGATATGCTGACAGAGGATTTAATCAGGTTGGGGGCTTGGTAGATGCAGCAGGATTCAAGTATTTGGATTTATTAGAGAAAAGAGAAGAGCGAGCCAGTTCTTCTAAGAGTCGTTCAGAACGTTTAGCTACAGAACTTCCTTTCTCTATTAAAAGTGAAGTTACTATTCCTAAAAAAATCCTACTTATAGATGATATTTATACTACTGGAACAACTATAAATCGTGTGAAGAAACTGCTGGAAGAAGCTGGTGCTGAGGATGTAAAAACTTTTTCCCTTGTAAGATGAGGAAAAAATTTGCAAAAATAAAATGAAAGCGTTATAATGAAATCAGAAAAACAAAAATGTTTAGAAAGAAGGTACTCATATGATTAAATATAGTATCCGTGGTGAAAACCTAGAAGTAACAGAAGCAATTCGTGATTATGTAGTTTCTAAACTCGAAAAGATCGAAAAGTATTTTCAAGCTGAACAAGAGTTGGATGCTCGAGTTAACTTGAAGGTGTATCGTGAAAAAACTGCTAAAGTGGAAGTGACAATTCCACTTGGCTCAATTACTCTTCGTGCAGAAGATGTGTCCCAAGATATGTATGGTTCAATTGACCTTGTAACCGATAAAATTGAACGTCAGATTCGTAAAAATAAAACAAAAATCGAGCGTAAAAATAAAAATAAGGTAGCAACTAGTCAATTATTTACAGATGCTTTGGTGGAAGATACAAATGTTGTCCAGTCTAGAGTTGTTCGTTCAAAACAAATTGATTTAAAACCAATGGATTTGGAAGAAGCTATTCTACAAATGGATTTGTTGGGACATGATTTCTTTATCTATGTGGATGTTGAAGATCAGACAACCAATGTGATTTATCGTCGTGAAGATGGCGAAATTGGTCTGTTAGAGGTTAAAGAGTCTTAATTTTAATATGTGTAAAGGAAGATTTACTGAATTGTAAACCTTCCTTTTTCTTGCAATGGATAGAATTGCTGATTACACTTTTAAAAAGTCGCTTTTTGGTGGTTATTATGGTATAATGGGTGCCAAGAGGTTTGGAATGAAAAAATTTTATGTAAGTCCTATTTTCCCCTTAATATTAGGAATAGTGGCGTTCGGAGTGCTATCTGTGCAACTTGTTTTTGTAACGAATACACTGGTAACGCTATTTCTTTTGCTACTTATTTTGGGTTCATATATTTTATTGTTCATCCATCAGAGAGACTACTACTCAAGGAGTGAAGTAGAACAAATCCAGTATGTAAATCACCAAGCTGAAGAAAGTTTGACAACCTTGTTAGAACAGATGCCTGTCGGAGTTATTAAACTAGACTTATCGTCAGGTGAAGTTGAATGGTTCAATCCTTACGCTGAATTGATTTTGACTAATGAAGTGGGCGAGATTGATGTTGCATTAATTCAAACAATTATAAAGGCGTCTGTGGGGAATCCAGGTTCTTATGCTACCTTGGGTGAGACTCGCTATTCGGTTCATATGGACAAGGTATCTGGAGTTCTTTACTTCTTTGATGTGTCTGGAGAATACGAAGCGACTGTTGAGTTAGTGACGAGTCGACCTGTGATTGGGATCGTTTCTGTTGACAACTACGATGATTTAGAAGATGAAACATCCGAGTCTGATATCAGTCATATTAACAGTTTTGTAGCCAACTTTGTTTCAGAATTTGCTGGGAAACATGCCATGTTCTCCCGTCGAGTAAGTATGGACCGTTTTTATCTATTTACGGACTACACGGTACTTGAAGGATTGATGAATGATAAATTTTCTGTTATCGATGCTTTCAGAGAAGAGTCGAAACAGAGACAGTTGCCTTTGACCTTAAGTATGGGCTTTTCTTATGGTGATGGAAATCATGATGAGATCGGGAAAGTTGCTTTGCTCAATTTGAACTTGGCTGAAGTGCGTGGTGGTGACCAGGTGGTTGTCAAGGAGAACGACGAAACGAAAAATCCAGTTTATTTTGGTGGTGGGTCTGCTGCCTCAATCAAACGTACACGGACTCGTACGCGTGCTATGATGACAGCTATTTCAGATAAGATTCGAAGTGTGGATCAGGTTTTTGTAGTTGGTCACAAAAATTTAGATATGGATGCTTTGGGCTCTGCTGTAGGTATGCAGTTGTTTGCCAGTAATGTAACTGAAAATAGTTATGCTCTTTATGATGAAGAACAAATGTCTCCGGATATTGAACGTGCTGTTTCATTCTTAGAAAAAGAAGGAGTTACGAAGTTGTTGTCTGTTAAGGAGGCAATGGGTTTGGTGACCAATCGTTCTTTGTTGATTCTTGTCGATCATTCAAAGACTGCCTTAACTTTATCAAAAGATTTTTATGATTTGTTTACACAGACCATCGTTATTGACCATCACAGACGAGATCAGGATTTTCCTGATAATGCCGTTATCACTTATATCGAAAGTGGTGCCAGCAGTGCCAGTGAGTTGGTAACGGAATTGATTCAGTTCCAGAATTCTAAGAAAAATCGTCTGAGTCGTATGCAAGCCAGTGTCTTGATGGCTGGTATGATGCTGGATACTAAAAATTTCACCTCACGAGTGACTAGTCGGACATTTGATGTTGCTAGCTATCTCAGAACGCGCGGAAGTGATAGTATTGCTATCCAAGAGATTGCTGCGACAGATTTTGAAGAATATCGTGAAGTCAATGAACTGATTTTACAGGGGCGTAAATTAGGTTCAGATGTATTGATAGCAGAGGCTACGGACTCGAAATGCTATGATACAGTTGTTATTAGTAAGGCAGCAGATGCCATGTTAGCTATGTCAGGTATTGAAGCGAGTTTTGTTCTTGCGAAGAATACACAAGGATTTATCTCTATCTCAGCTCGAAGTCGTAGTAAACTGAATGTACAACGGATTATGGAAGAGCTGGGAGGTGGAGGCCATTTTAATTTGGCTGCAGCTCAAATTAAAGATTTAACCTTGTCAGAAGCAGGTGAAAAACTGACAGAAATTGTATTAAATGAAATAAAGGAAAAGGAGAAAGAAGAATGAAAGTAATCTTTTTAGCAGATGTTAAAGGAAAAGGTAAAAAAGGCGAAATTAAGGAAGTACCAACAGGGTATGCACAAAACTTTCTTATCAAAAAAAATCTAGCCAAAGAAGCGACTGCTCAAGCGGTAGGTGAGCTTCGTGGTAAACAAAAATCTGAAGAAAAAGCTCACGCTGAGATGATTGCAGAAGCAAAAGCAATTAAAGTCCAACTTGAAGCAGAAGAAACTGTTGTAGAATTCGTTGAAAAAGTTGGTCCAGATGGCCGTACCTTTGGTTCTATTACCAATAAGAAGATTGCAGAAGAATTGCAAAAGCAATTTGGAATTAAGATTGATAAACGTCATATTCAAGTACAAGCTCCGATTAGAGCAGTTGGTTTGATTGATGTACCAGTGAAAATCTATCAAGATATCACAAGTGTCATCAATCTTCGTGTGAAAGAAGGATAAGTTTACACCTTCTTGACAAGATTGTAAAAGGAAGGGAAGTCTGATGGCAGAAGTAGAAGAGTTACGAGTACAACCTCAAGATATTTTGGCTGAGCAATCCGTTTTGGGGGCTATCTTTATTGATGAGAGTAAGCTTGTTTTTGTGCGAGAATATATTGAGTCTCAGGACTTTTTTAAGTATGCCCATCGATTGATTTTCCAAGCCATGGTTGATTTATCCGATCGTGGCGATGCTATAGATGCAACAACGGTTCGTACCATTCTTGATAATCAAGGGGATTTACAGAATATTGGTGGCTTGTCTTACTTGGTTGAGATTGTCAATTCTGTGCCAACTTCTGCCAATGCGGAGTACTATGCTAAAATTGTTGCAGAAAAGGCTATGCTTCGGCGTTTAATCGCTAAGTTGACAGAGTCTGTCAATCAAGCTTACGAGGCTTCGCAACCAGCTGATGAAATCATTGCTAAGGCAGAAAAAGGGCTGATTGATGTCAGTGAAAATGCTAATCGAAGTGGATTTAAGAATATTCGAGATGTGTTGAACGTCAACTTTGGAAATCTGGAAGCTCGCTCGCAACAAACGACCGATATTACTGGTATTGCGACAGGATATCGTGATTTGGATCATATGACGACTGGACTGCATGAAGAGGAGTTGATTATCTTAGCAGCTCGTCCAGCGGTTGGTAAGACAGCTTTTGCCTTGAATATTGCTCAGAATATTGGGACTAAATTGGACAAAACGGTTGCTATCTTTTCGCTCGAAATGGGTGCGGAAAGTCTAGTGGATCGTATGTTGGCGGCAGAAGGGTTGGTGGAGTCGCATTCTATCCGTACGGGTCAATTGACCGATGAGGAATGGCAAAAATATACCATTGCCCAAGGTAATTTGGCTAATGCAAGTATCTATATTGATGATACACCAGGGATTCGGATTACAGAGATTCGATCACGTTCACGTAAACTTGCTCAAGAAACGGGCAATCTAGGTTTGATTTTGATAGACTATCTTCAATTGATCACGGGAACTGGACGAGAAAATCGTCAACAAGAAGTTTCTGAAATTTCTCGTCAGTTGAAAATCTTAGCTAAGGAACTGAAAGTTCCGGTAATTGCTCTAAGTCAGCTTTCTCGTGGTGTAGAACAACGTCAGGACAAGAGACCGGTCTTGTCTGATATTCGTGAATCTGGGTCTATTGAGCAGGACGCTGATATCGTAGCTTTTCTCTATCGCGACGATTACTATGAGCGTGGTGGTGAAGAAGAGGAAGGCATACCAAATAATAAGGTAGAAGTTATTATCGAGAAAAACCGTAGTGGAGCTCGTGGAACTGTGGAATTGATTTTCCAAAAAGAATACAATAAATTTTCAAGTATCTCAAAAAGGGAGGCATAAAATGACAGATGCATTTACAGATGTAGCCAAGATGAAAAAAATCAAAGAAGAAATCAAGGCACATGAAGGACAAGTCGTAGAAATGACTTTGGAGAATGGTCGTAAGCGCCAAAAAAATAGATTAGGTAAGCTAATCGAGGTTTATCCGTCTCTATTTATCGTGGAATTTGGGAATGTTGAAGGAGATAAACAAGCTAATGTTTACGTTGAATCCTTTACTTACTCAGATATCCTTACTGAAAAGAATTTGATTCATTATCTTGACTAAAGTGAGAAATTTTCTCACTTTTTCTTTTTTCTCCGAATAGTTTAAGTGAAGGCAATCTTCGATTTATATTATTTTCAAGGAGGAAGAATGAAAATTTCACCATTTACAGTAACAGAGACAGGGTTTTCTTTTAGAAAATCAGTTAAAAAGGTTGTTCCTTTTTTAGTAGTAGGATTGATGCTAGCAGCGGGTGATAGTGTCTATGCCTATTCTGGAGGGAATGGATCGATTGCGCGTGGGGATGATTATCCTGCTCATTATAAAAATGGGAGCCAGGAGATTGATAAGTGGCGGATGTATTCTCGTCAGTGTACTTCTTTTGCAGCCTTTCGTTTGAGTAATGTCAATGGTTTTGAGATTCCAGCTGCTTATGGAAATGCGAATGAATGGGGCTATCGTGCTCGTCGTGAAGGCTATCGTGTAGATAATAGACCAGCTATTGGCTCTATTGCTTGGTCTACTGCAGGAACTTATGGTCATGTTGCCTGGGTATCAAATGTAATAGGAGATGAGATTGAGATTGAAGAATACAACTATGGAATAAGAGAATCTTACAACAAGCGCACCGTGAAGGCAAATACTATGACGGGGTTTATTCATTTTAAAGATTTATCTGGTGGTAGTGTTGGGAATAGTCAATTCTCAGCTTCAACAGGGGGAACACATTATTTTAAGGCTAAGTCTGCTATCAAAAATCAGCCTCTAGCAAGCGCAACTGTGATTGATTACTATTATCCTGGGGAGAATGTTCATTATGATCAAATTCTCGAAAAAGATGGATACAAGTGGTTGAGTTATACGGCTTATAACGGAAGTCGTCGCTATATCCAACTAGAGGGAGTGGCTTCGTCACAGAATTATCAGAATCAATCAGGAAATGGCTCTAACTATGGATCCAATAACAGTTCAACTGTCGGTTGGAAGAAAGTAAATGGTAGTTGGTATCACTTCAAATCAAATGGTTCTAAATCAACAGGCTGGTTGAAGGATGGTTCTAGCTGGTATTATTTGAAATCATCTGGTGAAATGCAGACAGGATGGTTAAAGGAAAATGGAGTGTGGTATTATCTAGATAGTTCAGGGGCAATGAAAACAGGTTGGTACCAAGTCTCTGGTAAATGGTATTATTCTTACTCTTCAGGCGCATTAGCTGTCAATACAACGGTCGATGGCTACAGAGTAAATAGTGATGGAGTACGAATATAGAAAATGGGAGTAGGAAAATTTCCTACTCTTTTCTGTAAGCAGTTTCCTTGACATTTTTTTTGTTTTGCGCTATCATATGTCCATATAATATATGGGAGTCTGTGTACAGTCTGAGAGGAAGTGTTAAACTTCGACCGCACCTGATCTGGGTAATGCCAGCGTAGGGAACGATACTTAGTCTAATTCTGCACCTTTTCCATGTATGGTAAAGGTTTTTCTTTTTGTTAAAGGAAAACGAGAAGAGGAGGTTGTTATGAAAGCAAGCATTGCCTTGCAAGTTTTACCCCTATCACAGGGGATTGATCGGATAGCTGTTATTGATCAGGTCATTGCTTATCTACAAGCTCAAGAAGTAACCATGGTGGTGATACCATTTGAAACAGTCTTGGAAGGGGAGTTTGATGAGCTCATACGCATTCTAAAAGAAGCGCTGAAAGTGGCAGGTCAGGAGGCAGATAATGTTTTTGCCAATGTCAAAATAAATGTAGGAGAGATTTTAAGTATTGATGAGAAACTTGAAAAGTATACTGAGACGACATATTAGTCTAATGGGCTTTCTCGGAGTCTTGTCAATCTGGCAGTTAGCAGGTTTTCTTAAACTTCTCCCCAAGTTTATCCTGCCGACCCCTCTTGAAATTCTCCAGGCCTTTGTTCGGGATAGAGAATTTCTCTGGCACCATAGCTGGGCCACCTTGAGAGTGGCTTTACTGGGGATGGTTCTGGGAGTATTGATTGCCTGTCTCATGGCTGTGCTTATGGACAGTTTGACTTGGCTTAATGACCTGATTTACCCTATGATGGTGGTTGTTCAGACCATTCCGACTATTGCCATAGCCCCTATCTTGGTCTTGTGGCTAGGTTATGGGATTTTGCCCAAGATTGTCTTAATTATCCTGACGACAACCTTTCCTATCATTGTCAGCATCTTGGACGGTTTTAGGCATTGTGACAAGGATATGCTGACCTTGTTTAGTCTGATGCGGGCTAAATCTTGGCAAATCCTGTGGCATTTTAAAATCCCAGTCAGCCTGCCTTACTTTTATGCAGGTCTGAGGGTCAGTGTCTCCTACGCCTTTATCACAACAGTGGTATCTGAGTGGTTGGGAGGCTTTGAAGGACTAGGTGTTTACATGATTCAGTCCAAGAAACTGTTTCAGTATGATACCATGTTTGCTATTATTATTCTGGTATCGATTATTAGCCTTCTCGGTATGAAATTGGTCGATATTAGTGAAAAATATGTGATTAAATGGAAACGTTCGTAGAATAAGGATGTTTCAAAAAAGAAAAGAGGAAATCAAAATGAAAAAAACATGGAAAGTGTTTTTAACTGTTTTAACAGCTCTTGTAGCCGTTGTGCTTGTAGCTTGTGGTCAAGGAACTGCTTCTAAGGATAATAAGGAAGCAGAACTTAAGAAAATCGACTTTATCCTAGACTGGACACCAAATACCAACCACACAGGGCTTTATGTGGCTAAGGAAAAAGGTTATTTCAAAGAAGCTGGAGTGGATGTTGACTTAAAATTGCCACCAGAAGAAAGTTCTTCTGACTTGGTTATCAATGGTAAGGCACCATTTGCAGTCTATTTCCAAGACTACATGGCTAAAAAATTGGAAAAAGGTGCAGGAATTACTGCCGTTGCAGCTATTGTTGAACACAATACATCAGGAATCATCTCTCGTAAATCTGACAATGTAGCTAGTCCAAAAGACTTGGTTGGTAAGAAATACGGAACTTGGAATGACCCAACTGAACTTGCTATGTTGAAAACCTTGGTAGAATCTCAAGGTGGAGACTTTGAGAAGGTTGAAAAAGTACCAAATAACGACTCAAACTCAATCACACCAATTGCCAATGGCGTCTTTGATACTGCTTGGATTTACTACGGTTGGGATGGTATCCTTGCTAAATCTCAAGGCGTAGAGGCTAACTTCATGTACTTGAAAGACTATGTCAAGGAGTTTGACTACTACTCACCAGTTATCATCGCAAACAACGACTATTTGAAAGATAATAAAGAAGAAGCTCGTAAAGTCATCCAAGCTATCAAAAAAGGCTACCAATACGCTATGGAACATCCAGAGGAAGCGGCGGATATCCTCATTAAGAATGCATCTGAACTTCAGGAAAAACGTGACTTTGTCATCGAATCTCAAAAATACTTGTCAAAAGAATACGCAAGCGACAAGGAAAAATGGGGTCAATTTGACGCAGCTCGCTGGAATGCCTTCTACAAATGGGATAAAGAAAATGGTATCCTTAAAGAAGATTTGACAGACAAAGGCTTCACCAACGAATTTGTGAAATAATGACAGAAATAAGACTAGAACACGTAAGCTATGCCTACGGACAAGATAGGATTTTAGAGGACATCAACCTGCAGGTGACTTCAGGTGAAGTGGTTTCTATTCTGGGCCCAAGTGGTGTTGGAAAGACCACCCTCTTTAATCTAATCGCTGGGATTTTAGAAGTCCAGTCAGGGCGAATTGTCCTTGATGGTGAAGAAAATCCTAAGGGGCGCGTGAGTTATATGTTGCAAAAGGATCTCCTCTTGGAGCACAAGACTGTGCTGGGAAATATCATCCTGCCCCTCTTGATTCAAAAAGTGGATAAGGCAGAGGCTATTGCTCGCGCGGATGAAATCCTTGCGACCTTCCAGTTGACAGCTGTACGGGACAAGTATCCTCATGAACTGAGTGGGGGGATGCGTCAGCGTGTGGCTTTGCTTCGTACCTATCTTTTTGGACACAAGCTCTTTCTCTTGGATGAGGCCTTTAGTGCCTTAGATGAGATGACAAAGATGGAACTCCACGCTTGGTACCTTGAGATTCACAAACAGTTGCAGCTGACGACCCTGATTATCACACATAGTATCGAAGAGGCTCTCAATCTTAGCGACCGCATTTATATCTTGAAAAATCGCCCTGGGCAGATTGTTTCAGAAATTAAACTAGATTGGTCTGAAGAAGAGGACAAGGAAGTCCAAAAGATTGCCTACAAACGTCAGATCTTGACAGAATTAGGCTTAGATAAGTAGAAAAATAGGGAGTTGGTGAAGATTATCCTTTACCAGCGCCCTTTTTCTTTTAAAAATGAGAAAATTTCGGTATAATAGTCAAAGATAGTCAAGGTTTAAAGAGAGAGGTGGGTTTGTAATGAGATTTAAAAATACATCGGATCATATTGAGGCCTACATCAAGGCAATTTTAGATCAATCTGGTATTGTGGAGTTGCAACGTAGTCAGTTGGCAGATACTTTTCAGGTTGTTCCTAGTCAGATTAACTATGTGATCAAGACACGATTTACGGAAAGTAGAGGCTATTTGGTTGAAAGTAAACGTGGTGGCGGAGGCTATATTCGTATAGGACGAATTGAGTTTTCTAGTCATCATGAAATGCTCCGAGAGCTGCTTTATTCGATTGGCGAGCGAGTTAGTCAAGAAATTTATGAGGATATTCTGCAGCTTTTGGTTGAGCAGGAATTGATGACCAAGCAGGAGATGAATTTGCTAGTATCAGTAGCTTTGGATCGCGTTCTAGGAGAAGAAGCTCCAGTCCTTCGTGCTAATATGCTACGACAGGTCATACAAGAGGTAGATAGAAAAGGGAAGTAAGATGAACTATTCAAAAGCATTGAATGAATGTATCGAAAGTGCCTACATGGTTGCTGGCCATTTTGGAGCTCGTTACCTAGAATCTTGGCACTTGTTGATTGCCATGTCCAATCACAGTTATAGTGTGGCAGGGGCGACTTTAAATGATTATCCATATGAGATGGACCGTTTAGAAGAAGTCGCTTTGGAACTGACTGAAACGGACTATAGCCAGGATGAAACCTTTACGGAATTGCCGTTCTCCCATCGTTTGCAGGTTCTTTTTGATGAAGCAGAATATGTAGCGTCAGTGGTCCATGCTAAGGTGTTAGGGACAGAGCATGTCCTTTATGCGATTTTGCATGATGGCAATGCCTTGGCAACTCGTATCTTGGAGAGGGCTGGTTTTTCTTATGAAGACAAGAAAGATCAGGTCAAGATTGCTGCCTTACGTCGAAATTTAGAAGAACGAGCAGGCTGGATTCGTGAAGATCTCAAGGCTTTACGTCAACGCCATCGTACAGTAGCTGATAAGCAAAATTCTATGGCTAATATGATGGGCATGCCCCAGACTCCGAGTGGTGGTCTCGAGGACTATACGCATGATTTGACAGAGCAAGCGCGTTCTGGCAAGTTAGAACCAGTCATCGGTCGGGATAAGGAAATCTCGCGTATGATTCAAATCTTGAGCCGTAAAACCAAGAATAATCCTGTCTTGGTTGGGGATGCTGGTGTCGGGAAAACAGCCTTGGCGCTTGGGCTCGCTCAGCGTATTGCTAGTGGTGATGTACCTGCGGAAATGGCTAAGATGCGCGTGTTGGAGCTTGATTTGATGAATGTTGTTGCTGGGACACGCTTCCGTGGTGACTTTGAGGAGCGCATGAATAATATCATCAAGGATATTGAAGAAGATGGCCAAGTCATCCTCTTTATCGATGAACTCCACACCATCATGGGTTCTGGTAGTGGAATTGACTCAACTCTGGATGCGGCCAATATCTTGAAGCCAGCCTTGGCGCGTGGAACTTTGAGAACGGTTGGTGCGACCACTCAGGAAGAATACCAAAAACACATCGAAAAAGATGCGGCACTTTCTCGTCGTTTCGCTAAAGTGACGATTGAAGAACCAAGTGTGGCAGACAGCATGACCATTTTACAAGGCTTGAAGGCGACCTATGAGAAACATCACCGTGTGCAAATCACAGATGAGGCCGTTGAAACAGCTGTCAAGATGGCTCATCGTTACTTGACCAGTCGTCACTTGCCAGACTCTGCTATCGATCTCTTGGATGAAGCGGCAGCAACAGTGCAAAATAAGGCTAAGCATGTGAAAGCAGATGATTCTGGCTTGAGTCCAGCTGATAAGGCCCTGATGGATGGCAAGTGGAAACAGGCAGCCCAGCTAATCGCAAAAGAAGAGGAAGTCCCTGTCTACAAAGACTTGGTGACAGAGTCTGATATTTTGACCACCTTGAGTCGCTTGTCAGGTATTCCAGTTCAAAAACTGACTCAGACTGATGCTAAGAAGTATCTAAATCTTGAAGCTGAACTACACAAACGTGTCATCGGCCAAGATCAAGCTGTTTCAAGCATTAGCCGTGCGATTCGCCGCAACCAGTCAGGGATTCGCAGTCACAAGCGTCCGATTGGTTCCTTTATGTTCCTAGGGCCGACAGGTGTCGGTAAGACCGAATTAGCCAAGGCTCTGGCAGAAGTCCTATTTGATGACGAATCAGCCCTTATCCGCTTTGATATGAGCGAGTATATGGAGAAATTTGCAGCTAGCCGTCTCAATGGAGCTCCTCCGGGTTATGTGGGCTATGAAGAAGGTGGGGAGTTGACCGAGAAGGTTCGCAACAAACCATACTCTGTTCTCCTCTTTGATGAGGTAGAAAAAGCCCACCCAGACATCTTTAATGTCCTCTTGCAAGTCTTGGATGATGGTGTCTTGACAGATAGCAAGGGTCGCAAGGTTGACTTTTCAAATACCATTATCATCATGACATCGAACCTTGGTGCGACTGCCCTTCGTGATGATAAGACAGTTGGTTTTGGGGCCAAGGATATCCGTTTTGACCAGAAAAACATGGAAAAACGCATGTTTGAAGAGTTGAAAAAGGCTTATAGACCTGAGTTTATTAATCGTATTGATGAAAAGGTGGTCTTCCATAGCCTTTCTAGCGACCATATGCAGGAAGTGGTGAAGATTATGGTCAAGCCTTTAGTGGCAAGTTTGGCTGAAAAAGGTATTGACTTGAAATTACAAGCTTCAGCTCTGAAATTGTTGGCAAATCAAGGATATGACCCAGAGATGGGAGCTCGCCCACTTCGCAGAACCCTGCAAACAGAAGTGGAAGACAAGTTGGCAGAACTTCTTCTCAAGGGAGAATTAGTGGCAGGTAGCACACTTAAGATTGGTGTTAAAGCTGGCCAGTTAAAATTTGATATTGATTAAAATTGGAGAATCAGGAGAAATCTTGATTCTTTTTTTCGCTACTTTTTTATAAAAAATGATAAAAAACTATTGACAAAACAAAAATATAGTTTATACTAAAAACGTAGATAATGAAAATATATAAAATTATAAAAAGGTAATGCGTTTATGAAAAAGAAAATAGCAGTGGTATTTGGGACCTTTGCCCCTCTTCATCAGGGCTATATCGATCTGATCCAGCGAGCGAAGCGTCAATGTGATCAGGTCTGGGTGGTCGTTTCAGGATATGAGGGAGACCGAGGGGAGCAGGTAGGCTTAACGCTTCAAAAGAGATTTCGCTATATTCGTGAAGCATTTCGAGATGATGAGTTGACCTCTGTTTGCAAGTTAGATGAGAGCAATCTTCCCCGTTACCCTATGGGCTGGCAGGAGTGGTTGGACCAGATGTTAGCGGAGATTTCCTATGATGAAACCCAGCAAGAGCTGATCTTTTTTGTAGGAGAAGCAGACTATCAGCAAGAATTATCTAAACGTGGATTTGGCACTGTCTTGCAAGAAAGAAAGTTTGGTATTTCAGCGACTATGATTCGAGAAAATCCAAGCAAATATTGGAAGTACATCGCTCAACCTTTCCGTCGTCAGTTTACCAAGAAAGTGTTGATTATGGGAAGTGCCAGCAATGGGAAGACCACTCTAGCCAAGGATTTGGCCAGATATTATGATGCACCCGTCAGTCTGGAATACGCACGTGAGTATCAGATTAAAAATAACATACGCGACGATGAATTGACTCCAAAGGATTACTACTATCTCCTGTTGGGCCAATATGATCAGACCTCTAAGTTAATTGACAGTAATGCCAATCGAGGCCTAGTGATAGCCGATACCAACTCCTTGGTAACAAAGGGCTACTATGACTATTACATGGAGACTGAGGACCAAGGGGACTTATCAGGAGAGACTTTTGACAATCTCTTTGTTTCGATCTTGGCCAAGGAAAAATGGGACTTGATTCTCTTTGTGCAACCTGTCGGCTCCTATGTCAATGATGGCTTTAGAGATATGACCATGGCAGAAGACCATATTCGTCATAGTTTTTCACAACATTTGGATCAGATGAGGGAGCGCTACTTAGCAAACATTCCTTTAGTTTATCTAGCGGAGGATTATCTAGGTAATTATGAAGCAGCAAAAGTGGCTATTGATGCCATTTACCAAGCAGATTAGGAGAAAATTATGAAAAAACTAACTGAAAAAATCATACAATTTATCGAAAACTTTAAAAATGTCCATGCGGAAGCCCGCAAGATTAGTTTTGCAGGAACCATGCGCTTGCTCTGGAAAGATCTCTTTGTCGGCCGTAGCCTTTTCAAGTGGTTATATCTCATCGCTTTGTCAAGTGTTCCCTTGATCTTGGAATTCACGCAAAATACAGAAAATCATGACTGGCTGAGCTTGTTTGCATCTTGGACGGGGATTGTCTGTGTTATCTTGGTGGCAGAAGGGCGTGCAAGCAATTATCTCTTTGGGGCCATTAACTCGGCGATCTATTTGATTTTGGCTATGAATGCGACTTTTTATGGCGAAGTTTTGACGACCGTTTACTTCTTTGTCATGCAACCAATCGGTCTCTATGCTTGGTTATCCAATCGTATCAATGACCAAGGAAAAGTAGAAGAATCTCATTTTGAAGCTAAGAAATTATCTGTTCTTGACTGGCTCAAGTACTTGGCCTTGACTGCCATCATTTGGATTGGTATGGGCTTGGCTTACCAAAGTATCCATAGTGCTCGCCCTTTCCGTGATAGTGTTACCGATGCGACCAATGGTGTTGGTCAGCTCTTGATGACACGTCTCTACCGCGAGCAATGGATTTTCTGGATTGCAACCAATCTCTTTAGTATCTATCTCTGGTGGGGTGAAAACATCCATATTCAAGGGATGTACTGGGTTTACACACTCAATAGTCTAGTAGGATGGTACCAATGGACCAAGGCAGTTCGTAAGGAGGCATAAAATGACGGACATAAAGATTCCAGCAGGGATGACGGAAAAAGAATATTTTGAAATGCATGCCAGTCAGGAGGAGTTTTTAGACTGGTACTACAAGCAGGAACTCCCTCAATATGAAAAACCAAGTGTGACAGTGGATATGGTAGCCTACTGCTTTGTCGAAGGAAAAATCAAGCTCTTGCTAATTCGTCGCAAGGCTCACCCTTATCAAAACTGTTTGGCCTTAGTTGGAGGTTTTATGGATAAGAGAGAAGATGCTGCTCATGCCTGTCAGCGAGAAGTAAGTGAAGAAGTTAATCTCGATCTACCTTTGGAAAAAATCGAGCAATTGATGACCGTATCGACTCCCGGGCGTGACCCACGAGGCTGGACTGTGACCATTGCTCACTTGGTTTATCTGCCTAGTCGCGTCCTAGACCTCGTTCAGGCAGGAGACGATGCCAAGGATGTCGTTTTCGTAGATGTCGATTTTCAGACGGGCAAATGCTTCTTGGAGGGAGTCGAATTGGACGAGCAAGCCTTCGCCTTTGACCATTATGCCATTATCCAAGAATCCATCAAACGAATCCAAGGCCGTCTCGACTGGAACCCGACTTTCCTCTATCTGCTAGAGGAGGAGTTCACTGTCTATGAGGGGACTGAACTGGTCAATCTCATCAACCCCGGTCGACCAATCGTCAGCAATAACTTTCTCGTAAAATACGGCGAATATGTAGAAGAAGTCGGACTCAAACGAGTGCCCAAAAAGAAACCAAGAAAAACCTATCGATTGAAATAAAAAACGAGGTCGGGACAAAGTTTCCGACCTCTTTATGTACCATCATGAGATGGTTTTGTGTTGTGACTGCTTTTATGGGTGGCTATCTTTCTTAGAATTGCTCAACAGGTGAGTAAAAAAGTCTTTGTATCGATACTTGAGATAGTTCTCATGTAAAAATAACAAAGCGATGTAGACAATCATAAAGCTTGTAGTCAGATAGAAGACATCAAATGCAGTTCGCGCATAGTAAGTGGCTGTTTCATAAGAGCAAATAGCTCCCAAAATCAACCCAGGAAGATACTTGTAATATTTGCTTAACATAAGCCTACACCTCCTATATTCTATTTCAATGTTATTATATTCCTTTGCACTTGAATATGCAAGCGATTACAAAAGAGTGATTTAAAAATATTACTCAAAATAGGAATTTTTTTCTGTTTTTTCTATTAGACTATGAATAGAAGAGTAGGAGGAGTAAATATATCTAAATGATGTGAGATTTTTAAAATAGTTTAAATAAATCGTTGACATATTTAAATTTCAATGTTACAATTATATTACAAAAAGATTTCTTAATATTTCAAAAATATTACAAAGGAGCAGAAAAATGAAAAAGAAAACCTATATCAAATTGATGGCAGCGACTGTATTGGCTTCTACCTTGCTATTAGGAGCTTGTGGAAATAAAAAGGAAACAACTCAAGCAAGCAGTTCTGTTAAGACAAGCCAATCATCAAGCTCTAAAGCAGCTTCTGCTAGCAAAGAAAGCAAGACTCAGAAATCCTCAAGTTCAGCTTCATCTGAAAAGGACAAGACAGCTATTGACCAGTCTGCAGCAACTGCGACACCATCACAAGCGGCACCTGCACCAGAGCAAAGACAGGGTCAAGAAGTGTCTAATCAACAGGCGGCTAGTCAACAAACTCCTGCTCAGGCTTCTTCAACTCAACAGGCTCCTCAAGCCCGGTCTAACCAATCAAACTATGACCCAACAACTGACCGCAAACTTCAAGATAAGCAAGCAGAGCAAAATAAACGCTACAAGGGTGTTTTAACTATGGTAGACGGTGATTTCTCAGCTGCAGTGGGCAACTGGAAGGGTGCCAATGGCGAAACCATTACAGTTTCATCAGGAGGTCAATTCACAGTAGAATCTGCTGATGGAAAGAAAGAAAACTACTCTATCAGAGGCTATTCTTATACTCTTGATGATGGCAAGTATAATGCCAAAATCGGTGGAGGAAAAGTCATCCAAATTACAACAGGAGCGGATGGCAAGGTTTCCAGTGTTGCTTTGAGTCAATAATAACGATTAGTATTTGAATTTTTTCAATCAAAGAAAATCCGTCAGCTCAATAAGAGTTGACGGATTATTTTATACTTATACTTGGGTTAAAAATTCTTCTGTAGAAAGAATTTGAGCAAATTCATCTTGTAGAGAAAGGAGATTAATCTCATGGATAGTCTCAGGAGAGATGGCCTGACCGTTTTTGTTAGATAGGGTAAAACTGGCAGTGGCATCTGCTAGTAAAGTGACTTCAAAGCCAAGATTTGCTGCCATTCGTGTCGTAGTAGATACACAATGAGGCAGAGTCAAACCAACAAGGACTAAATGACCAATCTGATTTTTTTGTAAATAGGTTTCAAGATTTGTTTCAATAAAGGCGCTATTAACCGTTTTTTGAAAGACAGGTTCGGAAGCAACTGGTTCAAATCCACTTTTAAACTCCTGATTTTGTTTGTTATGAAATTGCGACTGGGGATTATTAGATATGTGTTGAATGTGTAAGACTGGAAGACCGTGTTTACGAAAGTGTGTCAGTACCCTCAATGCTTGATGTTCAGCTTGAGGGTTGTTTCGTTCTCCCAAAATAGGTCTATCAAATGCTTTTTGCATATCGATAATCAGTAGAGCAGTATGAACCATTTTAAGCCTTATCCAATTGTAAGAGGGCTTCAATCTCTGCTAGGGTGCTAGCTTGTGAAATAGCTCCACGAAGTTTGGCAGCGCCAGATGTTCCACGGAGGTAGTGAGGAGCGAGTCCTCGGAATTCACGAACTGCTACGTTTTCCCCTTTGAGGTTAATCAAGCGTTTCAAGTGTTCGTAGGCAATTTTCATCTTATCTTCAAAGGTCAAATCAGGTAGGATTTCTCCTGTTTCAAAGTAGTGGTTAATTTGGTTGAAGAGGTAAGGATTTCCCATGGCAGCGCGGCCAATCATGACTGCGTCAGCACCGACTTCTTCGATACGCTGTTTGGCTTCTTGAACCGTACGGATGTCACCGTTGGCGATGAATGGAATCTTGGTCAGTGCTTGAGCGACCTTGTGAAGGGTCTCAAGGTCTGCGTGGCCTGTGTACATTTGTTCACGGGTACGTCCATGCATAGCGAGTGCAGAAACACCTGCAGCTTCAGCAGCGAGGGCATTTTCTACTGCAAGAGACGGGTCAGCCCAGCCGGTACGCATTTTGACAGTGAGGGGGATATCAAGGACAGATTGTACCTTGTTGATGATAGAGTAAATTTTATCTGGGTCCTTGAGCCACATAGCGCCAGCTTCGTTCTTCACGATTTTGTTAACTGGACAGCCCATGTTGATATCGACGATATCGGTCTTGGTGTTTTCTTGGATGAATTCTGCTGCGCGTGCGAGGCTGTCTTCATCACTTCCAAAAAGTTGGATAGAGACTGGGTTTTCGCCTTCATCGATATGAAGCATATGCAGGGTTTTTTCGTTGTTGTATTGGATTCCCTTGTCAGAGACCATTTCCATGACAACGAGCCCAGCTCCGAGCTCTTTTGCGATAGTACGAAAGGCTGAGTTGGTGACACCAGCCATGGGTGCTAGAACGGTACGATTGGGAATCTCAACATTGCCGATCATAAAAGGTGTATTAAGATTTGTCACGAATGAGTTCCTCCAGGTCGTTTTCATCAAAGTTGTAAGTAGTTTGGCAGAATTGACAAGTGATTTCTGCCCCGTGGTCTTCCTCTTTCATTTCCTGTAGGTCTGAACTTGGAAGGCTGGCAAGAGCATTCATAAAGCGCTCATGGCTACAGTCACATTGGAAACGGATTTCTTCTTCAGAAAGACGCTTGTAGGCTTCGTCACCGTAGATTGCCTTGAGGAGGGCTTCGATATGGTCGTCGCTTTCCAGAAGGGTTGAGATAGCTGGCATTGCTTGGATGCGTTTTTCAAAGCGAGCAATCTCTTCTTCCTTGGCTCCCGGCAAGACTTGAACTAGGAAACCACCTGCAACTTTTACCTTGTCTTCCTCGTCCAAAAGGACATTGAGGCCGACTGCTGAAGGAGTCTGTTGGCTTTCAGTCAGGTAAAAGGCAAGGTCTTCACCGATTTCTCCAGAGATGAGAGGAGTCATAGAGTTATAAGGATTTCCAGTACCGTAGTCTGTGATAACGAGGAATTGACCATTGCCGACAAAAGGTCCGACTAGGACTTCACCAGTTGCAGTCTTTTTGATATCGACACCTGGATTTTGAACGTAGCCTTTGACATTCCCCCTGGTATCAGCGACGGTGATGATAGCACCTAGAGAGCTAGATCCCAGCACTTTAACTGTTAGTTTGGTATTTCCTTTTTCATTGGCTGCGAGAATCTGGCTAGCGATAAGAGTTTGACCAAGCGCCACAGTTGAGCTAGCTTGGGTTTGATGTTTTTCTTGAGCAGTGCGGACGGTTTCTGTGCTATCAAGGACAAAAGCACGAAAGGCTCCGCTTTCTGATATAGTTTTAATAATTTTATCCATAGCTACTATTTTAGCATAAAAATACCCAAAGGGGGAGCCGTGTGTTTGCTGATTTTCAGGATAATGGACCGGGAATTTAGCAGGGAAATAAAAAGAGAAACAGATTATTTCAGCATTTGTAAGATTTATGCTATGCTTAAGGTAGAACATGAAAGGGGTAACAAATGTATTTAGGAGACTTGATGGAAAAGGCTGAATCTGGCCAATTTTCAATCCTTTCCTTTCTCTTACAAGAGTCTCAGACGACTGTCAAGGCTGTAATGGAGGAAACAGGATTTTCAAAAGCAACCCTAACCAAATATGTCACCCTGCTCAATGACAAGGCTTCGGACAGTGGCTTAGAGCTGAACATCTCCTTAGAAGATGAAAATCTGCGTCTGTCGATCGGTGCAGCTACCAAGGGAAGAGATATCCGTAGCCTGTTTTTGGAGAATGCTGTTAAATATCAGATTCTTGTTTATCTTCTCTATCACCAACAGTTTTTGGCCCATCAGCTGGCTCAAGAATTGATGATTAGTGAGGCTACGCTTGGTCGCCACTTGGCTAGTTTAAATCAGATTTTGTCAGAATTTGACTTATCCATCCAAAATGGCCGTTGGCGAGGTCCGGAGCATCAGATTCGCTATTTCTATTTCTGTCTTTTCCGCAAGGTCTGGTCCAGTAAGGAGTGGGAAGGCCACATGCAGAAGCCAGAGAGAAAGCAGGAGATTGCTACACTAGAGGAAATCTGCGGTGCAAGCTTGTCTTCGGGCCAGAAATTGGACCTGGTTCTCTGGGCTCACATCAGTCAACAACGTCTTCGGGTCAATGCCTGTCAGTTTCAAGTCATAGAAGAAAAAATGCGAGGGTATTTTGACAATATTTTCTACCTTCGTTTGCTGAGAAAGGCTCCGTCCTTTTTTGCTGGGCAACACATCCCTCTAGGAACTGAGGATGGTGAGATGATGATATTTTTCTCTTTCCTCCTATCTCATCGCATTCTTCCCCTCCATACTATGGAGTATATTCTTGGTTTTGGAGGGCAGTTGGCAGATTTGCTGACGCAATTGATTCAAGAAATGAAGAAGGAGGAGCTGCTGGGTGATTATACAGAGGACCATGTCACCTATGAACTTAGTCAGCTTTGTGCTCAAGTCTATCTATATAAGGGCTATATTTTACAAGATCAGTACAGATATCAGACAGAGAATCGTCATCCTTATTTGCTGATGGAACATGATTTTAGAGGGACTGCAGAGAGAATTTTTCATATTTTGCCAGCCTTTCATCAGGGAACGGATTTGGATAAGAAAATTCTCTGGGAATGGCTGCAGTTAATCGAATATATGGCTGAAAATGGTGGTCAGCATATGCGGATTGGTCTGGATTTGACATCTGGTTTTCTTGTCTTTTCAAGGATGGCAGCCATTTTGAAACGATATTTGGAATACAATCGTTTTATTACCATTGAAGCCTATGACCGAACTCGACATTATGATTTGCTGGTTACCAATAACCCGATTCATAAGAAGGAACAAGCACCAGTCTATTATTTAAAAAATGACTTGGATATGGAAGATTTGGCGGCTATTCGTCAGTTATTATTCACTTAAAAGGCTTGGTCGTTCCAGGTCTTTTTTGTGAAATTCGCACAATCTCCTCACATTTTTTTAAAAATTAAAAAAAGTTGATGAACAAGAAAGCGCTTTATTTTATATACTAGTTACTGTAAAGAGGAGACATCCTCAAGATCTTTATCAGGAGGACAGCACATGTCACAAGAAAAATACATCATGGCCATTGACCAGGGAACTACAAGTTCTCGTGCCATTATTTTCAACAAAAAAGGAGAAAAGGTTAGCTCGAGTCAAAAAGAGTTCACTCAGATTTTCCCTCAAGCAGGTTGGGTAGAGCACAATGCCAATGAAATTTGGAACTCAGTCCAGTCAGTTATTGCTGGAGCTTTCATCGAAAGTGGTGTCAAGCCAAATCAAATCGAAGCAATCGGAATTACTAACCAGCGTGAAACAACTGTTGTCTGGGATAAGAAAACAGGACTTCCTATCTACAATGCTATCGTTTGGCAATCACGTCAGACAGCACCTTTGGCTGAACAACTAAAAAGTCAAGGTTATGTGGAAAAATTCCATGAAAAGACTGGTTTGATTATCGATGCTTACTTCTCAGCGACCAAGGTTCGTTGGATTTTGGACCATGTAGAGGGTGCGCAAGAGAGAGCTGAAAAGGGAGAATTGCTCTTTGGTACGATTGACACTTGGTTGGTTTGGAAATTGACTGACGGTGCGGCTCACGTGACGGATTACTCAAATGCAGCCCGTACCATGCTTTATAACATTAAAGAACTCAAATGGGATGATGAGATTTTGGAAATCCTCAACATTCCTAAGGCTATGCTTCCAGAAGTTCGTTCTAACTCTGAAATCTACGGTAAGACAGCGCCATTCCATTTCTACGGTGGAGAAGTGCCAATCTCAGGTATGGCTGGGGACCAACAGGCAGCCCTCTTTGGACAATTAGCTTTTGAACCAGGTATGGTCAAGAATACTTATGGAACAGGTTCTTTCATCATCATGAATACTGGGGAAGAGATGCAGTTGTCTGAGAACAATCTTTTGACAACGATTGGCTACGGAATCAACGGCAAGGTTTACTATGCTTTGGAAGGTTCTATCTTCATCGCAGGAAGTGCTATTCAGTGGCTTCGTGACGGACTTCGCATGGTTGAAAATTCACCAGAGTCTGAAAAATATGCTCGTGATTCGCACAACAACGATGAAGTTTATGTCGTTCCCGCCTTTACAGGTCTAGGAGCTCCATACTGGAACCAAAACGCTCGTGGTTCTGTCTTTGGTTTGACTCGTGGAACAAGTAAAGAAGACTTTATCAAGGCAACCTTACAATCTATCGCTTATCAAGTCCGTGACATCATCGATACGATGCAAGTGGATGCTCAGACAGCTATCCAAGTCTTGAAAGTGGACGGTGGTGCAGCTATGAACAATTTCCTCATGCAGTTCCAAGCTGATATTTTGGGAATCGATATCGCACGCGCCAAAAACTTGGAAACAACAGCTCTAGGTGCAGCCTTCCTAGCAGGTTTGTCAGTAGGCTACTGGAAGGACTTGGATGAGTTGAAACTCTTGAACGAGACAGGAGAACTCTTTGAGCCATCTATGAACGAATCTCGCAAGGAACAACTCTACAAGGGCTGGAAGAAGGCTGTAAAAGCAACCCAAGTCTTTGCGGAAATAGACGACTAATACTGGAAGAATAAAGCGACTTAGTTAGAAAGTGTGTAAAAATGGAATTTTCAAAGAAAACACGTGAATTATCAATTCAAAAAATGCAGGAACGTACCTTGGACCTCTTGATTATCGGTGGAGGAATTACAGGGGCTGGTGTAGCCTTGCAGGCAGCAGCTAGTGGTCTAGATACTGGTTTGATTGAAATGCAGGACTTCGCAGAAGGAACATCCAGCCGTTCAACAAAACTGGTTCACGGAGGTCTTCGTTACCTCAAACAATTCGACGTGGAAGTGGTGTCAGATACAGTTTCTGAACGTGCAGTGGTTCAACAAATCGCTCCACACATTCCAAAACCAGACCCAATGCTCTTGCCAGTTTACGACGAAGATGGAGCTACTTTTAGCCTCTTCCGTCTCAAAGTAGCTATGGACTTGTACGACCTTTTGGCAGGAGTTAACAACACGCCAGCTGCTAACAAGGTTTTGAGCAAGGAAGAAGTCTTGGAACGCCAGCCAAACTTGAAGAAAGAAGGTTTGGTAGGAGGTGGGGTTTACCTTGACTTCCGTAACAACGATGCGCGTCTCGTGATCGAAAATATCAAACGTGCCAATCAAGATGGTGCCCTCATTGCCAACCACGTGAAGGCAGAAGGCTTCCTCTTTGACGAAAGTGGCAAGATTACAGGTGTCGTAGCTCGTGATTTGTTGACAGACCAAGTATTTGAAATCAAGGCGCGTTTGGTGATCAACACAACAGGTCCTTGGAGCGACAAGGTGCGTAATTTGTCTAATAAGGGAACACAATTCTCACAAATGCGTCCAACTAAGGGAGTTCATTTGGTAGTGGATTCAAGCAAGATCAAGGTTTCTCAACCGGTTTACTTTGACACAGGTTTGGGTGACGGTCGTATGGTCTTTGTTCTCCCACGTGAAAATAAGACCTACTTTGGTACAACGGATACAGACTACACAGGTGATTTAGAACATCCAAAAGTGACGCAGGAAGATGTAGATTATCTACTTGGTATTGTCAACAACCGCTTCCCAGAAGCTAACATCACCATCGATGATATCGAAAGCAGCTGGGCTGGTCTTCGTCCATTGATTGCAGGTAATAGCGCTTCTGACTATAATGGAGGAAATAACGGAACTATTAGCGATGAAAGCTTCAATACCTTGATTGCGACTGTCGAAGCTTATCTATCGAAAGAAAAAACGCGTGAAGATGTTGAATCTGCTGTCAGCAAGCTTGAAAGTAGTACATCTGAGAAACATTTGGACCCATCTGCAGTTTCTCGTGGTTCTAGCTTGGACCGTGATGACAATGGCCTTTTGACCCTTGCTGGTGGTAAAATCACAGACTACCGTAAGATGGCTGAAGGAGCTATGGAGCGTGTGGTTGACATCCTCAAAGCAGAATTTGACCGTAGCTTTAAACTGATCAACTCTAAGACTTATCCTGTTTCAGGTGGAGAATTAAATCCAGCAAATGTGGACTCAGAAATCGAAGCCTTTGCCCAACTTGGAGTGTCACGTGGTTTGGATAGCAAGGAAGCTCATTACCTAGCGAATCTTTACGGTTCAAATGCACCGAAGGTCTTCGCCCTTGCTCACAGCTTGGAACAGGCGCCAGGACTCAGCTTGGCAGACACCTTGTCCCTTCACTATGCAATGCGCAATGAGTTGGCTCTTAGCCCAGTTGACTTCCTTCTTCGTCGTACCAACCACATGCTCTTTATGCGTGATAGTTTGGATAGTATCGTTGAGCCAGTTTTGAATGAAATGGGACGATTCTATGATTGGTCAGAAGAAGAAAAAGCAGCCTACCGTGCGGATGTCGAAGCAGCTCTTGCTAACAATGATTTAGCAGAATTAAAAAATTAAGAAAAAGGAAAAGAGGTGGAGGGTAGCATTCCTTGTCGCCCGCCCCTTCTTTTTAATGGAGACAGAAAGATGATGAATGAATTATTTGGAGAATTTTTGGGGACTTTAATCCTGATTCTTCTAGGAAATGGTGTTGTTGCAGGTGTGGTTCTTCCGAAAACCAAGAGCAACAGCTCAGGTTGGATTGTGATTACCATGGGTTGGGGGATTGCAGTTGCGGTTGCAGTATTTGTATCTGGAAAACTCAGTCCAGCTCATTTAAACCCAGCTGTGACCATTGGTGTGGCCTTAAAAGGTGGTTTGCCTTGGGCTTCCGTTTTTCCTTACATCCTAGCTCAGTTCGCAGGGGCTATGCTTGGTCAGATTTTGGTTTGGTTGCAATTCAAACCGCACTATGAGGCAGAAGAAAATGCAGGCAATATCCTGGCAACCTTCAGTACTGGTCCAGCTATCAAGGATACAGTTTCTAACTTGATTAGCGAAATCCTTGGTACCTTTGTTTTGGTGTTGACAATCTTTGCTTTAGGTCTCTACGATTTTCAGGCAGGTATCGGAACCTTTGCAGTGGGAACTTTGATTGTCGGTATTGGTCTATCACTTGGTGGGACAACAGGCTATGCCTTGAACCCTGCGCGTGACCTTGGACCTCGTATCATACACAGCCTTCTTCCAATTTCAAACAAGGGAGACGGAGACTGGTCTTATGCTTGGATTCCAGTTGTGGGACCTGTTATCGGTGCAGCCTTGGCCGTGCTTGTATTCTCACTTTTCTAGTTTATACTCTTCGAAAATCTCTTCAAACCACGTCAGCGTCGCCTTACCGTATGTATGGTTACTGACTTCGTCAGTTCTATCTGCAACCTCAAAGCAGTGCTTTGAGCAACCTGCGGCTAGCTTACTAGTTTGCTCTTTGATTTTCATTGAGTATTAGAAAACAATTATTTTGATAGAGCTTGAGATGAAAATCTCAGGCTTTTTTCATTGAGTATAACTTCTTAGAGCTAGCTAACAACGATAATAATCTTTCCTTTAAAAAGTAGGAATAATAAAGGCAATAGCTTTTTCTTTTTCATGTGAAAAACTTCACTTTTGTTTTCTGCTATTTTATGCTAAAATATTAAAAATCAAATTGTAATTCCAAAGTTGGCAACTAAGATGGGAGTCTTATATGTCTAATTCATTTATCAAGTTGTTAGTCTTTCAATTGTTTGCAAATTTAGCAGATATTTTCTTTAGAGTAACAATCATTGCTAACATATATATTATTTCAAAATCAGTAATTGCCACATCACTAGTTCCTATTTTAATAGGGATATCCTCTTTTATTGCTAGTCTTTTAGTTCCTTTAGTTACTAAAAGGATAGCGCTAAATAGGGTTTTATCTTTATCCCAATTTGGAAAGACTATATTATTGTCGATGCTGGTAGGAATGTTTACCGTAATGCAATCAGTAGCGCCTTTGGTAATCTATCTATTTGTTGTTGCGATTTCCATATTGGATGGTTTTGCAGCACCTGTTTCCTATGCTATTGTGCCACGTTATGCGACCGATTTGGGTAAGGCTAACTCAGCCTTGTCAATGACTGGTGAAGCTGTTCAATTGGTGGGTTGGGGATTAGGTGGACTCTTGTTTGCAACAATTGGTCTCTTACCTACCACGTTTATCATTTTAATCTTGTATATCATTTCTAGCTTTCTGATGTTATTTCTTCCTAAGGCTGAAGTGGAGGTGTTAGAGTCAGAAACTAATCTTGAAATTTTGCTCAAAGGTTGGAAGTTAGTTGCCAGAGATCCTAGATTAAGACTTTTTGTATCAGCAAATTTATTGGAAATTTTCTCAAATACGATTTGGGTTTCGTCTATCATACTTGTCTTTGTAACTGAGTTATTAAATAAAACGGAGAGTTACTGGGGATATTCTAATACAGCATACTCTATTGGGGTTATAATTAGTGGCTTAATTGCTTTTAGACTATCTGAAAAGTTTCTTGCTGCTAAATGGGAAAGTATTCTTTTTTCTCTTGTAGCCATGGCAATAGTGACACTGACTATTCTATTTTTTCCAAACGCACAGATGTTTTTAGTATTTTCAGCTTTAGTTGGTATGTTATCGCAACTAAAAGAAGTTCCTGAAAGTGTATTTCTTCAGGAAACAGTAGAGGAAAATAACTTGGTTAATGTCTATTCCGTTCTTGAAGTGATTTCGACATTAGCATTTTCAGTATTTGTTTTGCTAATGAGCTATATTACTGAGAATGTTGGTATTAGCATCAGTTTTTGGCTATCAGCAATTTGTCTGATGATAGAAGCTATTTTAATTTATATCAGACGAGATTATTTTAAATGAGAGACTAGTTAAAAAGTCTTGAAAAATTAGAAAAGCGCATAGTATCGGGTGTTGAAAAAACTTGATATTATGCGTTTTATTATGGGAAGATTTATTTTATTTTCTAATGAAATTGAGTTTTTGCCCAGCTTCACTCTATTTAAAATTTACATAGAAAAACCGCATAATCCTTAAAATAAGCTGAAATCTAGTGAAAATGTACGGTAAACAATTGAAAAAATACTATATAAAGTGGTACAATGGTAGAAAAATAAGCTAGTAAGAATCACTCTTATTTTAGCGAAAAATTACAGAAATGAATGGTTTTTCTTGATGAAACAGAGAAAAGAATTGTACCTCTTTCTTGGTCGGACAGCCTTGTATTTTCTTATCTTTCTAGGGCTGCTTTACTTCTTTAGCTATCTTGGTCAAGGTCAAGGAAGCTTTATCTATAATGAATTTTAACTTGAAGGAGAACCCCTATTGTGTCAAACAAACCAATAGTAGATATGATTGAAACCATTGAGCATTTTGCTCAGACTCAGCCTAGCTATCCTGTCTATAATGTTTTGGGGCAGGAACATACTTATGGAGATTTAAAGGCTGATTCGGATAGTTTAGCTGCAGCCATTGACCAACTAGGCTTGCCTGAGAAGTCTCCTGTAGTCGTTTTTGGTGGCCAAGAATATGAAATGTTGGCAACTTTTGTAGCCTTGACTAAGTCAGGTCATGCCTACATTCCAATTGACAGCCATTCAGCCTTGGAGCGTGTTTCGGCTATTTTAGAAGTGGCAGAGCCAAGCTTGATTATTGCCATTTCAGACTTTCCATTGGAGCAGGTTTCGACACCGATGATGACTCTAGCTCAGGTTCAAGAATCCTTTGCCCAAGGGAATAACTACGAAATCACGCATCCAGTCAAGGAAGATGATAATTACTACATTATCTTTACTTCTGGTACAACTGGTAAGCCTAAGGGAGTGCAGATTTCCCATGATAACCTCCTCAGCTTTACCAACTGGATGATTACGGATAAGGAATTTGCGACGCCAAGTCGTCCGCAAATGCTGGCTCAGCCACCTTATTCTTTTGACCTGTCTGTCATGTACTGGGCTCCAACCTTGGCACTTGGTGGTACACTTTTCGCTCTTCCTTCAGCTATTACTCAGGACTTTAAGCAACTCTTTGCGACCATCTTTTCATTGCCAATCGCTATCTGGACATCAACACCATCCTTTGCGGATATGGCCATGTTGTCTGAAGACTTCAACAGCGAGAAAATGACTGACATCACGCATTTCTACTTTGATGGGGAAGAATTGACAGTCAAAACAGCTCAAAAACTGCGCGAGCGTTTCCCAAATGCCCGTATTATCAATGCCTACGGCCCAACAGAAGCGACAGTGGCCTTGTCAGCTGTTGCCGTGACAGACGAGATGTTAGCGACTCTCAAACGTCTTCCAATCGGCTATACCAAGGCCGACTCTCCAACCTTTATCATTGATGAGGAAGGCAATAAATTGCCAAATGGCGAACAGGGAGAAATCATTGTTTCTGGACCAGCCGTTTCAAAAGGTTATATGAACAATCCTGAAAAAACGGCAGAAGCCTTCTTTGAGTTTGAAGGTCTACCAGCCTACCATACAGGAGATGTGGGAACTATGACAGATGAAGGTTTGCTTCTCTACGGCGGACGCATGGACTTCCAGATTAAGTTCAACGGTTATCGCATTGAGTTAGAAGATGTCTCTCAAAACCTCAATAAGTCTCGCTTTATCGAGTCTGCTGTTGCAGTTCCGCGCTATAACAAGGACCATAAGGTACAAAATCTACTGGCCTATGTCATCTTAAAAGACGGTGTTCGTGAGCAGTTTGAACGTGATATCGATATTACCAAGGCTATTAAGGAAGATTTGACAGATATCATGATGTCCTATATGATGCCGTCTAAATTCCTTTACCGAGACAGTTTGCCACTGACTCCAAATGGGAAGATTGACATTAAAGGATTGATTAACGAGGTGAATAAGAGATGATGGAGTTCTTTCAACAGCTTCCTCATTTAGAGCCATATGGCAATCCTCAGTATTTTGTCTATGTGATTGCTGCAACCTTACCTATCTTTATTGGCCTCTTTTTCAAGAAACGCTTTGCCTGGTATGAAGTGCTGGTTAGCCTCTTCTTTATCGCCACCATGCTGGTGGGTGGGAAGACCAATCAGTTGGCTGCCTTGGCTATTTACCTTTGCTGGGAAATATTGCTCGTACTTTTCTACAAGCATTATCGAAAAAGTAAGGATGGCAAGTGGGTCTTCTACCTAGTTAGCTTTCTATCCCTCCTTCCGATTATCTTTGTCAAGGTGCAGCCAGCTATCAATGGAACGCAGTCTTTGCTTGGATTTTTGGGGATTTCTTACCTGACCTTTCGTTCGGTTGGGATTATTATCGAGCTGAGAGATGGAGTGATCAAGGATTTCACCCTCTGGGAATTCCTCCGTTTCCTTCTCTTCATGCCGACTTTTTCAAGTGGTCCAATAGATCGCTTTAAGCGTTTTAATGAAAATTATCAGACCATTCCTGAGCGGGATGAGTTGATGGATATGCTGGATGAATCTGTTCGCTATATCATGTGGGGATTTTTGTACAAGTTTATCCTAGCTCATATTTTAGGAGAGACCTTACTCCCTCCTCTGAAGAATCTAGCCCTGCAGTCAGGTGGCTTCTTTAACCACTATGCCTTGGCAGTCATGTATACCTTTGGTCTGGAGCTTTTCTTTGACTTTGCAGGTTATTCTATGTTTGCCTTAGCCATTTCAAATTTGATGGGAATCCGTAGCCCGATCAACTTTAATAAGCCCTTTTTATCAAGGGATTTGAAGGAATTTTGGAATCGTTGGCATATGAGTCTGTCCTTCTGGTTCCGTGACTTTGTCTTTATGCGAATGGTCATGGTGTTGACTAGAAAGAAGGTCTTTAAAAATCGTAATGTAACCTCAAGTGTGGCCTACATTGTAAATATGCTGATTATGGGATTTTGGCATGGAGTAACTTGGTACTATATCGCCTATGGACTCTTTCATGGATTAGGCTTGGTCATTAATGATGCTTGGATTCGTAAGAAAAAAACACTCAATAAGGAACGGAAAAAAGCAGGGAAGCCTGCTCTACCTGAGAATCGCTGGATTCAGTTGCTTGGCATGGTTATCACCTTCCATGTCGTCATGCTGTCATTCTTAATCTTTTCTGGATTTTTGAATGATTTATGGTTTAAAAAATAAAAGGAAATAAAATATGGATATCAAATCAGAAGTTATCGAAATTATTGATGAGTTGTTTATGGAAGATGTTTCTGACATGATGGATGAAGATCTTTTTGATGCAGGTGTCTTGGATAGCATGGGCACGGTTGAATTGATTGTGGAGATTGAAAACCGTTTTGACATTCGTGTCCCTGTAACAGAGTTTGGTCGTGATGACTGGAATACAGCCAATAAAATCATAGCTGGTATTGTGGAGCTACAAAATGCTTAAACGCTTATGGATGATCTTCGGGCCGGTCTTGATAGCTGGTTTGTTGGTTTTTCTGCTCATTTTCTTCTATCCTACTGAGATGCGTCATAATCTAGGAGCTGAAAAGCGTTCAGCAGTGGCCACTACTATCGATAGTTTTAAGGAGCGAAGTCAAAAGGTCAGAGCCCTATCTGATTCAAATATGCGTTTTGTTCCTTTCTTTGGCTCCAGTGAATGGCTTCGTTTTGACGGTGCTCATCCTGCAGTCTTGGCTGAGAAATACAATCGCTCCTACCGTCCTTATCTTTTAGGCCAGAGGGGAGCTGCATCGCTTAACCAGTATTTTGGAATGCAACAGATGTTGCCACAGCTAGAGAATAAACAAGTTGTGTATGTTATCTCACCACAGTGGTTCAGTAAAAATGGCTATGAGCCAGCAGCCTTTCAGCAGTATTTTAATGGAGACCAGTTGACTAGTTTTCTGGAACATCAATCAGGAGACCAGGCCAGTCAATATGCAGCGACTCGCTTACTACAGCAGTTTCCAAACGTAGCTATGAAGGATCTGGTTCAGAAGTTGGCAAGTAAAGAAGAATTGTCGACAGCAGACAATGAGATGATTGAATTATTGGCTCGGTTTAATGAACGCCAAGCTTCCTTTTTTGGTCAGTTTTCAGTTAGAGGCTATGTCAACTACGATAAGCATGTAGTTAAGTATTTAAAGACCTTGCCAGACCAGTTTTCTTATCAAGCCATAGAAGATGTTGTTAAAGCAGATGCTGAAAAGAATACTTCCAATAATGATCTGGGAATGGAAAATTATTTCTATAATACGCAGATCAAGAAGGATTTGAAGAAATTAAAGGACTCTCAGAAAAGCTTTACCTATCTCAAGTCGCCAGAGTATAATGACTTGCAGTTGGTGTTAACACAGTTTTCTAAATCTAAGGTAAACCCGATTTTTATCATTCCACCTGTTAATAAAAAATGGATGGACTACGCTGGTTTACGAGAGGATATGTACCAACAAACGGTGCAGAAGATTCGCTACCAGTTAGAAAGTCAAGGTTTTACCAATATAGCAGATTTTTCTAAGGATGGCGGGGAGCCTTTCTTTATGAAGGACACCATTCACCTTGGTTGGTTGGGTTGGTTGGCTTTTGACAAGGCCGTTGATCCTTTCCTTTCCAATCCCACCCCAGCTCCGACTTACCATCTGAATGAGCGCTTTTTCAGTAAAGACTGGGCGACCTACGATGGAGATGTCAAGGAATTTCAATAGACGAATGACAAAATAATAAACGATTTAACTCTAAAGATTAGACAATCAGTCTGATTTTTAGGGTTTTTCTTTATCCTAATAAAAATGTGTATTTATAGATATTGGTGTTTAAAAAGCAGGAACTTCATCTGGCTAGAGAACTCATATAGTGGTATAATTTAAGAAACAGAATGAAAATGGTTTTAGTATGGTTAGATTGATCGTTTTTGTATGAATATCGAGGGGAAAAATGGATATAGATAGAACTCTTTCAGTACAGATTCAAGGTTTGTTGGTGTTTGAAAGTCCTCTTCATCATGATGAGCGTGGCTATTTTTTAGAGAACTGGCGTAAAAAAGATTTGGTTGCAAATGGGGTACCAGAATCCTTCTTTCATCATAAACTTCAAAATAATGTGTCTGTCTCAAAGCAGGGGGTTATTAGAGGAATGCACTGTCAAGGCTATGAAAAGTTGATGACAGTAGCCTTTGGTAGCTTTAAAATGATTTTTATCGATCTACGAATAGATTCTCCAACTTACAAATCTGTAGATGTGATAGATGTCAAACCTGGTAGGGCTGTTTTTGTCCCTGGCGGAGTAGCCAATGGAGCACAGTCGTTAGTTAACAATGGGATATTGAATTATCTGGTTGCTGATTATTATGATCCACATAAAAACTATTTAGGTATTACACCACTAGACAAAGATGCTCATTTGTCGTGGGATTCTCTTTTAAAACCAATCATTTCTGAAAAAGACCAAGCTGCTAAATCTTTTAAAGAAGTTCTTGAACTAATTGAATCAAGCAAGAAGAAAGTTGCTTTAATTGGATCAAGAGGTGCAGTTGGGAAAGTTTTATTTGATACATTAAGTAAACTATCTGATATTGATTTAAGTTGTTTCAATAGAAATAATATTGAAGAAGCTTTGAAAGATTCTTATGATGTGGTGATTTGTACTGCTCCGTCATCAGAAAAATTATTGACTAATCTAGGTTTGAAAAACAATGACTTGGAAATCGATAAATTACTGAATGTCCTAAAAAAGATTCAAACAGGTCATATGATTTTAGTATCTACGAAGTCTGTATTTGATAGTGGTTCCAGATATAGTGCGATTCATCAAGAGATTTATAATGGCGTAATTGAAGCTCATCAAAATAAGAATACTATTTATATTATGGACACCTTATATGGAAAAACACTGAAAAAGGGCTTTGTTCATGATTTGATTTCTAGACAATGGACCTATATTTCAAATGATATTGTTTTGGACAAGCCTGAGTTAGAAAAATATTATCAAAAAGTAAATGATCAGCTGTGGTCTCTAGTAGAGCCTCTTCCAAATGAATTATTAAGTACTTTAGAGCCAATTTCTGATATTTATCCTGATGAAATGTGCTATCAAGTGACGGCAATAAATGATTTAGTTGATCATCTGGTGGCGAATTTAAATAGGATTGATGGAGTGAAACTGGGGATCAATCAGTCTGAAATTTTTACAGGTAAACAAATTAAGAATTTAGTAAAAAATCCGGATGATTCCATTTTAGGACAATACTTTAAACAGCAAAAAGGAGATTCGAATCTTGAAAATTTATGAAAATAATAGAGGTTTTCAACTAGGAAATTTGCTCTATCTTCTCCTACAAGCGCATAGAGATCGGATGATGGGCTATGAGGAAAGTTATGTTTTACGAACAGGATATTTTCAGTTTGCCCAAACCTTTTTTCCAAAAACTGCTGCCTTATTTTCAAAAGCAAATGGTATCGAATTAGAAGATTTCGGTTATTTTCAAGAGGCAGGTGTTGACTATTCTTCAGAAGAATTGGACTCTTTTTGTAGAGAGTATTTGATTGAGCCAGTAGTTGCAGCTTCTACTCAATTTGAAGAGAAGAATGTGACAATTGCCATTAGGAGAACGGATTTTCTCAATGAACGAAATAGAAAAAATTACGGTTATAACTCTCAGTTGTATATCTGCTCTTGTTTAGACAAGATAGCAGACATTGAAGAGGCTGATTTTCAACATTTGACCATCAGAATTACTTCAGATGATGTTGCCTGGTGTCGTGAAGAATTGGTACCTTTTCTACATACTCAGTACCATTTTGAAAATCCGATTATAGTTGAGGAGCAGGATATTCAAGATAACTTTTTACAACTGTATAGCTGTAACAAGTATTTCATTTGCCCCAATTCGACCTATTGTTACTGGGTAGGCTATATTTTAAGACTGACCAAGCCTTTTGTAAAAGTGTTTGTTCCTGATTTTAATACTCTGATTGAACAAAATGGAAAACAAATTGCGGATACAAGAGAATGGGAAGTTGTCAGTGTTGACCGTACTGGCTTTGAGTGAAATGTGTTAAAGGAAAAATAAATGAACTATAAAAATATCGTTGTGACTGGTGGAGCTGGTTTCATTGGTTCAAATTTTGTTCGATACCTTAAAGAGACTTATAAGGGTATTCAGATTACGATTTTGGATAATTTGACTTACGCCTCTTCTCTGAAAACTATCGAAGATTTGCTGGATGACGGAGTAGCCTTCCATAAACTGGATATCGCAAATGAGTTGGAATTAGGTAAATACATCGATGAAGGAGTTGATTTGATTGTTCATTTCGCAGCGGAATCTTTTAATGATAAGTCTTTGCACGATACGTCTGTTTTTGTGAAGAGTAATATCGTTGGGACGCACAATCTTTTAGAGTTAGCTAGGAAGTATGATATCCGTTTCCACCATATTTCAACAGATGAGGTTTACGGGGATTTTCCATTAGAAAGTAAGGATAAATTCACTGAAAAAACGCAGTATAATCCAAGTTCTCCTTATGCTGCTACAAAGGCCTCTGCAGATTTATTGGTAAAAGCTTGGGTTCGTTCTTTTGGTGTCAGGGCTACGATTTCAAACTGTTCAAATAATTATGGACCCTATCAAAATCCTGAAAAATTTATCCCAAGACAAATCACCAATCTTTTAACTGGTCAGCAGGCAGTTCTATATGGAGCAGGACTGAATATTCGTGACTGGATTCATGTCAAAGACCATTGTCGAGCTATTGACACCATTATTGATAAGGGTGTGATTGGTGAAACCTACTTGATTGGAGTAAATAATGAGCGCACGAATATCGAAGTTTTACAGAAAATCTTGTTGCAGTTAGGAAAATCTCAGGAAGATTTCAAGTATATAGCAGATAGACCAGGACACGACCTTCGTTATGGAATTGATGCTAGTAAGTTATATACTGAATTAGGTTTTACACCTCTCTACGTGGATTTTGATAAAGGCTTAAAAGAAGTTATCCATTGGTATCAAGAACATGAAGATTGGTGGCAAGAGATGATTGCACAAAAGCAAGATGCTAAGTAAGAGTTTGTAAGAATGTTATGAGGAGTTAAATTTGGAGAATATAATTTTTTGTTCGTCTCCCTTCCAGGTTTTAGTCGCTAAAGAAGTTGTACAGACTGTCTCAGAAGACTTTATCGGGATTTATCTAAAGATGTCAAATGATTCGAGACAGGATTTTTATGCTGAACGAATGGCAGAATTTTGTAAGGAAGTCCTTGTTTTAGAAGGAAAAACAGTCTTTAATGATATTCAGGAAGCCTTAAAAGACAGGGCCATCAGTAATCTCTATCTAGCCAGCTTAGACAATCCAGTGGCTCTTAGCATCTTTAACCCTAGCACAATGAATTTGTATACCTTTGATGATGGTAGTACTTCCATTGTACCCCTCAATCTGTATACACAAAATCTTGAGAGGGTCATTCCCTATGCAAACTTTACCTTGAGAGAGATCATGTCATTGTCAAATAGACATTATACGGTATTTGAGGACTGTGTCCTTTTTCCAAAAGACGAGCAGGTTTTGTTAAAGCTTCATCTGGAACCAAGTCATTTTCATAGGGCTAAAAATGGCAAGAAAATAAGTGTTTTTCTGGGGCAATTTCTAGGCTCTCTCCTTTATCAGGAAGATTTGGAACTTACTCAAAAATTGACTGCTAAAGTTTTAGATGAACAGAAGATTGATTACTACTATCCCCATCCTAGAGTACCTTTGAATCCCTATCAAGATAAATTGAAAGAAACAAGATTTTGCTTTGAAGAAGAAATCTATCTTTTGTTAGAAGAATATGAGTTCGTTGAGGTACATGGTTTTTACTCAACTTCGCTTTTGTTGGTTAAAAATATAGAGGGTGTATCGGTTCATGGGTATAGGACTTTTTTAACAACTCATGAATCAAATGTTTTTGCAAAACTAGGTGTGCCCTATCAAAATGTGTCCCAATCGGACACACCTGTTGATATTGTCATGCCTGTCTATAATGGCGCTGAAACCATTAGCCAAACGATTGATTCTGTTTTAAATCAAACTCATCAAGCCTTTCGTCTGCTAATTGTGGATGATGGTTCGACAGATAATACAGAGGAAGTATGTAAGCCATATCTAGTAGACGAGCGAATACAGTATATCAGGGAAGGTCATAAAGGGATTTCAGAAACTTTAAATCGTGGAGTAAGCCTGTCTCAAACGAAATATGTAGCTAGACAAGATGCAGATGATGTATGGATGCCTTGGCACCTAGATTTTCTCTTGCAAGAGTTAGAGAAAAATCCTCAATTAGATCTTATCGGGGCTAGAGTTGTCGCAGAAGAAGATGCCGTAACAGATAAAATCAAACGGAATCAAACACATCACTTATCAGGGGAAAAGTTGTGGTTAGAGCTTGCTTATCAAAATGTATTTAACCATTCAACCGTCATTTTTAAACGCTCTGCTTATGATGAAGCAGGATGCTATGATGATAAGTGTGATGGGTTTGAAGATTGGCATTTGTGGGCTCGTATAGTTACAAAGGACAATGCTTTAGTGTTGAATGTTATGACAACTTACTATCGCTTATCGGAGCGTTATAAAAGAGAGATGCTTTTCCGAGCAAGACTAGCAAGAAGTCGTGGATTAAGATTAGAAGATGTATTGGACTAAACTATGGTGAAAATATTTACAATAAAGGAAGGCGTGCCTGTAAGAACTTATGGTTTTGAAAGAAGTCAATTGGCACGTCAAGAAATTTTTAAAAGTCTGTCCCTAGAACAGGAACTCGTTATAACAAATCTGGAGAAATTTGTACCGAATTTTGTAGAAACGTTAGAAAAACTTGGTTTTGAAAACTTCTATCATGTTATTTTTGACCAGTCAGATCTGGCTAGACAAAAGCCGAGTGTGGAAAAAGAATTTGTTCAGGGACTAGCTAATGTCAGTGAAGTCGAGTACACAAAAGATGGATATGTAGGACTCGTTCATTATCAAAATGGAGATATAGAATGCTATACTTCACAATTACTGTATCGTTTCCAATATCAAGAAAATCTCTTTACTCTTTTTGATAGTAAAGGGGAGTTGCTGAAGGGGGATGTGAGTGAAAATTACCATTCTTACCAAAATCTAAGAAGTGGGGAAACCTACACTCAATGGCAGTTAGTCAGTCTCTATCTAGCGAATAATTCTACAGTGAAAGATTGCTTTATCATTGATATGGTCAACGAATACCCTCTCCAATTGAGGAAATTTTTCCAAAATACGGGAAGAAAGCTATTTGCTTATACCCATTACAATATTTTAGACCCGATGATGAAGTTTGTCTTACAAGGTTGGTGCCAGAATATCGTTGTAAGCCCTGTTTTGGAGCAACTAATAGGGAAAGAAAAGGTTCGCTTTTTACCTCCAATGTTTGTGGATGGAGTTTTGGAAAAAGAATATGCAAGAGTCACCGATTGGTGTATCGTTGGCAATATGACGATGATCAAACGGTGTGCCTGGGCGATTGAGGCCTTTCGACAAGTGCCAGATAGTCAGTTGACGATTTATGGCAATTTGCCAGATGGTTATAGCCAGAAAGACTTGCCGTCAAATGTCCATTATGCTGGTTTTCTAGAAGAGGTTCCTTATGAGAAGCACCAAGGCTATCTCTCCTGTTCTATGAGTGAATGCTTTGCCAATTCAGCTGTAGAAGCATCTGCCAAGGGTTTGGTCTGTCTCTTGTCTGATACAGATTTAGCTCATAGGTACTATAAGAGCCAATCTAAAGCTGTCTCAACATTTGGTGACATCGGGGAGTTAATCTTGTGGCTCAATGCTTATCAAAAAGAAGGTCGTTACGCGTCAGCAACATTCTCTAAAGACTATCAAAAAAAGGAAATTCTAGAGATGTATCAGTATGTGTTATCCTTAGAAATATGATATAATTGAAAGCGTAAAACTTTCTGGGTTTTATAGTTCTTAACGCACATTTTATAGATTTAAAGTATAAAAAACAATGAAATTTTAGGAAGGTCGTGTTTTATGTTTCATACTGATAGACAGGAGAAATTTTCTCTTCGTAAGTATAAAGATGGTCGAACAGATTCCAAGTTAATCGGAGCAACGATTTTGGCCACAGGTGTGGCTTTAGCTGTTGGTGCAAGTCCAGTAGCTGCTAATGTTACTTCTAATGGTACAAATGAACCTACAATAGTGAGCGACACAGCCAAGGTTGAATCTGCAAAGGCTACGACTTTTACAGACGATACAGATGCATCAAAAACTTTTAAAGTTGATGCAGTTTTGGATGGAGGGGCAACCGAGCCAACAAAAGCTAACATCAATACTGGTGATACTGACGGTAATGACACAGTGAGTTTCAAATCAGAAGCAACTGTCAATTATAAACTGGATTCTGATAAGTCATTACTAAAAACAGAAACAGTAGAAGCTGGAAAAGGTACGGTTACAACACCTTTTGATAAAAAAGGTCTTGCTTATGACGCAGATGGTAAAGACTACCGTGAATCAACAGTGGCTAAAACTGGGGATGCTATTAGTGAAGCCACTGGAAAAAAAGATACAGTAGAAGCGAATAATAAAGTTTATGAATATGTACGTTCAGAAGTTGAAGGTACTGACAAACCAACTTATGACAAAACACATTTCAATGATATCGAAGCTCCAGTATCTCCAGAAGGAATGCATAATAAACTAGGAGAAATCGACTATACAAAAACAACAGGTAAAGTTTACTTAGTTGAAGAAACAGCTGATGGACAATATGGTAAATTTGTAGAAGCGAGTGGCGTAACTAGTGACGAAGATGCTGTTGCAAAATGGAAAGCTGGAGAAGCTACAGCTAAAGATTTTACTAAAGCTAATGTAACTCTTCAAGAAGGAGATACAATTCTTGTCCTTGATAAAGATACTTATGCGACTACAAATACTGTAGAAAGTAAAAGTAAAAAAACAGGTACGAATGTCACTTATGTTGCGGTAAAAGAAACTGTTTATGACGGAACTTCCACTGATATTTGGGGTATGACGTATGCAATCCTTAGAGAAAATTATACAGCCATTAAAGATATCGGGGATGATAATGTCTTTGGAACTGCTGACGATAATGAAAGAAACGCAACTTCGAATGGTACTCAAACAAGAAAATCAATGGATGTGTTTGATGTGTCAGGAAGAGAAGATAAAAATTCTAAATATCTTCAAAAAACACCAGATTTAAACACGTCTAATGCTTCGGTGAAAGATATCTTGAAAGATGTTTTTGCAACTGGATATCGACTTGTTGATTTCTTTGCGAGTAATGCTTCAAAACCTACGGATATTGAAGCAATTAATAGCGTCAAAACTAATTTAGATAACAAAGTAGACGAACTCGTTAATTATATGAAAGATAATAATATTCGAGTTGGTTCATCTAATGGTAAAGTTGGGTTCTATGTAAATGACGCTTCAGCTGACAATGACTCATCTAAACTAGATCAATTTGAAACAAAAGTTAGAGAAGTAAGTACGGTTTTAGATGCTTTACCTATTATTGATAAAGTAAAAACTTCTGGTGTTGCTTCAAAAGAAGAAGGTCAAAAATACGGAGCATCTGATGCTGATGTGTTTCCTGTTTCTAAAGATCTTGTTGAAACTTATGAATTTACAACTGTAGGTGGTTTAGTAGTAACAACAAACACTAAGTATGATAGAAATGATGGACATGATGTGATTTGGGATAAATACCCGATAAACACAGAAGAAAAAATTAATATTTCGAATGTGACAACTAATGGAACATGGGGTGTTACAGTATCAGATGATAAATCACAAGCTACGTTGACTAAATCTGGACGTGAAGTAAAAGAATGGGAAGCTTCGGATGAAACAACAACGGATACTGTTACAGTTGCTAAAAAAGAAATCATCACACCAATCCGTGCTTATAAAGTAATGGGTGAAGAAAAACCGACAGTGACTCACTATTACAACTTAAAAATCACAAAAGAAGAAGCTGGTACTGCAACAGCTACTAAACAAGGTAGTGTAGTTATCAAATACGTAACTACTGATGGAAAACAATTAAAATCAGAAACTGATAAAGACAATGTTACATTAGAAACGAAAACTGTTGTAAGCTTGTACTCAGGTGAAACAAAAGTTGATGAACGTACTGATATCGTACCTGTAGAACAAAACTACGACACAACTTCAAAACCAAAACAATATCCAACATTAGTAGATGCTGATACTGGATTTACATATGAGTATGTTGGTCTAAAACAAGGTTCTCCAGCTGCTAGTGGTAAAGTAGTAGAAGGAACAACAGAAGTTGTTTACGAATACCGCTTAGTAAGTGAAGAAGAAAAAACTCCTTCTAAATCAGTTGCGACTAAGACAGGTTCTGTTGACGTGAAACACGTTGTTATCAACGAAGATGGAACGTTAAAAACATTAAAAGAAACAGAAGTAGTGAAAAACAATGTTCCTTTAGAGTATGAAGATACGTACGTAACTTACTCAAAAGGTGTAAAAGTATCTGAACGTAAAGAAAAACGCGCAGTTACTGAAAAATACGACACTACTGATAAACAATACCCAACACTTAAAGATGAAGCTACAGGGTTAGTATATAAATATGTAGGACAAACATCTGATTCAGCTCCAGCGACTGGAGACGTAACAGAAGGTGAAAAACACGTTATCTACAGCTATACTCTAGATAAACAAGAAGAAACAACACCATCTAAAGTAGTTGAAACTAAAGGATCAGTAGTTGTTAAATATGTTGATGCTGACGGTAATGAAATCAAAGATTCTGCGAATGTAGTAACAGATGCAGTTGTTAAAACAACGAAAACATACGCTACTAAATCAGGAGAGGTTGTACTTTCAACACGTGATGAAGTAACAGAAAATGATGTAAACTACAATACTGTTGAAAAGAAAGTTGATACAATCACTAAAGATGGTAAGAAATATGTCTTCCGTGGTGTATATGCAGTTTCGGACAAATTCAACAATACAATTGAAGAAACAGGTAAGGTAAAAGAAGGAACTACAACGGTTGTTTATCAATACGATTATGTTATTCCAGTAGATCCAACTAAGCCTAACGAAGGTGACAATAATCCTCCAAAACCAGAGGATAAAATTCCTAATGACCCACAAAACCGTTCATACAAAGACTTAGGTCTCTTAAAAGAAGTGAAACGTGTTATCACTTATGTTTACGAAAATGGACCAAAAGCAGGACAAGAAGCTAGTGCGCCTGTTAACCAAACAGCTCGTTTCACAAGAACTGCAGAAATTAACAGTAGAACTGGTGAAGTGGTCTACACAAGCGAGTGGACTCCAGAACAAAAACTTGCAGAAGTAGTGTCACCAAAAATCGATAAATATGCAGTTGATAAAGAAAAAGTAGCTGAATTAGCAGTAACGCACGAATCTGAAGACAGTAGCGAAATTGTTAAATACCGTGAAAATCCTGAAATTATCGAACATGATGCAGCAAAAGACAAAAAAGGTTCTGTAGTTGTTAAGTATGTAGACGCTCAAGGAAATGAAATCAGTGAAGCGGTAACTGTTAAAGATAATGCAGTAGTAGAAAAAGCTACGACAAAAGTCTATGCAAATCGTGAAGAAACTACTTATACAGCAACAAATGAAGAATACAGCACTGTAGAGAGTCGTAAAGACGTTATCGAAGCTAATGGTAAGAAATATAAATACAGTGGTATTTACGCAGTTTCTGATAAATACAATAATGTATTAGAAGAAACAGGTAAGGTGAAAGAAGGAACTACGACAGTTGTATACCAATACGATTATGTTATTCCAGTAGATCCAACGAAGCCTAACGATGGTAATCAAAATCCTCCAAAACCAGAGGATAAGATTCCTAATGATCCAAAAGGTCGCACCTACAAAGATTTAGGTTTACTAACAGAAGTGAAACGTGATATCACTTATGTTTATGAAAATGGACCAAAAGAAGGTCAGGAAGCAAGTGCACCAGTTGAACAAACTGCTCGCTTCACAAGAACTGCAGAAATCAACAGTAGAACAGGTAAAGTGACGTACACAACCGACTGGACTCCAGAACAAAAACTTGTTGAAGTAGTATCGCCAATAATTGAGGGTTACAATGTAGATAAAGCTAAGGTAGAAGAATTAGCTGTAACACATGAATCTAAAGATTCAGCAGTTGTTGTTAAATACTCTCAAAATAAACCAAACAGTGTACGTGACTACGCTAAAGATAAAAAAGGAACAGTTATTGTTAAATTCGTAGATATTAATGAAAATTTCCTTGCGGATGATGTAGTTGCTAAGAACAATGTCATTGTGGCTGAAGCGACAACTATAACTACTGGTGATAAAGAAGAAACAACTTACAAAGCAACTGGTGAAGAATATGCGGTGACACCACCAGAAACGATCGAAGTAGATGGAGTGACATTCCGATTGAAACGTGTCCTTCCAGCAGGTGATAAGTTTAAGAATACTGTGGAAGAAAAAGGATTGGTTAAAGAAGGTGTTACTACTATTGTTTACCAATATGTAATGCAAATTGATGCTCCAACAGTTGATAAACCAGAATTTGATGGTGGAATAGTTCCGTTAGATCCTCCAGTTGTGGAAATTCCAGAGTTGAAGATTCCTGAAGAGCCTAAACCAGAACCAACTCCGACTCCGACTCCGACTCCAACTCCAGAGCCAAATCCTGCACCTACACCTACACCACAACCAGCTCCAACACCTCAACGAAACGAGACTCCAAAACCACCTGTACCTGTGGCAGAAGATTCGGGAACACCGGAAGCTCCGAATAGACCAGTACCTTCAAATTACAATCCAGATGGGAACACTTACCCAGCTCCATCAACTGAGGTAGCTCAATTGCCAAATACTGGTACGGAATCGAACGCAGCCTTGGCAGCATTCGGATTTGTTGGAATGTTGAGTGGTCTAAGTATCGTTCTTCGTAAGAAGGATAATGAGTAAGATTTTAATGAGTTTCTAGTTATAAATTCTAGACCTCTTGAGTGAGGTAAGGTATGTATTTGGAGAAGACTTAGGTCTTCTCCATTTTATATATAATTTGAAGAAAAAAGAGTTGTGTTTTCAAAAATAGATTCAGACACTGGGCACTTTATGATGGAGATGTCAAGGAATTTCAATAGATAATAGTATGGAAGAGTTCAAGAATGAAGCCTATTTTCACGTTTTTTCTTGACTCTTTTTTTGGTTGTGATATAATTAACCAGTAAATAAAATTTCAAAGAATAGTATTTTTCTCTTAAAAAGAGAAGTTCAAAAGGAAAGGAGTCAGATATGAGACAGCTAGCGAAGGATATCGATGCTTTTTTGAATGAGGTGATTTTGCAGGCAGAAAATCAGCATGAAATCCTAATAGGTCATTGTACTAGCGAGGTAGCTCTGACCAATACTCAGGAGCATATCCTCATGCTTTTGTCAGAGGAATCTTTAACCAATTCAGAATTGGCTCGTCGCCTCAATGTCAGTCAGGCAGCAGTTACCAAGGCCATTAAGTCTTTGGTCAAGGAAGGGATGCTGGAAACATCTAAAGATCCTAAGGATGCGCGTGTGATTTTTTATCAGTTGACTGACTTGGCTCGTCCAATTGCTGAGGAGCACCATCATCACCATGAGCATACGCTTTTAACCTATGAACAAGTGGCGACTCAGTTTACTCCAAATGAACAAAAAGTGATCCAGCGGTTTTTGACTGCTTTAGTAGGAGAAATCAAATAATGAGATATATTACGGTAGAGGATTTGTCCTTCTATTATGATAAGGAGCCAGTTCTCGAGCATATCAATTATAGTGTTGATAGTGGGGAATTTGTGACCTTGACGGGAGAAAATGGAGCAGCTAAGACGACACTCATCAAGGCCAGTCTTGGAATCCTTCAGCCACGCATTGGTAAGGTGACCATTTCAAAGACAAATACCCAGGGTAAGAAATTGAGAATAGCCTATCTTCCCCAGCAGATTGCCAGTTTTAATGCGGGTTTTCCAAGTACGGTTTATGAATTTGTCAAGTCGGGTCGCTATCCGCGAAAGGGTTGGTTCCGTCGGTTGAATGCCCATGATGAGGAGCATATCAAGGCTAGTTTAGACTCAGTTGGTATGTGGGAACACCGAGACAAACGCTTGGGGTCTCTATCTGGGGGACAAAAGCAGAGAGCGGTGATTGCGCGTATGTTTGCTTCTGACCCAGATGTGTTCATCCTAGATGAGCCGACAACGGGGATGGATACAGGAAGTAAAAATGAATTTTACGAACTCATGCACCACAGCGCCCATCATCATGGCAAGGCTGTTTTGATGATTACCCATGATCCTGAAGAAGTTAAGGACTATGCGGACCGCAATATTCATCTAGTCCGTAACCAAGATTCGCCATGGCGTTGTTTCAACGTTCATGAGAATGATCAGGAGGTGGGCCATGCTTAGTTTATTATCTTATGACTTTATGCAACGTGCCTTTCTGGCGGTTATTGCTATGAGTCTTTTCTCGCCGGTTCTTGGAACTTTTCTTATCTTGCGCCGTCAGAGTTTGATGAGTGATACCCTCAGCCACGTCTCGCTTTCGGGTGTAGCTTTTGGTCTGGTTTTGGGGATTTCTCCGACTGTTTCTACGATTGCCATTGTCTTGATTGCGGCGGTCTTTTTGGAGTATCTCCGTACGGTTTACAAGAGCTTTATGGAAATCGGGACAGCTATCCTCATGTCAACAGGTCTGGCTGTTTCTCTGATTGTCATGAGCAAGGGTAAAAGCTCGAGTTCTATGAGTTTGGACCAGTATCTTTTTGGTTCAATCGTGACTATCAGCGAAGAGCAGGTCATTTCCCTCTTTGTCATTGCGGCGGTTGTTTTGATTTTGACTTTCCTCTTCCTTCGTCCGATGTATATCTTGACCTTTGATGAGGATACGGCTTTTGTGGATGGTCTGCCAGTTCGCACCATGTCTATTCTTTTTAACATGGTGACAGGGGTGGCTATTGCCCTTATGATTCCTGCAGCAGGGGCTCTTCTGGTGTCGACCATTATGGTCTTGCCAGCTAGTATTGCCCTGCGTCTGGGTAAAAACTTTAAATCGGTTATGCTGCTGGCCAGTGCGATTGGATTTTTGGGAATGGTGGCAGGACTCTACATTTCCTACTATGCAGAAACACCTGCAAGTGCAAGTATTACCATTATTTTTGTAACTGTCTTTTTACTCATTAGTTTAGTAAGACGTTTTATCAAATAGGAGATCAACATGAAAAAAATTAGCTTATTGCTAGCCAGTCTATGTGCCTTGTTTTTAGTGGCTTGTTCCAATCAAAAGCAGGCAGATGGCAAACTAAATATCGTAACAACCTTTTACCCTGTCTATGAATTTACCAAGCAAGTCGCAGGAGATACTGCTAATGTAGAACTCCTCATCGGTGCTGGTACAGAACCCCATGAATACGAACCTTCTGCCAAGGCAGTTGCCAAAATCCAAGACGCAGATACTTTCGTTTACGAAAATGAAAACATGGAAACATGGGTCCCTAAATTGCTAGATACTTTGGGTAAGAAAAAGGTGAAAACTATCAAGGCGACAGGTGATATGTTGCTTTTACCAGGTGGTGAGGAAGAAGAGGGAGACCATGATCATGGAGAAGAAGGCCATCACCATGAGTATGATCCCCATGTTTGGTTATCACCAGTTCGTGCCATTAAACTTGTAGAGCACATTCGTGATAGCTTGTCAGCAGATTATCCTGATAAAAAAGAGACCTTTGAGAAGAATGCTGCTGCCTATATCGAAAAATTACAAGCCTTGGATAAGGCTTATGCAGAAGGCTTGTCTCAAGCCAAACAAAAGAGCTTTGTGACTCAGCACGCAGCCTTTAATTATCTTGCCTTGGACTATGGACTCAAACAAGTCGCAATCTCAGGTCTCTCTCCAGATGCAGAACCATCAGCTGCTCGTCTGGCAGAATTGACAGAGTACGTCAAGAAAAATAAAATTGCCTATATCTACTTTGAAGAAAATGCTTCACAAGCCCTTGCTAATACACTTTCAAAAGAGGCAGGTGTCAAAACAGATGTCCTCAATCCTTTAGAAAGTCTGACAGAAGAAGATACCAAGGCGGGAGAAAATTATATCTCTATCATGGAGAAAAACCTCAAGGCTCTAAAACAAACAACAGACCAAGAAGGCCCAGCAATCGAGCCTGAAAAAGCAGAGGATACGAAGACAGTTCAAAATGGTTACTTTGAGGATGCAAATGTCAAGGACCGCACCTTGAGTGACTATGCAGGTAACTGGCAATCAGTTTATCCTTTCCTTGAAGATGGTACTTTTGACCAAGTCTTTGATTACAAGGCTAAGTTGACAGGTAAGATGACTCAGGCTGAGTACAAGGCCTACTATACAAAAGGCTATCAGACAGATGTGACTAAGATTAATATCACTGATAACACTATGGAATTTGTTCAAGGTGGACAAAGTAAGAAATATACTTACAAGTATGTCGGCAAGAAAATCTTGACTTATAAGAAAGGCAATCGTGGCGTGCGCTTCCTCTTTGAAGCCACAGATGCTGACGCTGGACAATTCAAATATGTTCAGTTTAGTGACCACAATATCGCCCCAGTTAAGGCAGAACATTTCCATATCTTCTTTGGAGGTACAAGCCAAGAAGCCCTCTTTGAAGAAATGGATAACTGGCCAACTTACTACCCAGATAACCTATCTGGCCAAGAAATCGCCCAAGAAATGTTGGCGCATTGATGAGAAACCGACTAGTTCATAAGAGCTGGTCGGTTTTTGGATACTAGATAGCTAGCTTCATTATGGACCTTTCAGAACTTTAAAAAATAAATAAAACTCTTGAAATATCGGGGCCTGTATGTTAGAATGATTTTAATGGATAAGGTTCATTAGAACACCAAAGCCCCTAACTATTGCAGTAGTTAAGGGCTTTTTTGACGTATCTTAGTGATTAAACGGGTGTTGATAGGCTAGTCACTCGGTCTATTTCTTACCATCTAGCCATTTGCAAACGAAATACAAGATAATTCCTGCTATGATCTCCGCTACAATAGTAAGAACGAGCTCAGGTAGTACTTAGATAAACAACGGAGCTAGAAAATATCGTGAATAAGGTTTCTAATATATGTAACATCTCCCTTATTTAAAGTGATAGAGATTAGACGACAATGTGACAATTCACCTCTAATTATTGACATTTCAGGAAAAATTGCAGTAAAAACTGCACAGCCTTCTTTAAATGTGCTATAATACAGGAAAAATAATGATGGAGGTCACGATAATGGCAACATTTTTGATGATTTTTGTGGTGGTTTGTGTGCTCCTATTGGTGATAGTCACACTGAGTACAGTTTATGTGGTTCGTCAGCAGTCGGTGGCGATTATTGAACGCTTTGGGAAATACCAAAAGGTTGCCAATAGCGGTATTCATATTCGCTTACCTTTTGGGATTGACTCGATTGCAGCGCGGATTCAGTTGCGCTTGTTGCAAAGCGATATTGTGGTTGAGACCAAGACCAAGGACAATGTGTTCGTTATGATGAATGTGGCAACCCAGTACCGTGTCAATGAGCAGAGCGTGACAGATGCCTACTATAAACTTATGCGTCCAGAATCTCAGATTAAATCTTATATTGAAGACGCCCTTCGCTCTTCTGTTCCAAAATTAACCTTGGATGAATTGTTTGAGAAAAAAGATGAGATTGCCCTTGAAGTTCAACACCAAGTCGCAGAAGAAATGACTACTTACGGCTACATTATTGTGAAAACCTTGATTACCAAGGTTGAACCAGATGCAGAAGTTAAGCAATCCATGAATGAAATCAATGCGGCGCAACGCAAGCGGGTCGCAGCGCAAGAATTGGCGGAAGCTGACAAGATTAAAATTGTCACTGCAGCTGAAGCCGAAGCAGAAAAGGATCGCCTTCATGGTGTGGGGATTGCTCAACAACGTAAGGCGATTGTGGATGGGTTGGCAGAGTCTATCACCGAACTCAAGGAAGCCAATGTTGGTATGACTGAAGAACAAATCATGTCCATCCTCTTGACCAACCAGTATTTGGATACCTTGAATACCTTTGCTTCTAAAGGAAATCAAACTATCTTTTTACCAAATACACCAAATGGTGTGGATGATATCCGTACACAAATCTTGTCAGCTCTCCGTGCTGAGAAGAAATAATAGACTAAAGAGCTTGGCAACAGGCTCTTTTTGCATTACCCTTGTAGCTTTGAGGACTAAATCCTCCTCCACAAATTATAGAATCTTTTCTGAGTATTTAGGGAGTGATGGAGGAAATCTTGAAAGCGCTTTTGTTTTGTGCTATAGTCAAGTCAATAGACTTGTTTAAAGAGGAATGCTTGTATGAGAAGAGAAGAAGTTTTACGAAATCACTGGTTTTTTAGCCAGGAGGTGGGGAAAGAAGAAGCCTTGGCATCGGATTTTCAGAGGGAAAATTGGCAGGCTATTCAAGTGCCGCATGACTGGAGTATTTACAATGATTTTGACCATTATTCGCCAGCGCAAAATGAGGGTGGCCAGCTAAATGGGGGTCAAGCCTGGTACCGGACGCAGTTTTACTTGGAAGAAGATGCCAGTCTTGTTTCAGTGCGTTTGCTCTTTGATGGGGTTTACATGAATGCCCAAGTCTATATTAACGGGCAAGTGCTGGGCTATTATCCCAATGGCTATACACCTTTTTCATATGATATCACGCCTTATCTAAGAAACGATGGGACGGCCAACCAGCTTGCGGTTTTTGTAGAAAATCAGCAACCTAGCAGTCGTTGGTATTCGGGTAGCGGTATTTATCGAGAAGTGAAGTTGTTGATTACAGATGCAGTTCATCTGGATTTGTATGGTATTACGATAGCGAGTCCCAAGCTAAAGGAGCAAAGGCAATCTTGGGTGGATACCCAGCTTGAAAGCAAGGTTTCAAATGATGGGCCTCAGTCCGTGTCGGTGTATTTGGAACAGAGTATCTGGTATGAAGGACAGCAACTGTCAGACTGGCAGGCAACAGACTCTGTAGTGATTGAAGCTGGGGACAAACATCATTTCCAACAAGCAATATCAATTTTTCAACCTTTGCTTTGGGATATTGACTATCCTCGCCTTTACCAATTGAAGACTCGTCTTTATAAAAATGGCATTTTGGTTGATGAAGAAGTGGAGACCTTTGGTTACCGCTATATGGATTGGCAAGCGGATAAGGGCCTCTTTCTAAATGGTCGCTGGTTGAATATTCATGGGGTTTGTCTGCACCATGACTACGGAGCGCTGGGAGCTGTGGAAAACAAGTCAGCTGCTGAGAGACGATTGCGTCAGATGAAGGAAATGGGAGTCAATGCTATCCGAATTACCCATAATCCAGCTAGTAGTATTTTGCTGGATCTAGCTGCCAAAATGGGCCTACTCATACAAGAAGAAGCCTTTGATACCTGGTATGGAGGCAAGAAAGAATATGACTATGGTCGCTTTTTTGAGGAAGAAGCGACTCATCCAGAAGCGAAAGCAGGCGATTTCTGGTCAGATTACGATTTGCGCACTATGATTGAGCGTGGCAAGAACAATCCAGCGATTTTTATGTGGTCCTTGGGAAACGAAGTCAGCGAAGCAAATGGAGACGCTCATTCATTGAAGACGATCAAGCGCTTGCTAGGAAGGGTTAAGGAGGTTGATGATAGTCGTTTTGTGACCATGGGAATGGACCAGTTCCGCTTTGGCGATGGTTCTGGAGGTCATGAAAAGATTGCTGATTTGCTGGATGTGGTGGGTTTGAATTACTCGGAAGATAATATTGACGCGATTCGCAAAAGACATCCCAAGTGGCGACTTTATGGGTCTGAAACCTCATCGGCTACACGGACGCGTGACAGCTATTTTCGACCAGATAAGGAATGGGTTGGAGATAATCGTCGCGTGCGGAATTTTGAACAGTCGGACTATGGCAATGATCGGGTTCCTTGGGGGAAGACGGGGACGGATTCTTGGATAGCAGATCGAAATCGGCTAGACTATGCAGGTCAGTTTATCTGGACAGGAGTGGACTATATCGGTGAGCCAACTCCTTGGCACAATCAAAATGATACACCTGTCAAGAGTTCCTATTTTGGGATTGTGGACACGGCAGGGATTCCTAAAAATGACTATTATCTCTATCAAAGTCAATGGGTGGATGCAGATCAGCATCCCATGGTTCATATACTGCCCCACTGGAATTGGGAAATCCACAAGAGTTATCAACAAGTTGTGGATAAGTATGGGGATATCCCTGTTCGAGTGTATTCAAATGCTGGTTCAGTAGAGCTATTTCTCAATGGAAAATCTCAGGGGAGAAAGACTTTTCAGGAAAAATGGACTTCAGATGGTAGAAAATACCAAGAGGGACAAGGTTCAGATCAACTCTATCTCGAATGGCGTTTGCCTTATCAACCAGGAGAATTGCGTGCTGTGGCCTATGACCGTCAAGGTCAGATTGTGGCAGAAGATAGGGTGGTGACTGCAGGTAAGCCAGTTCAAATCGGGCTACATGCCGAGAAAACACAACTAGAGCCAGATGGGCAAGACCTCCTTTATCTCTATTTTGATGTATTGGACAAGGATGGAAATTGGGTGCCGACTGCTTCCAATCAACTTCATTTTGAAATTCAAGGTCCTGCCCGCATTGTGGGTGTGGATAACGGCAGACAGGCCAGTCGTGAACGTTATCAGGCTCAGAAAAATGGTTGGTTTAAGAGGAAAGCCTTTCATGGCAGGGGTGTCCTTTTAGTTCAAAGCTTGGATCAGTCAGGTCAAGTGAGAGTAAAAGCCAGTGCTAGAGGGCTAGAGCCAGCAAGTTTTGATTTCCTAGTGGGAGAGGCTTTGGCTTCCCAACTAGTGAAAAATAAGCGCTTGTTTGAGATTCGAGTGGACAAGCGGGCAGGTTTACAAGAAGGAGATTCCCTATCTATTGGATTTTATCCACAAACTGTGGATAACCCTGTGAACAAGGTGGGGAATAGTGAAGTGATTTGGGAGACGAGTGGTAGTGCCCACGCCATTATCAAACAGGGAGTACTTCATTGCTTGTCTGCAGGCGACCTGTCTATCCGCGCTAGTTATCAAGGGAAAACCTATCAAACTCATTTGCAGGTCGCAGAAAATACCTCATTAGGGCAGGCAGTGTCTGTACGACCACTTCGCTTGTATACATCTAAGGGGACTTATCCACAGTTTCCGTCCTCGGTCTTGGTGGACTATGAGTCAGGCTGTGCAAAACGAGTCAAGGTTGTCTGGGAGGAAATTCCTAAAGAAGATTTGGAAAAATTTCATGAATTTACGGTATCTGGTCAGCTTGAGGGGCTGGATCTAAAGCCTTCGGCTCAGGTTTGTGTTCAAGGGATTTACGCTATTGAGCTTGAAAAGGTTTGGACGCTTGTCAAGGAAGCCCCACATTTACCAGACCGAGTCAAGCTAGTCTTATCAGATGGCAGACGAGATACGGCCAAGGTGACTTGGGATGAACTCGATCCTCAAATCTATGCTCAGGTAGGAAAATATGTTCTCACAGGGCAAGTAGCGGGCTGTGAGTTGCTAGCAAAAGTAACCATTCATGTGACAGATGCTAGTGTAGATGGGGAAGTTATTTCTAATCAGTGGACTGGGTCTAACCTGCCTCTGCTCTTTGCTTCCCATTCAGAGCCTAATCATCCAGCTTCATATCTCAATGACAAGGTTATTGCTAGGAAGAAATCGACAGCCAATACTTGGATTGCCAAGTCAGAGCAAGCCAGCGTGGGCATTCTGTTTGGAGATGCAGGGATTTTAAAACCGCGATTTGTAGATAACCTGACCTTGTATTATGTTGAAAATCAAGACTACGTGGCGGTGGATCCTACCTATATCGACTATTATGTAGGGAATGAGCCTGCCTTGCCTCGAACTCCCAACCATTTGGACAAGGATTCTCTGCTCAAGCAAGAGGAGAATTGGCGCCCTGTATCAGGCATCCGAAAAGTGTCAAGTGACAAGGATGAAGAGCTTCGTTTTGAATTTGACAAGGTGAAAACTTATGCCCTTCGTCTTCGATTTGAAGACTTGAACAGTCCCCTAGCCTTAACAGAATTGCAAGTGCATGCTAAAAAAGTAAAGAAAAATGTAGATAGGAAGTAGTATGGTAAGAGAAATAAAACCTCATGGGCCCTTGCCTAGTCAGGCCCAGCTAGCTTATTTAGAGGATGAACTAGCAGCCTTTATCCATTTTGGGCCTAATACCTTTTATGACCAGGAATGGGGGACAGGTCAGGAGGATCCTGAACGCTTTAATCCGACCAGGTTAGATGCGCGTGAGTGGGTTCGCGTGCTCAAGGAAACGGGCTTTAAAAAGTTGATTTTGGTGGTCAAGCACCACGACGGCTTTGTCCTCTATCCGACGGCTTACACGGATTATTCGGTCAAGGCCAGTCCTTGGAGGAATGGAGAGGGGGACTTGCTCCTTGAAGTATCCCAAGCTGCCACAGAGTTTGATATGGATATGGGGGTCTACCTATCGCCTTGGGATGCCCACAGTCCTCTCTATCATGTGGAGCGAGAAGCGGACTATAATGCCTATTATCTGGCACAGCTGAAGGAGATTTTATCAAATCCTGCCTATGGCAATGGAGGGAAATTTGCTGAGGTCTGGATGGATGGTGCCAGAGGAGAGGGCGCTCAAAAGGTCAATTATGAATTTGAAAAATGGTTTGAAACCATTCGTGACCTGCAGGGAGATTGCTTAATTTTTTCAACAGAAGGCACTAGTATCCGCTGGATTGGAAATGAACGAGGGTATGCAGGTGATCCCCTGTGGCAAAAGGTGAATCCTGACAAACTAGGGACAGAAGCAGAGTTGGATTATCTTCAGCATGGGGATCCTTCAGGCACGCTGTTTTCAATCGGTGAGGCAGATGTTTCCATCCGACCAGGCTGGTTTTACCATGAGGATCAAGATCCTAAGTCACTTGAGGAGTTGGTCGAAATCTACTTCCACTCGGTGGGGAGGGGCACCCCTCTTTTGCTCAATGTCCCACCGAATCAAGATGGTCTCTTTGATGAGAAGGATATCAAACGGCTCTATGAATTTGCGGCTTATCGTGACGAGCTCTATAAAGAAGATTTGGCTCTGGGAGCCAAGGTATCTGGTCCTGCTCTTTCCGCTGACTTTGCCTGTCATCATCTGACAGACGGCCTTGAGACCAGCTCTTGGGCAAGCGATACAGACCTGCCCATCCAGTTAGAACTCGACTTAGGGGCACCTAAAACTTTCGATGTGCTTGAGTTAAGAGAAGATTTGAAGCTAGGACAACGAATCGCTGCTTTTCATGTGCAAGTAGAGGTGGACGGCGTCTGGCAGGAATTTGGAACGGGATTTACAGTTGGTCATAAGCGCCTCTTACGAGGGCCACTAGTAGAGGCACAGAAAGTGCGCGTGATGATCACGGAGGCACAGGATTTGCCTGTATTGACCAAGATTTCACTCTATAAAACTCCTAGCTTAGCAAACAAAGAAGTTGTTCAGGGACTAGCATTTTCAGAGAAAAGTCTAGCTGTGGCAAAGGGAAAGATTCTGCATTTTAGGGTTGAACGTAGCGAAAGTAGTACTACTTTGGAAGCTAAAATTTCGATTCAGCCGGGGACTGGTGTGCATGGTGTCGCCTATCAGGATGAGATTCAATTCCTTCAATTTCAAGCTGGAGAAAGCAAAAAAGACCTGACCATACCAACCCTGTATTTTGCTTCCGACAAGACCCTGGATTTTTATCTGAATCTGACTGTTGATGGACAGCTGATTGATCAAGCTCAAGTTCAAGTTTTATAAAACAAAAGATCCTTTGTATCGTGCAAAGGGTCTTTTGTCTACTAGTTAGTGACTTGGCAACCAGCTGAGTGTAAAGGTTAGTTGCTCAGCTTTCAAGAGATCTTGGTGTTGAATGCTAGATACTGGGGTCTTATCCAGTCGGCATTCTTTGACAAAGTTGAAGTGGCTGTGGTTTTGCTCAGTATGGATATCCAGCCATTTATCTTCTTTAGTGAGATAGACTCGGAGGTGGTCAAAGAGAGGGATTCCGAGATCATAGCTGGGTTTTCCTGGACAGGTTGGATAAAAACCGAGAGCCGACCAGATGTACCAGGCCGATAGACTACCGTTATCCTCATCGCCAGGATAGGCTTCCCAACTTGGGTGAAAAGCTTTCTGACGGAGCGTCTTGATGAGAAGAGCGGTATAGTTAGGGTAGTCGCTGTAGCGGAAGAGATAAGGAATGTGGAAGCTAGGCTGGTTGGAAATGGCGATTTGTCCAAAAGGAGCGGTAGCCATCTCGCTCATCTCATGAATCTCGTAACCATAGCCGGTCGTCTCAAAGAGGGGAGCATCCTGACAGACTTTCAAAAGATAGTTACTGAAGGCTTCTTTTCCACCCATAAGTTTGATTAAGCCTGGGATATCGTGGAGGACACCTAAAGTCGCTTGAATGGCAGAACATTCGGCATAATCTCGCCCCCAACTGTATGGAGAGAAGTCAGGACGGAAGTTTCCTTGATTGTCTCGCGCTCGCCTGTAGCCTGTCTCAGCGTCAAATAGATGGCGGTAATTTTGTGAAGCAGCCATGTAGGTATCAGCGATTTCTGTTTTCCCTAGTTTTTCGGCAAAGCTGGCGATACAAAAGTCGCTATAGGCATAGTCTAGGGAATGGCTGACGCTTTCGTGGTGATCGGTAGAGAGGTAGCCAAGTTCTTGGTATTGGGCTAGTCCGTGGCGACCATTGATGCCGAGAGGGTCGGACTTGGTGGCTGTTTCAAGCATGGCTTGAAGGAGTTCTTCTTCCAAGTCGGGAGCCATGTCCTTGCAGGCGCTATCTGCGATAATGCCGTCTAAAAGGGTACCAGGCATCATGCCACGTTCATCTGGGGCCAGCCATTTTGGAAGAAATCCGGTATCGCGGTAGCTATTGAGGAAACCTTCTAAAAAGAGACGATAATGCTCTGGTATGACAAGGGCAAAGAGGGGGAAGGTGGTGCGGAAGGTATCCCAGAAGCCATTGTTGCTAAATAGGACACCGGGTTTGACAGTACCAGTAGCCAGATCCATGTGGATGGCTTGCCCTGATTCATCAATCTCATAAAAAGTCTGAGGAAATAGGAAGAGTCTGTAAAGGCAGTGATCAAAGAAGGTTCGGTCAGCTTCTCCTGTCTCTAGCACGTCAAAACGATAGAGGAGATTTTCCCAGTCCGCTTGGGCATTTGCTTTACAGCTATTAAAATCTTCGTGAGGTAGATTAAGCAGTGCTTGAGAAGGGGAGATGAAAGAAGTTGCTAGCTGAATCTCAGCATGGCTGCTTGCTAAGTCAATTCGCCAGTCTCCGCCTTCTTGGCTGACAGCAAGAATATCCGTGTTCATTTTCAGGGAAGTGAACATCGTTAGTGGATTTTTATTGGTCTCAGTTTTTCCTTCTTGTCTTAGGGCAAGCGTTCTCTTATCTACTTGCTCTACGGTCAGTTTATCTGCTGCGTGAAGATAGAGGGAGAGGGCTTTGCCTTGCTTTTGCTTCAAACGAATAGAAGCACCGTAGCAAGTCGGTGTAAGCTGGCTTTCAATCTGATAGCGCAGGGAGAAAATCTTCAGATAATGAGGCTGGAAAGTAGCCTTATTCATATCATAGGAAGACTGGCGGTGAAAGAGACTGTCTCCGCCCAGTTGACCTGTGACAGGTGTCAGAAGGAGCCAAGAGTAGTCTCCAATCCAAGGGCTGGGCTGGTGGGTTAATCGAATCCCTTGAAAGATAGGCAGATGCGGATCGAAAAACCAAGCTCCCTCCTGATCACTGGTCTGGGGCACAAAGTAATTCATCCCGAAAGGGATGCCCGTGTAAGGCAGGGTATTTCCCCGAGAGAAGGCATGCTTGCTAGCAGTCCCAAAGCGGGTATCGATGGTTTCAAGTAGTGGTTTCATAGTCTTTCCTTTAGCTGTTTTTCTACATTATATCAGAAAAAGATAACCTTTAGAAAAGGAGTTTCAAAGATAACTAGTTTGTAGAAAAATGACTATCATTTGTGTATGTATTTTCTGTCTCAAAAGCTATATACTGAAAATGAAACTTGTTTGAAAGAGGAAATTGCACGATGATTTATTCGAAAGAAATTGTTAGAGAGTGGCTGGATGAAGTAGCAGAGAGGGCCAAGGACCATCCGGAGTGGGTGGATGTCTTCGAGCGTTGCTACACAGACACCTTGGACAATACGGTTGAAATCCTAGAAGATGGTTCAACCTTTGTGCTCACAGGAGATATTCCTGCTATGTGGCTTCGAGATTCGACAGCCCAACTCAGACCCTACCTGCATGTGGCTAAAAGAGATGCCCTCCTGCGTCAGACCATTGCAGGTTTAGTCAAACGTCAGACGACCTTGGTGCTCAAGGATCCTTATGCCAACTCCTTCAACATTGAGGAGAACTGGAAGGGGCACCACGAGACCGATCACACAGACCTGAATGGTTGGATTTGGGAACGAAAGTATGAGGTGGATTCGCTTTGCTATCCTTTGCAGTTGGCTTATCTCCTATGGAAAGAGACTGGTGAGACTAGTCAGTTTGATGAGACTTTTGTCAAAGCGACCAAGGAAATTCTTCATCTGTGGACGGTGGAACAAGACCACAAGAATTCACCTTATCGTTTTGTTCGGGATACGGACCGCAAGGAAGACACCTTAGTAAATGATGGCTTTGGACCTGATTTTGCAGTAACTGGTATGACTTGGTCAGCCTTCCGTCCAAGTGATGATTGCTGCCAGCATAGCTACTTGATTCCGTCAAATATGTTTGCCGTAGTCGTCTTGGGTTATGTCCAAGAAATCTTTGCAGCATTGGCTCTAGATGATAGCGAGAGTATTATCGTAGATGCTAAGCGTCTTAAAGAGGAGATCCAAGAAGGCATCGAAAACTACGCCTACACCACCAACAGCAAGGGCGAAAAGATTTATGCCTTTGAAGTGGATGGTCTAGGAAATGCCAGCATCATGGATGATCCAAACGTACCAAGTTTGTTGGCTGCACCTTATCTAGGCTACTGCGACATTGACGACGAAGTGTATCAAGCCACTCGCCGTACCATTCTTAGCCCTGAAAATCCATATTTCTACCAAGGAGAATATGCTAGTGGTCTCGGAAGTTCTCATACCTTCTATCGTTATATCTGGCCCATTGCCCTTTCTATCCAAGGCTTGACAACAAGAGATAAGGCAGAGAAGAAATTCTTGCTGGATCAGCTGGTTGCTTGCGATGGGGGCACAGGTGTCATGCATGAAAGCTTCCACGTGGATGACCCAACGCTTTACTCTCGTGAATGGTTCTCTTGGGCCAACATGATGTTCTGCGAATTAGTCTTGGATTACCTGGATATTCGTTAATCTAGGATTTTACTTGTTTTTAGTCAGTTTACTAAGACAAAGTAACTGAATATTTACTTCTTTCAAATTTCATCTCAAATCGTAGTTAAATTCTTGATAAATAAAATATTTAGAGTTAAACTGTTGGTGATTTGTTGAATTTGATTGAGCAAATCTTACATCCAAAAATGTTAACAATAAAAATTTAAATTTAGAATGAGGTTTTACTTCATGGAAAATGTTGTTGTACATATTATCTCACATAGTCACTGGGACCGTGAGTGGTACTTACCTTTTGAAAGCCACCGTATGCAGTTGGTGGAATTGTTTGACAATCTCTTTGATCTCTTTGAAAATGACCCTGAGTTCAAGAGCTTCCACTTGGATGGTCAAACCATTGTCCTTGATGACTACTTGGAGATTCGCCCTGAGAATCGCGACAAAGTCCAACGATACATCGACCAAGGCAAACTTAAAATTGGTCCTTTTTACATCTTGCAGGATGACTACTTGATTTCAAGTGAAGCCAATGTCCGCAATACTCTTATCGGTCAGCAAGAAGCTGCTAAATGGGGCAAATCAACTCAGGTTGGTTACTTCCCAGATACCTTTGGAAATATGGGACAAGCACCTCAAATTCTTCAAAAATCAGGCATTCACGTGGCAGCCTTTGGTCGTGGTGTGAAACCAATTGGATTTGACAACCAAGTCCTTGAAGATGAGCAATTTACTTCTCAATTTTCAGAAATGTATTGGCAGGGTGCGGATGGAAGTCGTGTCCTCGGTATCCTCTTTGCCAATTGGTACAGTAATGGGAATGAAATCCCAGTTGATAAAGACGAGGCCTTGACCTTCTGGAAACAAAAATTGTCAGATGTGCGTGACTATGCTTCGACCAACCAGTGGTTGATGATGAACGGCTGTGACCACCAACCTGTTCAGAAAAATCTGAGCGAAGCCATTCGTGTAGCAAATGAACTCTTCCCAGATGTAACCTTTGTTCATAGTTCTTTTGATGAATATGTCCAAGCCGTGGAAAGTGCCCTACCAGAGCAGTTATCAACGGTTACAGGTGAGTTGACCAGTCAGGAAACAGACGGCTGGTACACACTTGCCAATACTTCTTCATCTCGTATTTATCTCAAACAAGCCTTCCAAGAAAATAGCAACCTCCTAGAGCAAGTTGTAGAACCCTTGACTATTATCACTGGGGGCCACAACCACAAGGATCAGTTGACCTATGCTTGGAAAACTCTTTTGCAGAATGCGCCGCATGATAGTATCTGTGGCTGTAGTGTGGACGAAGTTCACCGTGAGATGGAAACCCGTTTTGCCAAGGTTAATCAAGTCGGAAACTTTGTTAAGAGCAACTTGCTCAATGAGTGGAAGGGTAAAATCGCTACAGCTAAGGCCCAAAGTGACTATCTCTTTACGGTTATTAACACAGGCTTGCATGATAAGGTTGATACAGTCAGCACAGTGATTGATGTGGCGACTTGTGATTTCAAGGAATTGCACCCAACAGAAGGCTATAAGAAGATGGCTGCCTTAACCTTGCCAAGCTACCGTGTGGAAGACTTGGATGGTCGTCCTGTAGAGGCTAAAATCGAAGACCTTGGGGCTAATTTTGAGTATGATTTACCAAAAGACAAGTTCCGCCAAGCTCGTATCGCTCGACAAGTGCGCGTGACAATTCCAGTTCACCTAGCGCCACTTTCTTGGACAACCTTCCAATTACTGGAAGGAGAACAAGAACACCGCGACGGTATTTACCAAAACGGAGTGATTGATACGCCATTTGTAACGGTGAGTGTGGATGACAATATCACAGTTTATGACAAGACAACTCATGAAGCTTACGAAGACTTTATCCGCTTTGAGGACCGTGGGGATATCGGAAACGAGTATATCTATTTCCAACCAAAAGGAACAGAGCCCATCTATGCAGAGCTTAAGGGCTACGAGGTCTGGGAAAACACAGCTCGCTATGCTAAGATTTTGCTCAAACATGAATTGACCGTGCCTGTCAGTGCCGATGAAAAGCTAGAAGAAGAGCAAAAAGGCATCATCGAATTTATGAAGCGTGAGGCTGGACGGTCAGAAGAATTGACAAGTATTCCTCTTGAAACTGAGTTGACTGTCTTCGTTGACAATCCACAAATCCGCTTTAAGACTCGCTTTGCTAATACCGCTAAAGACCACCGTATCCGTCTCTTGGTCAAGACTCATAATACGCGTCCAAGCAATGATTCTGAAAGCATCTATGAAGTGGTGACACGACCAAACAAACCAGCAGCTTCATGGGAAAATCCTGAAAATCCTCAACACCAACAAGCCTTTGTCAGCCTGTATGACGATGAAAAAGGGGTGACTGTATCTAACAAGGGATTGAATGAATACGAAATCCTTGGAGATGACACCATTGCCGTGACTATTTTGCGTGCATCAGGTGAGTTGGGTGACTGGGGCTACTTCCCAACACCAGAGGCACAATGCTTGCGTGAGTTTGAAGTCGAATTTGCGATTGAATGCCACCAAGCCCAAGAACGCTTTTCAGCTTTTCGTCGCGCGAAAGCCTTGCAGACACCATTTACCAGCTTTCAGATTGCTAGACAAGAAGGAAGCGTGGCTGCGACTGGTAGCCTCTTGAGTCATTCTGTTCTCAGCATACCACAAATCTGTCCAACAGCCTTTAAGGTAGCTGAAAATGAAGAAGGCTATGTTCTTCGTTACTACAATATGTGTAGTGAAAATGTGCGTGTACCGGAAAGTCAACATCTCTTCCTTGACCTACTTGAACGACCATACCCAGTTCATAGAGGCCTCATTGCACCGCAAGAGATTCGTACAGAACTCATCAAAAAAGAAGAAATTTAATTTCAAAAAGTAAACATAAAGAGAAAGGAGGGGCGAAAAAGTAAGAACTAACTGCTGATTCGCCCCTTTTTATGGTAAAAACAATGACCATTGCAACGATTGATATCGGAGGGACTGGGATTAAGTTTGCTAGTCTTACTCCTGATGGGAAAATACTAGATAAGACAAGCATTCCAACGCCAGAAAGTTTGGAGGTTTTACTAGCTTGGCTAGACCAGCGCTTGTCAGAACAGGATTATAGCGGGATTGCTATGAGCGTTCCAGGCGCGGTCAATCAAGAAACTGGTGTGATTGATGGCTTCAGTGCCGTCCCTTATATCCACGGCTTTTCTTGGTATGAAGCCCTTGCCCATCATCAGCTGTCTGTCCATCTAGAAAATGATGCCAACTGCGTTGGGTTAAGTGAATTGCTTGCTCATCCAGAGCTTGAAAATGCAGCTTGTGTTGTGATTGGGACAGGGATTGGTGGAGCCATGATTATCAATGGTAGACTTCACCGAGGTCGCCACGGCCTAGGTGGAGAATTTGGCTACATGACAACCCTTGCCCCTGCTAAAAATCTCAACAACTGGTCGCAACTAGCGTCAACTGGAAATATGGTGCGATACGTGATTGAAAAATCTGGTCAGACTGATTGGGACGGTCGCAAGATTTACCAAGAGGCCGAAGCAGGAAATGCCCTTTGTCAAGAAGCAATTGAGCGCATGAACCGCAATCTGGCGCAAGGTTTGCTCAATATCCAGTATCTGATTGATCCAGATGTCATTAGTCTGGGAGGCTCTATCAGTCAAAATCCAGATTTCATCCAAGGTGTCAAGAAGGCTGTAGATGACTTTGTTGATACCTACGAAGAGTACACGGTCGCACCTGTTATCCAAGCCTGCACCTATCATGCAGATGCCAATCTCTACGGTGCCCTTGTCAACTGGCTACAGGAGGAAAACCAATGGTAAGCTTTACAGGACTTAGTCCCAAACAAACTCAGGCAATCGACTTGCTGACAAAGCATATCTCTTTACCAGATGTGGAAGTGGCGGTCGCCCAGTCTGACCAAGCGTCTATCTCTATCAAAGGTGAAAGTGGACACTATCAACTGACCTACCGCAAACCTCACCAACTCTATCGCGCCTTGTCTTTGTTGGCAACAGTTCTATCAGAAGGTGACAAAGTAGCGATTGAAGAACAGGCGGCTTATGAAGATTTAGCCTACATGGCAGACTGTTCCAGAAATGCAGTTTTGAATGTGGCTTCTGCCAAGCAGATGATTGAGGTCTTGGTACTCATGGGCTACTCAACCTTTGAGCTCTACATGGAAGACACCTACCAGATTGAGGGGCAACCTTACTTTGGTTACTTCCGTGGTGCCTACTCGGCTGAGGAGTTGCAGGAAATAGAATCCTATGCCCAGCAGTTTGACATGACCTTTGTGCCCTGCATCCAGACCTTGGCCCATTTGTCAGCCTTTGTCAAATGGGGTGTCAAGGAAGTGCAGGAGCTCCGTGATGTGGAGGATATTCTTCTCATTGGCGAAGAAAAGGTTTATAACCTGATTGATGGCATGTTTGCGACTCTATCTAAACTGCAAACTCGCAAGGTCAATATCGGGATGGACGAAGCCCACTTGGTTGGTTTGGGACGCTACCTTATCTTGAACGGCGTTGTAGACCGTAGTCTTCTCATGTGCCAACACTTAGAGCGCGTGCTGGATATTGCTGACAAGTATGGTTTCCACTGCCAGATGTGGAGCGATATGTTCTTCAAACTCATGTCAGCGGATGGTCAGTACGACCGTGACGTGGAAATTCCAGAGGAAACGCGAGTCTACCTAGACCGTCTCAAAGACCGTGTGACCTTGGTTTACTGGGATTATTACCAGGATAGCGAAGAAAAGTACAATCGTAATTTCCGCAATCACCACAAGATTAGCCACGACCTTGCCTTTGCAGGGGGAGCTTGGAAGTGGATTGGTTTCACACCTAACAACCATTTCAGCCGTCTCATCGCTCTTGAAGCCAATAAAGCCTGTCGTGCCAATGACATCAAAGAAGTTATCGTGACAGGTTGGGGGGACAATGGTGGGGAAACAGCCCAGTTCTCTATCTTACCAAGCTTGCAAATCTGGGCAGAACTCAGCTACCGCAATAACCTAGACCGTTTGTCTGCTCGCTTCAAGACCAATACAGGCCTATCAGTTGAGGACTTTATGCAGATTGACCTAGCCAACCTCTTGCCAGACTTGCCGAACAATCTCAGTGGCATCAATCCCAACCGCTATGTCTTTTATCAGGATGTTCTCTGCCCAATTCTTGATAGACACATGACACCGGAACAGGACAAACTGCACTTCGCTCAGGCCGCTGCGACGCTTGCTGAAATCAAAGAAAAAGCTGGTGCCTATTCTTACCTCTTTGAAACTCAGGCCCAGTTGAATGCTATTTTAAGTTCTAAAGTCGATGTAGGACGACGCATCCGTCAGTCCTACCAAGAGGGTGATAAAGAAAGTTTGCAAGAAATCGCAAGACAAGAATTACCAGAACTCAGAAGACAAATCGAACACTTCCATACCCTCTTTAGCCACCAATGGTTGAAGGAAAACAAGGTCTTTGGCTTGGACACAGTTGATATCCGTATGGGAGGACTCTTGCAACGCATCAAGCGAGCAGAAAATCGTATAGAGGCTTATCTGGCAGGTCAGCTTGACCGCATCGAAGAGCTAGAAGTGGAAATCTTACCATTTACTGATTTCTACGCAGACAAGGACTTCGCAGCTACAACAGCCAACCAGTGGCATACCATTGCGACAGCTTCAACGATTTATACAACTTAGAAACAAGAACAGTATCCCTTGTTCAGAGTGTTTCCCGTGAAACATCCCTTTCTTAAAAAAGTACTCCACATAAAATAATTTGTGGAGTTTTTTCTATAATTAGTAGTTTAACCTAACCTGCAAATAGGAGTATACTAATAATGTAATCGTTATCAAAAGTCTAAAAAGGAATTTTTAGATGGATATCAAAATAAAAAAGGGAGGAAATTATGAATAAGTTTTCAAAAACCTTGAGAGACAACTGGATCTTTCTCTTGATGGTTTTACCAGGGGCACTCTGGTTGATTCTATTCTTCTACATTCCAGTATTTGGGAACGTGGTTGCCTTTAAAGACTACCACATGACCAGTAATGGATTTATAGATAGTATCGTGAATAGTAAATGGGTCGGACTCGATAATTTTAGATTCTTATTTAGTTCAAGAGACGCCTTTATCATCACACGAAATACTGTCCTCTACAACTTAGGCTTTATCTTTATTGGTCTGATTGTATCTGTAGGGATTGCCATCATCCTCAGTGAACTCCGTTCTAAGAGAATGGTTAAAATCTTCCAAACTTCTATGTTGTTCCCTTACTTCTTGTCTTGGGTTATCATCAGTTTCTTTACAGATGCCTTCCTAAACATCGATAAAGGGGTTTTTAACCATTTCCTAGAATCTATTGGGATGAAAGAAGTCAATTTCTACGCTAACTTGGGTATCTGGCCATATCTCCTACTTTTCCTAGGTATTTGGAAAGGCTTTGGATATAGCAGTGTCATGTACTATGCGACAATCATGGGAATTGATCCAACCTACTATGAAGCCGCAACAGTGGATGGGGCTAGCAAGTGGCAACGGATCCGCAATGTAACCATTCCTCAGTTGACACCATTGGTAACTGTATTGACCATCCTTGCAGTCGGAAATATCTTCCGTGCAGACTTCGGTCTCTTCTACCAAATCCCCCACAATGCTGGTCAGCTTTATAACGTAACCAACGTCTTGGACGTATATGTTTATAATGGCTTGACTCAGACAGCGGATATCGGGATGGCCTCAGCGGCGGGTCTCTACCAATCAGTTGTCGGCTTGATTTTGGTTATCCTATCGAACTTACTTGCAAGACGAGTTGATCCAAACTCAGCCTTGTTCTAGAAAGGAGGAGAATATGGCAGAAAAGAAAATTAAAAAAGAAAAAATTGATAATGTCGGCATTCACTCCTTCAGTAAGAAAGCGGATATCTTCTTTAGTACCATTTCTGGTTTGATCGCCCTCTCTTGTATCCTACCCTTTGTATTCGTTATTGTTATTTCGGTGACAGATGAAAAGAGTATCCTTCAAAATGGGTATAGCTTCTTCCCATCACAATTTGGTTTAGACGGTTTTGAGTTCTTGGCACAGTTTAAGGATAAAATCCTACAAGCCCTCTTCATCTCAGTCTTTGTAACCGTAGTTGGGACATTGACAAATGTCTTTATCACAACAACTTATGCTTACGCCATTTCACGGACAACCTTTAAGTATCGCAGATTCTTTACCATCTTCGTACTTCTCAGTATGTTGTTCAACGCTGGTTTGGTACCAGGTTATATCATGGTCACTCGTGTACTTCAGCTTGGTGACACTGTTTGGGCCTTGATTGTTCCAATGCTTCTCTCACCATTCAACATTGTCTTGATGCGTTCCTTCTTCAAGAAGACCATTCCAGAAGCTATTCTAGAATCTGCTCGTATCGATGGTGCCAGTGAAGCCCGAATTTTCTTCCAGATCTGTTTGCCATTGTCACTACCAGGTATCGCAACCATCACGCTCTTAACAGCTCTTGGTTTCTGGAATGACTGGTTCAACGCCCTTCTTTATATCAAGAGTGACAACTTGTATCCATTGCAATATTTGCTCATGCAAATCCAACAAAATATGGACTACATCGCCAAAGCAGTCGGCCTATCTGGTCAACTGGGAGTTGCTCTTCCAAAAGAAACAGGTCGTATGGCCATGGTTGTAGTTGCAACCCTTCCAATCGCAATTTTGTACCCATTCTTCCAACGCTACTTTGTAAAAGGTTTGACTATCGGTGGTGTGAAAGAATAGTGCTTGTTGAGAAATATCCTTTCTCAGTTCCCAACTTCCCTTGCGTGAAGTTAAAATCATTACATTGTTTATAAGTTTAAAAATAAAAAAAGGAGTTTTTATCATGAAAAACTGGAAAAAATATGCTTTTGCATCTGCTAGCGTAGTCGCTTTGGCTGCTGGTCTCGCTGCTTGTGGAAACCTTTCAGGTAACAAAAAAGCTGCTGACTCAGCTTCAGGTGATAAGACTGTTATCAAAATGTACCAAATCGGTGACAAACCAGATAACTTGGATGAATTGCTAGAAAATGCTAACAAAATCATCGGTGAAAAAGTTGGTGCTAAATTGGATATCCAATACCTTGGATGGGGTGACTATGGTAAGAAAATGTCAGTTATCACATCATCTGGTGAAAACTATGATATCGCCTTTGCAGATAACTATGTTGTAAACGCTCAAAAAGGTGCTTACGCTGACTTGACAGAATTGTACAAAAAAGAAGGTAAAGATCTTTACAAGGCACTTGACCCAGCTTACATCAAAGGTAACAGCATTAACGGTAAAATTTACGCAGTTCCAGTTGCAGCCAACGTTGCATCATCTCAAAACTTCGCCTTCAACGGAACACTTCTTGCTAAATACGGTATCGATATTTCAGGTGTAACTTCATACGAAACACTTGAACCAGTCTTGAAACAAATCAAAGAAAAAGCTCCAGATGTAGTGCCATTTGCGGTTACTAAAAACTTTATCCCATCTGATAACTTTGACTACCCAGTTCCAAACGGACTTCCATTCGTTATCGACCTTGAAGGAGACACTACTAAGATCGTAAACCGTTACGAAGTACCTCGTTTCAAAGAACACTTGAAGACTCTTCACAAATTCTATGAAGCTGGATACATTCCAAAAGACGTAGCAACAAGCGATACTTCATTTGACCTTCAACAAGATACTTGGTTCGTTCGTGAAGAAACAGTAGGACCAGCTGACTATGGTAACAGCTTGCTTTCACGTGTTGCAAACAAAGATATCCAAATCAAACCAATCACTAACTTCATCAAGAAAAACCAAACAACACAAGTTGCTAACTTTGTTATCTCAAACAACTCTAAGAACAAAGAAAAATCAATGGAAGTGTTGAACCTCTTGAACACTAACCCAGAACTCTTGAACGGTCTTGTTTACGGTCCAGAAGGCAAGAACTGGGAAAAAATTGAAGGTAAAGAAAACCGTGTTCGCGTTCTTGATGGCTACAAAGGAAACACTCACATGGGTGGATGGAACACTGGTAACAACTGGATTCTTTACATCAACGAAAACGTTACAGACCAACAAATCGAAGACTCTAAGAAACAATTGGCTGAAGCTAAAGAATCTCCAGCGCTTGGATTCATCTTTAACACTGACAGTGTGAAATCTGAAATCTCAGCAATCTCTAACACAATGCAACAATTCGATACAGCTATCAACACTGGTACTGTAGACCCAGACAAAGCTATTTCAGAATTGATGGAAAAATTGAAATCTGAAGGTGCCTACGATAAAGTATTGAACGAAATGCAAAAACAATACGATGAATTCTTGAAAAACAAAAAATCATAAGATCAATTGATTTCGTGTATTCATTCTTAATTCCTAAAAACTGAATCACTGTTTTCCTCAGGCTTATCTGGGGGAGGCAGTGATTTTTTGAAACGAGAGCATGGATATCCATGTTTCCTTATCACTATTTAACCATTCAGGAAATCTTAAGCACTATTTAGGATTTGGAGTAAGGATTTAGGCAAATATGGCTTATATTAGAGATGTCTCGAGTTTACAAAGGAGGGTTCAAATGAAAAAGTATCAGCTTGTCTTCAAAATTAGTGCAGTTTTCTCTTATCTATTTTTCGTATTTGGCCTTTCTCAGCTGACGCTTATTGTTCAAAATTATTGGCAATTTTCTTCCCAGATTGGCAATTTCGTCTGGATTCAAAATATCTTGAGTTTGCTATTTAGCGGAGTCATGATTTGGATTCTGGTTAAGACAGGCCATGGTTATCTCTTTCGCATTCCAAGAAAAAAATGGCTTTGGTATTCGATTTTGACAGTATTAGTGGTAGTGCTCCAGATCTCTTTTAACGTTCAGACAGCTAAACATGTTCAGTCAACTGCTGAAGGTTGGGCCGTATTGATCGGTTATAGTGGGACCAACTTTGCTGAGCTAGGTATCTATATAACTTTGTTCTTTCTGACTCCATTGATGGAAGAGCTAATCTATAGAGGATTACTGCAACACGCCTTTTTTAAGCATTCGAGATTTGGCCTTGATTTGCTTCTTCCGTCAATTTTATTTGCTCTTCCTCATTTTTCAAGCCTGCCTAGTTTGTTAGATATCTTCGTCTTTGCAACATCTGGCATCATCTTTGCTAGTTTGACCCGCTATACCAAGAGCATTTATCCTTCCTATGCGGTGCATGTGATCAATAATATTTTCGCAACATTACCATTTTTGCTGACTTTTTTACACAGGGTGTTTGGGTAAAATAATGGCATGAGAGTTAGGAATTATAGTTTTTCGATTTATAAGCGAGTTTCAGGAGGTAAATGAGTATGACATCATTAAAATGGTTCGCTGGAGGAAGCGAAAGACGTTGTGAAGCCCTGACGATCATAAATCATTTATTGGAAGATATAAAGGATACGTCTCAACTTGCTCCCTTGAAAAATCAGTTAGTGAGTTATAAAAGACGATTAAAGGATGATGGGACCTCTACTCCGTTTATTCTAAGCCAAATGAACGTTGACATCTCACGTGTGTTGATTGACAATAAGCTGACTTTGTCAGAAAGTCAAGCTGAGCAGATCAAAAAATTGAGAGAATTATCTGCGATTCGCTATGGTTACTAATGAAATGCAGGGATAAATCCCTTTCTACAATTTCCAGTCAAATAAATTGCATTCGTTTTCTCAAGCAGGTATACTAGTATAGTTAGATGAAAAATTCTGAAAATTTAAGAATAGAAAAGAGAACAAATCTTATGGCAAAAGATATTCGTGTCTTACTTTACTACCTTTATACTCCAATTGAAAATGCAGAGCAATTTGCTGCAGACCACTTGGCTTTCTGTAAATCAATCGGCCTGAAAGGTCGTATCCTAGTCGCTGACGAAGGAATTAACGGAACAGTTTCAGGTGACTATGAAACAACTCAAAAATATATGGACTACGTTCACAGCCTCCCAGGCATGGAAGACCTCTGGTTCAAGATTGACGAAGAAAATGAACAAGCCTTCAAGAAGATGTTTGTTCGTTACAAGAAAGAGATTGTCCACCTTGGTTTGGAAGACAACGACTTTGACAATGACATCAACCCACTTGAAACAACAGGTGCTTACTTGTCTCCAAAAGAGTTCAAAGAAGCCCTTCTTGACGAAGATACAGTGGTCCTTGACACACGTAACGATTATGAGTACGACCTAGGACATTTCCGTGGAGCTATCCGCCCAGACATCCGCAACTTCCGTGAATTGCCACAATGGGTCCGTGACAACAAGGAAAAATTCATGGACAAACGTGTCGTGGTTTACTGTACAGGTGGAGTTCGCTGTGAGAAATTCTCAGGCTGGATGGTCCGTGAAGGCTATAAAGATGTTGGCCAATTGCACGGAGGAATCGCTACTTACGGTAAAGACCCAGAAGTCCAAGGTGAACTTTGGGATGGGAAAATGTACGTCTTTGACGAGCGTATCGCAGTTGATGTCAACCATGTCAACCCAACTATCGTAGGGAAAGACTGGTTTGATGGCACACCATGTGAACGTTATGTCAACTGTGGAAATCCATTCTGTAACCGTCGTATCTTGACATCAGAAGAAAATGAAGACAAGTACCTTCGTGGATGCTCACACGAGTGCCGTGTTCACCCACGTAACCGCTATGTTTCAGAAAATGAATTGACACAAGCTGAAGTTATTGAGCGCCTAGCCGCTATCGGTGAAAGCTTGGATCAAGCAGCTACAGTATAAGATCAAACAGTCCTCAGGGGCTGTTTTTCTATGCTTTTTACTCAAAAATCTAAAGTTTGTTTCTGTATCTTTCAGGAAAATAGGGTATACTATATGTAAACGATTTCAAAAGGAGTCCAGTTATGGCGAAAACATTTTTTATTCCAAATAAACAGAGCATTTTAGGAGAACAGGAAATTTTGACTGCCAAGTCCATCTTGGCTTTGGTAGATGGTTTGGAGTCACATAGTTATGATGCAGTTTATCTCCGTCAGCCACTTAATCGTCTCGAGTATATCGAGTGTGCGATAGTGGGGCAATCACAATTTCTCTTTAAAATTAGTTATGCTGATGGTCAAAAGGCTTATCGTGTCGATCTTCCTGACCTACTCACAAAGACAGACTGGCAGATTATCAAATCATTTTTAGATGCCCTGCTTGCTTACACAGGAACTGAGATTGAAGGACTAGATGGTTTTGACTTTGAAGCTTATTTCCAAGCAAGTATTCAAGCCCATCTGGCTGATAGTGCAGCCCGTTTTACGATTTGCCAAGGAATTTTTAATCCTGTTTTCTTTAGTCATGAGGATTTGAAGAGCTTTTTAGGGGAAGATGGCTTGACTCAGTTTGAAGCGCGTGTGCGTGCGGTTCAAGAGACAGACGCCTACTTTGCAAGAGTTTCCTTCTATCAAGATGGAGAAGACCAAGTGCACGGTGTTTACCATCTGGCTCAAGGCGTCAAAACCGTTTTACCGAGAGAACCATTTGTTCCTGCAGCCTATATTGAGCAATTGGTGGATAAGGAAGTGCAGTAGGAGATTGACTTGGTTCAAATCAAAGGAGACGGCTCTAAACCAGAAGACTATGAAGCCATTGCCCGCTTGAACTATGCAAAATTCCTAGAGTCACTACCATCAGCATCTTACCACCAACTAGATGCCAATCAATTAGAAGTACAACCCATTCTAGGACAAGATTTTAAAACATTAGCACAAGAAGAGTAAAGCAGAAGCAGGTCAATCGACTTGCTTTTTTGACATAGAAAAAATCCTGCCATGAAAGACAGGATTGAAGTTTAAAGAAAGGCTAAGATACGGAGATAATCCCCAATCAGTGCCACTTCAGCTACAAAGAAGAGGAGGATAATGACTCCGTTCACAAGGACAGACAAGAATAATTGATAGAAGGAGTCGGTTTCACTTGCTTGACTTGGCCTTGTAATGATATGGAGACTAGCGAGCAGAATGATTCCAATGCTAATCACACACAAGAGGGCTGTAAATCGTAGGCTATCAAAGAAGGCAAAGAAACTAGCAATGGCAGTGAGGAAGATTGGAATTGCCAAGAGTTGACTATATTGTTGGAGAACCTTTTCTAGCGTCCAGTCTTTTTCCTGGTGGATAAATCGTCTCACGACGAAACTACCCAAGAGGAATGAAAAGAAGAAGAGTGTTGTTGCTACTAGGATAGAGATAATCGAAAAGAGACTTAATGAAGCAAATTGTTCAGGGAAGTGATTATGCATAGTTGCTATATGTCCATAGTAAGCATGTTTGATGTGGTAGATACTAAAGAAAAAGGAAGATGCAGAAAACAGAATGAGCAAGAGAAAGGCTGTGTAGCTGTGTGTGCTACTTGTTTCAAGATTGCTCGTAGGAGATTTGATTGCTTCCACTAGCCAAGACCAAAAATCAAGCGCTTGCTCTTTCCATCTATCCGTAGATTTTGGAGCTTGGTCGGGGATATAGGGACTTTCTAAGGATTGACTGATAAGAAGGGGCTCTTTCGTGGTTGGTTTTTGCTGCGGAAGTGCTTCTTGACTCTCTTCAGCTTTCGTGACTTTTTCTGTTTCCCCAGAAAGATCTTGCTCTTCTTCAGTAGAATCTAATGCTTTCTTTTCTTCTATTTCTGTTCTTGATTCACTGTCTTCAGGCGTTTCAATTTTCTCTTCTTGCTGGTTTTCCAGTTCGACTTTAGCTTGAGAGACTTCCTCCTCTACTTGAGTATTTTTTTCAATTGGTGTATCGAGATCGGCTATCGTTTCTTCAGCCTTGTCTGCAACCTCTTGAGCTTGCTCTTCAGGTTTGTTCTTACTTGTTGTTTTTACAAAATCATTACTTTCAAACCATTCTTGTTTCATGGTAGAACCTCCTTTTTAGTTAGATAAATATGCTTCCATAGCAGCAGATGTAAGCGCTTTTGTCAACGTCTGTTTGGTATGGATATTAGCTCAATATTATTATCAGCTCTAGCAATGAGTTGATCCTTGACATCGGTTTTTTCAGTTTTGTAAGGGTTGCTTAATTCCGTGCCTCTTGATTCAGGCTTTTCTCTTGTGAATTGGTGGATAGAACCATAGTTGCTTGAGATGTCCCAGTTAATTCGTTGGTTCTCTTTCTGGTCTAGGATGATTCTGAGATACCTTTTGGCAGTCAGTTCAACCTTACCATGGACTTGGATATTTTCAGCGTGGAAGTGCTTCTCTGTTGACTCTAGCTGACTATCTGTAAGGTCTGTATCAAAGATATTGACGATATTAGGGGTTGTGAGTTTACTGTTTTTGATACGACTTCCTTCAATTCGGAGGAGATAGCTGTTTGTATTGAGGGTCGCATTTTCAAGGCTAGCATTAGTGATACTGGTTTGTCTGCGATTGGCTGAGATGTTGATTCCTTTTAGAGTTCTCCCTTTTGGTAGTCGGAGAATAACTTCTTCAAAACGACTAGAGTAGCTACTTGCGATATGGAGAATCCCGCCAATTCCAGAAGATAGAAACGGAGTTTCAGACAGTTTTTTATCCGTTAGGCTCAGCGTTTTATCGTTCTGATTTGTGATAAGATCATGGTTAGCAGAAAGAGATGGATGGTAAGAAATGTGGATTTGATCATCGAAAGAGTCTGTGATGGTCAGCGCGTGTTGGTGGAGAGTAATTTCTAGGTTTTCGACTTCCTTGCCAAAGGTTAGCTCTTCCGTACGGCTATCATAGACAGGTTCTTTGGACATGGCAAGTAGGCTCTTAATTCCGTCAGATTGGATGCCTACAAAGAGCAGGACAAAGCCGATAACGGTAGTCACAACACCAAAAATGAGAAATCCTTTTGTCCATTTACGCATGCTGGTCACCTCTCTTTCCTTTTTTAAGAACAAATTGCACCAGGCGAACAATGAGTAGACCGAAGAAGCGAGCTACATAGGAAATACCTAATAAAACCAGCGAAGAAGCACCGATAGCTAGTAAACCAGAACCGAAAATCAAGATAAAGGCTGATTTAGCTTGGGCTAGGACAGTAAAACTTTCAACTAAAAATAGGAATCCGCCGATGATACCAAGTATGGAAACCGCAAAGAAAGCCAAGATGACAGTCAAGGCTGCCACAAGGATTGCGAACAGGGACACGAGGATGGCGATTCCCAGAGGAATACCAATAGGGGCTGCAAGCAAAGCTAACAAGGCGATATGCAAAATTTGTCGGTTATTCTTTTGAGCAGGCGCTTCATTGATTTTTTTATCTAGAAGATTTGATAGAACTTCGTGGGCTGCTTCCTTAGGAGTTCCCAAGCTAGCGATGAGTTCTTCTTCTCCCTCGACTCCAGCATCGTCAAAGAGTTCTCTGAAATAGTCCATGGCTTCGATGCGATCAGCTTCAGGTAGTTTCTTGAGATAGAGTTCTAGCTGAGTCAGGTATTCAGTTCTTGTCATGGCGGATACTCCCTTCTATGATGCCATTGATGGTGTCTGTATAAAGTGCCCATTCATCTTTTAGGGTCACGAGCTGTTCTATACCACCATTTGTCAAGGAGTAGTATTTGCGCATGCGACCTTGGAACTCTCTAGAATAGGTTGTCAGAAAGCTATTGCCCTCCAATTTTTTGAGAATGGGATAGAGTGTAGATTCTTTGATATTAGCGATCAGCTTAATGGTTTGGCTAATCTCATAACCATAAGAATCATCCTGCTCCAGTACGGCCAAGATGAGAAATTCAATCAAGGCAGAGGATGTTGGAAAGTACATGGGGAACCTCCTTTTCTAATGTGTAAGATTTTTATATATAATTTTTTTACACATACATTGTACATCTAAATGAAAGCCCTGTCAAGAGAAATGTGTAAAATTTTTATATATAAAAAACTTCTAGCCAAAACTAGAAGTTTAGAGGATTTTATCAGCTCTGTCTACTGTAAAGAGGGCCACGGTCATGATGATATCGACGAGTAAGAGGGCAGCTACAGCTGGCACCCAAGAGTGGAAAAGGTCAAAACTGTAACCAAAGAGGGTTGGCCCAAAGGCTGCTAGGATATAGCCTCCTGTTTGAGATAAGCCAGACAATTGGGCAGTCTTTTCAGGGGCGCTTGTCTTGAGTGAAAAGTTGACCATGAGATAAGGGAAGAGGGCGCTGGTTGCGGTTCCGATGAGGAGATGGATGGCAAGCCAGTAAATGAAACTATTGATCGGGAAGAAAAGCATGGAAATGCCGACCACACCAGCTAGTGAGACCAGAGTGAGCATGAGCTGACGGTTGCGAGTAGATAAGCTGGTTGTCAGGCTTGGGATGGTCATTGAAAAAGGAATGCTAATCAGAGAGAAGATAGAAGTCAGCAAGCCAGCTTCGTGACTGGATAGGCCTGCATGGATGGCCATAGTAGGTAGCCAAGTCATAGCAGTGTAAAAGAGCAAGGATTGAAAACCTGCAAAGATAATCACTGCCCAGACCTGTTTATTATGCATGACCTTTGTTTTGCTTTTCTGTTTGGTTTGAGGAGCCAGTCTGTGATTATAGCGGTGATTTGGCAGCCAGACCAAAAAAGTTGCTAGACAGAGCAGGGTGAGGAGGATGATGAGGCCTTTCCAAGAACTGGCTTGTGTAATGGGCACAGCCAGATAGGAAGCCAGAGCTGTCGCAATCCCCATAGACGTCACATATAAGGTGGTCAGAAAACCAATTTTCTTTGGTTGATTGGCTTGGATAAGACTAGGAAGCAGAACGTTGATAACTGCGATACTTGCCCCAACCATCAAGGTTCCTAGATAGAGGAGGGGCAGATTGATTAGTCGAATCAGAGAGCCAATGGTTAAGAAGAAGAGGCTATAGGTGAAGAGATGCTCCAAGCCGATTTTCTGAGCCAGTCGAGTAGAAAATAGTGAGAAGAGGGTAAACATGAGGAGGGGAAGGCTGGTCAAGACGCCAAGTGAACTAACTTCTACCCCCAGACCTTGCGAAATATCTCCCAAAATAATGGGTAAAACAGTAAAAGGAGTCCGCAAGGAAACACCAATCAGGATAATACCTGGAACAAAAAAAAGTGATTGCTTTTTCATATAATACCTCTTCTAACTGATTTTAATAACAGCTTATTTTAAGGCTTTTTCACTATAATGTCAAGTAAGGTTTCTGGCTTTCAAGATAAAAATGGGAAAGTCTTGAAAATTATGATAAAATAGTGGAAGGAAATCTATACATTGGAGAAAAACTGTGTCTGAAAAGCAAAAAATCAGCGTATTGATGTCGGTCTATATTAAGGAAAATCCGACATTTTTAAAGGATGCTATTGAGAGTGTTCAAAATCAGACCCTGAAACCGAGCGAATTGGTTCTGGTTGAGGATGGGCCTTTGACACCTGAGCTCTATCAGGTATTAGACCAGGTAGAAGCTGAGTCTGAAATTCCAGTGAAACGCTGCCCTCTTGAGCAGAATCAAGGTTTGGGTCTGGCTCTTCGACAGGGTGTTTTGCAGTGTCAGTACGATATCATCGCTCGTATGGATACAGATGATATAGCTGTTCCAGACCGTTTTGAGAAACAGGTTCAGTTAATGGAGAGGGACAATCTCGACCTATTAGGTGGCCATATTGCAGAGTTTATTGACAATCCTGATGAGATTGTTTCTTATCGTCGTGTTCCAACCCAGCACGCAGATATTGTAGCTTATCAAAGAATGAGAAGCGCCTTTAACCACATGACTGTTATGTTCAAGAAGGATATGGTTCTCAAGGCAGGCAACTATGAGGATGGGCTTTATATGGAAGATGACCTCCTCTGGCTCAATATGATTGCTGCAGGAGCCAAGACTGGAAACCTGGATCAAATCTTGTGTAGGGTTCGTGTCGGAGCAGGGATGTTTGAGCGTCGTGGGGGACTGCGTTACCTCAAACTCTATCGTCAGGCTCGTCAACGAATGCTGAAGAGAGGGCAAATTTCTTACATGGAATATGCCAAGAGTGTTGCGATTCAGATGGTTGTTGCACTTTGTCCAGGATTTGTCAGACAGTTTATTTTTATGAAACTGTTACGAAAAAGCAATTAAAAGATTGTAACAAATCGTAAACTAGAGAAAAAGTGTTATAATAACAATATAACTACCCAACTCTTTTAAGGAGGAGTAAATTTCTATGAATAAAAAACTCACAGATTATGTCATTGATCTGGTGGAAATTTTAAATAAACAACAAAAACAAGTCTTCTGGGGCATATTTGATATTTTCAGTATGGTAGTTTCCATCATTGTATCTTATATTTTATTCTACGGATTGATTAATCCAGCGCCTGTTGACTACATTATCTATACGAGTTTGGCCTTCCTGTTCTATCAATTGATGATTGCATTTTGGGGGTTGAACGCTAGTATTAGTCGTTACAGCAAAATTACGGATTTTATGAAAATCTTTTTTGGTGTGACTGTGAGCAGCGTCTTGTCATATAGTATCTGCTATGCCTTCTTGCCACTCTTTTCCATCCGTTTTATCGTACTCTTTATCTTGTTGAGTACCTTCTTGATTTTATTGCCACGGATTACTTGGCAGTTAATCTACTCTAAACGCAAAAAAGGCAGTGGAGATGGGGAACACCGTCGAACTTTCTTGATTGGTGCTGGTGATGGTGGAGCCCTCTTTATGAACAGCTACCAACATCCAACCAGTGAATTAGAACTTGTTGGTATTTTGGATAAGGATGCTAAGAAAAAGGGACAAAAACTCGGTGGTATCCCTGTTTTGGGCTCTTATGATAACCTGCCTGAATTGGCTAAACGCCATCAAATCGAGCGTGTTATTGTTGCAATTCCGTCGCTTGATCCGTCAGAGTATGAACGTATCCTGCAAATGTGTAATAAGCTGGGTGTCAAATGTTACAAGATGCCTAAGGTTGAAACCGTTGTTCAGGGACTCCACCAAGCAGGTGGAGGCTTCCAGAAGATTGATATCACAGACCTTTTGGGCCGTCAGGAAATTCGTCTTGACGAATCGCGTCTGGGAGCAGAACTTACTGGAAAAACAATCTTGGTTACAGGGGCTGGTGGTTCAATCGGTTCTGAAATCTGTCGCCAAGTTAGCCGCTTCAATCCTGAACGCATTGTCTTGCTCGGTCATGGGGAAAACTCAATCTACCTTGTGTATCATGAATTGATTCGCAAGTTCCAAGGGATTGATTATGTACCAGTCATCGCAGATATTCAAGACTATGATCGTCTCTTGCAAGTCTTCGAGCAGTATAAGCCTGCTATTGTTTATCATGCGGCTGCCCACAAGCACGTTCCTATGATGGAGCGCAATCCAAAAGAAGCCTTCAAAAATAATATCCGTGGAACCTACAATGTGGCTAGGGCTGTTGATGAAGCCAAGGTGCCTAAGATGGTTATGATTTCGACAGATAAGGCCGTCAATCCACCTAATGTTATGGGAGCAACCAAGCGCGTGGCTGAATTGATTGTCACTGGCTTTAACCAACGTAGCCAATCGACCTACTGTGCGGTTCGTTTTGGGAATGTTCTTGGTAGCCGTGGTAGCGTGATTCCTGTCTTTGAACGTCAGATTGCTGAAGGTGGTCCTGTAACAGTGACAGACTTCCGTATGACCCGTTACTTTATGACTATTCCAGAAGCTAGCCGTCTGGTTATCCATGCTGGTGCTTATGCCAAGGATGGGGAAGTCTTTATCCTTGATATGGGCAAACCAGTCAAGATTTATGACTTGGCTAAGAAAATGGTCCTTCTAAGTGGACACACCGAAAGTGAAATTCCAATCGTTGAAGTTGGAATCCGTCCAGGTGAAAAACTCTACGAAGAACTCTTGGTATCCACCGAACTTGTTGATAATCAGGTTATGGATAAGATTTTCGTTGGTAAGGTGAATGTCATGCCTCTAGAAGCCATCGATCAAAAGATTGAAGAATTCCGCACTCTCAGTGGAGATGAGTTGAAACAAGCTATTATCGCCTTTGCTAATCAAACAACCCACGTTGAATAAAAAATCTTTAAAATCAGAAAAACGCATATTATCAAGTCTTGAAAAAACTTGGTAGTATGCGTTTCGTTATGTGTAAACTTGTTTCATTTTCTTCTGAGACTCAATGAAAATCAAAGAGCAAACCAGGAAGCTAGTCGCAGGTTGCTCAAAGCACAGCGTTGAGGTTGCAGATAAAGCTGACGTGGTTTGAAGAGATTTTCGAAGAGTATGAAAAGTGAGTTGTTGCCCAGTCTATGTTATTGAAAATAGGCCAAAACCTCTAATGGTTTGTGGGCGATATAATCAGGCTGATAGTTGAGCAAATCTGCTTGCTCTCCAAATCCCCAAGTGACAGCTAATTTCTGAATGCCTGTTTCTTGAGCTCCCAGCATATCAAACTTGGTATCTCCAATAATGATGGCTTGTTCAGGTGCTAGTTGATATGTCTGCAAAGCCTGACGAATGACATCGGCCTTATGGGGTGCTTCAGGGCTGGAACCATAAATGCCCTCAAAGAAATGATGGATTCCCAAGTTTTTTGTCATGTCTTGAGCGGTTGGAGTATTCTTTGTAGTGGTGATGTAGAGAGGATATTTGCTAGATAACTCCTCGAGCAGTTCTACAATCTGAGGGAAGAGCTGAGCTTCATGGATACCTTTTTCCTTGTAGTAGGAACGGTATATCTGCACAGCCTCAGAAATTTGTTCTTTGGGAAGGCAGGTCGCAAAACTACTTTCAAGGGGCGGTCCCATAAAACCACGAATCGTTTTGGCATCAGGGCTAGACACTCCTAGCTCTTTAAAGGTATGGGTAAAGGCGTTGTGAATCCCGATAGAACTGTCAACGAGGGTTCCGTCCAGATCGAAAAAGATAGCTGAGATAGAGGTCATAGTTTCTCCTATTTGATAAGCTTATTCTCCGAAAATTTCTTTTTGGAGGCGACGACCAGTAGGGGTGGCAGCGAGTCCACCTTCAGCTGTTTCACGAAAGGCAGTTGGCATACTTGCCCCTACTTGATACATGGCATCGATAACTTCATCCACAGGGATTTTAGATTCGATACCTGCCAGGGCCATGTCTGCTGCGATAAAGGCAAAGCTAGCTCCCATGGCATTGCGTTTGACACAGGGAACTTCGACCAAGCCAGCCACAGGGTCACAGATGAGACCTAGCATATTTTTAATGACAAAGGCAATGGCCTGACTGGCCTGATAAGGTGTCCCACCAGCAACCATAGTCAAGGCGGCAGCACTCATAGCAGAGGCCGAACCAACCTCGGCTTGACAGCCACCCTCAGCACCTGAGATAGAGGCATTGTTTGCGATGACTAGTCCAAAGGCACCAGCAGCAAAGAGGAAATCCAGCTGTTGCTCGTGGCTTAGATCTAATTTTTCAATAGCAGCAGTTAGGACTGAGGGCAAACAGCCAGCGCTTCCAGCAGTCGGAGTGGCACAGACTAAGCCCATTTTGGCATTGTGTTCATTGACTGCGATGGCATTTCGGGCAGCTGATAGTATCGTGTAATCTGACAAGGTTTTTCCATTTTTGATGTAGTGGTCCAGCTTGGCAGCATCTCCACCTGTCAGGCCACTACGAGATTTATTTTCATTGAGGCCAAGTTGGACAGAGGCTTTCATGACTTCTAGATTGCGTTCCATGAGAAGGAGGACTTCTTCACGTTCGCGACCGGTCAATTCAAACTCTGTTGTAATCATGAGTTCTGCGACATTTCCTTGAAAGTCCAGTTCTGCCTGCTCGACCAATTCTTTGATAGAATAAAACATGCTTCCTCCTATTTAAAGAAATTGACATTGTGGAGATGAGGGATTTTTCGAATTTCTTCGATGGCCTCATCACAGTTGCGACTGTCAACTTCGATAATCATAATAGCTTTTTCACCAGCTTTTTCACGAGTAACATTCATCTGGGCGATATTGATACCATAGCGTGAAAGGGCCTCTGTAACGAGGGCAATCATACCTGGAATATCTTGATGAACGATAATGATAGTCGGTGTATTCATATTGAGAGAGACGGCAAAACCATTGAGTTCGGTTACCTGAATATTTCCTCCACCGATAGAAATACCAGTCACGCTGATGGTCTTGTGGGCATTTTTGACAGTAATTTTAGTGGTGTTTGGGTGAGGAGCATTGCTGTCTTTCTGAATAGTCCAGACAATCTTGATACCACGCTTGTGGGCAATCTCCAGACTGTTTGGAATTTCAGGATCATCTGTATCCATGCCCAAAATACCAGCAACAAGGGCTAGGTCTGTCCCGTGACCACGATAAGTCTTGGCAAATGAGTTAAATAGTTGGAATTCGACTTCTGTCGGAGTATCATCAAAAATGGAAGAGACAATCTTCCCAATACGAACAGCACCAGCAGTATGGCTACTAGATGGGCCAATCATAACTGGTCCGATGATATCAAAGACAGATTGAAAACGAAGTGATTTCATCAGTTTCCCCTTATAAAAATTCTTATCTCTATTATATCAAAGAATGAAGGTCTTGGCTTTAATTGTGGATGAAAACCTTTTTACACTACAAATAGCATAAAAAAGCATCTTTTGTAACAAAAAATAGCTTGTTTAGGGAAATAAAAAATAATTTTGTAATATTTCTACATAAAAGTGTCAAGAAACAGTAATATTTAAAGGGTATGATAGAACTATAGAAAGAAGGAGAATTTTCGAATATGAAATCAACAACTAAAAAGATTAAAACCACTCTTGCAGGAGTAGCTGCCTTGTTTGCAGTATTTGCTCCATCATTTGTATCTGCTCAAGAATCATCAACTTACACTGTTAAAGAAGGTGATACACTTTCAGAAATCGCTGAAACTCACAACACAACTGTTGAGAAATTGGCAGAAAACAACCACATTGACAACATCCATATGATTTATGTTGGTCAAGAGTTGGTTATCGATGGTCCGGTAGCGCCTGCTGCAACACCAGCGCCAACTACTTATGCAGCACCAGCAGCTCAAGATGAAACTGTTTTAGCTCCAGCAGCAGAAACTACAGAAGTAGCAGAAGAAGCAGCTCCAGTGGCAAGCGCACCTGCAGCAGAAGAAACTGTTACTACAGCAGAAACTTCAGCACCAGCTGCAACTGTAAGCGGATCTGAAGCAGAAGCTAAAGAATGGATTGCACAAAAAGAATCAGGTGGTAGCTACACAGCTACAAACGGCCAATATATCGGACGTTACCAATTGACAGATTCATACTTGAACGGTGATTACTCAGCTGAAAACCAAGAACGTGTAGCAGATGCCTATGTTGCAGGACGTTACGGTTCATGGTCAGCTGCGAAAAACTTCTGGCTTAACAATGGCTGGTATTAAGAACTAACTAGCAGAGTAAGATGTAAAAGTCGAGGAAACCCCTCGACTTTTTTTATAATTTCTTTGGTTGGTAATAGGTCTCTACTTCTTTTTTGAGATGAGATAGCATGGAAGTTTCATCGGTGATCTCCAGAAGGGAGAAACCTTTTTGGATCAGTTTAGCATCATCCCTACAAATCCCAATACGGACATAGCAGATAGCAAGCCTATCGTAGCTTTTCTTGTTCTTGGCGTCCTCTAGTAAAGTATAGCAGATTTGCTTACACATGTTTTTGTCTTGATTGTATAAGTAAATAGTGGAAAGGTTGAGTAGGATTGCCACTCGCAAGTCATGTAGATGTTGATAGTTTTTATAGACTTCCAAACGTTGCAATATTTTTTCAGTGATGAGATGGAGGTGTTCGATGGGAAAGCTGAAAAGGATGGTATTGAGGACTTTTAGGTCATTTTCATACCATGTATCTTGTTTTTCAATTTTCTCCCAAAGTTTTTTGACAGTCTGTTTCACTTGGTTTGACAGTTGCTCTGTACCATGTTGACGGATATGAATGACAATTTCCAACATATCTCTGATTTCTTCTATGGGCAGGTCGTGGTGGGTTTTGAGATAGTCTTGGCATTTTTGAAATAGTGTTTCGAGTTTACTAGTCCCTAGGGTTGAGCTCATATTGAGATAGGTTTGCATGATTTCTGTTCGTTGGCTCGGTTGATAGAGGTGGCAGATATACTCAAACTCTTCAAAACTCATATTGATTTGCCGGAGAAGAAACTCCATATTTTCATATTTGGGAGTTACCTTGCCGCTTTCAATCTTTGATAGGCTGGTTCTTGAGAGGACATTTCCACAGACCTCTTCTTGGGTTAAGCCTTTTGACTCACGTATTTCTTTATAGACCTTTCCGAAATCATAACGCATGATTTACTCCTTTTCGTGAAAAAAGTTAACAAATAATAAAATCCTATTAAAAATATTGTATCATAGTAATATAAAAAGTAGAAAAGAAAACTAAAATAAGCTTGGTGTAATTTTAAGACGGTGTTAACAAGTACTATGGTGTAGCTAGAAAAGAGGTGGAAAAATGTTTAAAAATAAGGAGCTTTTTCGAGTAGTCATGATATTTGTGATAGGAATCATCCTCATTTTGATGACACCAGTCTTATTTAAAGTTGTTATGGAACTATTTTTAAAATAAAAAGGACTCTGCTTTAGGCGGAGTCGTGAATCAGGAGGTTAAGTGATGAACTACAATTTAAAATATCTTTTATCAGGAATATTTATCATAGTCTTTATAGGTTTCCTAGTCTGGATGCGTTATTTTAATCAGAAGAAGGAAGAAGAGCATTCGGATGTGTCTTTTGAAGCGAGATTAGACAGTGAGGTTAAGACATTATATAAACAACTAGGATTGGGTGAGGAGCCTCATTATTTCTTAGCCTATCGCTACCTACATCCCTGGTTTAATTTGGCGATTTTACCACCAACAGTTGAAATTTTCTTAACTAAAATAGCGCTGGTGATGGTGACTCCAGATGAACTACTGATAAGAAATCTTGGGAATGGGATGACTTTCACAAGTGAGCACCATCGTGATTTGCGACAAGGACTTATCCGCATTCCAAAATCAGAGATGAAAGAATTTGAGATTCGCAACTGGAAAAGAGTTTTTATATTTGGCGATTTTTTGACAATTAAAACAAGCCAACATAGCTATTATTTGCAGGTTAGAGATGATGGACTTCAAAAAGGAAGTCTTTCTACCAAACACTTCTCCGACTTGAAACGACAAGATTTTCTCGGGTTATTGACAGATAAACGGACATTTTGATAGACGATTGCTCAAAAAACTAACCTCTAAACATTCAAAAACCACACAGTGTTTTCAGCCTTGAACACAATTAAGCTGAGAGAATCACTGTGTGGTTTTATTGGAGAGTTAGTTTTTTTCCAGTTTCGTCTCTTCACGGGAGGTATCTCTATGAAAAAAATCAGTCATCTTTGTATGCTCCTGCTCTTGCTGTGTACTACGTTTTTTGTCCTGAATGTAAATGTTACACGTGAAATAGTGCGGATTCAGGAGATGGGCAAGACAACTTATTCATTTGACTTGTACTTGAAAGATGTCACTAAACCGACAGAAACGATTCTCCAGTTTTTTGAAGAGGTTGCAAGTCAAGACAAGGTCTCTATTATCAAAGTAGATAATGGCGATGAGGCCGTCAAGGCTGGTGTTTTTGATAAGGAAACCTTCCCCTATCAGGAGTTCAGTCTGACTTCTCTTGATTTTTCAAAGAATGAGAAGGGAGTTTACAGCAACCAGGATCTTCCTAATAATCTAGGTATCATTCCCACCTTTTTAAAGGTGAAACTCATTCGACTCCAGACCTTCCAATCCTATATTGAGGATAAATCCCATACTGTAAATGGGCGCTATATGATTACCTCCAGCAAAGAGATAGATCGCGATACCATTCTACAAAAGTGGAGTGATTTTTTCCAGATAGATAAGACGATTTTATTAGAACCCACTTACCGAAGTCAGGTTGGAGTGCTAAATCAAGATTTGTTACTATCTATCATTATCTTTATCTTGGCAATCTTGCTTGTGATTTTAATGACAGTTTATCAGCCGATGATGGAGATGAAACGAGTGGGGATTCAAAAGTTACTTGGTTTTCAAAGCAGGGCGATTTTAGCTGGTTTTGTAAAGACTAATTTTTATCTTCTCTTGGGTGGAAGTCTTGTCATTGACTTGGGACTATTTTTAGTACTGGACTACAGGCCAAAACTTTTGTTTCCAAGTTTACTCTTATCCCAATTTCTGCTTTTACAGTTGTATTTGTTCATCAGTTGGCTGACCTACCTGATGATTCAGAAAATGACAGTCAGTTCCATGTTGAAAGGTTTTTCATCTGTCAAACTTGGTCTCATCTTCAATTATGTGATGAAAATAGGGACAACTATTTTATTGACGGTTTTACTGATTGGGGTAGGCAGAAGTCTAGAACAAGAAAACAAAGAACTTGCTTATCAGCAACAGTGGGTAAGCCAAGGCAATTACCTGAGCTTAGAAACCTTCCAACTCAGTGATAGTTTGTGGCAAGAAGAGCTAGCAGGGTCAGGGAAATCTACAGATTATTTCTACCAATTTTATCAAGACTTGCTAGCAAAAACACAAGTAAACTATGTGCGAGGTGCGAGTCTTCCTATCAAACCAGTCATCAAAGCAGAACAAGTGCAGCAGTACCAACTGCCTGATGAGGTAGATGTTTACTATGCTAATAGCAATTTTCTAAAGAGCAAGGGATTCAAGTTACCAGATACCGGCACTAAAAAAGTTATTTTGATGCCAGCCGGTGCCAAAGGACAAGAAGGCAAGAATCAGTTCTTGGGAAAATCCATCGCCTATCTTTCTATGAGGTATGAAGATCAGCAAAAGCAAACAATAGAAGATATGGATGTAGAAATTGCCTACTATGAAGGAGATTGGTCTTTCTTCCCTTATAATAATGAACGAAAGGAAAATCTCCACAATCCAATCATTAGTCTGGTAAATGATCAAGACATGATGTGGGAAGAAAAGACTCACTTGTCAACGACAGGTTTAAACAACCCGATGAAAGTTGAAAATACAGAACAAAATCAAAAAGTGATTACGGAGTTAGTTGATAACTTATCTGATGGTAGCTATTTAAAATTTTCATCGATTCAAGCAATTCAAGAGGGGATGGTTGATACCTATCGGGATTCTGTTCGTAATTTTAACGTTCTTTTTGCCTTATTTGCTCTTCTCAGTATGATTGTCTCCTACTTTTTACTCGTTACTACTTTCTTGTTGAAGCGCAGGGATATTATTACCAAGAAGTTTATGGGGTGGAAACTGGTCGATCGCTACCGTCCTCTCCTCGTTCTGCTCTTGCTGGGCTATAGTCTCCCTCTTCTAGTCTTGATTTTCTTTGCCCATGCGCTCTTGCCGCTTCTGCTGTTTGCAGGCTTTACATGTTTGGATATACTATTTGTGCTAGTATTGGCTTCTAGGATGGAGAAAAAAAGTCTAGTAGAGTTATTGAAAGGGGGCATCTTATGATTGAGTTGAAAAATATTACCAAAACCATTGGGGGAAAAGTGATTTTGGATAACTTGTCTCTCAGGATTGGTCAGGGGGATTTAGTTGCCATCGTTGGAAAAAGTGGCAGTGGTAAGTCGACCTTGTTAAATTTATTAGGTTTGATAGATGGTGAATATAGCGGACGGTATGAGATTTTTGGTCAGACAAATCTAGCGGTCAATTCTGCTAAATCACAAACAATAATCCGTGAACATATCTCTTATCTGTTTCAAAATTTTGCCCTAATTGATGATGAAACGGTCGAGTACAATCTCATGCTGGCGCTGAAATATGTGAAATTGTCCAAGAAAGACAAGCTCAAAAAGGTGGAAGAGATTTTAGAGAGAGTAGGTTTGCCAGCTACTTTGCATCAAAAGGTCTCCGAGTTGTCTGGTGGTGAACAACAACGAATTGCAGTTGCTAGAGCCATCTTAAAACCCAGCCAGCTGATTTTAGCTGATGAACCGACAGGTTCGCTGGATCCTGAAAATAGAGATTTGGTCTTGAAGTTTCTCTTGGAGATGAATCGAGAGGGGAAAACAGTCATTATTGTGACCCACGATGCTTATGTAGCCCAACAATGTCATCGTATCATTGAATTGGGCGAGGGAAAATGAGTTCGTTTGGTTTCATTTGACTGACTGAATACTCATATTTTCCAGAGATAAATAGCATAAATACGCCTAGGAATGACATTTTTATGTGGTATTTCTAGGTTTTTTTGTTTTAAACTGAAAAAATTTTCAATTTAGGCTTGACAAACGATGAGCATAAGTGTATTATTTATACAACCAAAAGGAATAAACATAAAGGAGACTTTGTTATGAATAAGATGAAGAAGGTGTTGATGACGATGTTTGGTTTAGTGATGCTCCCCCTACTATTTGCTTGTAGTAACAATCAATCGGCTGGAATTGAAGCCATCAAGTCCAAAGGAAAATTGGTTGTAGCCCTCAATCCAGATTTTGCTCCATTTGAATACCAAAAAGTGGTTGATGGGAAAAATCAGATTGTGGGTTCAGATATCGAATTAGCCAAGGTTATCGCAACAGAACTAGGTGTCGAATTGGAACTATCTCCCATGAGCTTTGACAATGTATTGGCTAGTGTTCAATCAGGAAAAGCCGACCTTGCCATATCAGGTGTTTCTAAGACAGACGAACGGAGCAAGGTGTTCGACTTTTCCATTCCTTACTATACTTCAAAAAATAAGCTCATTGTCAAAAAATCAGACTTGGCTACTTATCAGTCTGTAAACGACTTGGCGCAGAAAAAGGTTGGAGTGCAGAAAGGTTCGATTCAAGAGACGATGGCGAAAGATTTGCTACAAAATTCTTCCCTCGTATCTCTGCCTAAAAATGGGAATTTAATTACAGATTTAAAATCAGGACAAGTGGATGCCGTTATCTTTGAAGAACCAGTTGCTAAGGGATTTGTGGAAAATAATCCTGATTTAACAATCGCAGAACTCAATTTTGAAAAAGAGCAAGATGATTCCTATGCGGTCGCTATGAAAAAAGATAGCAAGGAATTGAAAGAAGCAGTCGATAAAACCATTCAAAAGTTGAAGGATTCTGGGGAATTAGACAAACTCATTGAGGATGCCTTTAAAGCGTCCATTGAAAAATAGAAAGAAGGAAAAGAACATGAGTAAAGAAAAAGTAATTTTGGCCTATTCTGGCGGTTTAGACACATCAGTTGCTATTACCTGGCTAAAGAAAGACTATGATGTTGTTGCAGTTTGTATGGATGTGGGTGAAGGGAAAGACTTAGATTTCATCCATGATAAGGCTCTCAAGGTTGGAGCAGTCGAATCTTATGTCATTGATGTTAAGGACGAATTTGCTACAGATTATGTGCTAGTAGCTCTCCAGTCACATGCCTACTATGAACAAAAGTACCCCTTGGTATCTGCCTTGAGCCGCCCTCTTATTTCTAAAAAATTGGTTGAAATCGCGCATCAGACAGGAGCGACTACAATTGCTCATGGTTGTACAGGCAAGGGGAATGACCAAGTACGTTTTGAAGTATCCATTGCAGCCTTGGATCCCAATTTAAAAGTGATTGCGCCAGTTCGTGAATGGAAATGGTCTCGGGAGGAAGAAATTCATTATGCTAAGGAAAATGGGGTGCCTGTTCCTGCTGACCTTGACAATCCTTACTCTGTCGATCAAAATCTTTGGGGACGTGCCAATGAGTGTGGTATTTTAGAAAATCCATGGAATCAGGCTCCAGAAGAAGCCTTTGGTATCACATCTTCTCCAGAGGAAGCTCCAGACACGCCAGAATACATTGAGATTGAGTTTGGTGAAGGTGTTCCAGTTTCCCTCAATGGAGAAGGGCTAAAATTGGCAGATTTGATTCAAAAACTCAACGAAATAGCTGGAAAACATGGGGTCGGACGGATTGACCACGTGGAAAATCGCTTGGTGGGGATTAAATCAAGAGAAATCTATGAGTGCCCAGGGGCAGTGACCCTGCTGACAGCTCATAAGGAAATTGAGGATTTGACGCTTGTGAGAGAAGTGGCTCATTTTAAACCAATCATAGAAAATGAATTATCAAATCTCATTTATAATGCTTTGTGGTTTAGTCCAGCTACACAAGCCTTGATTGCTTATATTAAAGAGACTCAAAAAGTTGTCAATGGGACTGCAAAAGTCAAACTGTATAAGGGGAGCGCTCAGGTCGTGGCTCGGAAATCACCAAATTCACTTTACGATGAAAATTTGGCGACGTATACTAGTGCAGATACCTTTGACCAAGATGCGGCTGTTGGCTTTATTAAGTTATGGGGACTTCCAACCAAGGTTCATTCTGAGGTTCAAAAAAGCGCCAAATAGGGCGATTGACTAGAGAGGTGGATGTGATATGGCTAAGAATACAAAATTGTGGGGTGGTCGCTTTGAAGGGACTGTCGAAGACTGGGTAGAGCGCTTTGGTGCGAGTATATCTTTTGACCAGAAATTAGCTAAATTTGATGTGATTGGTTCCTTAGCCCACGTTCAGATGTTGGGTCAGACGGGCATTTTGAGTTTGGAGGAGTCAGAAAAGATCCAAGCAGGCTTGAAAGAGCTTTTAGAAGAGCTAGAGGCAGGTCAACTTGACTTTGATATCACAAACGAAGATATTCATATGAATATGGAAGTGTTGCTGACAGAAAAAATTGGTCCCCTTGCAGGGAAACTACATACAGCTCGTTCTCGAAATGACCAAGTTGCGACAGATATGCACTTGTATCTCAAGGAGCAACTAGGCTATGTCCTAGATAAACTGGCTCATCTCAAGGGTGTTTTATTAGACTTGGCGGAAAATCATGTGGAGACGATCATGCCGGGCTATACACATCTGCAACATGCTCAGCCTATTAGTTTTGCCCATCACCTAATGGCTTACTACAATATGTTTCAAAGAGACAGTGAACGTTTTGAATTTAACCAGCAGCATGCAGATCTATGCCCTCTAGGTGCGGCAGCTTTGGCAGGAACGACTTTCCCCATTGATCGCCAATTGTCTAGCGATTTGCTGGAGTTTAAGCAACCTTATACAAATTCTTTGGATGCTGTTAGTGACCGCGATTTTATCTTAGAATTTCTATCCAATGCCAGCATACTCATGATGCATATGAGCCGTTTTTGTGAAGAAATGATAAATTGGTGTAGTTTTGAGTATCAATTCATTACCTTGTCAGATACATTTACAACAGGTTCCTCTATTATGCCCCAAAAGAAAAATCCAGATATGGCTGAGTTGATTCGAGGAAAGACTGGTAGAGTTTATGGTAATCTGTTTGGACTATTGACAGTCATGAAGTCCTTGCCTTTAGCTTATAATAAGGATATGCAAGAGGATAAGGAAGGTATGTTTGACACGGTCGAAACGATTTTAAATTCCCTTGATGTATTGGCAGGTATGTTATCTAGCTTGCAGGTAAATAAGGAAAAAATGCAAGAGTCTACAGAGAAGGACTTTTCAAATGCAACTGAGTTGGCAGATTATTTGGCAGGGAAAGGCTTGCCATTTAGAGAAGCTCATGAGGTTGTGGGAAGATTAGTGCTAGACTCTATCAAGTCTGCTAAAAATATTCAAGATTGGACTTTGGAGGAATTGCAAACCTATCATTCCCTCATTGCCGAGGATATCTATGTCTACTTGCAACCTAAAACTGCTGTTCAAAGACGAAATTCCTTGGGAGGTACAGGATTTGACCAAGTGAAATACCAGATAGAACAAGCGAAGAAAGAACTTAAAGGGGAAAATTGATTCGTTTGCAAAGTAAGAAATAGAGGCTGATATGATTTATCAGCCTCTTCCTTGTCTTCTCCAACCAAGCGTGTTATAATGAATACTGCTCAAGCGACCTTCAATCGTGAAGCACACACGACCTTCAATCGTGAATAAACGAATAGATGGGAGACTTACCATGAGTGATAACTCTAAAACACGTGTTGTCGTGGGGATGAGTGGTGGTGTTGATTCGTCGGTGACGGCTCTCTTGCTCAAGGAGCAGGGCTACGATGTGATCGGTATCTTCATGAAGAACTGGGACGACACAGATGAAAACGGCGTCTGTACGGCGACCGAAGATTACAAGGATGTGGCTGCGGTGGCAGACCAGATTGGCATTCCTTACTACTCTGTCAATTTTGAAAAAGAGTACTGGGACCGCGTTTTTGAATATTTCCTAGCGGAATACCGTGCAGGGCGCACGCCAAATCCAGACGTTATGTGCAACAAGGAAATCAAGTTCAAGGCCTTTTTGGACTATGCTATGACCTTGGGGGCACACTATGTAGCGACTGGGCATTATGCCCGAGTGGCGCGTGATGAGGATGGCACTGTTCACATGCTTCGTGGTGTGGACAATGGCAAGGACCAGACCTATTTCCTCAGCCAACTTTCGCAAGAACAACTTCAAAAAACCATGTTCCCACTGGGACATTTGGAAAAGCCTGAAGTTCGCAGACTAGCAGAAGAAGCAGGACTTGCGACTGCGAAGAAGAAAGACTCGACAGGGATTTGCTTTATCGGAGAAAAGAACTTTAAAAACTTCCTTAGCAACTACCTACCAGCTCAGCCTGGTCGCATGATGACTGTGGATGGTCGCGATATGGGTGAGCATGCTGGCCTGATGTACTATACAATCGGTCAGCGTGGCGGACTCGGTATCGGTGGGCAACACGGCGGTGACAATGCCCCTTGGTTCGTTGTCGGAAAAGACCTGAGCAAAAATATCCTCTATGTCGGCCAAGGTTTCTACCATGACTCGCTCATGTCAACAAGCCTAGAGGCCAGTCAGGTCCACTTTACTCGTGACATGCCAGAGGAATTCACGCTAGAATGCACGGCGAAATTCCGCTACCGTCAGCCTGATTCTAAGGTGACAGTATATGTCAAAGGAGACAAGGCAGAGGTCATCTTTGCGGAACCACAGCGCGCGATCACACCGGGACAGGCAGTTGTATTTTACGACGGCGAAGAGTGTCTAGGTGGCGGTTTGATTGACAATGCTTATCGAGATGGACAAGTTTGTCAGTACATTTAGATTGACAAATTTTCTCAATTTGCTACAATAATAAAAGCAATAGAAATGATGGTCAAAGCTCATGGATGTTGCAGGCTTTTTTGTCCTGCACTTCTTTGGAGTTTTGACTGTTTTTGTGTCGTCTAAGGGAAAGGACAAAAATGACTCAACAAGACTTTCGGACAAAAGTGGGAAATACGGTTTTTGGCGTTCGAGCGACAGCCTTGATTCTCCAAAATGGCAAGATCCTTGTTACCAAAGATAAGGGCAAGCATTACACTATTGGTGGTGCGATTCAAGTCAATGAAAGCACGGAAGACGCGGTAGTCCGTGAAGTGAGGGAAGAATTAGGTGTCCGAGCTCAAGCTGGGCAACTAGCTTTCGTGGTTGAAAATCGTTTTGAACAAGACGGTGTTTTCTATCACAATATCGAGTTTCATTATTTGGTGGACTTACTTGAGGACGCCCCGTTGACCATGCAGGAAGATGAAAAATCGCAGCCCTGTGAATGGATTGACTTGGATCAGCTCCAGAATATCCAGCTAGTTCCAGACTTTTTAAAAACAGCCCTACCAGAATGGGACGGCCAACTAAGACACATTCATCTTGAGGAATAGGAGAGAAATATGACTTATCATTTTACTGAAGAATACGATATTATTGTAATTGGCGCGGGACACGCTGGGGTTGAGGCTTCTTTGGCTGCCAGCCGTATGGGCTGCAAGGTCTTGCTTGCGACCATCAATATTGAAATGCTGGCTTTCATGCCTTGTAACCCTTCGATCGGTGGTTCTGCCAAGGGGATTGTCGTGCGTGAAGTTGATGCCCTAGGTGGCGAGATGGCCAAAACCATTGACAAGACTTACATCCAGATGAAGATGCTCAACACAGGGAAGGGGCCAGCTGTCCGTGCCCTTCGTGCGCAAGCTGACAAAGAGCTTTACTCTAAGGAAATGCGCAAGACAGTTGAAAATCAAGAGAATTTGACCCTTCGTCAAACCATGATTGATGAGATTTTGGTGGAAGATGGCAAGGTTGTCGGTGTACGTACAGCTACCCATCAAGAGTATGCTGCTAAGGCTGTTATCGTGACCACAGGAACCGCACTCCGTGGGGAAATCATCATCGGAGACCTCAAGTACTCGTCAGGTCCTAACCACAGTCTAGCTTCGATTAACCTAGCTGACAATCTCAAGGAATTGGGACTTGAAATTGGTCGTTTCAAGACGGGTACACCTCCACGTGTCAAGGCTTCTTCTATCAATTACGACGTGACAGAGATTCAGCCAGGGGACGAAGCGCCTAATCACTTCTCATATACTTCACGTGATGAGGACTATGTCAAGGACCAGGTGCCATGTTGGTTGACCTATACAAATGGTACCAGTCATGAGATTATCCAAAACAACCTCCACCGTGCGCCTATGTTCACAGGTGTAGTCAAGGGAGTGGGCCCTCGTTACTGTCCGTCAATTGAGGACAAGATTGTGCGCTTTGCGGACAAGGAACGCCACCAACTATTTTTAGAACCAGAAGGGCGCAATACAGAAGAAGTCTATGTCCAAGGTCTTTCAACCAGTCTGCCTGAGGATGTCCAACGTGAGCTAGTTCATTCCATTAAAGGTCTGGAAAATGCTGAGATGATGCGAACTGGTTATGCTATCGAGTACGACATGGTCTTGCCTCACCAGTTGCGTGCGACTTTGGAAACCAAGAAAATCTCAGGCCTTTTCACTGCTGGTCAGACAAATGGAACATCAGGTTACGAAGAAGCTGCTGGCCAAGGGATTATCGCGGGTATCAATGCGGCTCTGAAAATCCAAGACAAACCTGAGTTGATTTTGAAGCGCAGTGACGGTTATATCGGGGTGATGATTGATGACTTGGTAACCAAGGGGACTATCGAACCTTATCGTCTTTTGACCAGTCGTGCTGAATACCGTCTCATTCTCCGTCATGACAACGCTGATATGCGTTTGACTGAGATGGGACGCGAGATTGGACTTGTGGATGATGAACGCTGGGCTCGCTTTGAAATCAAGAAAAATCAATTTGACAATGAGATGAAGCGCCTAAACAGTATCAAACTCAAGCCAGTCAAAGAAACCAATGCTAAGGTTGAGGAGATGGGCTTCAAGCCGTTGACAGATGCGGTGACAGCCAAGGAATTTCTTCGCCGTCCAGAAGTTTCTTACCAAGATGTGGTGGCCTTCATCGGACCAGCTGCAGAGGACTTGGATGACAAGATTATCGAATTGATTGAAACAGAAATCAAGTACGAAGGCTATATTTCCAAAGCGATGGATCAGGTTGTCAAGATGAAACGTATGGAAGAAAAACGCATTCCAGCCAATATTGATTGGGATGATATTGATTCTATCGCGACAGAAGCCCGTCAGAAGTTCAAACTCATCAATCCAGAAACCATCGGCCAAGCCAGCCGTATTTCTGGAGTAAACCCGGCAGATATTTCTATTTTGATGGTGTATCTGGAAGGTAAGAATCGCAGTATTTCTAAAAACCAAGAAAAGAAAGCATAGAGAAAAACAGCTCCGAATCGGGGCTGTTTTCTTGCTTTATTCTTCATCTGGTGTGAGGATCATCGGGATGATAATCGGTTCACGTTCTGTATTTTCATAAAGGAAGGGACGAATGGCGTTGACAATGGCACCATTGACAGATTGCACGCTGGCGTCCTTATTTTTCAGTGCGATACGAATTGCATTGAAGAGGATGCGCTGGCTTTGGCGAATCAAGTCGCCAGATTCTCTCATGTAGACAAAGCCTCGGCTAAGGATGTCTGGGCCAGACAGAATCATCTGCGATTTGAAGTCAACAGTTGCGACTGCTAGAACGACACCGTCTTCAGATAAATCACGACGGTCTTTGAGGACAGCAGCGCCGATTTCACCGATACGATTTCCATCGACATAGATGTCTTGGGCATTGAAATGACCTGCGATACGAGCTGAGTCAGCAGTAAGAGCAAGCACATCACCATTGCTCATGATAAAGATATTGTCCTTCTCGACACCAGTATCCACCGCTAGTCCAGCGTGGACTTTTTGCATACGGTATTCACCGTGGACAGGCATGAAGTATTTTGGCTTAATCAAGCGGAGCATAAGTTTTTGCTCTTGCTGACCACCGTGTCCAGATGTATGGATATTGTTCACTTTACCGTGGATAACTTCGACACCAGCTTCAGAAATGATGTTAATCAGCTTGTTAACGCTAGTAGTATTTCCAGGGATTGGACTAGAAGAGAAGATGACCGTATCACCGGGCTGGAGTTGTACCTGACGGTGGGTTCCGTTGGCGATACGAGAGAGGGCCGCCATAGGTTCACCCTGACTACCTGTACAGAGGATCAGAACCTCGCCTGCAGGGTAGTCTTTGATTTCATTTGGCTCGATAAAGGTTCCCTTAGGAGCTTTGATGTAACCAAGGTCAATTCCGTTGACAATGGCCTTTTCCATAGAGCGACCAAAGACCGCAATCTTGCGTCCAGTCTTAACAGCAGCTTCTGTTGCTTGCTGGAGACGGAAGATATTTGAGGCAAAGGATGCAAAGATGATACGTCCTTCGATGCCTTGGATAATCTTCATGATGGACTGACCAACGACTTTTTCAGAGTTGGTAAAGGTTGGCACTTCCGCATTTGTCGAGTCCGAGAGAAGACAGAGCACGCCTTCTTCACCAAGAGCTGCCATACGGTGCAAGTCTGCTGGTTCACCAACTGGAGTGAAGTCGAACTTGAAGTCACCCGTACAAACGATTTTCCCTTGAGGAGTATGAATGACAATTCCCAAAGGCTCTGGAATAGAGTGAGTGGTTCTAAAGAAAGTTGCCTTGAGATTTTTAAAGGTCAACTCAGTGTTGTGGTTGATTTCGTAAAGTTTGGCGTTGCGCAAGAGGCCGTGTTCTTCGAGTTTTCCACGGATTAAAGCCAAGGCAAGCGGTCCAGCGTAGATAGGGACATTTGCTTGCTTGAGCAGAAAGGGAATCCCACCAATGTGGTCCTCGTGTCCGTGTGTAATCAAAACAGCCTTGACGCGGTCGATATTGTCTACAATGTAAGAGTAATCAGGAATGACGTAGTCGATACCCAGCAAGTCATCTTCTGGGAATTTAATCCCAGCATCGACGATAATAATCTCATCTTGGTATTCAATCCCATATGTGTTTTTCCCGATTTCTCCCAGACCACCGATGGCAAAAACGCCGACTTCTTCAGGTTTAAGAGTGTAGGCCATATTAGAACTCCGTGATTTCGAAGGCGCCAGTTTCTTTTTCGTAATCTAGCAATTTGTCAGACAAGAGTTCGATATACTCGATATTGTACTCTGGGCGATTTTCTTCGACAAGTTGGCGAGCAGCGATACGGCCCTCAAGTTCTGAGCTGGCATCGATGTCTAGGTAAAGTGCGCGTGTTGTTTCACGACGTGGGCTACGTTCTTTTGTTTCTTGATAAAAAACTTTGTAAATCATATAGTTCCTTTCTATTTACAGGTCAGCTTATTCCAAACTTTTAGCAGAGATTTGCTTGATTTCATTCCATTTTGTGTCTAGATTGACCTTGATTCGTTACAATTATTTCAATTATACCACAAAATGAAAAATTAGTAAAAGACGGAAACGAGAAAGTCATGGGCCGATTTATTTAGTAAGCGCTTGCAAAAACAAAGAAAATGTGTTATGTTGATAATGGAAGTGAAATTTATCGCTTGTCATAGTCCCATATAGTTTGTAAGTTAAGGAGGTTGCTCTATGTATAACTTATTTGCTTTTGCTATCGGAGCTCGCTTGGTAGCTTTTATTGTTTTTGTTGCTTGCGTTTATGCGGGGAATCTTCTATTTGCCAAACTGGAACGACGACAAACCAAGTTCTTGTGGAAGATTAGTTTTGTGACTCTCTACTCGCTTTTTCTCCTCCTCGTAACCTATGTCGTTTGGTTTGTATTTTACTTTGGATTAAATGCTTAGATGCCCTGCTGATGCTAGGGCATTTTTGTTTGGGGATAAAGAAAATTCCCATGTGCCAGCTTTTGTAGTATAATAGTAAGCAGACAAAAAGATAGGAATGTGTTATGAAAGTATTAGCTTTTGATACGTCCAGTAAGGCTCTTTCTCTCGCTATTTTAGAGGATAAGCAGGTTCTTGCCGAGACGACGATTAATATCAAGAAAAATCACAGTATTACCCTCATGCCTGCCATCGATTTTTTGATGGCAAGTTTGGACTGGACGCCCAAGGATTTGGACCGAATCGTGGTAGCGGAAGGGCCTGGTAGCTACACAGGCTTGCGAATTGCGGTAGCAACTGCCAAGACCTTAGCTCACACTCTGAACATCGAGTTGGTTGGTATGTCTAGCCTCTTGGCTCTGGTGCCATACCAACAAGAAGGCTTGTTCGTTCCTTTGATGGATGCGCGTCGCAACAATGTTTATGCAGGATTTTATGAAAATGCCAAACCTGTCATGCCAGAAGCGCACCTGTCTTTTGAGCGAGTCATCGAGCTAATCAAGGGTGCTAGTCAGGTAACCTTTGTCGGAGAAGTTGGCCCCTTTGTGGAGCAAATTCAAGAACACTTGCCAAGAACTAATTTCAAAGAAACCTTGCCTAATGCAGCCAATCTTGCTCTTTTGGTCTGGGATAAGGAAGCAGACTCCTTGCATGATTTTGTGCCTAACTACCTCAAGCGTGTCGAAGCTGAGGAAAACTGGCTCAAGAACCATACTGAGTCTGGCGAGTCTTACATTAAACGCCTATGATAGAAATCAAACGAATCCAACAGCAACCTGACTTGGCTCAAGCCATCTATGCTGTTATGGCAGCTGTTTACTCGGTTAGCCCTTGGACATTGGAACAAATCCAAGCAGACCTGTCCCAAGACCAGACTTGGTATGCTCTGGCTTATGATGGGGCTGAAGTGATTGGCTTTCTAGCTGTTCAGGAGAATCTCTTTGAAGCAGAAGTCCTGCAAATCGCTGTCAAACAAACTTATCAGGGTCAGGGAATTGCCTCGGCCTTGTTTGCTCAATTGCCGGCAGATAAGGAGATTTTCCTCGAAGTCAGAAAGTCAAATCAACGAGCGCAAGCATTTTACAAGAAAGAAAAGATGGCGGTCATCGCTGAGCGAAAGGCCTACTACCATGACCCAGTCGAGGACGCTATCGTCATGAAGAGAGAAATAGATGAAGGATAGATATATTTTAGCATTTGAGACATCCTGTGATGAGACCAGTGTCGCAGTCTTGAAAAACGACGATGAGCTCTTGTCCAATGTCATTGCTAGTCAAATTGAGAGTCATAAGCGCTTCGGTGGCGTAGTGCCAGAAGTAGCTAGTCGTCACCATGTAGAGGTCATTACAGCCTGTATTGAGGAAGCTTTGACAGAAGCAGGGATTACTGAAAACGATGTGACAGCTGTTGCAGTTACCTATGGACCGGGCTTGGTTGGAGCTCTGTTAGTTGGTTTGTCAGCTGCCAAGGCCTTTGCTTGGGCTCATGGACTTCCGCTGATTCCCGTTAACCACATGGCTGGTCACCTCATGGCAGCTCAGAGCGTGGAGCCTTTAGAGTTCCCCTTGTTAGCACTTTTAGTAAGTGGTGGGCACACAGAGTTGGTCTATGTTTCTGAGGCAGGAGATTATAAGATTGTTGGGGAAACCCGTGATGATGCAGTTGGTGAGGCCTATGACAAGGTCGGTCGCGTCATGGGCTTGACCTATCCTGCCGGTCGTGAGATTGACGAGTTGGCTCATCAGGGGCAGGATATTTATGATTTCCCACGTGCCATGATTAAGGAGGATAATCTGGAGTTTTCATTTTCAGGGTTGAAGTCTGCCTTTATCAATCTTCACCACAATGCCGAGCAAAAGGGAGAGAGCTTGTCAACAGAGGACTTGTGTGCGTCCTTTCAAGCAGCAGTCATGGATATTCTCATGGCAAAAACCAAGAAAGCCCTGGAGAAATATCCTGTTAAAACCCTAGTTGTGGCTGGTGGCGTGGCAGCCAATAAAGGTCTCAGAGAACGCCTAGCAGCCGAAATCACAGATGTCAAGGTTATCATCCCACCCCTACGCCTCTGCGGAGACAATGCAGGAATGATTGCCTATGCCAGCGTCAGCGAGTGGAATAAAGAAAACTTTGCAAGCTTGGATCTCAATGCCCAACCGAGCCTCGCTTTTGATACCATGGAATAAAGAGTCAGCTTGAGGCTGGCTTTTTCACTTGCTAAAGTGTCAGAATATTTTGACAAATAAATGTAAATAATGATATAATATATAAAAAATAGGAGCTGGTAAGATGATTGAGAGAATGGAATTAGGAGAATTTTACAAGGAATTGCGTTTGGCTAGAAAGCTCAAACAGTCAGATGTGGCTTGTGCTGGACTAACAGCCTCTCAGTTGTCCAAGTTTGAACTAGGACAGTCTATGCTATCTGCAGACAAGTTGATCTTAGCCATCCAAGGAATCAATATGAATTTTGATGAGTTTGGTCATAAGCTCAACAATTATCAAGAATCTCCACATATGCGAATTGGTAGAAGGGTTGTGGATCGCTTTGCCCATCAAGATATTGCTGGCTTAGAGCAACTGTTGGAGGAAGTCGAGCAAGAACAGATGGCGCAGACCTATCGTCGTTTGAATGCTATTGTGATTAAAAATGCCATCCATTCCTTAAATAAGAGCTATCCGCTAACAGATGAGGATAGGGAGTTTCTGACCATCTATCTCTATGCTATTGAGTCTTGGACATGGTTTGAACTCTATCTTTTTTGCAATACTATGCCCTTCTTAAGCAACCAAGATTTGATATTTTTATCAACTGCTTTAATTGAAAAATCCAAAGAATTTAAAGAGTTAGTACACAATCGATTGTATATGAAGCAAGGACTCTTAAATATCTTATCAGAGCTCATGGAGCGAAAACTTTTCTCCTACATCCCAATCTTTGAAGCTGAGCTGGAGAGTATGTTGCGCCCGTATGATGTTTTTGAGAAATTATTGTGGCAATTTTTAAAGAAGATGAGTGTCTTTCTTCAAACCAAAGGAAGCAATCAAAAAGAGATTGAAAACTTTATCCAATCTCTGCAAGTATTAGAAAATCCACAATTGGTGGCCCTCTTCGAATTACGTTTGCAGCAATACAAAGAACTTATCGATTAGTCAACAATCGTAAATTTGAAATTTCTATAAGAAAAAATATCAAATATGCGATTTTTTAAAATAAGCCAATTTTCGTGTTATACTATCCTTGTAAAGCACTTCAAGCAAATCCTAGGTCGCAGAGGTGTTTTACAAACAGAGACTCATACAGTATATTTTTAATGTTGAAATATAAAAGGCTGGACTAAAAGTGAAACTTGGAGTCCTAGATAAAATGAGGTAAACGATGGAAAAACAGAGTCAGTTACAAATTTTAATTCATTCCCTGTACAATAATAAAGAAATTCGCTTGACGGAAGAATTTAGGAAGCAATTGCTGGAAACAGCGAAACAGTTCTCTAGTACTAATGAAGATTTGTTAGCTTCACGTCTCTCATTTGCCGTCTCTAAAGAATTGTTGGGCTTTAACGGTGAACCGCCGACAGAGTTGTTGGATTTGGCAAAAATTGTCCAAAAGAAAGAAGCTAAATATAAGCAGGGAATAGTGTGGTCTGGTATTTTTAAGATATGATTTATTATAAGATACGATATTAACGGTTATATAATGCATGAATCTAAAATGAAAAAGAATATAAGCAAGGCTTGGAGTTCAATACTAAACCAAGTCTTGTTTTTGATACCATGGAATAAAATGGAGTCTGTCTGATGAGAATCAGCAGACTTTTTTCTCTTTCCTGAATGTGTTATAATAGTCCATGCTGTGGCTGGAACTGATTCAGCCCATTTATTAAGACAATACGAGGAGAAAGATGAAAGAAAAAGGATTTTGGGAGGGGGCGCAGGCAGCCATGCCAACGGCCCTTGGTTACATCAGTATTGGTCTGGCCTGTGGAATTATTGGTGCGCCTTATGTGACACCTGTGGAGATGGGCTTGATGAGCCTCTTTGTTTATGCTGGGAGCGCCCAGTTTGCTATGCTGGCATTGATTGCGGTTCAAGCACCTGTAGCGGCTATTGCTATGACGGTCTTTTTGATTAATTTGCGTCTCTTTTTGCTGAGCTTACATGCGTCAACCTATTTCCGTCATACCAGTCTCTGGCAAAATATTGGTATGTCTAGCCTCTTGACAGATGAGACCTATGGCGTTTTGATGGGCGAATTGGCCCATACAGATAAGGTCAATCCGATGTGGATGCATGGAAACAATCTCAACAGCTATGTGGCTTGGTTTGTGGGGACAGTGGTTGGAACGGCTCTAGGTGGCCTGCTACCAAATCCAGAAATCTTTGGTTTGGACTTTGCTTTGGTTGGGATGTTCATCGGGATTTTTGCTTCGCAATTCCAGATTATGCAAAGACGGATTCCTGTCCGCAATCTGCTCATTATCCTAGCAGTTGTTGCGGTGTCCTTCTTTTTACTCTTGACAGTAGTATCTCAGTCGCTAGCTGTTCTGTTTGCGACGCTACTTGGTTGTAGCATGGGGGTGATTTTAGATGGTCAGTAAGTATCTTTTATTAGCCGTTATTTTTTCTGGCTTGGTGACGTGGATTCCCCGTATGATTCCCTTCATCTTGGTCAAGTATAAGGGCTTGCCTGCGATTGTTGAGCGCTTTTTGAAGTTCTTGCCCGTTTCTATTATCTTTGCCTTGATTCTGTCAAGCGTAGTGACAGGCAAGGCTGGGAGTCTTCCTCAAATCAAATGGCTGGACTTCTTAGCAGTCTTTCCAACGGCTTGGGTGGCCTTTCGTTACCGCAATCTAGTCGGAACAGTTCTCTTTGGGGTGGTCTTGATTGCAGTCTTGCGTTTGGTCTTTTAAATCAGTCATAAAGAAAACCTATCACAGAGATAGATATCATATAATGGCGTAAATGGTCTTTTTCTGTTAAGATTATAAGGTATTCTATTTTGGAGGAAATGACATGAAAAAAATCGTTAAATACTCATCTCTTGCTGCCCTTGCTCTTGTTGCTGCAGGTGTGTTAGCAGCTTGCTCAGGTGGTGCTAAGAAAGAAGGAGAAGCAGCTAGCAAGAAAGAAATTATCGTTGCAACCAATGCTTCACCAAAACCATTCAACTATGAAGAAAACGGTGAATTGACTGGTTACGAGATTGAAGTGGTTCGCGCTATCTTTAAAGACTCTGACAAGTATGATGTCAAGTTTGAGAAGACAGAGTGGTCAGGAGTCTTTGCAGGACTTGACGCTGACCGTTACCAAATGGCCGTTAACAACATCAGCTACACTAAAGAGCGTGCTGAAAAATACCTTTATGCAGCTCCAACTGCTAAGAACCCTAACGTTCTTGTAGTGAAAAAAGATGACTCTAGCATCAAATCACTCGATGATATCGGTGGAAAATCAACAGAAGTTGTTCAAGGGACAACATCTGCTAAACAGCTAGAAGACTACAACAAACAACACTCAGACAATCCAACTGTCCTTAACTACACTAAAGCGGACTTCCAACAAATCATGGGACGCTTGAGCGATGGCCAATTTGACTACAAGATTTTTGATAAAATCGGTGTTGAAACAGTTATCAAGAACCAAGGTTTGGACAACTTGAAAGTTATCGAACTTCCAAGCGACCAACAACCTTACGTTTACCCACTTCTTGCTAAAGGTCAAGATGAGTTGAAAACATTTGTAGACAAACGTATCCAAGAACTCTACAAAGACGGAACTCTTGAAAAATTGTCTAAACAATTCTTCGGAGATTCTTATCTACCAGCAGAAGCTGATATTAAATAATTTTTTGAAATCATCCATTCTGATCAGGTGGATGATTTCTCAGTTTTTAGGGATATAGTTTTAAACTATATATCTGGCTATCTAATAACAATTTGTGAAATCAAACAAATTGTGAGATACTAGTACGGTATTATTTTTAAGGAGAAAGAATCATGAAAATCAAAAAATGGCTTGGTGTAGCAGCCCTTGCTACAGTCGCAGGTTTGGCTCTTGCAGCTTGCGGAAACTCAGAAAAGAAAGCAGACAATGCAACAACTATCAAAATCGCAACTGTTAACCGTAGCGGTTCTGAAGAAAAACGTTGGGACAAAATCCAAGAATTGGTTAAAAAAGACGGTATCACTTTGGAATTTACAGAGTTCACAGACTACTCACAACCAAACAAGGCAACTGCTGATGGCGAAGTAGACTTGAACGCTTTCCAACACTATAACTTCTTGAACAACTGGAACAAAGAAAACGGGAAAGACCTTGTAGCGATTGCAGATACTTACATCTCTCCAATCCGTCTTTACTCAGGTTTGAATGGAAGTGACAATAAGTACACTAAAGTAGAAGATATCCCAGCAAACGGAGAAATCGCTGTACCGAACGATGCTACAAACGAAAGCCGTGCGCTTTACTTGCTTCAATCAGCTGGCTTGATTAAATTGGACGTTTCCGGAACTGCTCTTGCAACAGTTGCCAACATCAAAGAAAATCCAAAGAACTTGAAAATTACTGAATTGGACGCTAGTCAAACAGCTCGTTCATTGTCATCAGTTGACGCTGCCGTTGTAAACAATACCTTCGTTACAGAAGCAAAATTGGACTACAAGAAAGCACTTTTCAAAGAACAAGCTGATGAAAATTCAAAACAATGGTACAACATCATCGTTGCGAAAAAAGATTGGGAAACATCACCAAAAGCTGATGCTATCAAGAAAGTGATTGCAGCTTACCATACAGATGAAGTGAAAAAAGTTATCGAAGAAACATCAGACGGTTTGGATCAACCAGTTTGGTAATAAGAAACAGGGAGGTGGGAGAGAGAATTCCACCTCTTGCTTTTGTATAGAGCATAGATTGTCAGGAAGAGTAGTTCATAGAAAGGTAGAGAGAATATGGTTTTTCCTAGCGAACAAGAACAGATTGAAAAATTTGAAAAGGATCATGTGACCCAGCATTATTTTGAGGTTTTGCGTACTTTGATTTCTAAGAAATCGGTCTTTGCCCAGCAGGTTGGACTTAAGGAAGTCGCAAATTATCTGGGCGAGATTTTCAAGCGTGTTGGGGCTGAAGTGGAGATTGATGAGACTTATACAGCGCCCTTTGTCATGGCGCATTTCAAGAGTTCGCGTCCAGATGCCAAAACCTTGATTTTTTATAACCACTATGACACTGTGCCAGCGGATGGGGATCAGGTGTGGACAGAGGATCCCTTTACGCTTTCGGTGCGCAATGGTTTCATGTATGGGCGTGGGGTTGATGACGACAAGGGTCATATCACAGCTCGTTTGAGTGCTTTGAGAAAATACATGCAGCACCACGATGACCTGCCTGTCAATATCAGTTTTATCATGGAGGGGGCGGAGGAATCGGCTTCGACAGACCTAGATAAGTATCTAGAAAAGCATGCGGATAAACTCCGTGGCGCAGATTTGTTGGTTTGGGAACAAGGGACTAAAAATGCCTTGGAACAGTTGGAAATTTCTGGTGGAAACAAGGGTATTGTGACCTTTGATGCCAAGGTAAAAAGTGCTGATGTGGATATCCACTCTAGTTATGGTGGGGTTGTGGAATCAGCTCCGTGGTATCTTCTTCAAGCCTTACAGTCTCTTCGCGCTGCAGATGGTCGTATCTTGGTTGAAGGCTTGTACGAAGAAGTACAAGAGCCTAATGAACGTGAATTAGCCTTGGTGGATACCTACGCTCAACGAAATCCAGGGGAAATCAGCCAGATTTATGGATTGGAATTGCCTCTCTTACAAGAGGACCGTGCAGCCTTCCTAAAACGTTTCTTTTTCGAGCCAGCCCTTAATATCGAAGGGATCCAGTCAGGTTATCAAGGGCAAGGGGTCAAAACGATTTTGCCAGCAGAAGCCAGTGCTAAGCTAGAAGTTCGTTTGGTTCCTGGCCTAGAACCGCATGATGTTTTGGAAAAAATTCGGAAACAGCTAGACAAAAATGGCTTTGATAAGGTAGAATTATACTATACCTTGGGAGAGATGAGCTATCGAAGCGATATGAGCGCGCCAGCCATTCTCAATGTAATCGAGTTGGCCAAGAAATTCTATCCACAGGGCGTATCAGTCTTGCCGACTACAGCTGGGACAGGGCCTATGCATACGGTCTTTGATGCCCTAGAGGTTCCAATGGTGGCCTTCGGTCTAGGAAATGCCAATAGCCGAGACCACGGTGGAGATGAAAATGTGCGAATCGCCGATTATTACACCCATATTGAATTAGTAGAGGAGCTGATTAGAAGCTATGAGTAGAGGTATTATCAAGTTAGATCAGATCGATGTGACTTTTCATCAAAAGAAGAGAACCATCACAGCGGTCAAGGATGTGACTATTCACATCCAAGAAGGGGATATCTACGGAATCGTTGGATATTCTGGAGCAGGGAAATCAACCCTTGTACGGGTGATTAACCTCTTGCAAAAACCATCTGCAGGGAAAATTACCATTGACGACGATGTGATTTTTGATGGTAAGGTGACCTTGACGGCCGAGCAGTTGCGTCGTAAACGTCAAGATATCGGAATGATTTTCCAGCATTTTAACCTGATGAGTCAAAAGACAGCAGAAGAGAATGTAGCCTTTGCCCTCAAACACTCTGGACTCAGCAAGGAAGAAAAGAAGGCTAAAGTAGCCAAGTTGCTGGACTTGGTTGGCTTGGCAGACCGTGCTGAAAACTACCCTTCACAACTATCTGGAGGGCAAAAGCAGCGTGTAGCCATTGCACGTGCCTTGGCAAATGATCCAAAAATCTTGATTTCAGACGAGTCAACTTCTGCCCTTGACCCTAAGACAACCAAGCAGATTTTGGCCTTATTGCAAGATTTGAATCAAAAATTAGGCTTGACCGTTGTCTTGATTACACATGAAATGCAGATTGTTAAAGACATTGCCAACCGTGTGGCAGTCATGCAGGATGGTCGTTTGATTGAAGAGGGTAGTGTTCTTGAAATCTTCTCAGATCCTAAACAACCTTTGACCCAGGACTTTATCTCAACTGCTACAGGTATTGATGAAGCTATGGTCAAGATTGAGAAACAAGAAATCGTAGAGCATTTATCTGAGAACAGTATCTTAGTGCAGCTCAAGTATGCAGGGGCTTCAACAGACGAGCCACTTTTGAATGAATTGTATAAGCGTTACCAAGTAACGGCTAATATCCTTTATGGAAATATCGAAATTCTTGATGGCACTCCTGTTGGAGAATTGGTTGTGGTCTTGTCAGGTGAAAAAGCAGCGCTAGCAGGTGCTCAAGAAGCTATTCGTCAAGCAGGCGTACAGCTAAAAGTATTGAAGGGAGGACAGTAAGATGGAGTCATTGATTCAAACCTATTTACCAAATGTCTATAAAATGGGTTGGGCTGGTCAAGCAGGCTGGGGAACAGCCATCTACCTAACCCTTTATATGACAGTTCTTTCTTTCATCATCGGAGGTTTCCTGGGGCTGGTGGCAGGTCTTTTCCTTGTTTTAACAGCGCCAGGAGGTGTTTTGGAAAATAAAGTTGTTTTTTGGATTTTGGATAAGATTACCTCTATTTTCCGTGCGGTACCATTTATCATTCTCTTGGCAGTCTTGTCACCCTTCTCTCATCTAATCGTAGGAACAAGCATTGGTCCAAATGCGGCTATTGTACCCCTATCTTTTGCAGTCTTTGCCTTCTTTGCACGTCAGGTGCAGGTTGTCTTGGCTGAATTGGATGGCGGTGTCATTGAAGCGGCTCAAGCGAGCGGAGCGACATTCTGGGATATCGTAGGTGTTTACCTATCAGAAGGTCTTCCAGACTTGATTCGTGTGACGACTGTGACCTTGATTTCCCTTGTTGGGGAAACAGCTATGGCCGGTGCGGTTGGAGCTGGTGGTATCGGTAACGTGGCCATCGCTTATGGATTTAACCGCTACAATCACGACGTGACCATCTTGGCAACCATCATTATCATTTTGATTATCTTTGCGATCCAATTCTTGGGAGACTTCTTGACCAAAAAATTGAGTCATAAATAAAAAGAGCCGTGTGGCTCTTTTTTAGTAATCAGATTTTCTGTGCAAATTTTTTACTCAAGGCTTGTCCAATCAAGGCACCAACTAGGGCTCCAATGACAATACTTGCGATAAATAGAAGGATGGTTCCAGGATTTGGCGCAACCATGATACGGTCGATATATTCTTGTGATTTTCCTCTTGCTAGAAGGGTTGCCATATAGGCTTTGGGTGCAATCCACATGATTAGAATTGGTCCTGATGTGCTAAAGGCAAAGAGTATGAAAGAAAGGAAATTCTTAGTTTGGTCCTTGTATTTTCCGAGGTTAGCTACTGCATCTGCTAGGAGACCACAGATAATTCCAGGAAGGAAGGCACCGGCACCGTGTTTAGTTCCCAAGAAAAAGAGGGCAATGACAAGGCCGATAGTGGTAATGGCTCCAAAGCGCGGAACTTTTGCGACTAGGATCATATAGACGCTACCGCCGACAAGGGCAGTAAAGGCAGGCGCATAAAACATGTTTCCAGCTTGGTCAAAGAAATTGCCCAAAAGGACACCAATCCCCATGCAGAGGAAGTAAAGAACTGCAAAAAGCAGTGTAGTTAAGATAGATTTCTTCATGAATTGTCTCCTGATAATTTTTTCACAATTCTCATTTTACCATGGTTTGGTGGGATTGTAAATGGATACTAGAAGTTTTTGAAAACGCTTGAAATATGATATAATAGTTTCATAGTTATTTTTAGGGGGATATCATGGGTAGATTTTTAGACTTTGTCTTTAATCGTTTCTTTTTAGGGATGATTGCGACAGCCTTCTTTTGGCTATTAACATTGGCAGGAGGGATTATCCTTGGTCTAGCGCCGGCTAGTGCCACCTTGATGAGCCTATATGCAGAACATGGTTATAGCTTTCGGGAATACAGTTTGAAGGAGGCGTGGTCTCTTTATAAGCAAAATTTCGTCTCAAGCAACCTGATTTTCTATAGCTTTTTAGGGGTGGATCTAGTTTTGGTCTATGGCCTGCATCTCTTGGTGCAATTGCCTCATCAGACTATTATTCATTTGATTGCGACCTTTTTGAATGTCTTAGTAGTTGCCCTGATCTTTTTGGCTTATACAGTATCTTTGAAACTACAAGTTTATTTTGACTTGTCTTATCGAAATAGTCTCAAACTATCCTTGATTGGCATCTTTATGAGCTTAGCGGCTGTGGCCAAGGTTCTCCTTGGAACTGTGCTACTTGTGGCAATTGGTTACTATATGCCTGCCCTACTTTTCTTTGTAGGAATTGGGATGTGGCATTTCTTTATCAGTGATATGTTGGAACCGGTCTATGAAAGTATCCATGAAAAATTGGCGACAAAATAGAATGAAGCAGTTTTGGCTACATACGCTTCTAAGAACCTACAGTTCAGTGATGATGATTATTATTGCGAGTTTTGCAATCTTACTCTCTTACGCTGACTGGGATTCACGGGAAAAGGAAGCTCAGAGAGTAGCCCAACGTGTAACCACTCGAACAGTCGATGAGGTAGAGTATTATTATCGCGAGTCAGCCCAACTCGCGCAAGATTTAGTAGCCAATCAAGACCGGATACAAGGGGTTTATAAGTACTTTAGCTTGTCAACTTCTGAGTACTTTTATTGGCTGTTGGAGCATCAAGCAGCTTCGTCAACTTCTATTTCTCTGTATGAAAACATTGATGATCTTTATGTCCAAAATGACTCTATAACAGGTGTTGCAATCGTCTTGCAGGATTTTAAAGAAGTTTATGTTTCAACAAGGGATAAAAGAAGTGGTCATATATTGCCTGCTGAGGCCTTTAAACCAGAGGCCAATAGTTTTGGAATTCCTGTTCTGGACCCAGCGACGGATCAATCTATAGGGGTGATTTACATCTCCTTGGATCCAGAAGTTTTGTATCATGCCATTGACAATACTCGAGGTCATATCCCGATGGCTGTTACCGTGACATCGCCTTTTGATACGGAAATTTTCCATATTGGTGAGAGGGTCAATAGGGAGCATGAGAACTGGTTTGTCGGCTTCACCTCTCATGGCTATCAGGTTCAGGTGGCAGTTCCCAAAAACTTTGTTTTACAAGGAACAGTGACCAGCTCTGCTTTGATTGTGGGTTTGAGCCTTCTCTTTATTGTCATTCTCTATCTGACTTTGAGGCAGACCTTTGCCAATTATCAAAAGCAGGTAGTGGATTTGGTGGATTCCATTCAAGCTATTGCTCAAGGAGAGGAAGGTCTTCGCATTGATACGCTTGAAAAGGACCAGGAATTGCTCCTAATCGCAGAGACCACCAATGATATGTTGGATCGATTGGAAAAGAATATCCATGATATTTATCAGCTAGAGCTTAGTCAAAAAGATGCCAATATGCGAGCCCTGCAGGCTCAAATCAATCCTCATTTTATGTATAATACGCTGGAATTTTTGCGCATGTATGCAGTTATGCAGAGTCAAGATGAATTGGCAGATATTATTTATGAGTTTAGCAGTCTCTTGCGGAACAATATTTCTGACGAAAGAGAAACCCTTCTCAAACAGGAATTGGAATTTTGTCGTAAATACAGCTATCTCTGCATGGTTCGCTATCCTAAATCCATTGCCTATGGTTTCAAGATAGACCCAGAGTTAGAGAATATGAAGATTCCTAAATTTACCTTGCAACCGCTGGTAGAAAACTATTTTGCGCATGGTGTTGACCACAGACGGACAGATAATGTGATTAGCATCAAGGCTCTTAAACAGGATGGATTTGTGGAAATTTTAGTGGTCGATAACGGCCGTGGAATGACTGCAGAAAAACTGGCAAATCTCCGAGAAAAACTAAGTCAGAGACATTTTGAACACCAAGCCAGCTACAGTTCTCAAAGGCAGTCTATCGGGATTGTCAATGTACATGAGCGTTTTGTGCTCTATTTTGGGGACCGCTATGCCATTAGTGTAGAGTCTGCAGAGCAAGCAGGTGTTCAGTATCGTATTACAATTCAAGATGAGTAGAAAGGGAGAAAATGTATAAAGTATTATTAGTAGATGATGAGTACATGGTGACAGAAGGTCTGAAGCGTTTGATTCCCTTTGATAAGTGGGATATGGAGGTCGTCGCAACAGCCAGTCATGCCGATGAAGCCCTAGAATATGTGCAGGAAAATCCTGTTGATGTGGTCATTTCCGATGTCAATATGCCAGATAAAACAGGACTGGAGATGATTAAGGAAATGAAAGAGATCTTACCAGATGCTGCCTATATCTTGCTCTCAGGTTATCAGGAGTTTGATTATGTAAAAAGAGCAATGAACCTTAGTGTGGTGGACTATTTGGTTAAGCCTGTTGATAAGGTAGAGTTGGGAAATCTGCTGGAGAAGATTGCAGGTCAGCTAGGCGAGAGAGGAAAGAAAAGTCAGACCCTCAGTCAAGATTTAGACGAGGCTGGATTTGTTAGTTATCTAGGAGGTAAGGAGAATTGGTGGATAGGTCTATCCAAGGAAAAACAAGGCTCCTTCACCATTCCCTACTATGTATTGGGTCAAGACTGGCAGATTTTTATTTCTGATCAACCCCTAGATGGTTTAGTCGTTACTCCCTTTGAAGCTCCTTATCAAGAACACTTTGAACGCTGGAAGCTGAATGCTGAGAAAGCCCTCTTTTACGGCTCTGTAAATCTACAACAGTCTGAGAGTCTCTTTACCTATTACGAACCGATTTATAGGGTTATCATTCAGGGAAATCTCAATCAAATCGTAGAAGAGTTAAATCTCTTGGAGAAGGTGGTTCTTGAAAATACGCCGCGTGTTCCGATTACCAAACAGCTTTTTATCCAGTTTGTCATGGATGTCTTCCACTTGTTTGAACACCTCAAAGCTGATGATATGACGGACATTGTCAAAACGATTCATGCTATTCAAACCTTCGATGAATTGGTTCCTTATATCAAGGAAACTCTGACCCGATTCTTTGGGCAATATCGAATGAATGAAAATGTGGTTAGTGTTCTGGAAGTTATTGGGCGTGATTATCAGAGAGAACTTTCTCTCAAGGATATTAGTAAGGATCTTTTTATCAATCCTGTCTATCTGGGGCAGTTGATTAAGCGAGAAACCAATTCAACCTTTGCAGAGCTTTTAAACAAACAACGCATTAAGGCTGCCCAACAGCTCTTGCTTTCAACTAGTGACAGTATTGAAGATATTTGTTATGCTGTTGGTTACAGTAATGTTGGATATTTCTATAAAGTGTTCCGAAAATTGTGCGGAAAATCGCCAAAAGCCTACCGAAAACAGGTAGAAACGACATTATAAAATTTGTATCCCTTTACAAAAAGTGCTATAATATCAATAATAATATCAGGAGGTTCTATTATGAAAAAGAAACCAATTTATCTATGGGTCTTGCTAATCTTGTCTGCTCTTATTTCAGCTATGTCTCTGTTTGGAATGTTGAGTCCCTTGCCTAGCAAAGAAGTCCTTCGTGCTAAACAGTCACATGTTGCAGGACTTAGTGCCCAGCAATTAGAAGACAACATCAATTACACCTATAGAGTAGCAGAATCATCTCATTCTATTTTTAATATGGCCTTGATTGTACTATCTGCTATTTTAGTTGTAGTAGCGATTGTCTTCCTTGTTCGTAAGAATTTGCAATATGCAAACTATACTTATGTCGGCTATGTTTTGCTAGCCATTATTGGTTCGATTTATGGCTATGTTAGTTTACAAGACGCTGTGCAGTTAGTTCACGATGAGACCATGCGTTTAGGGATAAGTGTTATTTCACAAGCCGTTAGCATTTTCTATATCGTCATCAATGTTCTTTTCTTAGCCCTTGTCTTCTATAAGATGTGGCGTCAACAGAAAGCCTTGGCGGAAGAAGAGGAAACCGAAGAACTTGCCTAAGTATTGACAAAAAATAACTATCAAGTTACAATCTTGGTAGTTATTTTTCGATTATACATAAAATCATGGAGGTACATATGAAGACAATTTCTTTAGTTTATATTAGTCTGAGTGGCAATACTGAAAGTTTTGTGACACGCTTGAAAGACTATCTCTTGTCCCAGTACGAGGGGATTGAGGTTCAAAAGATTCATATCAAGGATTTGGTCAAGGAAGGCCAAGATTTCTATGAAATGGACCATCCCTATGTCGCTTTTTTGCCAACCTACCTCGAAGGTGGGAATGGCGTGGATAATGGAGATGTTGAGATTTTGACGACACCAGTGGGGGATTTTATCGCCTATGGTGATAATGCTAGTAAGTGTTTTGGTGTGGTTGGTTCAGGAAATCGTAACTTTAATAACCAATACTGCCTGACAGCCAAGCAATACAGTCAACGTTTTGGTTTTCCTGTCTTGGCTGACTTTGAAATGCGAGGCATGCTGGGAGATATCAAACGTGTCGCAGCTATTATCGCAGATTTGTATGAGTTGGAAAAGGAAAATTAAGGTAGTTATAAGAGGCAGTTGGGATTTGCTAACTGCTTTTTGATTATAAGCAGTCTTTAAGAAGGTAAAAAAGCATAAGTTCAGGTCTTCAAAACCTTGTTCTTATGCTTTTTATCATAGAAATATTTGCTGAATGTCCTCTTGAAATGAAACCTTATCTTCATCTCGCGCTTGTCAGTTATCCTGCTTTTCCGATTGCGAGTGCGTAGATAAAGAAGATGGCGAAGCCAAAGAGGAAAATCAACCCTGCAATGGCAAGGTGTTTGAGCCAAGAAGGAAGATTTTTGTTTTCACGCGTTACCAAGGCGTAATTCAAAAGAGCGAAGAATGGTGTTGTCAGGAAAGAACCAATCATAGCAAAGCGGAGCATGGTTGAAACCTGACCAGCAAAGAACTTGATAATGACGATACCGATGATAGCAGTGATGGTCATCCAGATGTTCAAAGATTTACGATTGTCTTCTTTTTGACGGATTAGCAGTCGTAGAGATTCCTGATTGACACGAGAATAGCCATCGATAACAGTGATAACTGTTCCAAAGATACACAGGAAAGCAATAAATGTAATTAAATAACGGGACCATTCGCCAAGAACAGACGCATACATGCCCACGAATTGAGAGATGTATTTGGCTGAAGCGGCTTCAACTGCCTGTCCTGTAGGATACTGAATCAGTGCTCCCAGTGCTACAAAGAACACAGCTAGGATAGCTGTTCCAATATAACCAACGTTAAAGTCGAATAGAGCGTCCTCTGTGTTAAAGTTGACGGTCTTTTTCTTTTCAGCAGACCAAAGTGAGTTGATGGCTGAAATTTCAATAGGAGCAGGCATCCATCCTAGGAGGGAGACGATGAAGGGTAGAGCTGCCATTTGCCAAGGTGTTTTCTCGACAAAATTAGAACTGTATTCTGGATGCTTGACCGCCGCGATGATAACTGCAAGAACAGTTGCAATGGTCAAAGCTGACATGATCCATTTTGCCATACCGTCTAAGAGTTTGTAGCCTCCAAAGAGTAACATAGCCCAAATGATGGCAACGAGAATGAGGGACCATTGAGTAATGCTAAGACCAATCATTGGGAAGGCGCTGGCGATGATAGCTGAGCACAGAATGGCGACACCAGCTGTGTTGACCATAGCAGAAAAGACATTGAGGATAAAGAAAATCCAGAGATAGAGTTTTCCTTTTTCGGCATAACCTTCAACCAAAGTCTTTCCAGTATCAGCTGTGTATTCAGCACCAAAACGGAAAAATGGATATTTAAAGACATTGGCTAAGATGACCAAGAGAAGTAGAGACCAACCGTAAGAACCACCAGCTTGAGTGGAAGATACAATGTGAGAACCTCCAACAGCGGCAGAAGCCATTAGGATTCCAGGTCCCATTGCTTTTAGTTTACTTGTCCAGGTTGATTGATTTAACGAAATAGATTGTGACATGATAGATACTCCTTTTTGAATTTTCAGAATAATCTGGATATGTAATCTATATTCTACAAAAAACTTTGGTAAAATGCAAGAATATTTTGAAAAAAGATAGAAAATTACAGAAAATTTACAAAGAAGGTCTGAAAATAACTGCTATGATAGTAATACTCTTAGAAAATCAAATTCAAACCACGTCAGAATCGCTTTACCGTACTCAAGTACAGCTTGCGGCTAGCTTCCTAGTTTGCTCTTTGATTTTCATTGAGTATAAGGTGCAGCAGGATAAAGAAAAACCGAGAAGTTTCTTTCTCGGCTTTGCTTATTATGAGGTTCTTACTTTCTATGCTCCAAGAGTTGATTGATGTGGTCAACTTTTCTAGCTTCTCTTTTATAGAGAATAGCCCAAATGATGAGGTAGACAATCGCAAACTCGATAATAAGCTGGAGATAGAAGATCCAGTGGAAGGGGAACCAACCTGCCAGGGTTGCTAGCGGGACAAAGCCAGCCAGCATGAGGAAGAAATGAGTCAGAGTGGCACGAAGCATGCTCCAGTCACGGCTGAATAAGCGGTTGCCAAAGTTGAAGAGCATACCGATAGATGCCCAGATAAGTGTGCAGTAGAGCAAGACTAGGGCACCGTGAACCTGATGTTGAATCATCGCTTGGCCGATGAGAGAGTAGGGATTTAGGGGTGCGTAGGTACTTGGTGCATAAATGAGTGAAAAGATGATAGAGAGGATGAGGCCGATGAGGACACCAGCAGCTGCGTCGTGAAAGATTTGTTTTTTCATAGTTCTAATTTCTCCTTGATGGTTTTTAGGTAACGGCGTGAAGAGTAGGTGAAGCTTTCATTCTTCAAGAAAATTTCAACTAGACCGTTGGGAGTGAGCTTGAGGTGAGAGATGGAGTCGATATTGATGATTTCTGATTGAGAAATTTGGATAAAATTGGTTGGCAGAATTTCAAGGACTTGATAGAGCCGTAAATCAATGTTGTAGGTCTGACTTGCTGTTTCTGCTAGAACCTTCCGATTCTCGATATAGAAGCGTTGTATCTTACCAATCTTAACTAGATAGACCTGATCATCGATTTTCCCTTTGATTTTTTCTTTTTGATCCAGATTTTCTGCGAACTCGATGACTTTTTGGACTTTTTCGGTCTCTTGAGGTGCTTGGACAATCAGTTTTTCCTCCTCGTAAGACTCACTAATCTGTAGTTCTACTTTCATAAATTTCTCTCCTTGTTTTTCATACAAAATTGTGATCACTTCTTGTACACCTTTATTAAACACTATTTTAGGAGACCTGACAAGGGACTTTGTTTATGTGGAGGGATTTGGCTCCTATGTGGTGGAGCTTTTCTGTCCTTTCTGAAATATGGTATAATAGCACTAATCAAATTCTAGGAAAATAGATACAGAAAGGGGCTGAAAGATGTCTCATATTATTGAATTGCCAGAGGTGCTGGCAAACCAGATCGCGGCTGGAGAGGTTATCGAACGTCCTGCCAGTGTGGTTAAGGAGTTGGTAGAAAACGCAATTGACGCGGGTTCTAGTCAGATTATCATTGAGATTGAGGAAGCAGGTCTCAAGAAGATTCAAATCACAGATAATGGTCATGGAATTGCCCACGATGAGGTGGAATTGGCCCTGCGTCGTCATGCGACCAGTAAAATAAAAAATCAGGCAGACCTCTTTCGAATTCGGACGCTTGGTTTTCGTGGTGAAGCTTTGCCTTCTATCGCATCTGTTAGTGTCTTGACTTTGTTGACGGCAATGGATGGCGCAAGCCACGGGACTAAATTAGTAGCGCGTGGGGGAGAAGTAGAAAAAGTCATCCCAGCGACTAGTCCTGTGGGGACCAAGGTTTGTGTGGAGGACCTCTTTTTCAACACGCCTGCCCGCCTCAAGTATATGAAGAGTCAGCAAGCGGAGTTGTCTCATATTATTGATATTGTCAACCGTCTGGGCCTGGCCCATCCTGAAATTTCGTTTAGTTTAATCAGTGATGGCAAGGAAATGACGCGGACAGCAGGGACTGGGCAACTGCGGCAAGCTATTGCAGGGATTTATGGTTTGGCGAGTGCCAAGAAGATGATTGAAATTGAGAACTCTGACTTAGATTTCGAAATTTCAGGTTTTGTGTCTCTGCCTGAGTTAACTCGTGCTAATCGCAACTATATCAGCCTCTTCATCAATGGCCGTTATATCAAGAACTTCTTGCTCAACCGTGCTATTTTAGATGGTTATGGCAGCAAGCTTATGGTGGGACGCTTTCCGCTGGCTGTCATTCACATCCATATCGACCCTTATCTAGCGGATGTCAATGTGCATCCAACCAAGCAAGAGGTGCGAATTTCTAAGGAAAAAGAACTGATGACGCTGGTCTCAGAAGCTATTGCAAATAGTCTCAAGGAGCAAACTTTGATACCTGATGCCTTGGAAAATCTTGCCAAATCGACTGTGCGCAATCGTCAAAAGGTGGAGCAGACCATTCTCCCTCTCAAAGAAAATACGCTCTACTATGAGAAAACAGAGCCGATAAGATCTAGCCAAGCTGAGGTGGCTGATTATCAGGTAGAATTGACTGAGGAAGGGCAGGATTTAACCCTGTTTGCCAAGGAAACCTTGGATCAATTGACTAAGCCAGCAAAACTGCATTTTGCAGAGAGAAAGCCTGCTAACTATGACCAACTAGATCATCCAGAGTTAGATCTTGCTAGTCTCGATAAGGCCTATGACAAGCTGGAGCGAGAAGAATCATCCATCTTCCCAGAGTTGGAATTTTTCGGGCAAATGCACGGGACTTATCTCTTTGCCCAGGGGCGAGATGGGCTCTACATCATAGACCAGCACGCGGCTCAGGAACGGGTCAAGTACGAGGAGTATCGTGAGAGCATTGGCGATGTTGACCAAAGTCAACAACAACTCCTAGTGCCCTATATCTTTGAGTTTCCAGCGGATGATGCCCTTCGTCTCAAGGAAAGAATGGCACTTTTGGAGGAAGTGGGTGTCTTTCTAGCAGAGTACGGAGAAAATCAATTTATTCTACGTGAACATCCTATTTGGATGGCAGAGGAAGAAATCGAGTCTGGCATTTATGAGATGTGCGACATGCTCCTTTTAACCAAGGAGGTTTCCATCAAAAAATACCGAGCAGAGCTGGCTATCATGATGTCCTGCAAGCGATCTATCAAGGCCAACCATCGTATTGATGACCACTCAGCTAGACAGCTTCTTTATCAGCTTTCTCAATGTGACAATCCCTATAACTGTCCCCACGGACGTCCTGTTTTGGTGCATTTTACCAAGTCGGATATGGAAAAGATGTTCCGACGCATTCAGGAAAATCATACCAGCCTCCGTGAGTTGGGGAAATATTAAATGATGTTTGAGGTGAGATAATAGAAGATTTGCCGAGATTATTAGATATACAAAAATTGGATTTTAATTTAGCATAAAAATGAGTGACTGAAATATTCTGGAGAACAGATTATTTCAGTCACTCATTTTTGCATAGATTAATAATTATTTATCAAATCCATTATGTTAGTTATTTTAGGTATAAATTCATTTAAAAAGGATTGATAGCCACAGAAATCACTTTTTTCATCAACGTACATTGAATTTTTCATTCGCTTACATCCACCACGACATATGTTTAGAAAAGGGCAGGATGTACATTTGGAAGGAATTTTCGATAGTGGACGAGAATATAAAAATTGTTTAGCAATTTTGCTAGAAAAGAGTTCTTTCAATCCCATCTCTTGGATGAATCCCATTCTGTATTCATCCAAAGCGAAAAAATCGCAAGGATAGACACTTCCGTCTCCTTCTATGACATATTGAATACTACAATTTCCGACAAGTCCGCAAGCGTTGACTTCTTTTCTTACAATTAAATTAAAAATATCATCAAATAATTTAATGGATATATAGTGCCCGCTAGCTAATTCAGTTAGCCAAAGAGGTAAGATATCATGGTAGAATTGAAAGAATTTCTGAGGAGTAAGTGCATAAGAACTTTTTTCGCTTGGATTCAGTTCATCTAAGCAAGGGATAAATTGGACATAGTTGATATTTTCTTGTTTTAAAAAAAGAAAGATATCTTTTGCATGTTGAGCTAATTCTTGCGTTAAAACACAAAGCACATTATATCCGATTGAATAATCATCAAAAAGATGTTTTGTCTGTATTACTTTTTGGAAGGTTCCTCTCCCTCTTGGGTCAAGTCGACTCATATCATGTAGAATGGGTGTTCCATCTATTGATAAACCGACTAAAAAGTTATTCTCTTTGAGAAATTCACACCATTTTTTGTTGATGAGAATTCCGTTTGTTTGTATTGAATAATGTACAGAAACTTTTTTTGTCTGTTTTTGTACGCAAGTGATAAGATGCTTAAAATAAGATAATCCTGCTAAAGTAGGCTCTCCTCCTTGGAATCCTATGGACAACTCATCTCCGTCAGATAAATCTATAAATAAATGTTCAATCATTTTTTCAGTAGTCTCGGGTTTCATTTTTCCATAGGAACGAACTTCTCGTAATGAAGTTACATCAGCATAAAAACAGTATTTACATCGAATATTACAAAGAGATGAGGATGGTTTGATTAGTACGGATATCTTTTTCATGTGTATTTCCTGCTTTAAATTTAGAAAAGAGAATCTATTGTTTTAGATGATAAAATTTTAACAAATTGAGAGTATTTCGCAATTGTTTTTTCTTCTATATTGTGGTCAGTAATCAAATAGTTAATATCTTCTAAATCGTAAAATTGATAGAAATCGATTTTATTAAACTTTGAATGATCTACTAGTAAAAACTTTTCTTGTGCTTTATTTAAGGCTGCAGTTTGTATATCCCCAGCACTTTCAGTGAATGTTGAGATGTTTGTACCATATATAGCATTACAGCTGATGAAAGCTTTAGTAAAATTCATTGATTCTAAACAATTAAATGCTGTTTTTCCGACAAATGCACCTGTTCGTTCACGATATGTTCCGCCTACTAATACTAATTCCTTAAAATTTTTTTGATTTAGTATGACGAAAACAGGCCAGCTATTGGTAACAACTCGTATATCTTCTTCATTGATTTTATATGCTAATTGTTCTAGTGTTGTTCCAGAGCCGATAAAAATAGTTTCGCCAGGTTTAATAAAATGAGAAGCGATATCTGCGATTTCTTTTTTCTCGTTCATGTATAAGGATTGTTTTTCGAATTGTGATTTTTCGTTTCGAACTAATTTACTTTCTGCTCCGCCATGAACCTTTATTAATTCATCTTTTTCTTCTAGTTCAGTTAAATAGCGTCGGATTGTCATGTTGGATACATTGAGATGTTGAGCAAGTTCTTGGATTGAAACATAGCCTTTAACGTTTACTGTATCTAGGATAAATTTTATTCGCTCATTTTTTTTCATAGTAGATTCCTTCTTGTTATCTTTTAAATTTATAATATCATCAAAATGTCATTTTTTCAACAAAAAATCACAAAATAACACATTATTTTTTCAATAAATAACAAAAAATAATATTAAATAACATAGATAACAAAAAATGAACAAAAATAGAACAAAAATTGTTGACAAATGATTAAAAAAGATTATAATTAGTATTGTAAGCGATATCATAAATATAATTTAGGAGGGAAATGATGAGATATCTTATTATAAGTCATGGACCGATGTCAAAAGCTGCGGTGGAAAGTGCAGAAATGATTTTAGGTTCTCAAAATCGTGTTAATACGTTATCAGTGACAATGGATTCGACGATAGAATCAATGTATGAAGAAATTGTGACAGTTACGTCCGTATATCCAGATGAGGAATGGATTATCCTGACAGATATTATTGGTGGAACTCCGTTTAATGCATCTTATCGTTTTTTAGAAACTAATGGAAATGTATTGATAGTAACAGGCTTTAATTTGCCGTTGTTAATTGAATTGTTTATGCACTCGGAGTTACGCTTGTTAGAGGCAGCAGAGGTAATAAAAAATATATTACCGAATACAATGTCAATTGTTGATAAGACAATAACTTCCGAACCTATTGAGGAAGATTCATTTGATTTATAGAAGGAGAAATAGAAATGGCAGTAGAACTCGTTAGAATTGATGACCGCTTGATTCATGGTCAAGTGGCAACTACATGGACTCGTAATTATGAAATTGAACAAATCTTAATTATTAATGATGAAGCTAAAAATGATCCAGTTCAGCACAGTGTTGCAAATTTTGCCGTTCCTCCTGGTGTTAAGGTTGTTATTTTTGGAGTTCGTCAATTTGCTGAAGTTATGAAGAAAAGTGAAATCAAAAAGAGAACGATGTTATTATTTACAAATCCCATAGATATTAAATTTTTAGTAGATGAAGGATTGAAAATTAAAGAAGTTAATGCAGGAGGGATGAGATTTAGAGAGGGACGTAAAAGATTAGAGAAAGCAATCTCTGTAACAAACGAGGAACATCAAGCCTTTGTTGATTTGATGAATGAAGGAATTCATATCAATGTACAAATGGTTCCTAAAGATCCTAGGGTGGATTATAAAACGTTAGTTTAAGACCTTTATTTCTTAAATTTAAAATAAAAATAAAAGAAAGGAGAAAATCTTATGATTTTCAAAGCACTTATTGTGGCGATTTGGGCGGGGCTATGTGCTCTTGACCAGTTTGGGCCACACCTCGGCTTTCGAAAACCATTATTAGCAGGTGTAGTAGTAGGATTCTTGCTGGGAGACCCAGGGCAGGGATTGATTATCGCTGGTACTCTTGAGCTATTGTGGTTAGGAACAAATAATGTGGGAGCCTATCAACCACCTGATGTCATTTCAGGAGCTGTTGTTGGTGTCGCTATCGGTATTTTATCGGGCGGTGGTGAGGCTGCAGGTGTTGCGGTTGCTGTACCTGTTGCGCTTCTAGTTCAACAACTAAGTATGATTATAATGACTACTAATGTATCATTAGTCCATACGGCAGATAAAATTGTTCAATCGGGTGAATTTGGAAAAATTGATAAATTGCAGTATTTGGGTGGTTTCTTCTTCTTTTTAAGTCGAGCTGTACCAGTGTTTATCTCAGTATGGTTAGGTGCACCAGCAGTAGAAGCTGCATTAGGTGTTATTCCAGCTTTTGCCTTAACTGGATTGACAGTTGCTTCTAAACTCATACCAGCAGTTGGTCTTGCTATGCTACTTTCAATGATGTTGAAAAAGAATATGTGGATTTTTCTTACATTAGGTTTTGCATTAGCAACATTTTTACAAATACCAACTGTTGGCATTGCAATTTTTGCTCTTGCAGCAGCTGCCTTGTATGATATTTTAATGAATCGTGGTGGAATAGAAAAAAACGGAGATTCTGAGGAATCGAGTGTAGTTGTTGCAGATGGAGAAGGAGAGTTTGATTTATGACCAACGAAAATAAAATAACAAAAAAAGATTTGAATAAAATGTTTTGGCGTTGTCAGATGATTCAATTCTCTCATAACTATGAGCGGCTACAAAGCCTAAGTACTCTATTTGCATTGACACCAGTTTTGTCTAAATTATACAAAGGTAAAAGTAAAGAAGAATGTGTCAATGCTCAAAGACGCCATTTAGAATTTTTTAATAGCCATCCAGTACTTATTCCGTTCATATTAGGTGTTACAACTGCATTAGAGGAAACGACTACTGAAGATGAAAAAGAATCTGTCATTGCTGTTAAAACAAGTTTGATGGGGCCTTTGGCTGGTTTGGGTGATAGCTTATTGAACTTTACATGGTTTCCGATTGCAGGAAGTATAGGGGCTTCATTTGCAGTTCAAGGAAATTGGATGGGGCCAATATTGATGTTCTTGCTGATAAATGGTTTATATTTCCCTTTGAAATATTACAGTATTCACATAGGGTATAGTAAAGGGAAAGAATTATTAACATCGGCAAATGGGAAAAAGATTTTAGATAGAATTTCAACATCGGCGAATGTGCTTGGTGTAATGGTAGCGGGTGCGTTAATTACATCAACAGTTAAGTTAAAATTAGGGTTACAATTTGGTGAAGGCGATGGGGCTATAGTGCTTCAAGATACTCTTGATAAAGTATTACCAAATATGTTGCCTTTAATTCTTACATTGGTTTGTTTGTATTTAATGAAAAAATGGAATGGTAAATACGTTGTGTCAATGATTTTTGTGATTATTGGAGTTTCTATCTTTTTATCATATTTTGGAATCATTGTTTAGATTAAAACGAGGTAGGAAATGAAGGTTGTTCTAGTATTAATGGATACGCTACGAAAGGATTTTTTGAAAACATATAATACAAATTCTTTTGTAGCGACACCTAATTTAGATGCATTTGCTCAAGATTCGGCTGTTTTTGATAATCATTATATTGGCTCAACTCCCTGTATGCCTGCACGACGTGATATTATGACTGGTCGTTTAAATTTTTTAGAGAGATCATGGGGGCCGATTGAACCATTTGACATTACTGTATCAAAGGTACTTCAAGAGCATGGAGTATATTCACACTTAACGACAGATCATACACATTATTTTAGACTTGGTGGCGAAGGCTATATTAACCAATTTACAACTTGGGATTTTCATCGTGGTCAAGAAGGCGATCCATGGATTTCGCGAATAAAAGATCCAGAGTGGATGCCAGAACAATATTATGGTAAGCTAAGACGTCAATATCAAGCGAATCGTGAATATTGGTATGAAGATGAGGATAAATATCCTACTCCTAGGACATTTAAATCGGCATGCGAATGGTTAGAATTAAATAAAGATGAAGATGATTTCTTTATTCAAGTAGAAGTTTTTGATCCTCATGAGCCGTTTGATGTACCTAAAAAATACATGGAGTTGTATGATAAAGTATATACTGGTCCATATTTTGAAACTCCAAATTATGGGGAAGTAGATGTCCCAGAAGAGGCGGTAGACTATATTCGAAAACGGTATGCTGCACTTATGACTATGACAGATGTCCATTTTGGCCGCTTAATTAATAAAATGAAGGAATTAGGAATATACGATGATACTTTAATCATTGTGACATCTGACCATGGATATTTCTTGGGAGAAAGAGAGTTGTTCGGAAAAAATTATATGCATAATTTTAATGAATTAGCAGCAATTCCTTTATTTGTCAAAGACCCAGTTCATCGTAAACAAGGCGAAAGAATAAAAACAGTATCACAGAATATTGATATCATGCCAACCATATTGGATTATTTTGATATCCCAACTCCAGATGAAGTGCAGGGAAAATCATGGTTACCGCTATTAGATGGGAAAGAAAATGAAAAAGAGTATGCTGTTTATGGTGCTCATGGCATCACAGTGAATATTACAGATGGACGGTATACCTATTTTAGAGCTCCAAAACCAGACAATTCTCCTTTAAATGAGTATGCTGGTATCCCAACAACTATTCGTCATTATTTAGGAGAGCAGAATCCTTCAGAAATTGAAATGGGACAGTTTCTTGAACGAACACCTTTCCCAGTTTATAAGATTCCTATAAAAAAACCAGCTATTTTAGATGGTTTAGGGGATATGTCAGGGTATACAAAGGATAGTTTACTTTTTGATTTGGAAATTGATGAAGGTCAAACTTCTCCACTTCAGGATGATGAATTAGAAGACCGTATGAAGCATTTACTTGTAGAAGAAATGAAGAAACTCGAAGCTCCAGAGGAACAGTTTGAGAGACTAGATTTATTGGATATCTTATAAAAGAAGGGACATTTTTATGATTTATATTCCTGGTGGTAATTATTGTATCGGAACAAATGAAAGGATAGGGTTTGAGTATGATTATGAAGGTCCCCGTACTGAAATATCTATTGCTCCTTTCTACATTGATGAGACAACAGTAACAAATCAAGAATTTTCAGAGTTTGTGAAACAAACTGGATATATTACTGACGCTGAAAAAATTGGTTGGTCTTATGTGTTCAAATATTTTATAGAGGATATAAATCAAATTTCTATAGAGATGCAGAAGACACCTTGGTGGTTAGCAATAGCAGGAGCATCATGGTGCCATCCGGAAGGACCAATGACAGATATCCGTACTCGTATGGATCATCCTGTAGTACATGTTACTAGGAACGATGCACTAGCCTATTGCCAATGGGCTGGGAAAAGATTACCTACAGAAGCAGAATGGGAAATAGCAGCTCAGGGTGGAACTGAGTATGAGCATTATTATTGGGGCGATAATCTTATTTTTAGTGACAAGCATATGTGCAATACATGGCAAGGGCAGTTCCCTACTCTTAATTCATTAGATGATGGATATGCGGGGACTGCTCCTGTTAAGACATATGAACCGAACCCTTATGGGCTTTATCAAATGATAGGGAATGTTTGGGAGTGGTGTGTAAATCCAGGAAAAATAGAACTAAAATCTTTTCAGATTGTATCTGGTAAAGATTTTTGGAGAGAACATCAAATCTGTGATAATGAACAGTATGCTATAAAAGGAGGTTCCTTTTTATGCCATTATAGTTATTGCAATCGATATAGAATGTCTGCTAGAAATTCTACAACAGCTATGACAAGTAGTCAAAATATGGGTTTTCGTTGTGTAAAGGACATCAGCTAATAAAGGAAGTGAGATGTATATATGGAACAAAAAATATTATATTTCATTGTCATCATAGTGGCTAATGCAATAGGGTCGGTATCCGGTATGGGAGGAGGCGTTATTATAAAACCGGTACTTGATTTTATTGCATGGGATAATGTGGCAACTATTTCCTTCTATTCCTCTGTTGCTGTATTTGTTATGTCGATTTCATCAACAGTTAGACAGATTCAGTCTGGTCAAAAGTTAAAAGTTATGGAACTAAGTTATCTTGCTATAGGTTCTATTTTTGGAGGATATATAGGTAGTCTACTATTTGACTGCCTTTTAGTTTTATCTGGGTCAAGAATAGCACAATTTGTTCAAGTAATTATCACAGTATTTATGCTGATATTTGCTTTATTGGCTTCAAAAAAATTTTTTAAACAATATAATTTTATTCAAAAGGTATGGTATTTTTTCTGTGGCTTTTTATTGGGAGCTATATCTAGTTTTTTAGGGATTGGTGGTGGTCCAATCAATGTATCTTTTTTTATAATTTTATTTGGATTACCTATAAAAAAAGCGACAGTTTATTCTATTGCCACTATTTTCTTCTCTCAACTTTCTAAAATTATTTCGTTAGTGTTGATTTCTAAATTTAATCAGTATGATAGCCGTATGCTTATGGTGATTATCATTGCTGCTATTTTTGGAGGAATTTTTGGAGCTAAATTCAGTAAAATTCTATCAGAAGATAAAATTGCGATAGTTTTTCAACTGGTTGTTGTCGCTGTTTTAGCATTAAATATTTATAATTTATTTGCAGTTGTTTTAGAGTAGATTTTGCATGCTAATATAAAAATGAAAATTTAAAATGATATATATTAAAAATTGAAAGGGAAGTCATGAATCGATTTATAAAAAAATTATTTTTGAAAAATAATCACAGCTCCGAAAACAGAAGTTAAAAAACGAACGAAAAGTATTCTAAACTTTTTAAGAGTGCAATTCGTTCGTTTAATTTTATGTTTAAACTTTGTAGCTAATTATTTTGATTATGTCAAAATAATACTTTTTTGAAATATTCTTTTTTGGACTATTACTCTATAAAATGCTGACAGATAGGAACTCTCTTATGATATTGAAGGTTAGGATCTAAAGTATGGTATACTATAAAGTAGATTAAATAGTAGACGAGAAAAGGAAAACTATGTACGAATATTTAAAAGGAATCATTACCAAAATCACTGCTAAATACATTGTTCTTGAAGTCAACGGTATCGGTTATATTTTGCATGTAGCTAATCCCTATGCCTACTCAGGACAGGTCAATCAAGAAGCTCAAATTTATGTGCATCAGGTGGTGCGTGAGGATGCGCATCTACTTTATGGATTTCGCTCAGAAGATGAGAAGAAGCTCTTTCTCAGTCTGATTTCGGTTTCTGGGATTGGTCCTGTTTCAGCTCTTGCTATTATTGCTGCTGATGACAATGCTGGCCTGGTTCAAGCCATCGAAACCAAGAACATCACCTACTTGACTAAGTTCCCTAAAATTGGTAAGAAAACAGCCCAGCAGATGGTGCTGGACTTGGAAGGCAAGGTAGTAGTTGCTGGAGATGACCTTCCTGCTAAGGTGGCAGTGCAAGCAAGCGCTGAAAACCAAGAATTGGAAGAAGCCATGGAAGCTATGTTGGCACTGGGCTACAAGGCAACCGAGCTCAAGAAAATCAAGAAATTCTTTGAAGGAACGACAGATACAGCTGAAAACTATATCAAGTCGGCTCTTAAAATGTTGGTCAAATAGGAGCAGAGCATGACAAAACGTTGTTCTTGGGTCAAGATGAGCAATCCTCTCTATATCACCTATCATGATGAGGAGTGGGGCCAGCCCCTCCATGATGATCAAGCATTGTTTGAGTTATTGTGTATGGAAACCTATCAGGCAGGCCTGTCTTGGGAAACGGTGCTCAACAAGCGCCAAGCTTTCCGAGAAGCATTTCATGGCTATCAAATTCAAGCGGTGGCAGACATGACCGACACCGAACTGGAAGCCTTGCTGGAGAATCCAGCTATCATTCGAAATAGTGCTAAGATTTTTTCTACTCGGACTAACGCCCAAGCATTTCTACGACTACAGGAAGAATATGGCTCTTTTGATGCCTATCTTTGGTCTTTTGTTGAGGGGAAAACTATCGTTAACGATGTTCCCGATTACCGCCAAGCCCCAGCTAAAACCGCTTTGTCTGAAAAATTGGCCAAAGATCTCAAAAAACGAGGTTTCAAGTTCACAGGTCCAGTCGCCATCTTGTCTTTTCTACAGGCAGCAGGCCTAGTTGATGACCATGAGAATGATTGTGAGTGGAAAAGCGATCATTAGTGTGTACAGATAGCTAGCATATCTGAGAATATAGAAAAAAGCTGAGAAATTCTTTCCCGCTTTATTTGTTATAGTCAAAGTGGATGACTTGCTCCTCTGCATCTACATAGGCGTGAACGCCAAAGGGAACAATGGCTCTTGGAGTTGCGTGGCCGACATTCAGATTATAGATAATCGGGATATTGCTATCAATGATATCCAATAGTGCCTCTTTATAGTCGTCATAGAAAGTTTCATCCATAGGTTTTCCTACCAAGAGTCCACTGATGACTTCGAATATGCCAGTGTCCTTTAAAGTCTGCAACATCTTTTTGAAATATTCTGGCTCAGGCTTTTCTTCGCTTGTCTCTAGCAAGAGGATCTTTCCTTCCCAGTCTGACAAGTCAGGGAAAAGTTTGTATTTTTGGCAGAGCTCCGTGCTGTCTGCGTATCGAGAGTTGTTAAAGATATCGTAGAGGGATTCGAGACACCCACCAAGGATTTCTCCCTCGAACTGGGCATTTCCTTGTAACAAGTCAAAACCAGTATTTGTATGATTGATACGAGGTGTTCCTAGAGCCTTGGGACTGAAGTCAGTTCGTTCCTCATACCAAACGTGACTAGGGCTGATTTCTGAGATTCTTCCAGTCTCAATCAATTCTTTAAAGTAGTGGAAGCTATAGGGCAACATCTCCTTGTCCAATTCACAAATGTCTGCTAAAAAGGATTGACCATAAAAAGTTTTAACACCTAGTTTATGCAACATGAGATGGTTCATGGTTGTATCTGAGAAGCCAAGAAAAATCTTTTGTTTGATAACTTTTTCTAGTTGGTCATTTTCAAAAAGGTAGGGCAACAAACGATAGGTATCATCCCCACCGATGGCGCATAGGATCATGTCGATGCTATCATCAGAAAAGGCTTGCATCAAATCTTCCGCACGGGCTTCAGGATGGTTCTTGATAAAGTCTAAGCCTTTTAACGAATGGGGCAAAAAGATAGGATTGAGTCCTAGATCCTTGAGACGTTGGACACCCAAGTCCACTTCGTGTTTGACAAAGTCTTCTCCTATAATGCCACTAGACAAACTAACAATACCAATAGTAGAAATCATATCTCATCCTCCTAGAAATAGATTGAGCCTATTTTATCACAAAAGATAAGAGAAAGCTATGTGGGATTTCAGAAGAATACTTTTAGATAGAGAAAGTAGTAAAAAAGCAACCGCACCTGCAGTTGCTTTTATCATTCTCTTAATAGCGTGTTGGTCCTGCACTTGCGCTGCGGATGTTCAAGCGTTTCTTGAGATAGAAGCGAAGGGCTAGGAGAACTGCTCCGATAATAGCTAGTGGCAATGGAGCCAGTACTGGGTTAAGGCTAGCTGGTAGGAAGCTTGTTGCAAAGAAGACAAGCAACCAAAGGAACATAGAAGCTAGGATAACTAGTACAGATTTCCAGAAAGGTGGACGTTGACTGCGGTCCATATCAGGTCCATAGTATTGGTAAACAAAGTAGTACATCAAGTAGAAGGCAAATCCACCAACCAGTCCAACTAATAGGAGGGTAATCAAACCGTAACCGATAGCCTGATCTGCTGAGAAGAAGGTTGTGAGGGCGCTGACGAGGGCAAAGAGGCTAGTGATGAAAAGGGCTGAATCCATAATCATGAGTTTTGGATCATCATTTTCTTTTGGATGCTCTTTTTCATATTGCTCTTTGACAGTGAAGCTATGAGCCCAGTGAGTTGGTGCACCGTAGAGGGAACGAGCAGTCGTACCCTTGGCTTGCTCCTCAAGGATTTGGGGAATAACTTCCTCAAAAATAGTCTTGATTTCAGCGTCAGTTTTTCCATCTTTGATGAATTGTTGGGTAGCGATGTGGACAAACTCTTGGTTTTTCTTAGTTAATTTTTGTAGATCAATCTGAGACATAGGAACTCCTCTTAGAACCATTTTTTATGGATGAGATAGAGAGTGAGCGAGACACTCATAGCAAAGGCAATAAAGACGATTAACCAGAAGGCATTTGGCTCGCCGTTTAGGGGGATTTCATTATCCTTAAAGTTCATCCCGTAGGCAGAAAAGACCATGGTTGGGATGGACATGACGATGGTCACAAGGGCCAAGGTTTTCATGATGTTGTTCTGGTTGTTGGAAATGATAGATGCGAAGGTCTCTGTCATAGAGTGCAAGACGTTTCCATAAATGTCTGCCATCTCGATGGCCTGTTGGGTTTCAATCAAGGTATCTTCAAGCAGATCTTCGTCCTCAAGGTATTTCTTGATATTGCTGGTTGAGCTGGTCAATTTCTTAATCACACGCTCATTTGTCTTGAGGGAGGCCTTGAAATAGACGATGGTTTTTTCCAATTCCATGAGCTCAATCAATTCTTCATTACGAGTTGATTGATGCAGTTGACTTTCGATTTGTTCACTCTTGCGGTCAATTGAACGAAGGGCTGTCAGGTAAAGCTCTGCATTGCGATAGAGAATCTGGAAGATAAAACGCGAACGCATGAAAGTATAAAAATTACGCAATCGACGGTTGATAAAGACATCAAGGACAGGTAGTGGTTCCAAACACGTAGTGATAATGGTTTCCTCGGTGATGATAATACCAAGCGGGATGGTTACGTAGTAGGTGCGGTTATTTCTTTCCTCTGTGACCGGCACGTCTACGATAATCAGGGTGTACTCGTCTTCAATGGTAATACGAGACATTTCTTCCGCATCAAGTGGTGCTCGAAGGTCGGCAATATCGATATCGAAGGCGTTGGCGATTTCGAGTGATTCATTTTGAGTCGGATTGACGAGATTGATCCAAGTACCCGGTTCAAGCGTATCGATCTCTTTAAATTCGGTTGTTGTAGAGAGGAAAACTTGTTTCATATCCCTTATCCTTTCTCATTTTTCAGATTTTTTCACACCGTACTATTATACTACAAATTCGGCCTTTTGGGTAATAGAATCTCACTTTTTTTGGTATAATGGTAAGCAATAATGGACTAGAAAGAACAAAGATGCAAGATAAAATTGTCATTCATGGGGCGCGTGCCCATAATTTAAAAAATATTGATGTGGAGATTCCGCGAGACAAGCTGGTTGTAGTGACTGGTTTGTCAGGTTCAGGGAAATCCAGTCTGGCCTTTGATACCCTCTATGCGGAGGGTCAACGTCGCTATGTAGAGAGTTTGTCAGCCTACGCTCGTCAATTCTTGGGAAATATGGAGAAGCCAGATGTAGATGCCATTGATGGTCTCAGCCCAGCTATTTCCATTGACCAGAAAACGACCAGCAAAAACCCTCGTTCGACAGTGGGAACAACGACAGAAATCAATGACTATCTGCGTCTCCTCTACGCACGTGTGGGGACGCCTTACTGTATCAACGGGCATGGAGCTATCAAGGCCTCTTCTGTGGAGCAAATCGTGGATAAGGTTTTAGAATTGCCTGAACGCCAGCGCTTGCAGATTTTGGCCCCTGTTATCCGCAAGAAAAAAGGCCAACATAAGAGTGTTATCGAGAAGGTTCAGAAAGATGGGTATGTCCGTGTCCGTGTGGATGGGGAAGTCTATGATGTGACCGAAGTGCCAGAGTTGTCCAAGAGCAAGCAACACAATATTGATGTTGTGGTTGACCGTATTGTCATCAAGGAGGGCATTCGTAGCCGTCTCTTTGATTCCATTGAGGCAGCCCTTCGTATCGCAGAAGGTTATGTCATTATCGACACGATGGACGATTCTGAGTTGCTCTTCTCTGAGCATTATGCCTGCCCGGTTTGTGGTTTTACTGTACCAGAGTTAGAACCTCGTCTCTTCTCCTTCAATGCTCCTTTTGGTTCTTGTAGTGAGTGTGACGGCTTGGGCATCAAGCTGGAGGTGGATACTGATTTGGTAGTGCCAGATGCCAGCAAAACGCTACGTGAGGGAGCCTTGGCACCTTGGAATCCTATCTCATCTAACTACTATCCAAACATGCTGGAACAAGCCATGACAGCCTTTGGAGTGGATATGGATAAGCCTTTTGAGGACTTGTCAGAAGAAGCTAAAAACTTGATTCTATATGGTTCTGATGGCAAGGAATTCCATTTCCACTATGAGAATGAATTTGGCGGTGTGCGCGATATCGACATTCCGTTTGAAGGAGTTGTCAATAATATCAAGCGTCGCTACCACGAGACCAACAGTGATTACACCCGCACCCAGATGCGTCTCTACATGAATGAGTTGACCTGCGGAACCTGTCACGGCTATCGTCTCAATGATCAGGCCTTGTCTGTTCGTGTGGGTGGCGAGCAAGGACCACATATCGGAGAAATTTCAGACCTGTCTATCGCAGACCACTTGGAGTTGGTGAGTCAGCTAACCTTGTCTGAAAATGAAGCTATTATTGCTCGGCCTATTCTCAAGGAAATCAAGGATCGCTTGACCTTCCTCAATAATGTGGGACTCAACTATCTGACGCTGTCGCGTTCGGCAGGAACCCTTTCAGGTGGGGAGAGTCAGCGTATTCGCTTGGCAACTCAGATTGGTTCCAACCTATCAGGTGTCCTTTATATCCTGGATGAGCCGTCGATTGGTCTTCACCAGAGGGATAATGACCGTTTGATTTCCAGTCTGAAAAAGATGCGTGATTTGGGTAATACTCTCATCGTGGTGGAGCATGACGAAGATACCATGCGCGAGGCTGATTATCTAATTGATGTTGGTCCTGGTGCCGGTGTTTTTGGTGGGGAGATTGTTGTGGCAGGTACGCCCAAGCAGGTGGCTCGCAACAGCAAGTCTATCACAGGCCAGTACTTGTCAGGCAAACGTGCCATTCCAGTACCCGAAGAGCGCCGTACTGGAAATGGTCGCTTTATAGAGGTGACAGGTGCGCGTGAGAATAACTTGCAAAATATTACCGCTCGTTTCCCACTAGGAAAATTCATCGCGGTGACAGGTGTGTCAGGTTCAGGGAAATCGACCTTAATCAACAGCATCCTCAAAAAAGCTATTGCCCAGAAGCTCAACCGCAATTCAGACAAACCTGGTAAATTTAGGACTATTACAGGGATTGAGCATGTAGACCGCTTGATTGACATTGACCAGAGCCCTATCGGACGAACGCCAAGGTCTAACCCTGCTACCTATACGGGAGTTTTTGACGATATACGTGACCTCTTTGCCCAGACAAACGAAGCCAAGATTCGAGGTTACAAGAAGGGTCGTTTCAGTTTCAACGTCAAGGGTGGTCGCTGTGAAGCTTGCTCAGGTGACGGGATTATCAAGATCGAGATGCACTTCTTGCCAGATGTTTATGTGGCTTGTGAAGTTTGCCACGGAACCCGCTATAACAGTGAAACCCTTGAAGTTCACTACAAGGAAAAGAATATCTCGCAGGTCTTGGATATGACGGTCAACGATGCGGTAGAATTTTTCCAACACATTCCGAAAATTCAACGCAAACTTCAGACTATCAAGGATGTGGGACTGGGCTATGTGACGCTAGGTCAACCAGCTACCACCCTTTCTGGGGGAGAAGCCCAGCGTATGAAGTTGGCTAGTGAACTCCACAAACGCTCGACAGGAAAATCATTCTACATTCTCGATGAGCCGACGACAGGTCTTCATACCGAGGATATCGCTCGCTTGCTTAAGGTTTTAGCTCGCTTTGTAGACGATGGCAATACAGTCCTTGTTATCGAGCACAATCTGGATGTTATTAAGACTGCAGACCACATTATTGACTTGGGTCCTGAGGGCGGTGTCGGTGGTGGAACCATCATCGCAACAGGAACTCCAGAAGAAGTAGCGGCCAATGAAGCCAGCTACACAGGACATTATTTGAAAGGAAAGTTACATCATGAATAAACGTGTACAAGTATTTCTAGCTAAAATGCAAGAAAAAGAACTAGATGGCATCATCATCAATAACCTTAAAAACGTCTATTATTTGACTGGTTTTTGGGGTTCGAACGGAACAGTTTTTATCAGCCGTGACCGTCAGGTCTTGGTGACAGACTCTCGCTATATCATCGCGGCTAAGCAAGAAACTAGTGGTTTTGAGATTGTGGCTGACCGAGATGAATTGGCTGTCATTGCAGGGATTGTTAAGGACATGGGCTTGTCTCGAATCGGTTTTGAGGATGAGATTTCGGTCTCTTATTACCACCGTATGCAGGCAGCCTTTGAAGGAATTGACTTGCTTCCACAAACTCAGTTTGTTGAAGGTCTTCGTATGATTAAGGATGAGGCGGAGATTGCAGCTATTCGCAAGGCTTGTTCTATCTCAGACCAAGCTTTCCGCGATGCGCTTGACTTTATTAAGCCAGGAAAGACTGAAATTGAGATTGCCAACTTCCTTGACTTCCGCATGCGTGAGTTGGGAGCATCTGGCTTGTCTTTTGACACTATTCTAGCTAGCGGTATCAACTCTTCTAAGCCCCATGCCCATCCTATGCACAAACCAGTGGAGCTGGGAGAAGCTATTACCATGGACTTCGGTTGCCTTTATGACCACTATGTTAGCGATATGACCCGGACTATCTATCTAGGGCATGTTAGCGACGAGCAGACAGAGATTTACAATACGGTTCTCAAAGCCAACCAGGCCTTGATTGACCAGGCTAAGGCAGGATTAGGTTTCCGTGACTTTGACAAAATTCCTCGTGATATTATCATCGAGGCAGGTTATGGCGACTACTTTACCCACGGTATCGGACACGGTATTGGACTGGATATCCATGAGGAACCATACTTTAGCCAGACTTCTACAGAAACTATTAAGGCAGGTATGGCCTTGACTGATGAACCAGGTATCTATATCGAAGGCAAATATGGTGTTCGTATCGAGGACGATATTCTGATTACAGAGACAGGTTGTGAATTGTTAACCCTAGCTCCAAAAGAGTTGATAGTTATTTAAGAGTTAAACAACTCAAATGATTGACTTTTAAATTTTAAAGGTTTATACTGAAAGACGAAAACGGTAGGTGAGGCTACCATAGGGATACGGATGACTACCGCAAAGCAGTGGAGACACTACTCGTTGGTCAACAGTCCTGGTCGCGAAGGCCAAGACTAAGCTCATTTCATTGCCCTATGGAGTTAAAGCTTGAACGAAAAACAGATAATTAGTTTTTTAATCCTGCCATTTTATGGTGGGATTTTCTACTGTTTAAAAAAAAGAAAGGAGACAGACGATGCAAATTGACGATCATCCGGAACCGCACATACACAGCCAATCGCTGATTTGTGTCGTTCTGCCCTTATAAAGTGATTGGTCTCTGTGTATGAAACACATCATTCATACAGATAGGAGAAACCAATGAAAACAACAAAAGAAAGATTAGCAACAGCTATTCAAGTCCCTTTAGACGAGAGTCTAACTTTTTATCATACCAGTTTAAACGGTTTGATAGAGGAACAAGTCGAAAAAAATCGTGACCTCTATGGCGAAAATGTGATTACCAAAGGCCAAGAAGATTCGATTTTGAAAAAGATTTACGAATCGATTATCAATCCTTTTACAATCATCTTGCTGGTTATCGCCGTGATTTCCTTGGTGACCAATGTCTGGTTGGCAAAACCAGGTCAAGAGGATCCGACGACTTCTATTATCATCGTTGTCCTAGTCCTCATTTCTGGAGGCATTCGCTTTGTCCAAGAACTCCGCAGTGATAAGGCAGCCACCAATCTTTCAAAAATGATTGTCAACACAGCGACTGTCATTCGTCAAGGAGAAATCCAAGAAGTACCTATCGATGATTTGGTAGTGGGTGACGTGGTTAAATTAAGCGCTGGTGATATGATTCCAGCAGATCTTCTTTTATTTGAGTCGCGCGATTTCTTTGTCCAACAGTCTGGCTTGACAGGCGAAAGTGATTCTGTTGAAAAATTGGCCTTGACCAAGGCAACAGTTCAACAATCTGATAGTCTGCTCGAAGCCGAATCCTTGGCTTTTATGGGAACCAATGTCTTATCTGGTAGTGCCAAGGCCGTGGTTTTGGCGGTTGGTGATGATACAATGATGGGGGCCATTGAGCAGACTCTAAACACCTATGACGAGCCTACTTCGTTTGAACGAGAGATGAATAGTATCTCTTGGCTCTTGATTCGCTTGATGTTGGTCATGGTGCCTATTGTTTTCTTGTCCAATGGTTTAACAGATGGCGACTGGTTGGAAGCTGGTGTATTTGCTTTGAGTGTTGGTGTTGGGCTTACACCTGAGATGCTTCCTATGATCATCACGGCCAGTCTAGCAAAAGGCTCCATTATCATGGCTAAGGAAAAAGTGGTTATCAAGAAACTCAATGCCATACAGGACTTAGGGGCGATTGATATCTTATGTACAGATAAGACAGGGACTCTAACCCAAGACGAAATCGTTCTAGAATATCCCTTGGACATTCACGGACGCTTGGATTTGACCGTCTTGAGACGAGCTTATCTCAATTCTTATTTTCAAACGGGCCTGAAAAATTTGATGGACAGAGCCATCATTAAACGGACTGAAAAGGAAGCCAAAGAACACGCCCTCTTGCAAAATCTAGATCAAACCTTTCAAAAAATAGATGAATTGCCCTTTGATTTTGAACGTAGACGGATGAGTGTTATCGTTAAGGATGAACACGAAGTTGTTAGTTTGGTAACCAAGGGTGCCCTAGAGGAAATGCTTGCGATTTCCAGTCATGCGGAATACCAAGGAGTGATTACTCCCTTGACAGATGCTATTAGAGAGGAAATATTAGCGGAAGTCCGACAACTAAATCAACAAGGTTTGCGTGTCTTGGGAGTGGCCTATAAGTCAGGTTTGAGGGAAGGTCATGCCTATACAGTTGATGACGAAGGGGATATGATTCTAACTGGTTATTTAGCCTTCCTAGATCCTCCTAAACCATCTGCAGCACCAGCAATTAAGGCTCTGTTAGAACATGGAGTTCAAACAAAGATTTTGACGGGAGACAACGAAAAGGTTACCCAAGCAGTCTGTGAAAAGGTTGGTTTGGATATCAATCAGATGCTGTTGGGGTCTGAAATTGATCAGATGAGTGATCAAGAATTGGCCCAAGCCGTAGAGGAGGTAACCGTCTTTGCCAAACTTTCTCCTGACCAAAAAGCAAGGATTATTTTGCAATTTAAGGCTAATGGTCATGCTGTCGGCTATATGGGAGATGGAATCAATGATGCCCCTTCTATGAAAGTAGCAGATGTGGGGATTTCTGTTGATACAGCAGTAGATATTGCCAAAGAAACAGCTGATGTTATCCTACTTGATAAGGATCTCATGGTGCTTGAAAAAGGACTGGTTGAAGGTCGTAAGGTCTATGCCAATATGACCAAATATATCAAGATGACAGTGAGTTCTAATTTTGGGAATATCTTATCCCTATTGGTCTCTGGAATCTTTTTACCCTTTTTACCAATGGCACCAGTCCATTTGATTATCCTAAATCTAGTCTATGATTTGTCTTGTATTGCTCTGCCTTTTGACAAGGTGGACAAAGATTTTTTGAGAAATCCGCATACTTGGGAAGCTAAGTCCATCACACGTTTCATGGTTTGGATGGGGCCTATCTCTTCTGCCTTTGATATTTTGACCTTCAGTTTGCTTTATTTTATCATTGTACCCATGACAACAGGTCATGCCTATGTTCATGGAGCAGAGTCGGCCGTAGGCTTTATTGTCTTGTTCCAGACAGGTTGGTTTATTGAGTCCATGTGGTCACAAACTATGGTTATCCATATGCTGCGTTCAGCTAAAATTCCCTTTTTACAAAGCCGTCCAGCTTGGCTAGTACTTGTGACAACCTTATTGGCTGCAGCCTTTGTGACCTTTCTTCCCTATAGTCCTCTCGCAAGTCTTCTTCATCTAACTCCTTTAAAACCGATTTATTTCATCTTTTTACTTTTCATCATTATTTTGTATATGATTAGCGTGACAATTGTGAAAAAAATCTATATCAGGAAATATAAAGAATGGCTGTAAATTTCATTTTGTCAAGAAAAAAGTACGAAAATGACGAAAAAAGTCAAAAAAATTTAAAAATAGGTCGCAAGTCGGATGTTTTTTATGGTATAATAGACTAAACTGATAGTAACATGTAGCGAAAGGGGTAGGTACATGATTAAAATTTATACAGTCTCAAGTTGTACTAGCTGTAAAAAAGCAAAAACCTGGCTCAATGCCCACCAGTTAAGTTATAAAGAACAAAATCTTGGTAAAGAAGGAATTACGAGAGAAGAATTACTGGATATTCTAACCAAAACAGATAATGGAATAGCCAGCATCGTTTCATCTAAAAATCGCTATGCCAAAGCCCTCGGAGTGGATATTGAAGATTTGAGTGTCAACGAAGTCCTCAATCTGATTATGGAAACACCGAGAATTTTAAAGAGCCCAATCCTTGTGGATGAAAAACGCCTGCAAGTTGGCTACAAGGAAGACGATATTCGTGCCTTCCTACCACGCTCTGTCCGTAATGTAGAAAATGCAGAAGCACGTTTGCGTGCAGCTCTATAAACATCAAGGCTGGGAGCAATTCCCAGTCTTATTCTATTTTATACTCTTCAAAAATCTCTTCAAACCGCGTCAACGTCGCCTTGCCGTATGTATGGTTACTGACTTCGTCAGTTCTATCCACAACCTCAAAACAGTGTTTTGAGCTGACTTCGTCAGTTTTATCTGCAACCTCAAAGCTGTGCTTTGAGCAACCTGCGACTAGTTTCCTAGTTTGCTCCTTGATTTTCATTGAGTATTAATCTTAAAAAGAAAAAGAAAGAAGAAAGAAATGAAAAAAATTGTTCTTGTTAGTCTAGCTTTCCTTTTTGTCCTGGTTGGTTGTGGACAGAAAAAAGAAACTGGACCAGCTACAAAAACAGAAAAGGATACGCTTCAGTCGGCATTGCCAGTTATTGAAAATGCTGAGAAGAATACAGTTGTCACTAAGACTTTGGTTTTGCCCAAGTCAGATGATGGTAGCCAGCAAACTCAAACTATTACTTATAAAGACAAGACTTTTTTGAGCCTAACCATCCAACAAAAGCGTCCAGTCTCAGATGAGTTGAAGACCTATATTGACCAACATGGAGTGGAGGAAACTCAAAAAGCTCTCCTTGAGGCGGAGGAGAAGGATGAGTCCATCATTGAAGCTCGTAAATTGGCAGGCTTCAAACTTGAGACCAAACTATTGAGCGCAACGGAACTTCAAACAACGACTAGTTATGATTTTCAAGTTTTGGATGTCAAGAAGGCTTCTCAGTTGGAATATTTGAAGAATATTGGCTTGGAAAATCTTTTGAAAAATGAACCAAGCAAATATATTTCAGACAGATTGGCAAATGGTGCGACAGAACAGTAGAAAATCCAAATAAATAGACTGCCTGAATTGTAGAAGGTAAGGAATTATGCTATAATGGTACTATTCTAAGGAAAGAGGGTGTTAGAATGGGATTTACTGAAGAAACAGTACGTTTTAAATTGGACGATTCCAATAAAAAAGAAATTAGCGAAACTTTGACTGATGTCTATGCTTCGTTGAACGATAAGGGCTATAACCCAATTAACCAAATTGTAGGTTACGTATTGAGTGGAGACCCTGCCTACGTTCCTCGTTATAATAATGCACGAAATCAAATCCGTAAGTATGAGCGTGATGAAATCGTTGAGGAATTGGTCCGCTACTACCTTAAAGGACAAGGAGTCGATCTATAACCTATGAGAATTATGGGATTGGACGTTGGTTCAAAAACGGTAGGGGTAGCCATTAGCGATCCGCTCGGCTTTACAGCTCAAGGACTTGAAATCATCCAAATCAATGAGGAGCAAGGCCAATTTGGTTTTGACCGCGTTAAGGAGTTGGTTGATACTTACAAGGTGGAACGATTTGTAGTGGGCTTACCTAAAAACATGAACAATACAAGCGGGCCGCGCGTGGAAGCTAGTCAAGCATACGGAGCAAAGCTAGAAGAGCTTTTTGGTTTACCAGTAGACTATCAAGATGAACGCTTGACAACAGTTGCCGCAGAGCGCATGTTGATTGAACAAGCAGATATCAGCCGTAACAAGCGCAAGAAAGTCATTGATAAGTTAGCAGCTCAGCTGATTTTACAAAATTATTTAGATAGAAAATTTTAATATAAAGGAGAGGCTATGTCACACGATCATAACCACGACCACGAAGAACGTGAATTAATCACACTAGTAGATGAGCAAGGAAATGAAACATTGTTTGAAATCCTTTTGACGATTGACGGGAAAGAAGAATTTGGTAAAAACTATGTTCTCCTAGTACCAGTTAACGCAGAAGAAGACGAAGACGGACAAGTTGAAATCCAAGCTTACTCATTCATCGAAAACGAAGATGGAACAGAAGGCGAATTGCAACCAATCCCAGAAGACTCAGAAGACGAATGGAACATGATTGAAGAAGTCTTCAATAGCTTTATGGAGGAGTAAAAACATCCAGTGGATGTTTTTAGCCCTGCGCTAGAAATTAGAAACGCAGGCAGTCCAGTGGACGTGTTTAGCCCTGCGCCAGAAATTAGAAACGCAGGAACGTCTGGGAGACTGTATCACCCCAACTCCTGAAAATTAGAAGAGTTGGTACGTCCGGGAAGAATTTTTACCCCAGATTAACATTCATAGGGGCTAGTTATTAGCTGACCAGGTAAGAGGTTGGGACGAAAATCCTGGCCTCGTTTTTTGTTATCTACGGAATTTTGCTAGGTAATTGATCAGACTTTTGTCAAGGAGATGTGTATGTTTGAAGTAGAAGAATGGCTTCATAGTCGGATTGGTTTGAATTTTCGATCAGGTTTGGGCCGAATGCAGCAAGCGGTGGATTTGTTAGGGAATCCTGAGAAGTCTTATCCTATTATCCATGTAACAGGTACTAATGGAAAAGGTTCTACCATTGCTTTCATGAGGGAATTATTTATGGGGCATGGCAAAAAAGTTGCGACCTTTACCTCACCTCATATCGTCTCCATCAATGACCGAATCTGCATTAATGGACAATCTATAGCAGACGCAGACGTTATCCGTTTAGCTAATCAGGTCAAGGAGATGGAAAAAACGCTTCTGCAAACCCATGATCAGTTGTCCTTTTTTGAATTGCTGACCTTGATTGCTTTTCTCTACTTTAGGGAGCAAGAGGTGGATTTGGTTTTACTAGAAGTGGGAATTGGTGGCTTACTTGACACGACCAATGTGGTAACTGGAGAGATTACTGTCATCACCTCCATCGGGCTTGACCATCAGGAGACCTTGGGAGATAGTCTAGAAGCGATCGCAGAGCAAAAAGCTGGTATTTTCAAGGCTGGTAAGAAGGCAGTGATTGCCCAATTGCCTCCAGAAGCTAGGCTTATCTGTCAGAAAAAAGCTGAATCATTAGCTGTTGACCTTTATCAGGCAGGTCAAGATTTTTCAATGCTGAACGGTGATTTTTCAAGTTCTTTAGGAACCCTCTCACAGTTGAAAATAGGCTTGGAAGGAGCCTATCAGCAGGAAAATGCGGCTTTGGCGTTGCAAACTTTTCTTCTTTTTATGGGAGAAGGAAAGGAAGTTGTTGATGAAAAGGCTGTAAGACGGGCTTTGGAGAAGACCCATTGGGCTGGACGTTTGGAGCGTATTCGTCCGCAGATTTACTTGGACGGTGCCCATAACCTCCCTGCCTTGACTCGCTTGGTTGAATTTATCAAAGAAAAAGAGCGGGAAGGTTATCGTCCTCAAATCCTTTTTGGAGCTTTGAAACGTAAAGATTATCAAGGGATGTTGGGTTATCTGACTGAAAATTTACCTCAGGTAGAACTCAAGGTGACCGGCTTTGATTATCAAGGTTCTCTGGACGAGACAGATGTAACAGGTTACCATGTAATTCCCTCTTACCGAGAATTTATTAGCGATTTTGAAGAAAGAGCAGATGCCCAGGATTTGTTGTTCATTACAGGGTCTCTCTATTTTATCTCAGAAGTACGGAGCCACATACTGGGGCATGAGCAGATAAATTGACCTCCTTTTTTGAACTTGTTATACTAGGGGAACTGCCAGTTAGGAGGAAATTTCTCTAAATTGGTAGCAGAAAGGAAATTCATCATGAAATTAAAAAGATTCACACTTTCTCTTGCTTCTTTAGCAAGTCTTAGTCTCTTAGTAGCTTGTTCACAAAGAGCGCAACAGGTTCAACAACCAGCGGATCAACCGCAAACACAACAAACTCAACAATCACAAGCTGCTTCATCTTCTACAGAAAATACAAATCAGGCAGCAACAAGTTCTTCACAAAACACAGTTACGGCTCAACCAACTAATATTGATGGAACTTATACTGGTCAGGACGAAGGAGACCGCATCACTTTAGTGGTAACTGGAACAACTGGCACCTGGACTCAGGTAGAAACTGATGGGGAACAAGAAATCAAGCAGGTTAGCTTCGACACCGCTAATCAACGCATGATTATTGGCGATGATGCCAAGATTTATGCAATCAATGGCAATCAGATGATTATCGATGATATGGATAGAGGGGCGTCTGATCGCATCATTTTATCAAAATAAACTAGAAGGAGACTGGATTTTTCGGTCTCTTTTATGATTACTCAGAAAAATGATCATAAATACTTGCCTTCTATCGAATACCTGAGTTATACTAGTATCAATTACCTGTTTTTACCATTCAAAATATCAAGGAGGGGATATGAAATATAGGAAATTTCAATTATTAATGTCCAAGTATGGCTTTAGTCTTTCGATTATGCTACTTGAACTGTGTCTTGTTTTTGGTCTCTTTCTTTATTTAGGGCGCATGGCTCCTATTCTATGGGTTATTCTCTTAATCTTTATGAGTATGGCGACTATCGTAGCGATTGTCAATCGTTCCATGGCGCCTGAAAGCAAAGTGATGTGGTTAGTGGTAACTTTTGTTCCTGTTATTGGTCCCTTGCTCTATCTGATGTTTGGTGAAAGACGATTGTCCAAAAAAGAAATCAAGCAGTTGGACAAACTTGATTCCATGCATTTTCGGGAGGATAACAGTAAAGCTCTCCGCCAGAAATTGAAGGAAGATGATAAGGCGGCTTACGGAGTTATCAAATCTTTGCTAAGTATGGATAGCAATGCCGATGTCTATGATCGAACGGACTCACGATTCTTTTCTTCGGGGGAAAACATGTGGCAACATATGTTGGAAGACCTCAAGAAAGCTGAAAAGTTTATCTTTCTGGAGTACTATATTGTCGAAGAAGGTCTGATGTGGAATAGCATATTAGACATACTAGAACAAAAGGCAGCTCAGGGTGTAGAGGTCAAGATGCTCTATGATGATATCGGCTGTATGGCGACTTTGCCTGGAGATTATACTATTCAGCTTCGTAGTCGAGGAATTGAGGCCCATAAATTTAACAAGGTGATTCCTCGTCTGACAGTGGCTTACAACAATCGGGACCATCGTAAAATTCTGGTCATAGATGGTCAGGTAGCTTATACAGGAGGCATTAACTTAGCCGATGAGTACATCAATCATGTAGAACGCTTTGGCTATTGGAAGGACAGTGGAATTCGCTTAGATGGTCCTGGTGTCAAGGCCCTCACCCGTCTCTTCTTGATGACTTGGTACATCAATCGTGGAGAAATCAGCGATTTTGACCAGTATCACTTGGAAAATCAGCCTTGTTCTGGCCAAGGGCTCTGCATTCCTTACGGTAGTGGTCCCAAGCCCATCTTCCGTACCCAGGTAGGGAAGAAAGTCTATCAAAGTTTGATTAATCAGGCTACCGATTCAGTCTATATCACAACCCCCTATTTGATTATTGACTATGACTTAACAGAGAGTATTAAAAACGCGGCCATGAGGGGTGTTGATGTCCGCATCGTGACCCCTTTCATTCCAGATAAAAAATTAATCCAACTCATCACGAGAGGGGCCTATCCGGATTTGTTGTCAGCAGGAGTAAGGATTTTTGAGTATAGTCCAGGCTTTATCCACAGTAAACAAATCATAGTGGATAAGGACTTTGCTGCAGTTGGGACCATTAACTTAGATTATAGAAGTTTGCTTCACCACTATGAAAATGCAGTCTTGCTATATAAAACAGAATCAATCACAGAGATTCAAAAAGATTTTCAGAAGATTTTTTCGGTATCGCAAGAAATTTTCCCTCATACGATAAAAAATAGCTGGTATCAGAAATTAATTAAGGAAATTGCCCAGTTATTCGCCCCTATCTTATAAGAAATCTAGGACTGAGGATACAAACCAGTCCTATTTTTCTTGGCTTTTACGAATAAGAAGATGTAGGAGGGAAGATGCTAACTCAGAACGAATTAAACTATATTAAGATATTTAAACAGACGCATTTACACAGATTTAGAGAAATTGAAACCTTTGTGAAACTATGTAAAAAATCACTCAAACAGCCATCGCAAGCTGACAATTCTAGGTCTTTTTGATATACTAAGACAGATAAATTGAATAGGAGAAACGATATGAGTGTGTATGGTAGAGTAGAAGAAGTATCCGAAACGATACAGAGTAATGAAATTGAAAATAGATTGGATAGGAACCTTGGATCTCATGTAGAAAAAGAAGAACAGGTAGCTTTCCCGTTTTTCAGACTCATCATTGGAAGTACGATTGCAACGGTTTTTTCTGTGGTGATACCTTTACTTTTAGATATGGTAAGTCCTTCTCAGGCGCAGGATTTGTATATTGGGTGGGCTTTACATCAGGGAGGACAGCTCTACAGTAGCTATTATGCTAGTCAAGGTCTACTTTATTATTTACTACTTTACATCACCCAAGGAGGCATCCTTTTTGCCTTTGTGGAATGGCTAGCCCTCTTAGGAGGAGGTTATTTCCTCTTTTCTTCAACCGACTATCTGACGGGACAAAGGGAGCAAGCCAAACAACTCCTAACCATATTTTATATTTTGGTATCCGGTCTTGGTTTTGGAGGAGGCTATGCTACTATCTTAGCTCTACCATTCCTGTTTGCAGGATTTCCATTTATAGCAGCTTATCTATCAAATCCTAATCATGACAAGGGATTTCTACGTCTGGGGGTTTTCTTGGCCCTATCATTTTTCATAGAGCCTCTTACAAGTCTTCTTTTTACTGCAGTAGTAACAATTGGTTTATTTGTCTTTAATGTTGGACATGGGCGCTTTGCTCATGGGGTTTATCAGTTTTTTGCAGCAGCACTTGGCTTTTCTCTCATCTTTTACCCAGTAGGATACTATGTTCTTGCTTCAGGTGGTTTTGGAGAAGCTCTAGGAAGTCTTTTATATCCGATTGATTCCCTTCAGATTTTTACCAATCCTCAACTAATAGATCATCTTTTATTCTATGGTTTGTTGACCTTTGGCTTAGGTGCTCTCGTTCTTGTTTTTCTGGGCTTGTTCCAATCAAAGGCGTCGAGATTATATGTTATTTCAGTACCAGCTAGCTTTGTTTTCTTATTTGGACTGGTCTTGCTGCTTTTTTCTCAAGAACCTCTTCACGGTTCGCGTTTGATTCTCATTCTTCCATTTTTACTCCTTCTTTTGATGACCAGTATTCGTGGGAAACATTCAGCTAGAGGAGCTCGTCGTCGGAGCAGAGAAGAAGTTCCTACTTTATGGAAAAAATTTATGAAGGGGAATCTCTACTTACCAATTCTCGTTGTGGTTTACCTGATTGCAATTCCATTTGTAGCTCGTTTTGTCCTACATCCAGCTTCGTATGGAGAACAACATCAAGTAGTAGATAGAGTCAAACAAGAGACAAGTGAGGGAGACCAAATCTATATCTGGGATTCACATGTTCAGATGTATAAGGAAAGCCAGCGTTTGGCCGGATCCATGTTCCCATCACCTCTTCTTTACACGAATACAGAAGAAAATAAAGCCAGCTTGATTCATGACTTGAAAGAAAATCAACCTAAGTTGATAGTGGTGAACGACAAGGTGGCTCTCTGGTCTGAAGTGGAAACACTCTTGAAAGAAAATTACCAACAAATAAAGACTGATTACTCAGAATTCAAAGTCTATAAAATTAAATAACCGAATCAATATCTTGTGTATTTTTAAAAAATCTCTGATTTTTACCACAAGATATTGATTTTTCTTTTTAGAGTGGTATAATACTTTTTAGAAAGAACATTTTAGAAACGAGCATGAATATGATTGCACTAGAAGAAAAAATTACAACCCTACCAACCCTTTTCGTTGAAAAACGAGATGGGAGACGTGTTGTATTTGATGTGGACAAGATTGACAAGGCTCTCCACAAGGCAGCAGACAAGGTTATGGATGTGACACCCTTGGTTGAAAAGCGCCTAAATGCTCTGACCGAGCGAATTGTCACAGAAATTCATAGTCGCTTTCCGCAGGGGGTTAAGATTTACGAAATTCAAAATATCGTAGAACATGAACTCCTTGAAGCCAAAGAATATGCGCTGGCTGAGGAGTATATTACTTATCGAACACAGAGGGATTTTGAGCGCTCAAAAGCGACAGATATCAACTTTAGTATCCATAAACTTCTCAACAAAGACCAGGCGGTTGTTAATGAAAATGCCAATAAAGACAGCGATGTCTTTAACACCCAACGTGATTTGACAGCAGGCATTGTTGGGAAATCAATCGGACTGCAAATGCTTCCTAAGCACGTAGCCAATGCCCATCAAAAGGGGGATATCCATTATCACGATTTGGACTACAGTCCTTATACACCTATGACAAACTGCTGTTTGATTGATTTTAAAGGGATGTTGGCAAATGGTTTTAAGATTGGAAATGCGGAGGTAGAGAGTCCCAAGTCTATCCAGACTGCGACAGCTCAGATTTCCCAAATCATTGCCAACGTTGCTTCTAGCCAGTATGGAGGCTGTTCAGCTGACCGTATCGATGAGGTCTTGGCACCTTATGCAGAGAAGAATTACCAAAAACATCTCAAAGATGCGGAAGAATGGGTTTTGCCTGAAAAACGGGAAGATTATGCTTGGAAGAAAACCCAAAAAGACATCTACGATGCCATGCAATCTCTTGAGTATGAAATCAATACTCTCTTTACTTCAAATGGACAAACCCCCTTTACTTCACTAGGTTTTGGTCTAGGGACAAGTCGTTTTGAACGAGAAATTCAAAAAGCTATCTTGACCATCCGAATCAAGGGACTTGGTTCAGAACACCGCACAGCTATCTTCCCTAAACTTATCTTTACGCTTAAAAGAGGCCTTAACTTGGAAGAAGGGACTCCCAACTACGACATCAAACAGTTGGCCCTCGAGTGTGCAACCAAGCGGATGTATCCAGATGTCTTGTCCTATGATAAGATTATCGAGTTGACTGGTTCTTTCAAGGTTCCTATGGGCTGCCGTTCGTTCCTCCAAGGATGGAAAGACGAGAATGGTGTAGAAGTTAATTCAGGTCGGATGAATCTAGGTGTTGTGACGGTCAATCTTCCTCGCATTGCCCTCGAGTCTGAGGGTGACATGACCAAGTTCTGGGAAATCTTCAATGAGCGTATGAATATCGCAGAAGATGCTCTGGTTTACCGTGTCGAACGTACTAAAGAAGCGACACCAGCAAATGCTCCTATCCTCTATCAGTACGGTGCTTTTGGCCATCGTCTAGGTAAAGAAGAAAGTGTTGACCAGCTCTTTAAGAATCGTCGTGCAACCGTTTCGCTGGGTTACATCGGTTTGTACGAGGTAGCGACAGTCTTCTTTGGAAATAGCTGGGAACACAATCCAGAAGCCAAGGAATTCACGCTGGATATCATTCGTGATATGAAACGCCGGGTGGAAGAGTGGTCAGATCAATATGGCTATCATTTCTCTATCTACTCAACACCGTCTGAAAGTTTGACAGATCGTTTCTGCCGACTAGACACAGAGAAGTTTGGCTCTATTCCTGATATCACAGACAAGGAATACTACACCAATTCTTTCCACTACGATGTTCGTAAAAATCCAACACCGTTTGAAAAATTAGACTTTGAGAAAGTCTATCCAGAAGCAGGTGCGTCAGGTGGTTTCATCCATTATTGTGAGTATCCAGTCCTCCAGCAAAATCCAAAAGCCTTGGAAGCTGTCTGGGACTATGCCTATGACCGCGTGGGCTATCTAGGAACCAATACTCCGATTGACCGTTGCTACAAGTGTGACTTTGAGGGGGATTTTGAACCGACTGAGAGAGGATTTGCTTGTCCAAACTGTGGCAATAGCGACCCTAAAACAGTAGATGTGGTCAAACGAACTTGTGGCTACCTCGGTAATCCTCAAGCAAGACCTATGGTCAACGGCCGTCACAAGGAAATCGCTGCGCGTGTCAAACACATGAATGGCTCAACGATTAAAATAGCTGGTCATCAAGTAACAAATTAGAAAGAAATGAAATGGGAAAATATCAATTAGACGATAAGGGGCGCGCACAAGTGACCCGTTATCACGAGAAACACTCTAAAGGCGGAGTTGGTAAGAAAGAACGCTTGCTCAACCTCAGAGAACAATTTTTAAACAAGAATAAGAAAAAATAAAAGTGAGAGTCAACTCTCGCTTTTCTCTTAGTGGGAGGTAAGGATGGAACTACGCAGACCAAGATTAGCAGATAAGAAGGCTGTTTTAGACATGATGGCAGAGTTTGAGCAGACCCAATCAGCCCACGATGGGGGCTTTTGGGATACAGAGAACTTTGTGTATGAAGAGTGGTTGGAAACAAATATGCAAAAAGAGATGGGAATAAACTTGCCTGAAAATCGTGTTCCTTCTATTCAATTTGTATCATTTGATGATGTAGGTCGTGCTCTAGGATTTTTGAATCTGCGATTGAGACTGAATGAGGGTTTACTGAATTATGCAGGTCATATCGGCTATTCCATCCGACCATCTGAAAGAGGCAAAGGTTATGCTAAGGAAACTCTCCGTCAGGGCTTGCAAGTTGCTAAGGAAAAGAATATCAAGAAAGCTCTTGTGACTTGTAGCGTGAATAATCCTGCTAGCAGAGCAGTCATTCTAGCAAATGGAGGTCTCATTGAGGATGTTCGTAATGGAGTCGAGCGTTATTGGATAGAGGTAGCGAATGAATAATCCAAAACCACAAGAATGGAAAAGCGAGGAGCTTAGTCAAGGGCGTATCATTGACTACAAGGCCTTTAACTTTGTAGATGGAGAAGGCGTGCGTAATTCTCTCTATGTATCAGGTTGCATGTTTCATTGTGAGGGATGTTATAATGTTGCGACTTGGTCTTTTAATGCTGGCATTCCCTATACAGCAGAATTAGAAGAACAAATCATGGCAGATCTTGCTCAACCTTATGTTCAAGGCTTGACCTTGCTGGGAGGGGAGCCCTTTCTCAATACGGGTATTCTCTTGCCGCTCGTTAAACGCATCCGAAAGGAATTGCCAGACAAAGATATCTGGTCCTGGACGGGCTACACTTGGGAAGAAATGATGCTGGAAACTCCGGATAAACTGGAACTCTTATCACTGATTGACATCCTTGTCGATGGACGGTATGACCGAACTAAGCGCAATCTCATGCTCCAGTTTCGAGGTTCGTCAAATCAACGAATTATCGATGTGCAAAAATCTCTCAAAAGTGGGCAAGTAGTGATTTGGGACAAGCTCAATGACGGAAAAGAAAGCTATGAACAGGTGAAGAGAGAGTAACTTTCTTCCATAAATACTTTAAATAAATGACCTGTCAAAAAAGAAAACATTTTCATGTTAAAAATTTTAAAAAACAGCAACAAATCCCTTGCAATCGCAGGGGCTTTGTGTTATTCTATTATGGTGCTGTAAATTACAGCTTTAGCTTTGATGCAAGAGGTTGCGACACGCTCGGTTGCATTGCCACGCAACACCGCGTCGGTTTTCTTGTGGAGCTAGCCTATTATCTTAAATAGACGAAAAGGAGAAAAAGATGGCAAACAAAAAAATCCGTATCCGTTTGAAAGCTTACGAACACCGTACGCTTGACACAGCGGCTGCAAAAATCGTAGAATCAGCTACTCGTACAGGTGCACAAGTTGCGGGTCCAATCCCACTTCCAACTGAACGTAGCCTCTACACAATTATTCGTGCGACTCACAAATACAAAGACTCTCGCGAACAATTTGAAATGCGTACACACAAACGTTTGATCGATATCGTTAACCCAACTCAAAAAACAGTTGATGCCTTGATGAAATTGGATCTTCCAAGTGGTGTAAACGTAGAAATCAAACTTTAATTTAAAGCTTGATCCTTGAGCATAAAAAACGCTCGTTAAAAACTTTTTGAATAAAAAATATAGAAAAGGAACTATTTTCTCATGACAAAAGGAATCTTAGGGAAAAAAGTGGGAATGACTCAAATCTTCACTGAAGCTGGCGAATTGATCCCTGTAACAGTTATTGAAGCAACTCCAAACGTTGTTCTTCAAGTTAAAACTGTTGAGACAGACGGATACAACGCTATCCAAGTTGGTTTCGATGACAAACGCGAAGTATTGAGCAACAAACCTGCTAAAGGACATGTAGCGAAAGCTAACACGGCTCCTAAGCGCTTCATTCGTGAATTCAAAAACGTTGAAGGCTTGGAAGTTGGTGCTGAAATCACAGTTGAAACATTCGCAGCCGGAGACGTTGTTGACGTAACTGGTACTTCTAAAGGTAAAGGTTTCCAAGGTGTTATCAAACGCCACGGACAATCACGTGGACCAATGGCTCACGGTTCTCGTTACCACCGTCGTCCAGGTTCAATGGGACCTGTTGCACCTAACCGCGTATTCAAAGGTAAAAACCTTGCAGGACGTATGGGTGGCGACCGCGTAACAATTCAAAACCTTGAAGTTGTACAAGTCGTTCCAGAAAAGAACGTTATCCTTATCAAAGGTAACGTACCAGGTGCTAAGAAATCTCTTATCACTATCAAATCAGCAGTTAAAGCTGGTAAATAATAAAGAAAGGGGAAATCAGTCACAATGGCAAACGTAACATTATTTGACCAAACTGGTAAAGAAGCTGGCCAAGTTGTTCTTAACGATGCAGTATTTGGTATCGAACCAAATGAATCAGTTGTGTTTGATGTGATCATCAGCCAACGCGCAAGCCTTCGTCAAGGAACACACGCTGTTAAAAACCGCTCTGCAGTATCAGGTGGTGGACGCAAACCATGGCGTCAAAAAGGAACTGGACGTGCTCGTCAAGGTTCTATCCGCTCACCACAATGGCGTGGTGGTGGTGTTGTCTTCGGACCAACTCCACGTTCATACGGCTACAAACTTCCACAAAAAGTTCGTCGCCTAGCTCTTAAATCAGTTTACTCTGAAAAAGTTGCTGAAAACAAATTCGTAGCTGTAGACGCTCTTTCATTTACAGCTCCAAAAACTGCTGAATTTGCAAAAGTTCTTGCAGCATTGAGCATCGATTCTAAAGTTCTTGTTATCCTTGAAGAAGGAAATGAATTCGCAGCTCTTTCAGCTCGTAACCTTCCAAACGTGAAAGTTGCAACTGCTACAACTGCAAGTGTTCTTGACATCGCAAATAGCGACAAACTTCTTGTCACACAAGCAGCTATCTCTAAAATCGAGGAGGTTCTTGCATAATGAATTTGTATGATGTTATCAAAAAACCTGTAATCACTGAAAGCTCAATGGCTCAACTTGAAGCAGGGAAATATGTATTTGAAGTTGACACTCGTGCACACAAACTTTTGATCAAGCAAGCTGTTGAAGCTGCTTTCGAAGGTGTTAAAGTTGCCAACGTTAACACAATCAACGTAAAACCAAAAGCTAAACGTGTTGGACGTTACACTGGTTTTACTAACAAAACTAAAAAAGCTATCATCACACTTACAGCTGATTCAAAAGCAATCGAGTTGTTTGCTGCTGAAGCTGAATAATCTAAGGAGGAAATATCGTGGGAATTCGTGTTTATAAACCAACAACAAACGGTCGCCGTAATATGACTTCTTTGGATTTCGCTGAAATCACAACAAGCACTCCTGAAAAATCATTGCTTGTTGCATTGAAGAGCAAGGCTGGTCGTAACAACAACGGTCGTATCACTGTTCGTCACCAAGGTGGTGGACACAAACGTTTCTACCGTTTGGTTGACTTCAAACGTAACAAAGACAACGTTGAAGCAGTTGTTAAAACTATCGAGTACGATCCAAACCGTTCTGCAAACATCGCTCTTGTACACTACACTGACGGTGTGAAAGCATACATCATCGCTCCAAAAGGTCTTGAAGTAGGTCAACGTATCGTTTCAGGTCCAGAAGCAGATATCAAAGTCGGAAACGCTCTTCCACTTGCTAACATCCCAGTTGGTACTTTAATCCACAACATCGAGTTGAAACCAGGTCGTGGTGGTGAATTGGTACGTGCTGCTGGAGCATCTGCTCAAGTATTGGGTTCTGAAGGTAAATACGTACTTGTTCGTCTTCAATCAGGTGAAGTTCGTATGATTCTTGGAACTTGCCGTGCTACAGTTGGTGTTGTCGGAAACGAACAACATGGACTTGTAAACCTTGGTAAAGCAGGACGTAGCCGTTGGAAAGGTATCCGCCCAACAGTTCGTGGTTCTGTAATGAACCCTAACGATCACCCACACGGTGGTGGTGAAGGTAAAGCACCAGTTGGTCGTAAAGCACCATCTACTCCATGGGGCAAACCTGCTCTTGGTCTTAAAACTCGTAACAAAAAAGCGAAATCTGACAAACTTATCGTTCGTCGTCGCAACGAGAAATAATATTAAACTAGTCGCCTAAGCAACTAGTAAATCCGCCAGCTCGGTAGCGCTCTATGTGAGCGCAAGCCGCTGTGGTACAACATTTAAAGGAGAAAATATAAAAATGGGACGCAGTCTTAAAAAAGGACCTTTCGTCGATGAGCATTTGATGAAAAAAGTTGAAGCTCAAGCTAACGACGAAAAGAAAAAAGTTATTAAAACTTGGTCACGTCGTTCAACGATCTTCCCAAGTTTCATCGGTTACACTATTGCAGTTTATGACGGACGTAAACACGTACCTGTTTACATCCAAGAAGACATGGTAGGTCACAAACTTGGTGAATTTGCACCAACTCGTACTTACAAAGGTCATGCTGCAGACGACAAGAAAACACGTAGAAAATAAGGAGAACATAAATGGCAGAAATTACTTCAGCTAAAGCAATGGCTCGTACAGTACGTGTTTCACCTCGTAAATCACGTCTTGTTCTTGATAACATCCGTGGTAAAAGCGTAGCCGATGCAATCGCAATCTTGACATTCACTCCAAACAAAGCTGCTGAAATCATCTTGAAAGTTTTGAACTCAGCTGTAGCTAACGCTGAAAACAACTTTGGTTTGGATAAAGCTAACTTGGTAGTATCTGAAGCATTCGCAAACGAAGGACCAACTATGAAACGTTTCCGTCCACGTGCAAAAGGTTCAGCTTCACCAATCAACAAACGTACAGCTCACATCACTGTAGCTGTTGCAGAAAAATAAGGAGGTAAAATCGTGGGTCAAAAAGTACATCCAATTGGTATGCGTGTCGGCATCATCCGTGATTGGGATGCCAAATGGTATGCTGAAAAAGAATACGCGGATTACCTTCATGAAGATCTTGCAATCCGTAAATTCGTTCAAAAAGAACTTGCTGACGCAGCAGTTTCAACTATTGAAATCGAACGCGCAGTAAACAAAGTTAACGTTTCACTTCACACTGCTAAACCAGGTATGGTTATCGGTAAAGGTGGTGCTAACGTTGATGCACTCCGTGCAAAACTTAACAAATTGACTGGAAAACAAGTACACATCAATATCATCGAAATCAAACAACCTGATTTGGATGCTCACCTTGTAGGTGAAGGAATTGCTCGTCAATTGGAGCAACGTGTTGCTTTCCGTCGTGCACAAAAACAAGCAATCCAACGTGCAATGCGTGCTGGAGCTAAAGGAATCAAAACTCAAGTATCAGGTCGTTTGAACGGTGCAGATATCGCCCGTGCTGAAGGATACTCTGAAGGAACTGTTCCACTTCACACACTTCGTGCAGATATCGATTACGCTTGGGAAGAAGCAGATACTACATACGGTAAACTTGGTGTTAAAGTATGGATCTACCGTGGTGAAGTTCTTCCAGCTCGCAAAAACACTAAAGGAGGTAAATAACCAATGTTAGTACCTAAACGTGTTAAACACCGTCGTGAATTCCGTGGAAAAATGCGCGGTGAAGCAAAAGGTGGAAAAGAAGTAGCATTCGGTGAATACGGTCTTCAAGCTACAACTAGCCACTGGATCACTAACCGCCAAATCGAAGCTGCTCGTATCGCCATGACTCGTTACATGAAACGTGGTGGTAAAGTTTGGATTAAAATCTTCCCACACAAATCATACACTGCTAAAGCTATCGGTGTGCGTATGGGATCTGGTAAAGGGGCACCTGAAGGTTGGGTAGCACCAGTTAAACGTGGTAAAGTGATGTTCGAAATTGCTGGTGTATCTGAAGAGATTGCACGCGAAGCGCTTCGTCTTGCTAGCCATAAATTGCCAGTTAAATGTAAATTCGTAAAACGTGAAGCAGAATAAGGAGAAGGCATGAAACTTAATGAAGTAAAAGAATTTGTTAAAGAACTTCGTGGTCTTTCTCAAGAAGAACTCGCGAAGCGCGAAAACGAATTGAAAAAAGAATTGTTTGAACTTCGTTTCCAAGCTGCTACTGGTCAATTGGAACAAACAGCTCGCTTGAAAGAAGTTAAAAAACAAATCGCTCGTATCAAAACAGTTCAATCTGAAGCGAAATAATAGACTAGGGAAGGAGAAATTTCAATGGAACGCAATAATCGTAAAGTTCTTGTTGGACGTGTTGTATCTGACAAAATGGACAAGACAATCACAGTTGTAGTTGAAACAAAACGTAACCACCCAGTCTATGGTAAACGTATTAACTACTCTAAAAAATACAAAGCTCATGATGAAAACAATGTTGCCAAAGAAGGCGATATCGTACGTATCATGGAAACTCGCCCGCTTTCAGCTACAAAACGTTTCCGTCTTGTAGAAGTTGTTGAAGAAGCGGTCATCATCTAATCAAACCTGAAAGGAGAAAACTGAAATGATTCAAACAGAAACTCGTTTGAAAGTCGCAGACAACAGCGGTGCTCGCGAAATCTTGACTATCAAAGTTCTTGGTGGTTCAGGACGTAAATTTGCAAACATCGGTGATGTTATCGTGGCATCTGTAAAACAAGCTACTCCTGGTGGTGCGGTTAAAAAAGGTGACGTTGTTAAAGCAGTTATCGTTCGTACTAAATCAGGTGCTCGTCGTGCTGATGGTTCATACATCAAATTTGACGAAAACGCAGCAGTTATCATCCGTGAAGACAAAACTCCTCGCGGAACACGTATCTTCGGCCCAGTCGCACGTGAATTGCGTGAAGGTGGCTTCATGAAGATCGTGTCACTTGCTCCAGAAGTACTTTAATTTTTAGAAACAAACTAGTCCCCTAGCTTTAAGCTAGGGTGCCCTTATGGGCGTAAGAAAAATCAAGGAGAAACCTAATGTTTGTAAAAAAAGGCGACAAAGTTCGCGTAATCGCTGGTAAAGATAAGGGAACAGAAGCTGTTGTCCTTACTGCCCTTCCAAAAGTAAACAAAGTTATCGTTGAAGGTGTTAACATCGTTAAGAAACACCAACGTCCAACTAACGAACTTCCTCAAGGTGGTATCATCGAGAAAGAAGCAGCTATCCACGTATCAAACGTTCAAGTATTGGACAAAAATGGTGTAGCTGGTCGTGTTGGTTACAAATTTGTAGACGGTAAAAAAGTTCGCTACAACAAAAAATCAGGCGAAGTGCTTGATTAATCACGAAGGAAAGGAGAAGTATAATGGCAAATCGTTTAAAAGAAAAATATCTTAATGAAGTAGTTCCTGCTTTGACAGAACAATTCAACTACTCATCAGTGATGGCTGTGCCTAAAGTAGATAAGATCGTTTTGAACATGGGTGTTGGTGAAGCTGTATCAAACGCTAAAAGCCTTGAAAAAGCTGCTGAAGAATTGGCACTTATCTCAGGTCAAAAACCACTTATCACTAAAGCTAAAAAATCAATCGCCGGCTTCCGTCTTCGTGAAGGTGTTGCGATTGGTGCAAAAGTTACCCTTCGTGGTGAACGTATGTACGAATTCTTGGATAAATTGGTTTCAGTTTCACTTCCACGTGTACGTGACTTCCATGGTGTTCCAACAAAATCATTTGACGGACGCGGAAACTACACACTTGGTGTGAAAGAACAATTGATCTTCCCAGAAATCAACTTCGATGACGTTGACAAAACTCGTGGTCTTGACATCGTTATCGTAACAACTGCTAACACTGACGAAGAGTCACGTGCATTGCTTACAGGCCTTGGAATGCCTTTTGCAAAATAATATAGGAGGTAAATCTAATGGCTAAAAAATCAATGATTGCTAAGAACAAACGTCCAGCGAAGTTCTCTACTCAAGCTTATACTCGTTGTGAAAAATGTGGTCGTCCACATTCAGTTTACCGCAAATTTAAACTTTGCCGTGTTTGCTTCCGTGAATTAGCTTACAAAGGACAAATCCCTGGTGTAACAAAAGCATCTTGGTAATTCTAGCTTTCAATCCCGTTGTGATTCGTCGTTATCTGCTTTTGCCTAACTCAAGTTATGCCTGCAAGCAGATGCCTAGACTCACTTAGGAATTGAAACCTAGAAACATATTCTGAGCCCAGCTCAATCATTAACTAGCAAGTGCAACTTGCAAACTACTAGTAAGAGGAGAAAAACAAAATGGTTATGACTGACCCAATCGCAGACTTCCTAACTCGTATTCGTAACGCTAACCAAGCGAAACACGAAGTACTTGAAGTACCTGCATCAAACATCAAAAAAGGAATTGCTGAAATCCTTAAACGCGAAGGTTTTGTAAAAAACGTTGAAATCATCGAAGATGACAAACAAGGCATCATCCGTGTATTCCTTAAATACGGACCAAACGGTGAAAAAGTTATCACTAACTTGAAACGTGTTTCTAAACCAGGACTTCGTGTCTACAAAAAACGTGAAGACCTTCCAAAAGTTCTTAACGGACTTGGAATTGCTATCCTTTCAACTTCTGAAGGTTTGCTAACTGATAAAGAAGCACGCCAAAAGAATGTTGGTGGAGAAGTTATCGCTTACGTTTGGTAATATTTAGCTCCCAATTTCTTTGTGACTCTTCGTTATCGTCTCTTGCCTAACCCAAAGTTATGCCTGCGAGACGATGTCTAGATTCACTTTGAAATTGAAACCTAAATGTTCCTTTAAATCGAGAAGTCGATTTAACCCCGTGAAAACTGGCCGTTGTGGCCTGACAATTTAACAGGAGAAAATAAACATGTCACGTATTGGTAATAAAGTTATCGTGTTGCCTGCTGGTGTTGAAATCACTAACAATGACAACGTTGTAACTGTAAAAGGACCTAAAGGAGAACTTACTCGTGAGTTCTCAAAAGATATTGAAATCCGTGTGGAAGGTACTGAAGTAACTCTTCACCGTCCAAACGATTCAAAAGAAATGAAAACTATCCACGGAACTACTCGTGCCCTTTTGAACAACATGGTTGTTGGTGTATCAGAAGGATTCAAGAAAGAACTTGAAATGCGTGGGGTTGGTTACCGTGCACAACTTCAAGGATCTAAACTTGTTTTGGCTGTTGGTAAATCTCATCCAGACGAAGTTGAAGCTCCAGAAGGAATTACTTTTGAACTTCCAAACCCAACAACAATCGTTGTTAGTGGAATTTCAAAAGAAGTAGTTGGTCAAACAGCTGCTTACGTACGTAGCCTTCGTTCACCAGAGCCATATAAAGGTAAAGGTATCCGTTACGTTGGTGAATTCGTTCGCCGTAAAGAAGGTAAAACAGGTAAATAATGTTGAGTGGTTGATTTTCAACCACCAACCTATTTTCCAACTTTGTGCATAGCACACGATTTAAAACTAAAGAGGTGAAAACTGTGATTTCAAAACCAGATAAAAACAAACTCCGCCAAAAACGCCACCGTCGCGTTCGCGGAAAACTCTCTGGAACTGCTGATCGCCCACGTTTGAACGTATTCCGTTCTAATACAGGCATCTACGCTCAAGTGATTGATGACGTAGCGGGTGTAACGCTCGCAAGTGCTTCAACTCTTGACAAAGAAGTTTCAAAAGGAACTAAAACTGAACAAGCCGTTGCTGTCGGTAAACTCGTTGCAGAACGTGCAAACGCTAAAGGTATTTCAGAAGTGGTGTTCGACCGCGGTGGATATCTATATCACGGACGTGTGAAAGCTTTGGCTGATGCAGCTCGTGAAAACGGATTGAAATTCTAATAGGAGGACACTAGAAAATGGCATTTAAAGACAATGCAGTTGAATTAGAAGAACGCGTAGTTGCTGTCAACCGTGTTACAAAAGTTGTTAAAGGTGGACGTCGTCTTCGTTTCGCAGCTCTTGTTGTTGTTGGTGACCACAACGGTCGCGTAGGATTTGGTACTGGTAAAGCTCAAGAAGTTCCAGAAGCAATCCGTAAAGCAGTAGATGATGCTAAGAAAAACTTGATCGAAGTTCCTATGGTTGGAACAACAATCCCACACGAAGTTCTTTCAGAATTCGGTGGAGCTAAAGTATTGTTGAAACCTGCTGTAGAAGGTTCTGGAGTTGCCGCTGGTGGTGCAGTTCGTGCCGTTGTGGAATTGGCAGGTGTGGCAGATATTACATCTAAATCACTTGGTTCTAACACTCCAATCAACATTGTTCGTGCAACTGTTGAAGGTTTGAAACAATTGAAACGCGCTGAAGAAGTTGCTGCCCTTCGTGGTATTTCAGTTTCTGATTTGGCATAAGAAAGGGGATAAAATGGCTCAAATTAAAATTACTTTGACTAAGTCTCCAATCGGACGCATTCCATCACAACGTAAAACTGTTGTAGCACTTGGACTTGGCAAATTGAATAGCTCTGTTATTAAAGAAGACAACGCTGCTATCCGTGGTATGATCACAGCAGTATCTCACTTGGTAACAGTTGAAGAAGTAAACTAATGAATTTTTAGGGGATGTGCAGTATACCATCCCCTAAAACTAGATATAGTCATCTATGATGACATCGTATAGGCGAGTTGATGGGGGAGACAACCTTTTCTCCCTTATCGGCGCTAGCATTTTACAAAAGAGGAGAAAATAAAAATGAAACTTCATGAATTGAAACCTGCAGAAGGTTCTCGTAAAGTACGTAACCGCGTTGGTCGTGGTACTTCATCAGGTAACGGTAAAACATCTGGTCGTGGTCAAAAAGGTCAAAAAGCTCGTAGCGGTGGCGGAGTTCGCCTTGGTTTTGAAGGTGGACAAACTCCATTGTTCCGTCGTCTTCCAAAACGTGGATTCACTAACATCAACGCTAAAGAATACGCAATTGTGAACCTTGACCAATTGAACGTCTTTGAAGATGGTGCTGAAGTTACTCCAGTTGTTCTTATCGAAGCAGGAATTGTTAAAGCTGAAAAATCAGGTGTTAAAATTCTTGGTAACGGTGAGTTGACTAAGAAATTGACTGTGAAAGCAGCTAAATTCTCTAAATCAGCTGAAGAAGCTATCACTGCTAAAGGTGGTTCAGTAGAAGTCATCTAAGAGAGGTGACCTATGTTTTTTAAATTATTAAGAGAAGCTCTTAAAGTCAAGCAGGTTCGATCAAAAATTTTATTTACAATTTTTATCGTTTTGGTCTTTCGTATCGGGACTAGTATTACAGTTCCTGGTGTCAATGCCAATAGCTTGAATGCTTTAAGTGGATTATCCTTCTTAAACATGTTGAGCTTGGTGTCAGGGAATGCCATGAAAAACTTCTCAGTTTTTGCACTTGGTGTTAGTCCCTACATTACGGCCTCTATCGTTGTCCAACTCTTGCAAATGGATATTTTACCGAAATTTGTAGAGTGGGGGAAACAAGGGGAAGTAGGTCGAAGAAAATTGAATCAAGCTACTCGTTATATTGCTCTTGGTCTAGCCTTTGTGCAATCTATCGGGATTACGGCTGGTTTTAATACTTTGGCTGGAGCTCAATTGTTGAAAACAGCTCTTACTCCACAAGTCTTTATCATGATTGGTATCATCTTAACAGCTGGTAGCATGATTGTGACGTGGTTGGGAGAGCAAATTACAGATAAGGGATACGGAAATGGTGTTTCTATGATTATCTTTGCCGGGATTGTTGCTTCAATTCCAGAGATGATTCAGGGAATCTATGTAGACTACTTTGTTAACGTTCCAAGTAGCCGTATCAACTCATCTATCATTTTCGTAATCATCTTGATTATTGCTGTATTGTTGATTATTTACTTTACAACTTATGTTCAACAAGCAGAATACAAAATTCCAATCCAATATACGAAGGTTGCACAAGGTGCTCCATCTAGCTCTTATCTTCCATTGAAGGTAAACCCTGCTGGAGTTATCCCTGTTATCTTCGCAAGTTCGATTACGGCAGCGCCTGCGGCTATTCTTCAGTTTTTGAGCGCTACAGGTCATGATTGGGCTTGGGTAAGAACCGCACAAGAAATGCTGGCAACAACTTCACCAACTGGTATTGCCATGTATGCTTTGTTGATTATTCTCTTTACATTCTTCTACACGTTTGTACAGATTAATCCTGAAAAAGCGGCAGAGAACCTACAAAAGAGCGGTGCCTATATCCACGGAGTTCGTCCTGGTAAAGGTACAGAAGAATATATGTCTAAACTTCTTCGTCGTCTTGCAACTGTTGGTTCCCTCTTCCTTGGTGTGATTTCTATTTTACCGATTGTAGCAAAAGATTTCTTTGGACTTTCAGAAGCAGTTGCTTTTGGAGGAACCAGTCTTTTGATCATTATCTCTACAGGTATTGAAGGAATCAAACAATTGGAAGGTTACCTATTGAAACGTAAGTATGTTGGTTTCATGGACAGAACAGAATAAAAGTATTTACTGATTCAGTAAATACTGAGGGAGTGGAGGTTTAAACTCTGACATTGGTAAGAGTTTGGTCTCCCCTCTTCTATTTTGTTTTTAAATAGGGGTGAAAAGACTTTTTGCTTCTATTTAAAAATAAAATAAGGAGATCAAATCATGAATCTTTTGATTATGGGCTTACCTGGTGCAGGTAAGGGAACTCAAGCAGCAAAAATCGTAGAACAATTCCATGTTGCACATATCTCAACAGGTGATATGTTCCGTGCTGCTATGGCAAATCAAACTGAAATGGGTGTTCTTGCTAAGTCATACATTGACAAGGGTGAATTGGTTCCTGATGAAGTTACAAATGGAATCGTAAAAGAACGTCTTTCACAAGATGATATTAAAGAAACAGGATTCTTGTTGGATGGTTACCCACGTACAATCGAACAAGCTCATGCCTTGGACAAAACATTGGCTGAACTTGGCATTGAACTAGAGGGTGTCATCAACATTGAAGTGAATCCAGATAGCCTCTTGGAACGTTTGAGTGGCCGTATCATCCACCGCGTAACTGGAGAAACTTTCCACAAGGTCTTTAACCCACCAGTTGACTATAAAGAAGAAGATTACTACCAACGTGAAGATGATAAGCCTGAGACAGTGAAACGTCGTTTGGATGTGAATATTGCTCAAGGAGAACCAATCATTGCTCACTACCGTGCCAAAGGTTTGGTTCATGACATCGAAGGCAATCAAGATATCAATGATGTCTTCTCAGATATCGAAAAAGTATTGACAAATTTGAAATAAAGCGTTTTTCACACTTGCAAAAATCCGCTACAAATGTTATACTGAGATAGTCTGACTTATAATTGTTGTCTCTGTGTCTAGAGGCATCGAATCGAAATTTATGGAGGTGCTTTTGCGTGGCAAAAGACGATGTGATTGAAGTTGAAGGCAAAGTAGTTGATACAATGCCGAATGCAATGTTTACGGTTGAACTTGAAAATGGACATCAGATTTTAGCAACAGTTTCTGGTAAAATTCGTAAAAACTATATTCGTATTTTAGCGGGAGATCGTGTTACTGTCGAAATGAGTCCATATGACTTGACACGTGGACGTATCACTTACCGCTTTAAATAATCGAAAAACTTGGAGGGATAAGAAATGAAAGTAAGACCATCGGTCAAACCAATTTGCGAATACTGTAAAGTTATTCGTCGTAATGGTCGTGTTATGGTAATTTGCCCAGCAAATCCAAAACACAAACAACGTCAAGGATAAGATAGAAAGGAGAAAACATGGCTCGTATTGCTGGAGTTGACATTCCAAATGACAAACGCGTAGTAATCTCATTGACTTATGTTTATGGTATCGGACTTGCAACATCTAAGAAAATTTTAGCTGCTGCTGGAATCTCAGAAGATGTTCGTGTACGTGATCTTACATCAGATCAAGAAGATGCTATCCGTCGTGAAGTGGATGCAATCAAAGTTGAAGGTGACCTTCGTCGTGAAGTAAACTTGAACATCAAACGTTTGATGGAAATCGGTTCATACCGTGGTATCCGTCACCGTCGTGGACTTCCTGTCCGTGGACAAAACACTAAAAACAACGCTCGCACTCGTAAAGGTAAAGCTGTTGCGATTGCTGGTAAGAAAAAATAATATAGGAGGTAAAAGTCTTGGCTAAACCAACACGTAAACGTCGTGTGAAAAAGAATATCGAATCTGGTATTGCTCATATTCACGCTACATTTAATAACACTATTGTTATGATTACTGATGTGCATGGTAATGCAATTGCTTGGTCATCAGCTGGTGCTCTTGGTTTCAAAGGTTCTCGTAAATCTACACCATTCGCTGCTCAAATGGCTTCTGAAGCTGCTGCTAAATCTGCACAAGAACACGGTCTTAAATCAGTTGAAGTTACTGTAAAAGGTCCAGGTTCTGGTCGTGAGTCAGCTATTCGTGCGCTTGCTGCCGCTGGTCTTGAAGTAACAGCAATTCGTGATGTGACTCCAGTGCCACACAATGGTGCTCGTCCTCCAAAACGTCGCCGTGTATAATCATCGCATTACACTGCTTTTCGTTTAAGAGGGAGTAACTAAATGATCGAGTTTGAAAAACCAAATATAACAAAAATTGATGAAAATAAAGATTATGGCAAGTTTGTAATCGAACCACTTGAACGTGGCTACGGTACAACTCTTGGTAACTCTCTTCGTCGTGTACTTCTAGCTTCTCTACCAGGAGCAGCTGTGACATCTATCAATATTGATGGTGTGTTACATGAGTTTGACACAGTTCCAGGTGTTCGTGAAGACGTGATGCAAATCATTCTGAACATTAAAGGAATTGCAGTGAAATCGTACGTTGAAGACGAAAAAATCATCGAACTAGATGTTGAAGGTCCTGCTGAAGTAACAGCTGGTGACATTTTGACAGATAGCGATATTGAAATTGTAAATCCAGATCATTATCTCTTTACAATCGGTGAAGGTTCTTCTCTAAAAGCGACTATGACTGTTAACAGTGGTCGTGGATATGTACCTGCAGATGAAAATAAAAAGGATAATGCACCAGTTGGGACACTTGCTGTAGATTCTATTTATACACCAGTTACCAAAGTCAACTATCAAGTTGAACCTGCTCGTGTAGGTAGCAACGATGGTTTTGACAAACTAACCCTTGAAATCTTAACAAATGGAACAATTATTCCAGAAGATGCTTTAGGGCTTTCAGCACGTATTTTGACAGAACATCTTGATTTGTTTACAAATCTTACTGAGATTGCTAAGTCAACTGAAGTGATGAAAGAAGCTGATACTGAATCTGACGACCGTATTTTGGATCGTACGATTGAGGAACTGGACTTGTCTGTGCGTTCATACAACTGTTTGAAACGTGCCGGTATCAATACTGTGCATGACTTGACAGAAAAATCTGAAGCAGAGATGATGAAAGTACGAAATCTTGGACGCAAGAGTTTGGAAGAAGTGAAATTCAAACTTATTGATTTGGGTCTTGGATTAAAAGATAAATAAAGGAGGAATAAATGGCTTACCGTAAACTAGGACGCACTAGCTCACAACGTAAAGCAATGCTTCGCGATTTGACAACTGACCTTTTGATCAACGAATCAATCGTGACAACTGAAGCTCGTGCTAAAGAAATCCGTAAAACTGTTGAAAAAATGATTACTCTAGGTAAACGTGGTGATTTGCATGCACGTCGTCAAGCAGCTGCTTTCGTACGTAATGAAATCGCATCTGAAAACTATGATGAAGCAACTGATAAGTACACTTCTACTACAGCACTTCAAAAATTGTTCTCAGAAATCGCACCTCGTTATGCTGAACGTAACGGTGGATACACTCGTATCCTTAAAACTGAACCACGTCGTGGTGATGCAGCGCCAATGGCGATCATCGAATTAGTATAAAATCATCAATTTTGTTGAGTGTTATGATGATGGAGTCTTGTGCTCTTAGTCTAGCTCTGGTCTACCGCTAGGATTTCGGTCCTAGCGGGAACACTCATCATAAGTTGGGATAGTAGACGCTTGTTTACGAAATTGTTTTTTGCTTAAGAACAACTTCGTAAGCAGGCGTTTTTGAGTATTTTAGTTAGAATTATGCTATACTATTTGAAAAGAATCCTGTTTAATGTTCAGGTTTCCTATTAAAAGAAGAATTGGAGTTTGCTTATGAAAGCGATTATAACTGTTGTTGGTAAAGATAAATCTGGAATTGTTGCAGGTGTTTCTGGTAAAATTGCAGAATTGGGTTTGAACATTGATGATATTTCTCAAACTGTTTTGGATGAATATTTCACGATGATGGCTGTCGTCTCTAGTGATGAAAAACAAGATTTCACTTATCTTCGTAATGAATTTGAAGCTTTTGGGCAAACTTTGAATGTGAAAATCAATATTCAGAGTGCAGCAATTTTCGAAGCTATGTATAATATCTAGGAGGTGCACATGGATATTAGACAAGTTACTGAAACCATTGCCATGATTGAGGAGCAAAACTTCGATATCAGAACCATTACCATGGGAATTTCCCTTTTGGACTGTATCGATCCAGATATCAATTGTGCAGCGGAGAAAATTTATCAAAAGATCACGACAAAGGCGGCTAATTTAGTAGCAGTTGGGGATGAAATTGCAGCTGAGTTGGGAATTCCAATCGTTAATAAGCGTGTATCGGTGACTCCTATTTCTTTGATTGGTGCAGCGACAGATGCGACAGACTATGTGGTTCTTGCAAAAGCGCTTGATAAGGCTGCGAAAGAGATTGGTGTGGATTTTATCGGTGGTTTTTCTGCCTTGGTACAAAAGGGTTATCAAAAGGGAGATGAGATTCTCATCAATACTATTCCTCGCGCTTTGGCTGAAACGGATAAGGTCTGCTCGTCGGTTAATATCGGTTCAACCAAGTCTGGTATTAATATGACGGCTGTGGCAGATATGGGACGAATTATCAAGGAAACGGCTAATCTATCTGATATGGGTGCAGCTAAGTTAGTTGTATTCGCTAATGCTGTTGAGGACAATCCATTTATGGCGGGTGCCTTCCATGGTGTTGGGGAAGCTGATGTTATCATCAATGTCGGGGTTTCTGGTCCTGGTGTGGTCAAGCGTGCCTTGGAAAAAGTTCGTGGAGAGAGTTTTGATGTAGTAGCCGAAACGGTCAAGAAGACTGCCTTTAAAATCACTCGTATCGGTCAATTGGTTGGTCAAATGGCTAGTGAGAGACTGGGTGTGGAGTTTGGTATTGTGGACTTGAGTTTGGCGCCAACCCCTGCGGTTGGAGACTCTGTGGCACGTGTTCTTGAGGAAATGGGTCTAGAAACAGTTGGCACGCATGGAACGACGGCTGCCTTGGCTCTCTTGAACGACCAAGTTAAGAAGGGCGGAGTGATGGCCTGCAACCAAGTAGGTGGTTTGTCTGGTGCTTTTATCCCTGTTTCTGAGGATGAGGGGATGATTGCAGCAGTGCAAAATGGCTCTCTTAATTTAGAAAAACTAGAGGCCATGACGGCTATCTGTTCTGTTGGTTTGGATATGATTGCCATTCCAGAAGATACGCCTGCTGAAACCATTGCGGCTATGATTGCGGATGAGGCTGCAATTGGTGTCATTAACATGAAAACAACAGCTGTACGTATCATTCCCAAAGGAAAAGAAGGCGATATGATTGAGTTTGGAGGCCTATTAGGAACTGCGCCTGTTATGAAGGTCAATGGGGCTTCGTCTGTTGATTTCATCTCTCGTGGAGGACAAATTCCAGCACCAATTCATAGTTTTAAAAATTAAGAAAATAGGAGAAATTTTAAGTTCTATTTAAGGTTTGCTGTGTATACTATAATCATTAAATAAAGACCTCCTAATATTATTTGAAACAGATAACACTGATTTAGTTTGAATTTGATTTTCATCTAATATCTTTATTTAATAGAACTCCTAAACTTTTTCATAATAATCTCCTGCAAAAGTCGCCTGTATGGGTGGCTTTTGTTTTATCATCCATGATATAATAGAAGCAAACGGAGGACGGAAAATGGTAAAAGTACGATTGTATTTGGTACGTCATGGCAAGACCATGTTTAACACGATTGGTCGCGCGCAAGGTTGGAGCGATACTCCCTTAACAGCTGAAGGTGAACGAGGGATTCAAGAATTAGGAATCGGTTTGCGAGAGTCTGGTCTGCAGTTTGAGCGCGCTTATTCAAGTGATTCTGGTCGTACCATTCAGACTATGGGAATCATCCTTGACGAACTTGGCTTGCAGGGAAAAATCCCTTATCGCATGGACAAGCGTATTAGAGAATGGTGTTTTGGTAGCTTTGACGGAGCCTACGACGGTGATCTTTTCATGGGCATTATTCCTCGTATCTTTAATGTGGACCATGTTCACCAATTGTCTTATGCTGAACTGGCTGAGGGTTTGGTGGAGGTTGATACAGCTGGTTGGGCTGAAGGCTGGGAAAAACTCAGTGGCCGAATCAAGGAAGGTTTTGAAGCAATTGCCCAAGAAATGGAAGAGCAGGGTGGGGGCAATGCCATTGTCGTTAGCCACGGAATGACTATTGGAACCATTGTTTATCTGATTAATGGCATGCATCCGCATGGTCTCGATAATGGTAGCGTGACGATCCTTGAATATGAGGACGGCCAGTTTAGCGTTGAGGCTGTTGGTGACCGTAGTTACCGAGAACTAGGACGGGAGAAAATGGAGGAAGCCTCTATTTAATTAGTCTAGACTTGCTTGCTATGAACTAGGGATTTGATAGGAATATCAAGATAAGAAAAAACAGCCGAGGGTAATCCTTTCGGCTGTTTTTGATGGGGAAAACTAAAGTGTAATGCTATTGCTTTTAGAGATTTTCATGAACAAGAGCAAGGAACCTATTGTTAGAACAGTCAAGATCGTTGACAAGGCTGCGGCTACACCGTAATTTCCTCTGAGAACCTCTGTATAAATGGCTACAGTCATTGTTCTTGTTTTGACATTGTAGAGGAGGATAGAAGTAGATAGTTCTGAAATCATTGTGACCCAAGATAGGATGGCTCCAGAAATAATACCAGATAGCATCATTGGAGTTGTAATCTTGGCAAAGGTATTGAGACGGCTACTTCCTAAGCTTTCAGCAGCTTCTTCAATACTTGGTGCTATTTGTTGCAAGCTAGCAACAGATGAGCGAATAGTATAAGGCAATCTTCTGACAGATAGGGACATGATTAAGATGAAAGCTGTCCCTGTAATCATAAGAAATCCACTTCCAAATAGACCGGTATTGAAGGAAGAAATGAAGGCAATCCCTAGAACGGTTCCTGGTACAATATAAGGAACCATACTGAGGCTGTCGATTAAGTTTGTAAACAAATTCCGTTTTCTAACGGCTAGGTAGGAGATAAATGTTGCAAATAAAACAACTAGAACTAAGGCAATCAAAGGGATACGAATGGTATTGAAAATAGCAGATCCCATACGATTGAAAGCAACTTTGTAACTGTTTAGAGAATAGCCTTTGACAAATACCATACCTGATGTTTTTAGGAAAGAAGTATAAATCAAGTAGACTTGAGGTAGAACAGAGAACAAGATAATTCCGTAGACTGTTGCATAAATGGCAGCCATTTTTCCTTTTGTAGTTTTTTTAGGTTCAATTGGATGGAGCGAATTCATGCTGAAACTGTAGCGATTTGAAATATATTTTTGGATAAGGAAAATTGCCAAGGCAATGATAATCGCCATAATTGCTAAAGCAGATGCAAAAGCAGAATTTCCTCCAACCTCGCTAATAAATTGGGTATAAATTAAGACGGGGAAAGTCCGATATCCTTCACCAATTAACATAGGCGTTCCAAAGTCTGAGAATGCTCTCATAAATACAAGTAGGGCAGCTGCTAGTAAGGTTGGAACGAGGAGAGGTAAAACAACCGTTACGATTCGCTTAAATCCGAAGGACCCCATGCTTTCAGCGGCTTCAAGTAGAGAATTGTCAATACTCTTCATTGTTCCAGCAACGTATAGAAATACTAGTGGGAATAGTTGCAGTGTGAAGACAAGCACAATTCCTTTGAATCCATAAATATCAATAGCTGGAAGATGAAGGGAATTTGTCAAAAATTTAGTGATAACTCCATTTCGTCCCAGCAAGAGAATCCAGGAATAAGCTCCTACGAATGGAGCTGACATGGAAGCAATGATAATCAATATTTGTAGAAATTTCTTTCCCTTGAAGTCATACATAGAGAAGAGATAAGCTAATAAGGTTCCTACGACTAAGGAAGTTACAGTAGCAGTAATAGAAACTTTAAAGCTGTTTACTAGTGTTTCAGAATAGTAGGCTTTACTAAAGAAAGTAACAAAATTAGCTAGTGAGAATTGTCCTTCATGTATGAGTGCTTGCTTGAGCACGGTAACGATAGGATAAACGAGAAAGACAAGATAGGTAAGAAAGATGAAGAAAGAGGAGGCTGTCCAGATATTTAGTTTTTTACGTTCCATGGTTGACTCCTTTTATTAGATTTTGAGAACCATCTGCAGAAAAGACGTTTAATTTTTGAGTATTGATTCGTAGACGAATACGATCGCCTTTTTGTAGATCTTCTTCAAAAGTTGATTCTTCGCTAACTTGAATTTTTGAGGCAAAGCCTGTTTCGATGAAGTATTCAGTATTCAGTCCAAGATAGACGCTATCGCTAATAGTTCCTTCAATATCTCCAGATTCATCTTTGATAAACTCTTCAGGACGAATGCTTACATGAATAGCTTGTTCCTCAGCCTGATCAAGGGCTGGCATTCTAAGGGCATAGCCGTCTGAAAAGACGATATAAGCGTCGTCGCTCCGTTTTTCGAGATTGGCAGGGATAATATTTGTGCGTCCGATAAAGGTGGCCACAAACTCATTAGCTGGTTTATGATAGAGTTCTTTTGGTCGGCCGATTTGTTGGATGACTCCGTCTTTCATAACAGCAATTTGATCTGAAATAGCCATGGCTTCTTCTTGGTCGTGGGTTACATAAACAGTTGTAATTCCCACTTCGTGTTGGATTTCTCGAATGGCTTGACGCATATCCAAGCGAAGTTTGGCATCTAGGTTACTAAGTGGCTCGTCCATGAGGAGAACACTTGGATTAACAGCTAAGGCGCGTGCCAAGGCGACACGTTGTTGTTGTCCACCACTAAGTTTATCGGGCTTCCGATCCGCATATTGAGCAATTTGCATGAGTTCAAGATACTTGTTGGTCTGTTGGACTAATTCTTCTTTTGGAACCTTCTTTTGCTTGAGACCAAAAGCGACATTATCTCGGACAGTCAAATGTGGGAAAATAGCGTAGTTTTGGAAAACCATCCCGATATTGCGTTTGCTGGGTTCCATATTATTGATTTTTGTATCATCGAAGTAAAATTCTCCACCTTCGATACTGTTGAAACCTGCAATCATACGAAGAAGAGTAGTTTTCCCACATCCTGAAGGACCAAGGATGGTAAAGAGACTTCCTTTTGGAATTGTAATATTTAAATTATCAATAACAGGGACATCGTGGTAGATTTTTTTGGCGCTAATAATTTTGATCTCACTCATAGTGAACCTCTTTTACTGTTTAGATTGGATATCTGTAAAAATATCATTGTACTTTTTAAGAATGGCAGATTTGTTTTTAATGACATAATCTGAATCTTCAGTGGCAATATTGATTTCTGTCATAGCCTTCATATTTTTATTGGTTTTAGCATTTTTACGAATGGGTCTGATTGTTGTTTCAGTTCCTAGCTTATCTTGGATTTCTTGAGAAAGAAGGAAATCGATAAATTTCTTAGCATTTTCCATGTGTTTGGTATTTTTGACGATAGCCGCGTTACCAGGTAAAAAGACGGTTCCTTCTTTTGGATAGATGACTTTTACATCAACCCCATCATTTAAGAGTTTTAAGGCAGGATCTTCATAGGTGAGCCCTACAGCCATTTCTCCATCGGCGACAGCTTTGTAAACATTTGAAGAGCTAGATGCAATCTTTCCATCTACTAGGGTAAATAGATTTTTCACATAGTTCCAAGCTTGTTCATTTTCGTATCCACCTTGATCGACAAGCATGTTTGTCAATTGAGCAAAGGCGCTAGAAGCATTACTTGGATCAGCAGTTGCGATTTTTCCTTTTAATTTAGGATTGAGTAGATCATTGTAGCCTTCAATTTTAATATCTTTTGTAAGAGCTGAATTGGCAATGATGACACTGACATCAAGTGTATAAGGCGTGTAGAATCCGGTTTTATTTTGATATTCAGAGATTATCTGGTCGTTCTCTTGAGAAATATAAGGTTCAAAAAGATTTTCGTTAGAAGAGAAGAGGGCGTAGGAGCCTCCGAAAATGACATCGGCTACAGGGGATTCTTTTTCAGCCTCAGCTTTTTTGAACAATTCACCGGTACTGGCTTGTACTAAGTCAACCTTAACACCATATTTTTCTTCGAAGACTGGGATTGTTTCTTCGATAAGGTCTTCAGGGTTAGGTGAGTAGACAACCAAAGTGTTATCTGAATCTTTTTCAGTGTTAGTCTCCGCTTCTATAGCTAAAGAACATCCTGATAAAGTAAGAAATATCCATCCACAAGAGAGAAAGAATAGTAGTTTTTTCATAAGAATCTCCTTTTTTACGAACGTTTTCTCTACCTAGATTGTTAATGTTTTTAAAATGTAGAGTTCTACAGGATATAATAAAAACCTTAAAGAAATCTAAAACGAGAAATATGAGTTAAAGACGCTAAGGGAAGAAAATACAAGAAACAAATAATTGATAGAAGTTAGCTCCAAATGAGGGCTAATTTTTTATACTGCTACATAAGCTGGATTTGCGATTCAGTCTTTCTTGGCATCCAAGCCCAAAAGAACATTTCTCGTCTTTCAAATTCCCTCAAAAATGGTATAATAGTAACATCACAAAATTGGAGAGAGACCATGAGTTTTTACAATCATAAAGAAATTGAGCCTAAGTGGCAGGGCTACTGGGCAGAACATCATACATTTAAGACTGGAACGGATGCATCAAAACCGAAGTTTTATGCTCTCGATATGTTCCCTTATCCGTCTGGAGCTGGTCTGCACGTAGGACACCCAGAAGGCTACACTGCAACCGATATCCTCAGCCGTTACAAACGTGCGCAAGGCTACAATGTCCTTCACCCAATGGGATGGGATGCCTTTGGTTTGCCTGCAGAGCAATATGCTATGGATACAGGTAATGACCCAGCAGAATTTACAGCGGAAAATATTGCCAACTTCAAACGTCAAATCAATGCGCTTGGATTTTCTTATGACTGGGATCGTGAAGTCAACACAACCAATCCAAACTACTACAAGTGGACTCAGTGGATCTTCACCAAGCTTTACGAAAAGGGCTTGGCCTATGAAGCGGAAGTGCCAGTAAACTGGGTTGAAGAGTTGGGAACAGCCATCGCCAACGAAGAGGTTCTTCCTGATGGAACTTCTGAGCGTGGAGGCTATCCAGTTGTCCGTAAACCAATGCGCCAATGGATGCTTAAAATCACGGCCTATGCAGAGCGCTTGCTTAATGACTTGGATGAGTTGGATTGGCCAGAATCTATCAAGGACATGCAACGCAACTGGATTGGGAAATCAACTGGTGCCAATGTAACATTTAAAGTTAAGGGAACAGATAAGGAATTCACAGTCTTTACCACTCGTCCTGACACCCTTTTCGGTGCGACTTTCACTGTCTTGGCTCCTGAGCATGACTTGGTTGACGCTATTACAAGTCCAGAGCAAGCAGAGGCAGTAGCAGACTACAAACACCAAGCTAGTCTCAAGTCTGACTTGGCTCGTACAGACCTTGCCAAGGAAAAAACAGGTGTTTGGACCGGTGCTTATGCCATCAACCCTGTCAACGGCAAGGAAATTCCAATCTGGATTGCGGACTATGTTCTTGCTAGCTATGGGACAGGTGCGGTAATGGCTGTTCCTGCCCATGACCAACGTGACTGGGAATTTGCTAAACAATTTGACCTTCCAATCTTAGAAGTGCTAGAAGGTGGAAACGTAGCAGAAGCTGCCTACACGGAAGATGGACTTCATGTCAATTCAGACTTCCTAGATGGATTGAATAAAGAAGACGCAATTGCTAAGATTGTGGCTTGGTTGGAAGAAAAAGGCTGTGGTCAGGAGAAGGTGACCTACCGTCTCCGCGACTGGCTCTTTAGTCGTCAACGTTACTGGGGTGAGCCAATTCCAATCATTCATTGGGAAGATGAAACTTCAACAGCTGTCCCTGAAAATGAATTGCCACTTGTCTTGCCTGTAACCAAGGATATTCGCCCTTCAGGTACAGGGGAAAGTCCATTGGCTAACTTGACAGACTGGCTTGAAGTGACTCGTGAAGATGGCGTCAAGGGTCGTCGTGAAACAAACACCATGCCACAGTGGGCTGGTTCAAGCTGGTACTACCTCCGCTATATTGACCCGCACAATACTGAGAAATTGGCTGATGAGGACCTCCTCAAACAATGGTTGCCAGTAGATATCTACGTGGGTGGTGCGGAACATGCTGTACTTCACTTGCTTTACGCTCGCTTCTGGCACAAATTCCTCTATGACCTCGGTGTCGTTCCAACTAAGGAACCATTCCAAAAACTCTTTAACCAAGGAATGATCTTGGGAACAAGCTACCGTGACCACCGTGGGGCTCTTGTGGCTACTGACAAGGTTGAAAAACGTGACGGTTCCTTCTTTCATGTGGAAACAGGAGAAGAGTTGGAGCAAGCACCAGCCAAGATGTCTAAATCTCTTAAGAACGTTGTCAACCCAGACGATGTGGTGGAACAATACGGTGCCGATACCCTTCGTGTTTATGAAATGTTCATGGGCCCACTTGATGCTTCAATCGCTTGGTCAGAAGAAGGTCTGGAAGGAAGTCGTAAATTCCTTGACCGTGTTTACCGTTTGATTACAAGTAAGGAAATTATTGCGGAAAACAATGGTGCTCTTGACAAGGTTTATAACGAAACCGTTAAATCTGTCACTGAGCAAATCGAATCCATGAAATTCAACACAGCTATTGCCCAACTTATGGTCTTTGTCAACGCGGCGAACAAGGAAGAAAAACTCTATGTGGATTACGCCAAAGGCTTTATCCAATTGATCGCCCCATTTGCGCCTCACTTGGCAGAAGAACTCTGGCAAACAGTGGCAGCAACAGGTGAATCAATTTCTTATGTCGCTTGGCCAACATGGGACGAAAGCAAATTGGTTGAAGACGAAATAGAAATCGTTGTCCAAATCAAAGGTAAAGTTCGTGCCAAACTCATGGTCGCTAAAGACCTCTCACGCGAAGAATTGCAAGAAATTGCTCTAGCGGATGAAAAAGTTAAAGCAGAGATTGATGGCAAGGAAATCGTGAAAGTGATTAGTGTACCAAATAAATTGGTTAATATTGTTGTGAAATAACCAATTTATTTGCTGATTTCCAACCTCAAACAGTTTCCCAAACTGTTTGAGCCAACTAAACTCGTTAATATCGTTGTGAAATAAGATAGGAATCCTTCAGAGTAGAATCTGGAGGATTTTTTGAATGAAAAATATAATTCTGTTTCCATCATCTCACCACTTAACCTTTCATTTTAACCACTTATCTCAAAAGTCGATTTTTCTTTCATTCTTTTTGTTAAACTAGTGTGGTAAAGAGGAGGAAACAATATGATTTTACAATCCAAACATTTGACTAAACGGTACAGCAATCATATGGCTGTTGACGATATTCAGTTAGAGTTTGAAAAGGGAAGTTTCAATGCTATTTTGGGTCCCAATGGTGCAGGAAAATCAACCACTATTTCCATGTTAATAGGTTTAAAAAAGCCGACACAAGGTCAGATTCGATATGCGCCAAATACGAAAATCGGAGTTGTTTTTCAAGCTAGTGTACTAGATGAGATGTTGACAGTTAGGGAAAATCTCACGATTCGCGCGAAACAGTATAAGGAGATTGCAGCGAGTCGTGTGGAAGATTTGATCCATCAACTGGGCTTGACGGCTTTCCAGAAACAACTATATGGGACTTTATCAGGTGGGCAAAAACGTCGGGTTGATATTGCGCGTGCTCTTCTTTCGCAACCAGATATCCTTTTCTTGGATGAACCAACGACAGGTCTTGATATTCAAACTCGCAAATCAATCTGGGATCTTCTGTATAGACTACAAAAGGATGAAGGGATGACTATTGTCTTAACGACTCATTATCTGGATGAAGCGGATGAAGCGGATCAGATCTATATCGTTGATCATGGGAAAGTGATTGCGCAAGGTTCTGCGACGGCTATTAAAAGTCAGTATGCATCTAATATCCTAAAAATTCGTTTTAAAGAAATGAAGGGTTTAGAAAAGTTACTACAGACTGGAATGACAGTAAAGGAAGAAAATGAGTTGGAATATCTTTTTTATCCAAGGACATCACTGGAAGCTATTGAATATTTGGCAAAAGTACGAGAAGAAATTGATTCTTTTGAGTTTCGTCCAGGTACCATGGATGATGCCTTTATTGCACTTACAGGAAGAGAGGTTCGCTAATGTTAGCTTTATTGAAACGGAATTTTATCTTATATTTTCGTAATCGTTCAGGAGTATTTTTCTCATTATTGGGGGCATTGATTTCCTTCCTGCTTTATATCATTTTTTTGCAGAAGAACTTGACGGATGCTTGGACCCAACTCCCTGATAATACGAAGCTTTTAAATAACTGGCTGATGGGTGGGACCTTGGCTGTGACTGGGATTACAACCAGTTTTACGGCTCTTACACAAATGGTACAGGATCGTGAAAATCAAGTAGATCAAGATCTTTTCTTGACAGATTTAGGTAGCTGGGGCTTACAGGTGTCCTATCTAATCAGCAGTATTATCATTTCTTTTGTCATGCAGGTGTTTATGTTTGCTGTTATGAGCCTTTATTTTAGAGAAAGTCCAGTTATCAGTTATTTACCGGAAATTACTTTGATTATGCTGTTAAGCAGTCTGCTTTCAAGTGTGGTAAATATTCTTTTGATTTACCGTTTTCAATCTGTAGATAGTCTTGGCAAACTGGCCACTATAGTGGGGACTGCTTCTGGATTTTTGGTAGGAACTTATATCCCCATTGGAGTATTACCTGATTTTGCACAAATTATCATGAAGTGTACCCCTGCAACTTATATTGCTTCTCTCTATCGACAAATTTTAATGAAAGAGCGGTTAGAAACTGCATTTACAGGAAATAGCAGTCTGTTACAGGAATTTCAAGAAAAAATGGGAATTCAAATCAACTGGCAAGAACTATTGACAAAGGAAGAGACATACTTTATAGTGGTTATTATCAGTCTTGTCGCTATTTTTCTTTGGCTTTTATTTGTTAAAGTGTTTAGAAAGAGAAAATAAAGGTATATTGGAGAGAAAATGAAGATTCGTTTTGAAATGAAGACAGAGTTTTCAGAAAAGGACCCACATATTGTAATTCAGGCAGCTCAGTTAACTGACCAAGCAAGGGAAGTTATGGAGTATTTAGAACAATTTTCAACAACCAATCAGGTGGCCATTCCTATTCGGGCGGATGATTATCTGGTTATGGTGAAGATTGAGGATATTATTCTAGCTGATATTGATAAGGATTTATTAACCATTTATACGGTAGACGGGATTTATAAAACTAAGGAAACATTGATAAACTTTCAGAATCGGATTAATCGGCGTAACTTTATACAGATATCACGTCATTCAATTATAAACATTGACCACTTAGAATCGTTATCAGATAGTTTTTCAGGGAACATGATGGCTAAAATGACTCGGGGCATCAAATCTAGTGTGAGCCGGAAATACGTTAAGTCCCTAATGAATTATCTAGGTTTATAGGAGAAAATCATGAAACGATTAATTGATTATTTTGTATCGGGAATGCGCACGGCTTCCTTCTTTTATTTGAGTATGATGTTATTAGCTCAGTGTTATCCAAGCATTACCTATCCTGCACCAATGGTAAAAAATATTCTAGCTCTGTTTTTAATGGGTGGAATTATGGGGGTATTGACTTTAATACTTGAAAAGCTAGAGTTTCTTGCTTTTAGTATACGTGTAGGAGTTCATTTATTAGTTACAGCTACTGTCTTAGTATTGACCTCTCTATTTTTTGGCTGGGGTTCAGTTTTATGGAGCCCTCTGCTTTGGTTCTTTTTCTTGTTAATTTATGGATTGATATGGTTGTATCAAATCTGGCAAACTCACAAACTCACACAACGAATTAATCAAGCCTTAGAGGACAAAAGACAGAAAACGGGTCACTAATATAGTGTTGAGGATGAAGTTTGAAGACAGTGCCAGTTTCCAAAGAGAACAATTTGTGATATAGTATTTTCAGCGTAAAACAAGGAGAAGAAAAATGCCAGTAAATGAATATGATCAGATGATTGGGGAGTCAATGGAAGGTTATACACCGGGCGAATTGCCTTCTATTGGTTTCTTAGAAGGGCGTTATGCTAGGGTAGAGGCTCTTTCGGTGGAAAAGCATGCGGATGATTTATTAGCTGTTTATGGTCCAGATACTCCGCGGGAGATGTGGACTTACCTCTTTCAGGAACCAGTGGCAGATATGGAGGAGCTGGTTAGCCTTTTAAATCAGATGTTGGCTCGTAAGGATCGCTTTTACTATGCAATTATAGACAAGGAAACTGGTAAGGCTTTGGGAACATTTTCTCTCATGCGCATTGACCAGAATAATCGAGTGATAGAAGTGGGAGCGGTCACTTTTTCTCCAGAACTCAGGGGAACACGAATAGGGACAGAAGCTCAGTATCTCTTGGCACGTTATGTTTTTGAGGAGCTTAACTATCGTCGCTACGAATGGAAATGTGATTCTCTTAATCTGCCATCCAGACGAGCTGCGGAGCGTTTGGGATTTGTTTATGAAGGAACCTTCCGCCAGGCAGTCGTTTATAAGGGGCGTACTAGGGATACGGATTGGTTGTCTATGATTGATAAGGACTGGCCTCAAGTCAAAGCTCGATTGGAAGCATGGTTGGCTCCTGAAAATTTTGATAAAAATGGACGGCAGTACAAGAGCTTGAGAGAGTTTTAAGAGGTGTTGACATGATCACTATTAAAAAGCAAGAATTTGTCAAGCTAGAGGATGTTTTGCATCTCTATCAGGCTGTCGGTTGGACAAATTATACCGATCAATCAGAGATGCTGGAGCAGGCCTTATCTCATTCATTAGCGATTTATGTGGCGCTTGATGATGATACTGTGGTGGGCTTGATACGTTTGGTTGGAGATGGATTCTCATCAGTACTGGTTCAGGATTTAATCGTTTTACCTATCTATCAGCGTCAAGGGATTGGTAGTGCCCTAATGAAAGAGGTTTTAGAGGATTACAAAGATGTCTATCAAGTTCAGCTGGTGACAGAAGAGACAGAAAGAACCTTGGGCTTCTATCGTTCTATGGGCTTTGAAATCTTATCCACCTATAATTGTATAGGGATGACTTGGGTAAATCGAGAAAAATAACAACACTAGTTTTTTCTTAAGCAAAGTTTAAGGATGGTCTAGTATCATATAGTCATTAAATAAAGACCTCCTAACTTTATTTAATAAAATCCTAAACTTTTCTTTTTCATAATAATCTCCCTTAACTCCACCCAATCAGGTGGAGTTTTTTGGCTCTATTTCAGGCTTTTGAGGACTATTCTAAAAATAGTTTTCCGATATTTTTCGGATTTTGGTCGGGGAATTGGCGGAGACTTTTTTAGAAAATATGACTAAGAAATAGTTCTGTTGTCGCTTCAGCTACTTTAAACTCAATTTGATTGTAAGTGACTGTTAATTGAAGGACTGGAACTGCTGTAATAATGATTTTGCTTGTCCAGTAGTGGCGTATTAAATGAGGAGTGACATGTAAGATTGTCTCTTCGTTTACTAAATCAAAATTTCTATGAAATTGATAGAATCCCTAACTTTCTCTTAAACTTGAAAGTCTTGTTGTAAAGCGGTTAAAGCTTGAGAAACTGAGGATGTAAAGTTTTGACAAATTTTGTGAACTGTGGGATAATAAAAAGGAATTGTGTACTAGTTCTATATCATGGACTAGAAAAGACCCCAAGCTCACGACCAAATAAGCTTGGGGTCTTTTTTGACACTATCTATCTTTGTTTAGCCATTTATCGACTAATACCCTTCGAAAATCAAATTCAAACCACGTCAGCTTCACCTTGCCGTACTCAAGTACAGCCTGCGGCTAGCTTCCTAGTTTGCTCTTTGATTTTCATTGAGTATAAGCAAAGAACAACACCGACCACAATTGGTCCGATGATAATTTTAAGGATTAGTTTCATCATGGGCTATCTTACTTCCTATCGCAGGCGATGAAGCAGTGATGTAGAATAAAGTGCTAAAGTCGAGGGTCATCTAATCAGGTGGCTTTTTTGTTTGTGGCTTGGATTTTTGATATAATAGAGCCATGAGTAGAATTTTAGATAATGAGATAATGGGGGACGAGGAGCTAGTAGAACGCACGCTCCGTCCTCAGTATTTACGTGAATATATCGGGCAGGATAAGGTCAAGGACCAGCTTCAAATCTTTATCGAAGCTGCCAAAATGCGGGATGAAGCGCTAGATCATGTGCTCCTTTTCGGGCCTCCAGGTTTGGGGAAGACGACCATGGCCTTTGTTATTGCCAATGAACTGGGAGTTAATCTCAAACAGACGTCGGGTCCTGTTATCGAAAAAGCTGGTGATCTGGTAGCGATTTTGAATGACTTAGAGCCTGGGGATGTCCTCTTTATTGACGAGATTCATCGCTTGCCCATGTCGGTGGAAGAGGTACTTTATAGTGCTATGGAGGACTTCTACATTGACATCATGATTGGGGCTGGTGAAGGCAGTCGCAGTGTTCATTTGGAGTTGCCACCTTTTACCTTGATTGGTGCGACGACTCGGGCTGGTATGCTCTCAAATCCTCTACGGGCACGTTTTGGGATTACAGGTCATATGGAATACTATGCCCATGCTGACTTGACAGAAATTGTTGAGCGGACAGCAGATATTTTTGAGATGGAAATAACTCATGAGGCAGCATCCGAGCTGGCCTTGCGTAGTCGTGGAACCCCTCGTATTGCCAATCGTCTCCTCAAGCGCGTGCGCGATTTTGCCCAGATTATGGGGAACGGGGTTATCGATGATCTTATTACCGATAAGGCTTTGACTATGCTAGATGTTGACCATGAAGGTTTGGACTATGTGGACCAAAAAATCCTTCGTACCATGATTGAGATGTACGGTGGTGGCCCTGTCGGGTTAGGCACTCTTTCCGTCAATATTGCTGAGGAGCGCGAGACGGTGGAAGATATGTATGAGCCTTACTTGATTCAAAAAGGTTTTATCATTCGAACGCGTTCTGGTCGCGTGGCAACGGCGAAGGCTTATGAGCATTTAGGTTATGAATACAGTGAAAAATGAGCAAGAAATACTAGAAGTTTTTAGAGAAAATACGGATATGATGGCTATTCTGACCATCATCCGAGATCTGGGCTTAAAAGATTCGTGGTTGGCAGCAGGTTCTGTCAGAAATTTCATCTGGAATCTCTTGTCAGACAGACCAGCTTTTGACCGTGAAACAGATGTTGATGTCATTTTCTTTGACCCAGATATTTCTTACGAGGAAACCTTGTCTCTAGAGAAAAAGTTGAGAGCGGATTTTCCTCAGTACCAGTGGGAGTTGAAAAATCAGGTCTATATGCACCAGCATAGCCCTCACACTGCTTCCTATACCAGCTCTCGTGATGCTATGAGTAAGTATCCAGAACGGTGTACGGCGGTTGGGCTCCGTTTGAATGAAGAATACGCTTTAGAATTCTTTACTCCTTATGGACTTGAGGATATTTTGAATTTCCAAGTTCGCCCAACTCCTCATTTTTTAGAAAATGAAGACCGAATGAAGCTCTATCAAACACGATTATCCAAGAAAAATTGGCAAGAAAAATGGAAAAATTTGATTTTTAAAAATACTTAAGGAAACTTTAAGCTAGGAAGTGTATACTAAGTACATAAGTTAAGAAGACCTTAACTTAAACTCCTAAAACTTTTTCATAATAATCTCCCTATAAAAAATAGAGTCGCCCAATCAGGCGACTTATTTTTTTGAAAAATGGGCTTGGTGCCTGAGAATAAATAGCTTAGTGATAGAAGAAAATAGGGAAATATGGTATAATGAAACGATAGATTTTTGAATAGGAATAAGATCATGTTTGGATTTTTTAAGAAAGATAAGGCTGTGGAAGTAGAGGTTCCGACACAGGTTCCTGCTCATATCGGCATCATCATGGATGGCAATGGCCGTTGGGCTAAAAAACGTATGCAACCACGAGTTTTCGGACATAAGGCGGGCATGGAAGCATTGCAAACTGTGACCAAGGCAGCCAACAAGCTAGGTGTTAAAGTTATTACAGTTTATGCTTTTTCTACGGAAAATTGGACCCGTCCAGATCAGGAAGTCAAGTTTATCATGAACTTGCCAGTAGAGTTTTATGACAATTATGTCCCGGAATTGCATGCGAATAATGTTAAGATTCAAATGATTGGGGAGACAGACCGCCTGCCTAAGCAAACCTTTGAAGCTTTAACCAAGGCTGAGGAATTGACTAAGAACAATACAGGTTTGATTCTTAACTTTGCTCTTAACTATGGTGGACGTGCTGAGATTACGCAGGCGCTTAAGTTGATTTCCCAGGATGTGTTAGATGCCAAAATCAACCCAGGTGACATCACAGAGGAATTGATTGGCAACTATCTCTTCACCCAGCATTTGCCTAAGGATGTACGAGATCCAGACTTGATTATCCGTACTAGTGGAGAATTGCGTTTGAGTAATTTCCTTCCATGGCAGGGAGCCTATAGTGAGCTCTATTTTACGGATACCTTATGGCCTGATTTTGACGAAGTAGCCTTGCAGGAAGCCATTCTTGCCTACAATCGTCGTCATCGCCGATTTGGAGGAGTTTAGGAGGAAATATGACACAGGATTTACAGAAAAGAACGTTATTTGCAGGGGTTGCACTGGCTATTTTCCTACCGATTTTGATGATTGGGGGACTCTTGCTTCAGATAGCAATTGGAATCATAGCCATGCTAGCCATGCATGAACTTTTGAAGATGAGAGGTCTAGAGACCATGACTATGGAGGGCCTCTTAACCCTCTTTGCAACCTTTGCCTTGACCATTCCCTTGGAGAATTACCTGACTTTTTTGCCAGTTGATGGGAATGTGGTTGCTTATAGTGTGTTGATTTCAATCATGTTAGGAACGACTGTTTTTAGCAAGTCCTATACGATTGAGGATGCTGTTTTCCCTCTTGCTATGAGCTTTTATGTGGGCTTTGGATTTAATGCTTTACTAGATGCTCGTGTTGCAGGTTTGGATAAGGCTCTCTTAGCCTTGTGTATCGTCTGGGCGACAGACAGCGGTGCCTATCTTGTTGGGATGAACTATGGTAAACGAAAATTAGCTCCAACGGTTTCTCCTAATAAAACCTTTGAGGGTGCCTTGGGTGGTATTTTAGGTGCTATTTTAGTAACGATTATCTTTATGATAGTTGACAGTACAGTTGCTCTTCCGTATGGAATTTACAAGATGTCAGTCTTTGCTATTTTCTTTAGTGTGGCTGGACAATTTGGTGATTTACTAGAAAGTTCGATTAAGCGTCACTTTGGTGTCAAGGATTCTGGGAAATTTATCCCTGGACATGGTGGTGTTTTGGATCGTTTCGATAGTATGCTACTTGTATTTCCAATCATGCACTTATTTGGACTCTTTTAATCAAAAGACGGAGGAAATACTATGCTCGGAATTTTAACCTTTATTCTGGTTTTCGGGATTATTGTGGTGGTGCACGAGTTCGGTCACTTCTACTTTGCAAAAAAATCAGGAATTCTAGTGCGTGAATTTGCCATTGGTATGGGACCCAAAATCTTTGCTCATATTGGTAAGGATGGAACGGCCTATACCATTCGAATCTTGCCTCTGGGTGGCTATGTCCGTATGGCCGGTTGGGGCGATGATACAACTGAAATTAAGACAGGTACTCCTGTCAGTTTGACCCTTACTGATGATGGTAAGGTTAAACGCATCAATCTTTCCGGTAAAAAATTGGACCAAACGGCTCTTCCTATGCAGGTGACCCAGTTTGACTTTGAAGACAAGCTCTTTATTAAGGGCTTGGTTCTGGAAGAAGAGAAAACATTTGCAGTGGATCACGATGCAACGGTTGTGGAAGCAGATGGTACTGAGGTTCGGATTGCACCTTTAGATGTTCAATATCAAAATGCGACTATCTGGGGAAAACTGATTACTAACTTTGCAGGTCCTATGAACAACTTTATCTTAGGTGTTGTTGTTTTTTGGATTTTAATCTTTATGCAGGGTGGTGTCAGAGATGTAGCTACCAACCAGTTTCATGTCATGCCCCAAGGGGCTTTGGCTAAGGTAGGAGTGCCAGAAACGGCTCAAATTACCAAGATTGGCTCACATGAGATTAACAACTGGGAAAGTTTGATTCAGGCTGTAGAAGCAGAAACCAAAGATAAGACGGCCCCGACTTTGGATGTGACTATTTCTGAAAAGGGGAGTGAAAAACAAATCACTGTTACTCCTGAAGAAAATCAAGGCAGTTACCTTCTAGGTGTTCAACCGGGAATTAAGTCGGACTTTCTATCTATGTTTGTAGGTGGTTTCACAACCGCAGCTGACTCGGCTCTTCGAATTCTATCGGCCCTGAAAAATCTGATTTTCCAACCGGATTTGAACAAGATAGGTGGACCTGTTGCCATCTTTAAGGCAAGTAGTGATGCTGCTAAAAATGGAATTGAGAATGTCTTGTACTTCTTAGCAGTGATTTCCATCAATATCGGGATTTTTAACCTTATTCCGATTCCAGCTTTGGATGGTGGTAAGATTGTGCTCAATATCCTAGAAGCCATCCGCCGTAAACCATTAAAACAAGAAATTGAAACCTATGTCACCTTGGCCGGAGTGGTCATCATGGTTGTCTTGATGATTGCTGTGACCTGGAATGACATTATGCGACTCTTTTTTAGATAATCGAGGAATATTATGAAACAAAGTAAAATGCCTATCCCAACGCTTCGCGAAATGCCAAGCGATGCTCAAGTTATCAGCCATGCTCTTATGTTGCGAGCTGGTTATGTTCGTCAAGTCTCAGCAGGTGTTTATTCTTACCTACCACTTGCCAACCGTGTGATTGAAAAAGCCAAAAACATCATGCGTCAAGAGTTTGATAAGATTGGTGCCGTTGAGATGTTGGCTCCTGCCCTTCTTAGTGCAGAGTTGTGGCGCGAATCAGGTCGTTATGAAACTTATGGTGAAGACCTTTACAAGCTAAAAAACCGTGAAAAATCAGACTTCATCCTAGGTCCAACTCACGAAGAAACCTTTACAGCTATTGTCCGTGATTCTGTTAAGTCTTACAAGCAATTGCCACTCAACCTTTACCAAATCCAACCTAAGTATCGTGATGAAAAACGTCCACGTAATGGACTTCTCCGTACACGTGAGTTTATCATGAAAGATGCTTATAGCTTCCACGCTAACTATGATAGTTTGGATAGCGTTTATGATGAGTACAAGGCTGCTTATGAGCGTATTTTCACTCGTAGTGGCTTAGACTTCAAGGCTATCATCGGTGACGGTGGAGCCATGGGTGGTAAGGACAGCCAAGAATTTATGGCCATTACACCTGCTCGTACAGACCTTGACCGCTGGGTTGTTTTGGACAAGTCAGTTGCCTCATTTGATGAAATTCCTGCAGAAGTGCAAGAAGAAATCAAGGCAGAATTGCTTAAATGGATGGTCTCTGGTGAAGATACCATTGCCTACTCAAGTGAGTCTAGTTATGCGGCTAACTTGGAAATGGCAACAAACGAGTACAAACCAAGCAACCGTGTTGTCGCTGAAGAAGAAGTGACTCGTGTCGCAACACCAGATGTTAAATCAATTGATGAAGTTGCAGCCTTCCTAAACGTTCCAGAAGAACAAACGATTAAAACCCTCTTCTACATGGCAGATGGTGAGCTTGTTGCAGCCCTTCTAGTTGGAAATGACCAGCTCAACGAAGTCAAGTTAAAAAACCACTTGGGAGCAGATTTCTTTGACGTTGCTAGCGAAGAAGAAGTAGCAAGTGTTGTTCAAGCAGGATTTGGTTCACTTGGCCCAGTTGGTTTGCCAGAGAATGTTAAAATCATTGCAGACCGTAAGGTGCAAGATGTTCGCAATGCAGTTGTGGGTGCTAACGAAGATGGCTACCACTTGACTGGTGTGAACCCAGGTCGTGACTTTACTGCAGAATATGTGGATATCCGTGAAGTTCGTGAGGGTGAAATTTCTCCAGACGGACAAGGTGTCCTTAACTTTGCGCGTGGTATCGAAATTGGTCACATCTTTAAACTCGGAACTCGTTACTCAGCAAGCATGGGAGCAGATGTCTTGGATGAAAATGGCCGTGCTGTGCCAATTATCATGGGCTGTTACGGTATCGGTGTCAGCCGTCTCCTTTCAGCAGTTATGGAGCAACACGCTCGCCTCTTTGTTAACAAAACACCAAAAGGTGAATACCGTTACGCTTGGGGAATCAACTTCCCTAAAGAACTGGCACCATTTGATGTGCACTTGATTACTGTCAATGTCAAGGACGAAGAAGCGCAAGCCTTGACAGAAAAACTTGAAGCAAGCTTGATGGGAGCTGGTTACGAAGTCTTGACAGATGACCGTAACGAACGTGTCGGTGTTAAATTCAGCGATAGTGACTTGATTGGGTTGCCAATCCGCATCACCGTTGGTAAAAAAGCGGCTGATGGTGTCGTAGAAGTTAAGATCAAGGCGACTGGTGACACCATCGAGGTTCATGCAGATAATGTGCTCGAAACGCTTGAAATCCTCAGCAAGAAATAAAAACTATAATCAGAAGAAAAACAAGGAAAAAATGTAACTAGTTTTTACCTTGTTTTTTCTGTATAATGGGAAAAATGACTAGATAAAGAGGTAAATGTATGCTAAGATTTCCAAAGGATTTTGTCTGGGGCTCCTCTACTTCTGGGCCGCAGACAGAAGGGCGTGTAGCTGGTGACGGTAAGGGAGATAATCTCTGGGATTATTGGTACCAAGTAGAGCCAAATCGTTACTATAATGGGATTGGTCCAGATAAGACATCGACCTTTTATGAAAACTGGGAACAGGATATTGAGCTTTTGTTAGAGACTGGTCACACGGCCTTTCGGACTTCTATTCAGTGGTCACGGATTTTTCCACAAGGCTGTGGAAAAGTCAACCCTCAAGGTGTGGATTTTTATCGTAAGGTCTTTGAGGCTATTAAGGCTAAGGGGATTCGTCTGTTAGTCAATCTCTACCACTTTGATTTGCCTTTTCCTCTTCAAGAAGTTGGGGATGGTTGGGAAAATAAGGCGACTGTCTCAGCTTATGAAGACTATGCTCGTTTTTGTTTTGAGACTTATGGAGATTTAGTGGATCAATGGATTACCTTTAACGAGCCCATCGTTCCTGTAGAATTTGGCTATTTTTACGATGCCCATTATCCACATAAGGTGGATGCAGAAGCGGCAGTTAAAGTAGCCTACCACACACAATTAGCCAGCAGTCGAGCGGTCAAGGCCTGTCATGAACTCTTGCCTGATTCTAAGATTGGTATTGTCTTAAATTTGACACCGGCTTATCCACGTAGCCAGCATCTTGCTGATGTCAAGGCAGCTCGCATTGCGGACCTTTTTCAGGCCCAATCTTTCTTAGATCCGTCTGTTTTGGGGACTTATCCACAGGAGTTGGTAGAAATCTTGCATGAACACGGTCTCTTACCTGATGCTACGGAGGAAGAGTTGGAGCTTATTCGTGACAATACAGTAGATTTCCTTGGTGTTAACTACTATCAGCCTTTGCGCGTTATGGCACCTAGATTTGCTAAGAATCCAGAGAGTCCACTCTTGCCAGAACATTTTTACGAGCCTTATGTGATGCCTGGCCGTAAAATTAATCCTCACCGCGGCTGGGAAATTTATGAGCAAGGGATTTATGATATCGCTCAAAATATCAAGGAAAACTATGGTAATATCGAGTGGATGTTGACAGAGAATGGCATGGGTGTTGAAGGGGAAGAAAAATTCCGTCAAGATGGAATGATTCAAGATGATTACCGTATTGATTTTGTAAAAGGTCATCTTCGTGAATTACACCGTGCCATTGAAGATGGTGCCAACTGTAAAGGATACTTGATTTGGACCTTTATTGATTGCTGGTCATGGCTCAATAGTTATAAAAATCGCTATGGTTTGGTTGAATTAGACCTGGAAACGCAAGAACGTCGTCTGAAAAAATCAGGGCATTGGTTCAAGGAACTGAGTGATAATAATGGATTTTAAAAAGGACTCTGACTGATTATCCTAATTGGTCAGAGTTTTTTGCTTACAGGAACTTAATTTGAACTATACCAATTTTTACTCTTGACAAGTGAAAGAAACAAGTATATACTGTTTTTGCTGATTCTGTAAAAGAGGAATTAGACTATACCAATTTAAGGAGAAAGCACAGCTGGTCTGTGTCGTATATACTATGTGTGGAATTGTTGGTGTTGTTGGAAACACAAATGCAACTGATATTTTGATTCAAGGGCTTGAAAAGCTTGAATACCGTGGTTATGATTCTGCGGGGATTTTTGTCCTAGGTGGTGCTGAAAATCACCTGGTCAAGGCTGTCGGTCGTATCGCAGAATTGTCTGCTAAGACAGCTGGTGTTGAGGGAACAACTGGTATCGGACATACTCGTTGGGCGACTCATGGGAAACCAACTGAGGATAACGCTCACCCACACCGCTCTGAGACAGAACGTTTTGTCTTGGTGCACAACGGGGTGATTGAGAACTACCTTGAAATCAAGGAAGAATACCTTGCAGGTCACCACTTTAAGGGGCAAACAGATACTGAAATTGCTGTTCACTTGATTGGAAAATTTGCGGAAGAAGAAGGTCTCTCAGTTCTTGAAGCCTTCAAAAAAGCTCTTCACATCATCCGTGGTTCTTATGCCTTTGCCTTGGTTGACTCACAAAATCCTGAAGTTATCTACGTAGCTAAGAATAAATCACCACTTTTGATTGGTCTTGGGGAAGGCTATAACATGGTCTGCTCAGATGCTATGGCTATGATTCGTGAGACCAACCAATATATGGAAATTCATGACCAAGAGTTGGTCATCGTCAAGGCTGATAGTGTCGAAGTTCAAGATTATGATGGCAATCACCGTGAGCGTGCTAGCTATACTGCGGAACTTGACTTGTCAGATATTGGTAAGGGAACTTACCCTTACTACATGCTCAAGGAAATTGATGAGCAACCAACTGTTATGCGTAAACTCATCCAAGCCTACACGGATGATGCTGGTCAAGTAGTGGTTGATTCTGCTATCATTAAAGCTGTTCAAGACGCAGACCGTATCTACATCCTTGCAGCTGGAACATCTTACCATGCAGGATTTGCTTCTAAGAAGATGCTGGAAGAATTGACAGATACACCAGTGGAGCTTGGAATCTCTTCTGAATGGGGATACGGTATGCCACTTCTCAGCAAAAAACCACTCTTCATCTTTATCAGTCAGTCTGGTGAAACAGCAGATAGCCGTCAGGTTTTGGTCAAGGCTAATGAAATGGGGATTCCGAGCTTGACAGTGACAAATGTCCCAGGTTCAACTCTTTCACGTGAAGCCAACCATACCATGCTCCTTCATGCGGGTCCTGAAATTGCCGTAGCCTCAACAAAGGCCTATACAGCGCAAATCGCAGCCCTTGCCTTCCTTGCAAAAGCAGTCGGAGAAGCAAATGGCAATGCCAAAGCGTCAGCATTTGACCTGGTTCATGAGTTGTCGATCGTGGCTCAGTCTATCGAATCAACTCTTTCAGAGAAAGAAACGATTGAAGCCAAGGTTCGTGAGCTTCTTGAAACGACTCGTAACGCCTTTTACATTGGGCGTGGCCAAGATTACTACGTAGCCATGGAAGCAAGTCTCAAACTCAAAGAGATTTCTTACATCCAGTGTGAAGGCTTTGCGGCAGGAGAACTCAAGCACGGAACTATTGCCTTGATTGAAGAAGGAACACCTGTCTTGGCCCTCTTGTCAGATCCAGTCCTTGCCAACCATACTCGTGGAAATATCCAAGAAGTGGCAGCCCGTGGTGCCAAGGTTCTCACTATTGCAGAAGAAAATGTTGCCAAAGATACAGACGATATCGTCCTTACGACTGTACATCCATACCTCTCACCAATTTCAATGGTTGTGCCAACGCAATTGGTCGCTTACTTTGCAACACTTCACCGGGGTCTTGATGTGGATAAACCACGTAACCTTGCTAAGTCAGTAACGGTAGAATAAGCTAAAAAAGTCTAGTTATCTAGGCTTTTTCTTGTGAGCAAATGGGTTGCTTGTACTCAAGATTCGTGTTATACTCTTCGAAAGTCTCTTCAAACCACGTCAGCTTCCATCTGCAACCTCAAAACACTGTTTTGAGCAGCCTGCGGCTAGCTTCCTAGTTTGCTCTTTGATTTTCATTGAGTATTAGAATAATTTTTCAAATTGAAGGACAGATATAGACAAGGAGAATCACTGTGGTAGAATTGGGAATTTCAACATTTGGGGAAACAACGGAGCTTGAAGGGACTGGACAGAATTACAGTCATGCCGAACGCATTCGTCAATTGGTGACAGAGATTGAACTGGCTGACAAGGTTGGTTTGGATGTGTATGGGATTGGTGAGCACCATCGAGCGGATTTTGCAGTATCAGCCCCAGAGATTGTTCTGGCAGCTGGGGCAGTTAATACCCAAAAAATCCGTTTGACTAGTGCAGTCAGCATTCTCTCAAGCATGGACCCGATTCGTTTGTTCCAACAGTATGCCACTATCGATGCTTTGTCAAATGGACGAGCAGAGATTATGGCTGGAAGGGGCTCTTTCACGGAATCCTTCCCTCTGTTTGGCTATGATTTGAAAGACTACGAAGCTCTCTTTGATGAGAAATTAGACTTGCTTCAGTTAGTCAATGAAAAGACCAAGCTAGACTGGCAAGGTCGATTGACCCAAACGATTGCCGGCAAAGAAGTCTATCCTCGTCCAGTTCAGGACAAATTGCCCTTGTGGATAGCGACAGGTGGTCATGTTGAATCAACAGTGAAGATTGCTCAGGCAGGCTTACCGATTGTCTATGCTATTATTGGTGGCAATCCGCGTTATTTTCAAAAATTGATTCAGGCTTATCGTGACATTGGGAGTGAAGCGGGCCATGTCAGTCATGAACTAATGGTCGGGGCCCATTCTTGGGGTTGGATTGCTGAGGATGGCGAGCAGGCAGTGAAAGATTATTTCCATCCGACCAAGCAAGTGGTGGACGCTATTTCCAAAGACCGTCCACATTGGCAGGAATTGCGTTATGAACAATATTTGGAGCAAGTTGGACCAAATGGTGCCATGTTTGTGGGCAATCCAGATCAGGTAGCAGAAAAATTGATTCGTATGATTGAAGACTTAGGTTTGGACCGCTTTATGTTGCACCTACCGCTTGGTTCTATGCCTCATGATCAAGTTCTGAGAGCCATCGAACTTTTTGGAACTCAAGTTGCACCAAAAGTTCGAGCTTACTTTGCCATGAAAGATGCTAAATAAAAAATCCTAATCAGGCTGATAAAAAATCTATATAACAACTATTTTTAAAAAGTAATAAACAGAAAAGAATCTCTGAAAAGCTAGTAAAATCAGGCTTTCCAGAGATTTTTTTCGTTATTGATATAAACAATCCCAATCAAGTCGATAGTCAATATATATTGGGAAAAGGCTAAAATGAGTGGTAAGATGGTTTCAATCCAAATGGAAGGAGAAAAGTATGACAAGTAAAAGAGAGCTAGTTTTTAGAGCCATCCGAGGAGAAGAAGTGGAACGGGTTCCTGTAGGCTTTTGGTTTCATTTTGTAACTCTGGAGGAAAAAGGGCAAGGTTTAAATAACCCACGTATTTTCCAAAAAAGTGTAGAGGGGCATCGGAAGTACGTTGAAAGAATCCATCCTGACTTTGTCAAAATAATGAGTGACGGCTTTTTCATTTATCCAAGTAATGTTTATAGTCCTTTGGTTGCAAGTATTCAGGAGTTGGCTTCTATTGAGTCAATTGGTGAAAACCATCCTTGGATTCAGCAACAAGTAGAAGTGGTGCAAGCTATCCGAGCAACCTTCACTGAGGACATTGCATCATTCTACAATATCTTTTCTCCGATTTCCTACCTGAAAAGGTGGTTTCGTACAGAAACTTCTAGAGGTGATAAGGAGGTTGCAGATCTTTTGCTTGAAAATCTAGAGCTATTCAGGGAGGTTTTAGATGTGATAGCTGAGGATATCGCTATCCTGACAAAGGCAGTCATTCAGGATGGTGGAGCAGATGGGATTTACCTTAGTACGCAAGAAATTCAGGATGAGCGCATCACACCAGACTTGTACCAGACCTATATCGAGCCAAGTAATATAAAGGTTTTAGAAGCTGCTAATCAGGCAGGTGGGGTAAATATCCTGCATATCTGCGGTTTCCAAGGTGCCAATAATGATGTGACTATTTTCAAAGATTATCCAGCCCAGGTTTTTAACTGGGCAACTCATCATGAAGCAGTTAGTTTGCCTCAAGGTCAGGAGCTATTTCATGGCAAAGCGGTCTTGGGTGGTTTTGAAAATGGGAAGCAGAGCTTGCTTTATGGAGGTAGAAAGGCTGAACTACAAGAGGAAACCAAACGCTTGTTGGCTGAAGCTGGGACTAGAGGAGTCCTTCTTGGAGCGGATTGCACGGTTCCAGATGATTTTGAATTAGAAAGATTGGACTGGATTCGTCAGGCTGCTATTTTAGAATAGGAGGGCCTTATGAAAAGAAAAAAGTGGATATTAGTAGGGACAGCCCTTGGCTTTGTTATCTTACTTGCGATTAGTCTCACAAAGGGACTTACTTGTAAGGAAGGGCCAAGATGCCATGGGATTCAGGATTTTCAGAAGGGAAGTCTTCCCTTTATTCAAACCAATGATATTGCCAGTGTTTTATTAGTCGAAAAAGAAAGAAATGGAGAATAGAGATGTCAGAAAAAAGAGAATGGGTTTTAAAAGCATTTATAGGAGAAGTAGTCGATCGTGTGCCAGTCGGTTTTTGGCACCACTTTACATCAGAAGAGGAGTGGTTAAAGGGATTTTCAAATCCAGTGATTATTGAAAAGAATATACAAGGTCACAAACAATTTATCCATGAACTAAATCCTGACTTTATTAAGTTGATGAGTGATGGTTATTTTGCTTATCCAAATCCAGTTATTGCCAAAGGGAAATCTCTCCAAGAGTTGGCAGAGATTGAACCTCTGGGAGAAGATCATCCGTGGATTAGAGAGCAAGTGGAATTGGTGAAAAAGATTAAGCAGGAGTTTACGGAAGATATTGTTGCTATTTACAATATTTTTGCACCTGTGACCTACCTCAAATGGTTACTTGGGGAAGTGTCTGGTGGAGATGATCTCATTGCAGATTTCTTAGTCCAAGATCCTCAGAAATTGAAAAAAGTCCTCGATGTGATTGCGCAAGATATCGCTAGCTTGAGTCAAGCTATTATTAGAGATGCAGGAGCAGACGGTATCTATCTCAGTGTGCAAAGTATTCAGGATGCGCGTGTTTCTGTTGAAGACTATCAGGAGATTATTGCGCCGAGTGAACTGACTGTTTTAAATGCAGCTAAGTCGGTTGGTGGGGTAAATATCCTTCATATCTGTGGCTATGAAGGAGCTCGAAACGATATTCATATCTTTGCCGACTATCCAGCTCATGTTTTTAACTGGGCGGTTGGTCCAGAAGGAATCAGTCTAAAAGAAGGTCGTGAGATTTTCAAGGGTCGTACTGTTTTAGGAGGATTTGAAAACGGAAAAGAGGGTCTTCTCTATCGAGGCAGTAAGGAAGAAATCCAAGCTGAAACCAAACGATTGATAGAAGAAACAGGCAAAGATGGCCTCATACTTGGAGCAGATTGTACCATTCCGAGCGATATTGCAGTGGAACGTATCCAGTGGGTGAGAGAAGCAGTAGGCGCGATATAAGAAGACTTCAGTTTTAATAACTGTATTGGAGGTTATTATGAGCAAAAGAAAGTGGCTAATCGGAAGCGTGTTAGTTTTGTCGATAGTTGGGGCTACGATTTTGGGTAGAGAATTAGTTTCAGCTAGGACGAACCATACGATAAAAAATGAATCAAACAAGGAAGTGCGAGTTATAAAGGTTGCATATTCACAGGCTCATGCTCCCTATAATTTTACAAATGAGAATGGTGAACCAGATGGATATGAAGCTTCAGTCTTAAAGGCCATTGATGAAAAGTTACCAGGATATCGTTTTGAATACGAGGGAACTAATGATGAAGCCTTACTAATTGGTTTGGAATCTGGTAAATATGATATCGGAACAAAAGCAGCTTGGTATACAGATGAACGAGCTAAGAAATTTATTATTCCCAAAGAGCCGATTGGAGCTAGCATCATAGGTTTTACTGTAAGAAAAGAGGACGAACAGAAGTATAAGAATATTGATGATTTTGCTAAGAATAAAGGGAAGTTAGTGCCTATTTCTCCACAAAATGCTCAATGGAGTGTGATCACGGATTACAATGATAAACATCAAGATACACCTATTGACTTAACAGCTGCTGAATCTTTTAAGGTAGCAGATGCTTATGCTTGGGTATTGGAAGGACGTTATGATGCTTACTTTGATGTGAAATTATCATTTGAAAAATCTGTTCGTTCTGATAGTGGACCTTATCATCAATATGCTGATAAATTATCATGGTTTCCATATAAAGGGATTTTAACATATCCTTTATTACATCGTAGTAAAGAAAATGAGCAGTTTGCTAAAGATTATGATGCTGCTATTAAAGATTTGAAAGAAGATGGAACCTTAGCTAGATTGTCAGAACAATTTTTTGGAGAAGATGTTTTTTCTTATGCAGATTAAACAGGAAGCAGTAGCTAAATAAAGGAGAAGAATATGAGTAAGAAAACATGGATTATTGGTGGAGTTGCGGTTGCGGCGGTTCTTGGAGCAACAATTATTGGTAGAACTTTGGCGGGAGCATCTGCTAAAGGTGCAGATGCAGCTTCGTCTGGACAAGTGACAACTTTAAAAGTTGCCCATACCCAAAACTATGTCCCTTATGATTTTATTGACGAAAAAGGGGAATCAGATGGTTATGAAGTCGCTGTTTTAAAGGCGGTTGATGAGAAATTAGCGGATTATAAATTTGAGTATACTGGAACTAGTGATGATGATCTCTTGATTGGACTTGAGTCTGGCAAGTACGATATTGGGACAAAAGGTGCTTGGTATACAGATGAACGGGCTAAGAAATTCATTATTCCATCTGAGCCAGTAGGAGCCAGCATTATTGGTTTTACCGTTAGAAAAGAAGATGAAGCCAAATATAAGAATATTGATGATTTCGCTAAAAACAAAGGAAAATTAGTGCCCATCTCTCCTCAGAATGCCCAGTGGAATGTTATCAATAGCTATAATGACAAGCATAAAGATACACCAATTGAGTTGACGGCTGCTGAATCCTTCAAAGTGGCAGATGCTTATGCTTGGGTTTTAGAAGGACGTTATGATGCTTTCTTTGACATCAAGCTGTCTTTTGAAAAAGCAGTGACAGCAGAAGATGGTTCTTACCACCAATATGCGGACAAACTTAGCTGGTTCCCTTATAAAGGAATTCCAACCTATCCATTGATTCACCGTGATGAAAAGGGAGAGAAGTTTGCTAAAGAGTATGAAAAGGCTATTAAAGAATTAAAAGAAGACGGTACTTTAGCTAAGCTTTCTCAAAAATACTTTAAAGAAGATGTCTTTAGTTATGTTGATAAAGATTAAGTGAGCAATCAGGCATGTTAGAAAGAGGTTTACATGGTTTCATATGATTTTTCAAGAGTGTTCCAATTTTTACCAACCTTATGGCAGGCTCTTCCTATGACCTTGTCCATTCTCTTTTTTACTACAATCCTCGGTTCCCTTTTCGGTGGCTTACTGGCTTGGGCTCAAGTGGGAGAAGACAAGACTTTTGCGGGTCTTTCTAAGGGCTATATTTTCACTCTTCGCTGTACTCCTCCTATTGTTTTACTATTCCTTGTCTTTTATGGTTTACCTGAATTTTTAAAATGGTGGCTGAATTTAGATATCAACAACTGGTCTAAAACGGTCTTCGTCTTATTTACCATGGTTTTGCTATTTGCAGCTATCATTGCAGAGGTGTTTAAGGCTTCTTATCAGGCAATTCCCAAAGGACAGATGGAGGCTGGAGTCAGTATTGGTCTGACACCTAGTCAGACATTTTGGAGAATCATTTTTCCTCAGGCTTTTCAAGTGGCTCTTCCAAATATGACGACAGCTATTCTAAATTTGATGCGGGACGCTGCCTTAGCTTATACGATTGGTTTTGTAGATGTCATGGGGGCTGGGAATCTCTTAATTAGTCGTAATTTGGGGAATTACTCTCTTGAAACCTATACAGCGGTTGCCATTCTTTATTGGGGTGTGGCCTTGGCTGTTTCCTTCTTGAGTCGCTTGTTAGAAAAATCTTTGGAAACGAAAGGGAGATAGGATATGGATTTAGACTATATTGCAAAAACCTTTTTAGAGACCTTAAAAGGAGTACCGACTACCTTGATTATCATGATTGTAGCCATGGTCTTAAGTTTTCTACCCGCCTTATTTTTAGCGCTGGGGCAAATATACAAAGTCAAAGGTGTTCGAACCTTCTCCCTCGTGTATCTAGCTTTTATAAGAGCGACACCTCCGATTTTGCTGATTCTTTTCTTTTATAGTTTGTTTCCGAGTTTGCTCAATCAATTTCTTAAAAGCATAGGAAGTGATGTTGATATCTTTAAACTCAATCCCATCTATTATGCTTTTATTATCTATAGCTTGATGACAACAGGTAGTTTATCAGAAATCTTACGTTCGGCTATTTTGACTGTGGATAAGGGACAATTAGAAGCTGCACAAGCGATTGGTTTAACCACTAGTCAGGCTTATGTGAGAATTGTTTTTCCACAGGCCTTGCGGTCAGCCTTGCCCAATCTAGCTAATCTAGTCATCAATATTGTAAAAGGAACCTCTTTGGTCTTTGTGATGACCATTAAGGATATTACAGCTATTGCCCGTGTTGAAGCGTCTTATGGTTATCAGTATTTTGAATCTTATTTTGTGATCTTTTTACAGTACATTCTTATTTGCGGATTGATTCAATGGGGCTTTTCAATCTTAGAGAAACGCTATATTCGAAGAGAAAAGGGACAAGTAGTGCCCAGTACAGGTTTAGCATAGGAGGAGACAATGTTACAAGTAGAACATGTTGCAAAAAAATTTGGAGACAGACAAGTCCTAGAAGATGTTAATCTCAAGGTCAACCAAGGGGATGTGGTTGTAATCTTGGGACCATCTGGATCAGGTAAAACGACTTTTCTTAGATGTCTCAATCATTTGGAAAAGGCCGATAGTGGATCTTTGAAACTTGCTGACAAAGACTACGATCTTGGAAAACTGACTAAAAAAGATATTTTGGAAATTCGCCAGAAGACCGCCTTTGTTTTTCAACATTATAATTTATTTGCCAATAAAACAGCCTTGGAAAATATTTTAGAAGGTCTGGTGATTGCTCGGAAAATTCCTAAGGAAGAAGCAATCAAACGTGCGGAAGCTGCCTTAGAAAAAGTTGGTTTACTAGCTTATAAAGATTACTATCCCTCTCAGCTTTCTGGAGGCCAGCAACAGCGAATTGGTATTGCGCGTGCCATCGCTGTGAAACCAGAGGTCATTTTATTGGATGAGCCAACATCTGCCTTGGATCCAGAGTTGGTAGGAGATGTTTTAGATGTTTTAAAACAGTTAGCTAAAGAAGGGGTCACTATGGTAGTAGTGACGCATGAGATGGGCTTTGCAAGGGATGTTGCTAACCATGTCATTTTTATGGATGGTGGGAAAATTGTTGAAGAAAATAATGCCCATGATTTCTTTAGTCGCCCAAAAGAAGAACGAACCAAGCAGTTTTTGGCACGAATACTTTCGGATGCGACCTATAGTGTAGAATATATGATTTGATAGATAGGCTTATCAGGGCAAAAATCAATCCCCCGAGCGTCAAGGCTTGGGGGATTTTTCTATAGGAGGGCTAGTTTAGTTCTCTTTTTTGTTTTTTAGTAAGAACCCGAGACCTAGAAGGGCAAGAATGCTGATTCCTGCAAACAGGAGTTTGTGATCGTTTTTGGTTCCTGTATTTGGAAGTTCAGCTTGTTTAGCTAGGGGTGCAGCTATATTTTCCTTGCTAGAGTTATCTACCGATTCGTTTTGAACAGCTTCTTGTACAGATGATGCTTGTGTTTCTTGTGCTGGTTGTTCAGTATGTGAATCAGTTGTAGCTTTGCTAGGTTTATGATCCGCATCTGCTACTTTTGCATCTGGTTTTGCAGAATCAGGTTTAGCCTGTGGAGCTGGATTTTGATGTTCCGGTTTGATGACTCGGTTTGGAATATTGTCTTGGCCGTTATTTTGACTTTGCTCTTGTGTTAAGCTAGAAAGATCAAATTCTGGTTTTTCTTCCACAGCTGGGGCAACGATGGCACCGCCTTGAGAGATTCGAAGAACAGTGGCTGTAAGGGCATTTAATTTCAAACCTTTTTCAGTCCATTCAAGCCCTTTAGGGTTGGCAATTCCGACTGGTCCTGCTTGATTTTCATCTGCTAAAACTTCAGCATTTCTGAGGTGGGCAAAGGCAGTTCCTAAGTTAAATTCACGAGCTTTTTCGTCCGCATTGACAAAGACTGCATAGATATCTCCATTTGGAGCAGTGATTTGGTAGCCAATCACTACGTCCTCTTTTTCCACACCATTTTGGCCTGGGACAGTGATGAGGTGGACACGGTCTTTGATATCTTGAAGACTCTTAAGTCGGAAGGCATCTGTAGATTGACGAAGGGCAATCAAACCTTTCATATAGTCACGACTCTTGACATTTTCAGGATAAGCTTTGCCATCTGTAGCCTTGGTCCAGTCAAACTTATTGATAGCGTCGCTAGAATCGTAAGAGTCATGGATGAAGTAAGGATAGTCAAATGGATTGCCGTCCTTATCACGCAACAAGTGAGACTTGTTTGGAACCTTGTCTTCTGCTACTGGAGTCTTGTAGGCTGGGTCACGGAATTGTTTGGTACGTCCATATTCCTGACCAGAGTGGATAAATGGAGTTCCTTGAGCTGTCAAGACCATGAGATTTCCAAGTCGTAAACGACGATGGATTTCAGCATAGTTCTTGGCCTTGCTTGGGTCTTTTTTGATAGACTGGGCAATGATGTCAAAGAGGGTCAAGTTATCATGGGCTGCGATGTATTGGATGACATCTCCAGGGCTGTCAGCTTCAAAGTTGGTTGGTTGAGCAATCAGATTTTTAAAGATAGTGTTGATATCACGCTTGCCACCTGTGATAAAGGCAGGTTGACCTTCATTTGGATAACCAGATTTGAGGCTGTTACGGATATCGTCTGAGAAGACTGCGACAGTATCGGTATGTTTCATCCAATCTTGGTCAGCAGCTTTAGTAGGCATATTTTCATCACCAGCATAGGTTCTCCAACCTTCACCAAGCATGATGAGGTTTGGATTGAGGGCGCGTGCAGCCTTGTAAGCTTCTTCGATAGAAGCGGCATCATGGTCTCCCATCATATCGAAGCGGAATCCATCCACTTTGTAGGTATCAACTAGGTATTTGATAGAGTCAACTAGGAGACGTTTGGTCATATGGTGAGTTGTCCCCAAACGTCCACCACCAAAGCTAGTGCGAGGTGTTCCGTCAGCATCCATAAAGTGGTAGTAGTTTGGCTCTAGGTTTTCAAAGATATCGACTTTGGCTGTGTGGTTATAAACGACATCTAAGATAGCTCCCATGCCACGTTTGTGGATTTCGTTGATGAGGTTTTTAAATTCTGCGATTCGTTTCTCGGGATTCTTAGGATCGCTTGAGTACATACCAGTCAAGGAGAAGTAGTTTTGAGGGTCATATCCCCAGTTGTAGTTACTATTACTTGAAGCATAGTCAGACAAGCGTTCATGGTTCTTCAATTCATTGACAAAGTAGTAAGACAAGACTGGAAGGAGCTGGATATGGGTCACACCCAAATCTTTGAGATAGTCTAGTTTTTCGATAAAGGCTTCAAAGGTACCAAATGGTTTGGTCAAGTCTTTTGCAATGGCCGGATCTGAAGTGAAGTCACGCACATGAGCTTCATAGATAACGGCATCTTCACGAGTCTTGAAGTTGTGAATCTTACCATAAGTCAAGTCTTGAGGTCCTAGTTTGGCTGGATCTACAAAGGCAGCTTTAGCCACTTTATGGGCATCGTCAATCTTAGCATCGTCACTATTCCAAGCAGCGAGAGATTTAGCGTAAGGATCGAGTGCAAGAACAGTTTTACCCTGACGCTCGATTTGGTATTGATAATAGTAGCCAGTGAAATCTGTGATTCCTAATTTGTTTGTGCTATCTAGAGTTTGTTTCCAAGTCCCTCTTTCTCCTTTTTCAAGAGCGACAGTTCCAACTACTTTGTTAGGGTCATTTTTGTCGTAGACAACAACAGAAACCTTATCTGCACTTGGTGACCAAAGGGTTAAATCAACTTGTTTTCCTTCTTCTTTTAGGTCAGCTCCCAGTTTGCCATCATAACTGTAAGTCTCGTCTTTAAGGCGCCAGCTTGTTTTGGTAGTGAATTGGTCGGAATTGTAGCTAACAGTATATGGATGTTTTGTGTCAGAGAAATCTCCGCTATAAGTTACTTTCTTACCTGCTTCGTCGATTGCAACATCGGTAATAGTTACCTTGTTTCCTAGGTGATTAGTGATGTTGGAGTGCTTGAGGATATCCTCTTTTTTAGCACCAACAAGTGTTGAAAAACTACTTTCAATACTAGATTTTCCTACGTGTTGGGCTCCTGTCATGCGGATATCATGGACATAGTATGGATTTGTGTAAATCGATTCGTCATCGTCTTTGAGGAAGATTTGGCTATGATTTTTCAAATCTGTGAACTTATAATCTTCTTTACGGATTTTCACATCGTCTCCTTGTTTGTTTCTGTCTAGTAATAAAAATCCAAGGTCTTTAGCTGCATCTTTGAGTGGAATATCGATATAGCGACCATATTTGCCTGTAGCAGTAAAATCTGTTCCGTTAGGCCATTCACCACTACTTGGCTCCTTCACATCTCCCCAGTACCATAGAGATTTCTTGTCATAGTTGCCATCTGTGCGGTAGTAGTTGACACGAATAGTTCCTGCAGGTTGTGGCTCGTAAGAGAAAACCTTGTAATCTTGGTCTAACCAAGCCTCATTCATCTTTGGAGCTAGTTTTTCTGCCGATTTATCACCAGTCAGATTTTTTCCAGCTGTATTATTGATGAGGAAGCTAATTTTCTTGGCTTGTTCTCCCTTTAATTTGACATCTAGGTAGTAGCCGTAGTCATCTTTTTTGGCATCCTTAAAGGACAAGGCTCCGTTAGGCCAGTTTTCAGAAGGTTTTTCAACATCGTCCCAAGTCCATAGTCCTTGAGCATCCTTGTTTTCTTCAGGAAGTTTTTTGACGTGGATACGGAAGTAGTTGTCTTCGATTGGCTCTTCTGCCTTAGTTTCAGTCGTTACTGGACTAGTAGAAGTCGTTGTTTCACTTGAACGATCTTGTCCAGTTTGTGGTGCTGAATCGGCTGTGCTTGAAACAGGAGTTGTTGGATCTGTTGCAGGTTTTTCTTCTTTTTTCTCTAGGGAAGCGTTTGCATTTTTAGGTGCAGAAAGATCACTTTCTTGCTTACCAGTGCTGGTTGTTGTATCAGTAAGAGGTTGGGTAAGGGCAGTAGTAGTTTCACTATTACTTTCATTAGTGGTTGGTGTATTTTCGTTGGCTGAGATAGTTGGTGTAGCCATAGCAAGTAGGACAAGGCTTGCGCCGATAAGGACAGAGCCAGTTCCATTTTTGAGGGAACGGATGCTGTAGATCATTTTTTTCTCAGTTTGAGAAGTTGTTCTTTTCATAATCATTCTCCTATAAATGAATTTCTTTATCAGTATAGCACTTAGTAAAATAAGATGCAAGCGTTTTCCTAAAATTAAACTAAAAGAAAAATCGCAACAAATTTTGTTACGATTCAGCCAGTCTTTCTTTATGAATTTGTGAAGCCATCAGGTGGAGGTGATGAAACAATTCTGAAGAAGAGAAGTTACGATTGTAGATAATTGGTTTAGGAGAATTAGTGACAGGAAAGGTAGTGATCACAATATCGTGAGGGATTTGATTGAGAATTGAGAAAGAAATAGTAGATTCTTCCCAAGAATCAAAGAGATAGAGGTTATTGCCGTAGTGAGTTAGGATATCGATTAGGTTTTGTGCATGATGGCTATCCAAATGACTAATGACTAAAACACGTATTTTGGGAAGTTTTTGAAGTAATTGGACTAAAATTCGTTGCCCTTGAATCGAAAAGGTGTAGACAAGTTCTTGTGGCTTACTTGGGTGATTTTCTAGCCCCATTTCAGTCAGATAAGACCTGAATTTCTGTTGACTTATTTCAAATAGTTTTGGAAATTCTACCTGGTAATTGCTTAAAATCTGGGATTTTTGTTTGTCAAGAGACTGGTCACTGAGTAGATGGAAGAAATCAGATTGGGCAGTATAGTGGAGGAGCCAAATCAATTCTTCTCTATTTTCAATCTGTAGGTGAAATTCCTTGGCTAGCTCTTCTAGAATTTGGCTCAATAGACGGTAGGATTTTTGAATGTGCTGAATATCACCCAGTACTCCATTGTTAGGATTGTTTGTGCGTTGAGGAGACTTTACTGGGTTTGAAAATAGCTGTTCTAATGTCTCCTCTTTCGGTTCAACATGTAGCTTTTTAGCCAGCTTTTTGATATCTTGTTCAAACTGGGGAATCTGCATGAGGGAGCTGTAATGACTGGTTAAGAGCGGACTAGGATTTTCAATGAAATGACTCTTGTTAAAACGCTCTAGATTGATAGCCAAGGTATATTTGATTTGCCGTAGACCGCTGAGGTTAGGTGAAACTTGTTGGGCCTTTAAAAATAGCTGAATCAGCTGAGTGAGTGCTTCTTCAGAAATAGAAGGGAAGGGCCAATCCAGAAAACTGTAACTTTGACTAAAGTAGTCTAGATAAAAGGCGCGGATGTCCTCTTCTGCTCCCTCCATGACCAAAGGGTAAGATTGGATACTGATATTGTAGTGTTGGGGAAGGAGTGTGTTAAGACGATGAATGATTTCCTCAATCTGCTCTGGATTAATCGAAAGCGCCTGACACATTTGCTCAAGCGATTGCCCCTCTTTGAAAAACAAACGGTTAAAAAAAGAGTAGGTTGCAGATTGTTTAAAGATTGCAATCTGAGAATCCAAGGTGTTTTGGAAGTCAAACTGTAATTGGATGCCTTTTTTTCTTGATTGAATTAGGATGTTTGGGAATAATTGCTCGAGACTAGAAAGATGTTCTTGCAATTCTTTTACTGGTAATTTCAAATTTTCTGCCAAAACTGGAAGTTCTATCCAATCATGGTTCTTGGTTAATTCTTCCAGCAAGAATAGCAAGTCTTGTTCTTTTTTAGTCAGCAAGATATTCATAATAAACCTCCATATATATTTATACATATATATTAAAAGAAAAGCCTAGTAAAGTCAAGAAAAATAGCCTAGGATAAAATAGGAAAAACTGAATTTACTATATTTTCCTGGGACTATTAAACTGAAAATGAAGTTTGAAAAGTGATAGTAGAATGCAAATTTTTATAGGAAAAGATTTTGTCAAAAAATTGTCAATCCCCTTGAAAAATCTAGCTAAATAGGGTATAATATGAGTAATCATTTGTCGTAGGTTTTGTCTGAAATATTGTCCAGACAAGGCTCACAGCAGTTAAATCTTCTGAAAAAGTCAGATTTAGCTGCTCTTTTTGTGCTTTTTTTCAGGATTTTGAGCACTTGTAACAAAGACTTAAAGATTCTGAAAATTTATCAAGAGGACACGGTGATAAGGGTTTTTAAAACCATATGACGATTAGAAAAGCCTGATTGACAAGGCTTGGAACTTATTTACAAAGGAGAATCATCTTGGCAGGACATGACGTTCAATACGGGAAACATCGTACCCGTCGTAGTTTTTCAAGAATCAAAGAAGTTCTTGACTTACCAAATTTGATTGAAATTCAAACTGACTCATTCAAAGATTTCCTAGACCACGGTCTGAAGGAAGTGTTTGAAGATGTATTGCCAATTTCAAACTTCACAGACACAATGGAGTTGGAATTCGTTGGATATGAAATCAAAGAACCAAAATATACGCTCGAAGAAGCTCGTATCCACGATGCTAGCTACTCAGCACCAATTTTTGTAACCTTCCGCTTGATCAATAAAGAAACAGGCGAAATCAAGACCCAAGAAGTTTTCTTTGGTGATTTCCCAATCATGACAGAAATGGGTACTTTCATCATCAATGGTGGTGAACGTATTATCGTATCTCAGTTGGTCCGCTCACCAGGTGTTTACTTTAACGACAAAGTTGATAAAAACGGTAAAGTGGGCTATGGTTCAACTGTTATCCCTAACCGTGGAGCTTGGTTGGAACTTGAAAGCGACTCAAAAGATATCGCCTACACTCGTATCGACCGTACTCGTAAGATTCCATTTACAACCTTGGTTCGTGCGCTTGGTTTCTCAGGTGATGATGAAATCTTTGATATCTTTGGTGATAGCGAATTGGTTCGCAACACTGTTGAAAAAGATATCCACAAGAATCCAATGGACTCTCGTACAGACGAAGCCTTGAAAGAAATTTACGAACGCCTTCGTCCGGGTGAGCCTAAGACTGCTGAAAGCTCACGTAGCTTGCTTGTAGCACGTTTCTTTGATCCACGTCGCTATGACTTGGCAGCAGTTGGTCGTTACAAAATCAATAAAAAACTCAATGTTAAAACACGTTTGCTCAACCAAACAATTGCGGAACCATTGGTAGATCCTGAAACAGGAGAAATCTTGGTAGAAGCTGGAACAATCATGACTCGTAGCGTGATTGAAAGTATTGAAAGCCATTTGGATGGTGACTTGAACAAGATTGTTTACATTCCAAATGATGCAGCGGTTGTGACTGAGCCAGTTGTGCTTCAAAAATTCAAGGTTGTTGCACCAACTGATCCAGACCGTGTTGTAACCATCATTGGTAATGCCAACCCAGATGACAAGGTTCGTATCGTCACTCCTGCAGATATCCTTGCTGAGATGAGCTACTTCCTCAACTTGGCTGAAGGACTTGGCCGTGTAGATGATATAGACCACCTTGGAAACCGTCGTATCCGTGCGGTTGGTGAATTGCTTGCTAACCAAGTACGCCTTGGACTTTCTCGTATGGAACGTAATGTCCGTGAACGTATGTCTGTTCAGGATAACGAAGTCTTAACACCACAACAAATTATCAACATCCGTCCTGTAACAGCTGCGGTTAAAGAATTCTTTGGTTCATCACAGTTGTCACAGTTCATGGACCAACACAACCCGCTATCTGAGTTGTCTCACAAACGCCGTTTGTCAGCCTTAGGACCTGGTGGTTTGACTCGTGACCGTGCTGGATATGAAGTACGTGACGTGCACTACACTCACTATGGTCGTATGTGTCCAATCGAGACACCTGAAGGGCCTAACATCGGTTTGATCAATAACTTGTCATCTTACGGACACTTGAACAAGTATGGTTTTGTCCAAACACCATACCGTAAGGTTGACCGTGAAACAGGTGTTGTCACAAATGAAATCGTTTGGTTGACAGCTGATGAAGAAGATGAATTTACTGTAGCACAGGCTAATTCTCGTCTGAATGAAGATGGAACATTTGCTGAGAAAGTTGTCATGGGACGTCACCAAGGGGTCAACCAAGAGTATCCTGCTAATGTTGTTGACTACATGGACGTATCACCAAAACAGGTAGTTGCCGTTGCGACAGCATGTATTCCTTTCTTGGAAAACGATGACTCCAACCGTGCCCTCATGGGAGCCAACATGCAACGTCAGGCTGTGCCGTTGATTAATCCAAAAGCACCTTACGTTGGTACTGGTATGGAATACCAAGCAGCCCACGATTCAGGAGCTGCTGTGATTGCTCAGTATGACGGTAAAGTTACCTATGCAGATGCGGATAAGGTAGAAGTTCGTCGCGAAGATGGTTCATTGGACGTTTACCACATCCAAAAATTCCGTCGCTCAAACTCAGGTACGGCTTACAACCAACGTACGCTTGTTAAAGTTGGTGATGTCGTTGAAAAAGGCGATTTCATCGCTGACGGACCTTCTATGGAAAATGGAGAAATGGCGCTTGGACAAAACCCAATCGTTGCCTACATGACTTGGGAAGGTTACAACTTCGAGGATGCCGTTATCATGAGCGAACGCTTGGTTAAAGACGATGTCTACACATCTGTCCACCTTGAAGAATACGAATCAGAAACGCGCGATACAAAGCTTGGGCCTGAAGAAATTACTCGTGAAATTCCAAACGTTGGTGAAGATGCCCTTAAAGACCTTGACGAAATGGGTATTATCCGTATCGGTGCTGAGGTTAAAGAAGGCGATATCCTTGTAGGTAAAGTAACACCTAAGGGTGAGAAAGACCTTTCAGCTGAAGAACGTCTCCTGCACGCTATCTTTGGAGACAAGTCTCGTGAAGTGCGTGATACTTCTCTTCGTGTACCACACGGTGCCGATGGTGTCGTTCGTGATGTTAAGATCTTTACACGTGCAAATGGAGATGAGTTGCAATCTGGTGTTAACATGCTGGTTCGCGTCTACATTGCTCAAAAACGTAAGATCAAGGTCGGAGATAAGATGGCCGGACGTCACGGAAACAAAGGGGTTGTCTCTCGTATCGTTCCTGTAGAAGACATGCCTTACCTTCCAGACGGAACTCCAGTCGATATCATGTTGAACCCACTTGGGGTGCCATCACGTATGAATATAGGTCAGGTTATGGAGCTCCACCTTGGTATGGCGGCTCGTACTCTTGGTATTCACATCGCTACACCAGTCTTTGACGGAGCAAGTTCTGAAGATCTTTGGTCAACTGTTAAAGAAGCAGGTATGGATAGCGATGCCAAGACAATCCTTTACGATGGACGTACTGGTGAACCGTTTGATAACCGTGTTTCTGTCGGAGTCATGTACATGATCAAACTCCACCACATGGTTGACGATAAATTGCACGCTCGTTCTGTCGGACCTTACTCAACCGTTACTCAACAACCACTCGGAGGTAAAGCTCAGTTTGGTGGACAACGTTTCGGTGAGATGGAGGTTTGGGCTCTTGAAGCCTACGGTGCGTCAAATGTCCTTCAAGAAATCTTGACTTACAAGTCTGACGATATCAACGGACGTTTGAAAGCCTATGAAGCTATTACAAAAGGAAAACCAATTCCAAAACCAGGTGTTCCAGAATCATTCCGAGTTCTTGTCAAAGAATTGCAATCTCTTGGTCTTGACATGCGTGTCCTTGACGAAGATGACCAAGAAGTGGAACTTCGCGACTTGGATGAAGGAATGGACGAAGATGTCATCCACGTAGATGACCTTGAAAAAGCCCGCGAAAAAGCAGCCCAAGAGGCTAAAGCAGCCTTTGAAGCTGAAGAAGCTGAGAAAGCAACAAAAGCGGAAGCAACAGAAGAAGCTGCTGAACAAGAATAAGCAGTTCACTTAGAATAGAAAGGGAAGAAATAGTGGTTGATGTAAATCGTTTTAAAAGTATGCAAATCACCCTAGCTTCTCCAAGTAAAGTCCGTTCATGGTCTTATGGAGAAGTCAAAAAACCTGAAACAATCAATTACCGTACGTTGAAACCAGAACGTGAAGGACTCTTTGATGAAGTTATCTTTGGTCCTACAAAAGACTGGGAATGTGCTTGTGGTAAGTACAAACGCATTCGTTACAGAGGGATTGTTTGTGACCGTTGTGGGGTTGAAGTAACGCGTACGAAAGTTCGTCGTGAGCGTATGGGACATATCGAGTTGAAAGCTCCTGTATCTCACATCTGGTACTTCAAGGGGATTCCAAGCCGTATGGGCTTGACCCTTGATATGAGCCCTCGTGCCCTCGAGGAAGTTATCTACTTTGCGGCTTATGTGGTGATTGATCCGAAGGATACACCACTTGAGCACAAGTCTATCATGACAGAGCGCGAATACCGTGAGCGTTTGCGTGAGTATGGCTATGGATCATTCGTTGCCAAGATGGGTGCCGAAGCCATCCAAGACCTTTTGAAACAAGTAGATCTTGAAAAAGAAATTGCTGAACTCAAAGAAGAGTTGAAAACAGCGACTGGACAAAAACGTGTCAAAGCAATCCGTCGTTTGGATGTTTTGGATGCCTTTTACAAGTCTGGAAACAAACCTGAATGGATGATTCTCAATATCCTTCCGGTTATTCCACCAGATCTTCGTCCAATGTTGCAGTTGGATGGTGGCCGTTTTGCCTCATCTGACTTGAACGACCTTTACCGCCGTGTTATCAACCGTAACAACCGTTTGGCTCGTTTGCTTGAGTTGAATGCACCAGGTATCATCGTTCAAAATGAGAAGCGTATGCTTCAAGAAGCGGTTGACGCTTTGATTGACAACGGTCGTCGTGGTCGTCCAATTACAGGACCAGGTAGCCGTCCATTGAAATCATTGAGCCACATGCTGAAAGGTAAACAAGGACGATTCCGTCAAAACTTGCTCGGTAAACGTGTTGACTTCTCAGGACGTTCCGTTATCGCCGTTGGTCCAACACTTAAGATGTACCAATGTGGTGTGCCGCGTGAAATGGCAATCGAGCTCTTTAAACCATTTGTCATGCGTGAAATCGTTGCTCGTGATATCGTGCAAAACGTCAAAGCAGCTAAACGCTTGGTGGAACGTGGAGACGAACGCATCTGGGATATCCTTGAAGAAGTGATCAAAGAACACCCAGTACTTTTGAACCGCGCACCGACCCTTCACCGTTTGGGTATCCAAGCCTTCGAACCTGTCTTGATTGATGGTAAGGCCCTTCGCTTGCACCCACTTGTCTGTGAAGCCTACAATGCCGACTTTGACGGGGACCAAATGGCCATCCACGTACCACTTTCAGAAGAAGCTCAAGCAGAAGCTCGTATCCTCATGCTTGCTGCTGAGCACATCTTAAACCCGAAAGATGGTAAACCAGTTGTTACTCCATCACAGGATATGGTTTTGGGTAACTACTACTTGACCATGGAAGAAGCTGGTCGTGAAGGTGAAGGAATGGTCTTCAAAGACCGTGACGAAGCTGTTATGGCTTACCGTAATGGTTATGTTCACCTCCACTCACGTGTTGGTATCGCGACAGACAGCCTCAACAAACCATGGACAGAAGAGCAAAAACACAAGGTCTTGCTTACAACAGTTGGTAAAATCCTCTTCAACGACATCATGCCAGAGGGTCTACCATACTTGCAAGAACCAAACAATGCCAACTTGACAGAAGGCGTTCCAGCTAAGTACTTCTTGCCACTTGGTGGAGATATCAAGGAAGCAATCAGCAAACTTGAACTCAACCCTCCATTCAAGAAGAAAAACCTTGGAAATATCATCGCTGAAATCTTCAAACGTTTCCGTACGACAGAAACTTCTGCCCTACTTGACCGTATGAAGAACCTCGGTTACCACCACTCAACTCTTGCAGGATTGACAGTGGGGATTGCCGATATCCCAGTCGTTGATGACAAGGCTGAAATCATTGAAGAATCACACAAACGTGTAGAACAAATCACAAAACAATTCCGTCGTGGTATGATCACAGACGACGAGCGTTACAATGCCGTTACAGCTGAATGGCGTGCTGCCCGTGAAAAACTTGAGAAACGCTTGATTGCCAACCAAGATTCTAAGAACCCAATCGTTATGATGATGGACTCAGGAGCCCGTGGTAATATCTCAAACTTCTCACAGCTTGCCGGTATGCGTGGTCTGATGGCTGCTCCGAACGGACGTATCATGGAATTGCCAATCCTTTCAAACTTCCGTGAAGGTTTGTCAGTACTCGAAATGTTCTTCTCAACTCACGGTGCCCGTAAAGGTATGACCGATACGGCCCTTAAGACAGCCGACTCAGGTTACTTGACTCGTCGTTTGGTTGACGTTGCCCAAGACGTTATCATCCGTGAGGACGACTGTGGAACAGACCGTGGTCTCTTGATCCGCTCTATCGCAGAAGGAAAAGAGATGATCGAGTCTCTTGAAGAGCGTCTCAATGGTCGTTACACTAAGAAAACTGTTAAACATCCAGAAACTGGTGCAGTGATCATTGGTCCAAATGAGTTGATTACAGAAGACAAGGCGCGTGAAATTGTCAATGCTGGTGTGGAAGAAGTGACTATCCGCTCTGTATTTACATGTAACACTCGTCATGGTGTCTGCCGTCACTGTTACGGTATCAACTTGGCGACTGGTGATGCGGTTGAAGTTGGTGAAGCAGTTGGTACAATCGCTGCCCAATCTATCGGGGAACCTGGTACACAGCTTACAATGCGTACCTTCCACACGGGTGGGGTTGCTTCAAATACCGATATCACTCAGGGTCTTCCTCGTGTCCAAGAAATCTTTGAAGCCCGCAATCCTAAAGGGGAAGCGGTTATCACAGAGGTTAAAGGACAAGTTACGGCTATCGAAGAAGATGCATCAACTCGTACTAAGAAAGTCTTTGTTAAGGGTGAAACTGGCGAAGGTGAATATGTCGTTCCATTTACCGCTCGTATGCGTGTTGAAGTTGGAGACCAAGTAGCTCGTGGTGCTGCTCTTACAGAAGGTTCAATCCAACCAAAACGTCTCCTTGCAGTTCGTGATGTCTTGTCAGTTGAAACTTACCTTCTTGGTGAAGTACAAAAAGTTTACCGTAGCCAAGGGGTAGAAATCGGTGACAAACACATCGAGGTAATGGTTCGTCAAATGATTCGTAAAGTACGTGTCATGGATCCAGGTGACACAGATCTTCTCATGGGTACCCTCATGGATATCAATGACTTTACAGATGCTAACAAAGATGTCCTTATCGCAGGTGGAGTTCCAGCGACAGGTCGCCCAGTCCTTATGGGAATTACCAAAGCCTCACTTGAAACAAACAGTTTCTTGTCAGCGGCTTCCTTCCAGGAAACAACTCGTGTCCTTACTGATGCGGCTATCCGTGGTAAGAAAGACCATCTCCTTGGACTTAAAGAAAATGTTATCATCGGTAAAATCATCCCAGCAGGTACTGGTATGGCCCGTTACCGTAACCTTGAACCACATGCTATCAACGAAGAAGAATACCTTAACCCTCCAGTAGAGGAAGAAGGAAATGAAGAAACAACAGAAGTAGTTGTGGATACTGCCGTTGAAACTGTGGAAGAAACAGTAGAATAAGAGAGAATGAGAGAGCCTTCGGGTTCTCTTTCTCTTTTCTGAAAACTTTCTCCATTTTTCCATGAAATGTGGTAAAATAAAAGAAAGAAGCTGACAAAGGAGACGGGTATGGAACAAACATTCTTTATCATTAAACCAGATGGTGTAAAAAGAGGACTAGTAGGTGAAGTGTTGAAACGCATCGAACAACGTGGATTGACAATCGAAAAATTAGAGTTGCGTTCACAGGTTTCAGAAGAGTTGATTGACCAGCACTATCAGGACTTGGTTGGTCAGAGTTTTTACCCACCGATTCGTGAATTTATGACTTCAGGCCCGGTTCTTGTAGGTATCATTTCTGGTCCTAAAGTAATTGAAACTTGGCGGACCATGATGGGCGCAACTCGTCCAGAAGAAGCTTTACCAGGGACTATTCGAGGTGATTTTGCAAAAGCTGCTGGAGAAAATGAGGTTATCCAAAATGTTGTACATGGTTCAGATTCAGAAGAGTCAGCTAAGCGAGAAATTGCTCTTTGGTTTAAGGAAAAATAACAAAAAGTTTGGTGTGAGGATTACTTGCATCAAACTTTTTTGCATTTTAGAGTAGAAAACTGACAGTTGAGAAATATTCTAGCAATGATGAGAATTTCTAGCTTATAATAAGAGCAAGTAAGGGAGGAAGAATGATGGAAAGAATGAAAAAGCAAATTCGAGTTTTGTTATTGCTGACGGTTTTTGGACTTAGTAGCTGTTCTTGTTTAAGTTTATCGACTTGGTCCTTGATGTTAAATCAAAACTGCTTCTATTATTTAGTGGGTATGTTGCTCCTTGCGAGTATTGGTGCAGGGCTAAACTATTATAGAGGGCAACGAAATCAACATTATTCAGTTTTTAAAGAAGATAGACAACAATTCTTGTATACTCTGTTGCTATTGGTAAATGTTTTAGGTTTAGCTTTGATTATCATAGAATATGTTCTTACGGGAAGAGCAACTGGTGAAGAGTTTGTAGAAGTCTTTCTACCGAGTTTCTTTTTCTTATTTGGTATTGATTTGTTAGTTTTTCTGCCCATTCAGAAGTACGTATATGGATTGAAAAAGATTTTAGGTAAGAAGGAAATAAGTTTTATTAGTGGATTAGCTATTTTAATCGTTCTCAGAAATCCCTGGTCAATACTATCCATGACATTTTATATTGCCTTGGGCATGCTATTTCTAGGCCTGTTGGTGCCAAAAGTTATTCGTTGGGAAGTTTCATTTTATAGCCATTTGATGAGAGATATATTATTAGTTTTCTTTTTACTGTTCCTATTTTAAAATCAGAACAAGAACCAGCCCAAGTCTCATAATTCATAATCTGGACTTCACAGATAATATCTCGACAAAGAATAACTTTTTGGTATAATAGAGGTATGTACACTAAAAATGAAGAAGAGTTACAGTCCTTAGGTGAACGTTTGGGCTGTTTATTAGAGAAGAATGATGTCTTAATTCTAACTGGAGAACTTGGAGCAGGCAAAACGACCTTTACAAAAGGCCTTGCTAAGGGATTACAGATTTCTCAGATGATTAAGAGTCCAACCTATACTATCGTGAGAGAGTATGAAGGTCGTCTTCCACTTTACCACCTAGATGTTTATCGTATTGAGGGGGATGCTGATTCTATTGATTTGGATGAGTTTCTTTTTGGTGGCGGGGTAACTGTCATTGAGTGGGGACATCTTTTAGGTGATGCCTTGCCAGATACTTATTTAGAATTAGAAATTCTAAAAGAGGAAGATGGTCGCAGATTAAACTTCAAAGCCAAGGGTTTGCGTGCAGAAAAACTCTTAGAGGAGCTTCAACATGGAGTATGAGTTGCTCATTAGGGAAGCAGAAATTGAAGATGCGGCTGAGTTAGTATCATTTTTAAATCGTGTTAGTGTAGAAACAGATTTTACTAGTCTGGACAGGGATGGTATTTTGATGACAGATACTGAGATGGAGTCGTTTTTGGATAAACAGGCTCACTCGGAAAATCAAATCACTTTACTGGCCTTGCTGAATGATGAAATTGCTGGTCTTGTAAATATCACAGCTGATCAACGTAAGAGAGTTCGTCATATTGGAGATCTCTTTATTGTGATTGGTAAGAAATATTGGAATAATGGACTGGGAAGTTTTTTGCTAGAAGAAGCGATAGAGTGGGCACAAGCTAGTGGTATTCTTCGTCGACTTCAACTAACTGTCCAAACTCGTAATCAAGCTGCAGTTCATCTATATCAAAAATATGGCTTTGTAATTGAAGGTAGACAAGAGCGCGGTGCGTACATAGAAGAAGGGAAATTTATCGATGTTTACTTGATGGGTAAACTGATAGATTAGTAGAAATATGGTTAAAAAAATTATTGGAATGGTGCTAGCTTTTCTAGCTGTGACAGTTTTGGGTGTGGGTGTCTTTGCTTATACCATTTATCAGCAAGGTACACAAACCTTATCAAAAACCTATAAAAAGATTGGGGAAGAAACCAATGTTATTGAGGCGACTGAACCCTTAACGATCCTTTTAATGGGGGTTGATACTGGAAACGTTGAACGAACTGACCCTTGGGAGGGGAATAGTGATTCTATGATTCTCTTGACGGTTAATCCGCATACGAAAAAGACTATGATGTTGAGTTTAGAGAGAGATATTTTGACGAAAATTCAGCATAAAGATGGTCAAATCGAAGAAGCGAAACTGAACGCAGCTTATGCTGGAGGAGGTGCAGAATTAGCTATCTCAACGATTCAAAGGATGATGAATATCCATATTGACCGCTATATTATGGTCAATATGCAAGGTTTGCAACAATTGGTAGATGCAGTGGGCGGGATTACGGTTAATAATACACTAGGTTTCCCGATTTCTATCAGTGACCAAGAGGAATTTAACACCATTTCTATCGGTGTTGGAGAGCAGACAATAAATGGAGAAGAAGCGCTTGTTTATTCCCGCATGCGTTACCAGGACCCAGAAGGGGACTACGGACGTCAGAAGCGTCAGCGTGAAGTCATTCAAAAGGTGGTTGAAAAAGTTCTTAGCTTGAATAGTGTCAGTCACTACCAATCCATCTTAAAAGCACTAAGTACCAATATGCAAACCAATATCGATTTGTCTTCTAAGAGTATTCCAAGCTTGTTAGGTTACAAGGATTCGTTCAAAACGATTGAAACCCAACAGTTACGAGGAGAAGATGCCGAATTGCAAGGGACATCTTATCAAATTGTAACTGCTAACCATTTGTTAGAAATCCAGAATCTTTTGAGAACCTCACTTGATAAACCGAAGGTGACAGAGTTAGAGACGAATGCAGTCTTATATGAAGATATTTTCGGCAATCGAAATAATACCGGTTTGGGAACAGGTACGATTAATAATACAATAAATCAAGAAGATGTAGAATAATCTATTTTATGGTTAAAATCGTGGGAAATTTCCTGCGATTTTTTCAAAAAAATACGAATAGATAGGTAGGAGGAAACATGAAAGCAGAAATTATGGCTGTCGGAACAGAAATTTTAACAGGGCAGATTGTCAATACCAATGCCCAGTTTTTATCAGAAAAACTAGCAGAGATTGGGGTAGATGTTTATTTTCAGACGGCTGTAGGAGACAATGAAACTCGTCTCTTGTCTTTGCTTGAGATTGCTAGTCAACGTAGCAGTCTGGTGATTTTGACAGGTGGTTTGGGACCAACTGAGGACGATTTGACCAAACAAACTCTAGCTAAATTTTTAGGGAAAGAATTAGTCTTCAATCCTCAGGCGCAGGAGAAGTTGGATGTCTTTTTTGACCAGAGACCAGACTATGCCCGAACACCGAATAACGAAAGACAAGCTCAAATTGTAGAAGGGGCGACTCCACTACCAAACGAAACAGGACTGGCTGTTGGAGGAATGTTAGAAGTGGACGGAGTGACCTATGTCGTTCTTCCTGGTCCACCAAGTGAATTGAAACCCATGGTCTTAAACCAACTTCTACCCAAGTTGATGACAGGGAGCAAGTTGTATTCCCGAGTTCTTCGTTTCTTTGGGATTGGCGAAAGCCAGCTGGTTACGATTTTAGCTGATTTGATTGACAATCAAACAGATCCAACCTTAGCCCCTTATGCCAAGACAGGAGAAGTCACTCTGCGTCTGTCAACAAAATCTAGCAGTCGAGAAGAGGCGAATCAAGCGTTGGATATTTTGGAAAATCAAATCTTGAACTACCAGACTTTTGAAGGTCTTTCTTTACGAGAACTTTGTTATGGTTATGGGGAAGAGTCCAGCTTGGCCAGTATTGTGGTAGAAGAACTGAAAAAGCAAGGGAAAACCATCACGGCTGCAGAGAGTTTGACGGCAGGTCTTTTCCAAGCAACTGTGGCCGATTTTTCAGGAGCTTCAAGTATATTTAAGGGTGGTTTCGTGACCTATAGCTTGGAGGAAAAATCAAAGATGTTGGATATTCCTGCCAAGGATTTGGAAGAACATGGTGTGGTGTCTGAATATACAGCCCAGAAGATGGCTGAGCAGGCACGAAGCAAGACCCAGTCAGATTTTGGCCTTAGTTTGACTGGAGTAGCAGGGCCGGACAGCCTAGAAGGGCACCCAGCTGGGACAGTCTTCATAGGCTTGGCTAAAGAGAAAGGAACTGAGGTCATCAAGGTTAATATTGGAGGTAGAAGTCGAGCAGATGTACGTCACATTGCGGTTATGCATGCCTTTAACCTAGTTCGCAAGGCTTTATTAAGTGACTAACTTTTGATATAATAGTAGATAGGTCTAAGGACCATTAGAATGTAGGAGAATAGAATGGCGAAAAAACCAAAAAAATTAGATGAAATTTCAAAAAAATTCGGGGCAGAACGTGAAAAAGCCTTGAATGACGCTCTTAAATTGATTGAGAAAGACTTTGGTAAAGGTTCAATCATGCGTTTGGGTGAACGTGCAGAGCAAAAAGTGCAAGTGATGAGCTCAGGTTCTTTGGCTCTTGACATTGCCCTTGGTTCAGGTGGTTATCCTAAGGGACGTATCATTGAAATTTATGGACCAGAGTCATCTGGTAAGACAACAGTTGCCCTTCATGCAGTTGCACAAGCGCAAAAAGAAGGTGGTATTGCAGCCTTTATCGATGCGGAACATGCCCTCGATCCAGCTTATGCTGCGGCCCTTGGTGTCAATATTGACGAATTGCTCTTGTCTCAACCAGACTCAGGAGAGCAAGGGCTTGAAATTGCAGGAAAATTGATTGACTCAGGTGCAGTTGACCTTGTCGTAGTTGACTCGGTTGCGGCTCTTGTCCCTCGTGCGGAAATCGATGGAGATATCGGTGATAGTCACGTTGGTTTGCAGGCTCGTATGATGAGCCAGGCCATGCGTAAACTGGGTGCTTCTATCAATAAAACCAAAACAATTGCCATCTTTATCAACCAATTGCGTGAAAAAGTTGGGGTCATGTTTGGAAATCCAGAAACAACTCCTGGTGGACGTGCTCTGAAATTCTACGCTTCAGTCCGTTTGGATGTTCGTGGAAGTACGCAAATCAAGGGAACTGGTGACCAAAAAGACACCAATGTCGGTAAAGAAACTAAGATTAAGGTCGTGAAAAACAAGGTGGCTCCGCCATTTAAGGAAGCCTTCGTTGAAATCATGTACGGAGAAGGGATTTCTAAGACTGGTGAGCTTTTGAAGATTGCAAGCGATTTGGATATCATCAAAAAAGCAGGAGCTTGGTACTCTTACAAGGATGAGAAAATCGGGCAAGGTTCTGAAAATGCTAAGAAATACTTGGCAGATAATCCAGAAATCTTTGATGAAATTGACCATCAAGTCCGTGTTCAATTTGGTTTGATTGATGGAGAAGAGGCTTCTGTAGAAGGTGTTGAAACTAAAAAAGATGAAGCAGTTCAAGCAGATTCTGTGAATGAAGAAGTGACACTTGACCTAGGCGACGAGCTTGAAATCGAAATTGAAGAATAAGTTGTTAAAGTAGTGGAGAAATCCATTGCTTTTTCATTGCCTAGTTCTGGCATAGTTTGCTGTTTCTTGTCGCTCCTCTAGAAAGCTGATATAATAGCCTTATGGATAAAAAACGAACAGTGGACCTGATTCATGGTCCTATTCTCCCCTCGCTCTTGAGTTTTGCCTTTCCAATCTTGCTGTCCAATATTTTCCAACAACTCTATAATACCGCTGATGTCTTGATCGTTGGGCGTTTTCTTGGCCAAGATTCTTTGGCAGCAGTAGGAGCGACAACGGCCATTTTTGATCTGATTATTGGCTTTACTCTTGGTGTCGGAAATGGTATGGGGATTGTCATTGCCCGCTATTATGGAGCTCGGAATTTCACTAAAATCAAGGAGGCAGTAGCAGCCACCTGGATTTTAGGTGCTCTTTTGAGTATTGTAGTTATGCTGCTGGGCTTTCTTGGTTTGTACCCTCTCTTGCAATACCTAGATACCCCTGCAGAAATCCTTCCTCAGTCCTATCAATATATTTCTATGATTGTGACTTGTGTCGGTGTCAGCTTTGCCTATAATCTTTTTGCAGGTTTGCTGCGGTCCATTGGGGACAGTCTAGCAGCCCTTGGATTTTTGATTTTTTCTGCCTTGGTCAATGTGGTTCTGGATCTCTATTTCATTACGCAATTGCATCTGGGAGTTCAATCTGCGGGCCTTGCCACCATTATTTCGCAAGGTTTATCAGCGGTTCTCTGTTTTTATTATATCCGCAAGAGTGTTCCAGAACTTTTGCCTCAACTCAAGCATTTCAAATGGGACAAGGCCTTGTACGCTGATCTCTTGGAGCAAGGTTTGGCTATGGGCTTGATGAGTTCAATTGTGTCAATTGGCAGTGTGATTTTACAGTCTTCTGTTAATACCTTTGGAGCAGTGATTATAAGTGCACAAACGGCCGCTCGACGCATTATGGCCTTCGCCCTTCTTCCTATGACTGCTATTTCTGCTTCGATGACGACTTTTGCTTCGCAGAATCTTGGGGCCAAGCGACCAGACCGCATTGTTCAAGGACTTCGAATCGGCAGTCGTCTAAGCATGTCCTGGGCAGTTTTTGTTTGTATCTTCCTCTTTTTTGCCAGTTCAGCCTTGGTTTCCTTCTTGGCCAGTTCGACGGATGGCTACTTGGTAGAAAATGGTAGTCTCTATCTGCAAATCAGCTCAGCCTTTTATCCTATTTTGAGTCTCTTGTTGATTTATCGCAATTGCTTGCAGGGCTTGGGGCAAAAGGTCCTTCCTCTGGTTTCCAGCTTTATTGAACTAATCGGAAAAATCGCTTTTGTGGTCTTGATTATTCCTTGGGCGGGCTATAGGGGTGTTATCCTTTGTGAACCCCTTATCTGGGTTGCTATGACCATTCAACTGTACTTCTCACTCTTCCGTCATCCTTTGATAAAAGAAGGCAAGGCCATCTTGGCAACAAAAGTGTCATCATAGCTCGATTTGCTAAATAAAATCCGTTTCCTCTAGTGAAAATCGAAAAAACTTGTGTTATAATAAGAAAGATTAAAATGTGAAAAAAGGAGATTCCTAATGGGACGTAAATGGGCCAATATCGTAGCCAAGAAAACGGCTAAAGATGGAGCTAACTCTAAAGTATATGCAAAATTTGGTGTAGAAATCTATGTAGCAGCTAAAAAAGGTGATCCAGACCCAGAATCAAACACTGCCTTGAAATTCGTTATCGACCGTGCCAAACAAGCACAAGTGCCAAAACACGTTATCGATAAAGCGATTGATAAAGCAAAAGGAAACACAGACGAAACCTTTACAGAAGGACGTTACGAAGGTTTTGGACCAAATGGTTCTATGCTGATCGTTGATACTTTGACTTCAAACGTCAACCGTACAGCAGCTAATGTCCGTGCAGCTTTTGGTAAAAACGGCGGAAACATGGGCGCTTCAGGTTCTGTTTCTTACCTCTTTGACAACAAGGGTGTTATCGTATTTGCAGGTGAAGATGCGGACGCGGTCTTTGAGCAATTGCTAGAAGCAGATGTGGATGTGGACGATGTAGAGGCAGAAGAAGGAACAATCACTGTTTACACAGCTCCAACAGACCTTCACAAGGCTATCGTTGCCCTCCGTGAGTCTGGTATTGAAGAATTCCAAGTGACTGAATTGGAAATGATTCCTCAGTCTGAAGTGGAATTGTCAGGTGATGACCTTGAAACCTTTGAAAAACTTTACAGCGTTCTTGAAGACGACGAAGACGTGCAAAAGATTTATACAAACGTAGATGGGTTCTAATTTAACATAGAAAACATGATCCTAAGTGAAAAACTCACTTGGGATTTTTTTAATCAAGAAAATAGTTCTCTAGGAAACTTTTTTCTTGACATCTCTTTTCAAAGTGGTAAAATAGTTCCCATGGAAACTTATTTAGTTCCTAGGAGAACTAAATGTGATAGTTAGAAAGGAGTTAGTATGGATAAACCGATGTTGGTCTTTAAGCGTTTTGGACATCAGATTCATCTGATGGTGCAAAAGGAAGCCAAACGTTGTGGTATTGAATTTATGGGTGGACCACAAGGTCAGGTTGTACGTTTTTTGGATAGCCGTGAGGAAAACCAAAACTTGGTCTTGATTAAAGATATCGAGCAGGAACTCAATATTACCAAGTCTGTGGCGAGTAACCTGGTCAAACGCATGGTGCAAAATGGTTTGGTGGAATTGGAGGCGAGTCCTGTCGATAAGCGGGCTAAGTTTGTTCGTCTGACGGACAAATCGCGTTCTCAAATGAAGCAGGTTAAAGCCTTCTTTGAACGAATAGACAAGCAGTTGATGGCAGACATTGATGGAGATGAATTACTGATTTTTGAGAAAGTCCTCAATCAACTACAGGAAAATATCAAGAGAATAGGAGGAGATAATGAAGAAATTAGCTAAACGAATTAGTAGAAAAGAATGGGGTATGATTTTACTAGCTATTTTCTTTACCTGCTTTTCAGTCTACCTAGAGTTGGAAGTTCCGACCTACATTTCTAAAATCACGGATTTGCTGGGAAGTCAAGGAACCGACTTGGATGAGTTGTGGCAACCAGCAGGTATGATGGTCGGAATGTCTTTTTTTGCCTTCTTGTCCGCAGTCGCAGTTGGATTTTTTGCATCCAGAGTGGCAGCTTCCTATACTAGTAGGCTGAGAAGTGATATTTTTAACCGAGTTTTGGATTATTCGCAGACAGAGATTAAGAAATTCTCTATTCCTAGTCTCTTAACTCGTACCACTAATGATATTACTCAAGTTCAGATGTTGATTACCATGGGCTTGCAAGTGGTTACGCGTGGTCCGATTATGGCTATCTGGGCTATAGGGAAGATTTTAGGTCATTCAGAATACTGGCTCTGGGCTGTACTTGTGGCAGTGATTGTCAATGTTTTGATGACAATCGTTTTGATGACGCTAGCTTTTCCAAAACAGTCCTTGATTCAAAGTCTGACTGATAAACTGAACAGTATCACTCGTGAGAGTCTAACAGGTATTCGCGTTGTTCGTGCCTACAATGCTGAAAAGTACCAAGATGAAAAATTTGCAGCAGCAAATGATGAATTGACACGCTTGAATTTGTTTGTAAATCGTCTCATGGCCATTTTGAATCCCATCATGATGGGAATTTCAAGTGGTTTGAGTGTGGCGATTTACTGGATTGGTGCCTATGTGATTAACGATGCTGCTCCGACAGCGCGTCTGCCTCTCTTTAGTGACATGGTTGTTTTCATGTCTTATGCCATGCAGGTTGTCATGGGCTTCCTTCTCATGGGGGCGCTCTTCATCGTTCTTCCCCGAACTATGGTCTCTGCTAAGCGGATTAATCAGGTTCTAGATTTGCATTCTTCTATCCAAAATCCTGCTCAAGTGCAGCTGACTGATGAAAACCTTGAAGGTCAGGTCGAATTTAAGGATGTGACCTTCCGCTATACTGCAAATTCGGAGGCAGTTATTGAGCATGTTAGCTTTAGAGCAGAAGCTGGCCAAACAGTTGCCTTTATCGGCTCAACGGGTTCTGGTAAGTCAACTCTAGTCAATCTGATTCCACGTTTCTATGACGTATCAGCAGGAGAAATTCTAGTGGACGGAGTTAATGTTCAAGATTACAGTTTGGAAGATTTACGCAACAAGGTTGGTTATATTCCACAAAAAGCTGTTCTCTTTTCTGGGGATGTCAAGGGCAATCTAGACTTTGGACAGAGTCTAGAAACACCGCTTAGTGAACAAGCTATGTGGCAAGCCTTGGAATTGGCCCAGTCTAAGAACTTTATCGAAGACAAGGAAGCGGGCTTGGCGTCAGAAGTAGCCCAAGGAGGAACCAACTTCTCAGGTGGACAAAGACAGCGTCTGGCCATTGCGCGTGCCTTGGCTCGGAAGCCAGAAATCCTCATCTTTGATGACTCCTTCTCAGCCTTGGATTACAAGACAGACCGTGTCCTACGCCAAGAGCTAGCAGAGAAAACAAAATCTATGACCAAACTCATCGTCGCACAGCGTATTTCAACCATTATGGATGCAGATTTGATTTTGGTCTTGGATCAAGGTAAAGTCGTGGGACAAGGCACCCACAAGGAACTTCTAGCTACCAACGAAGTTTACCAAGAAATTGCCTATTCACAATTATCGAAGGAGGAATTGGAACATGGAAAATAAAAAACTGTCTCTCTGGAAACAGAGTACACCCTATCTTGCAGGTCTCCAGTTTGCCCTTCTAATGGCCTTTTTAGCAACAATCCTATCCAATATCATTACTGTATATGGTCCAACTCGTATCAAGGAAATGACCAATATTATTGCAAGTGGTCTGGGAACAAGTGTGGATGTCGCTGCGGTTGCAACCATTGGTAGTTTTTTGGCCGTCATCTATGTGATTGGACTTCTATCAAATTATTTGCAAGCCTTTCTGTTTACAACAGCCATTCAACGTTTTTCAGAGCGTTTGAGAAGAGCGATTGCAGAGAAAATTAATCGTCTTCCATTGGGGTATTTTGATGGACATTCTCAGGGGGATACCTTGTCTCGTGTGACCAATGACGTTGACACTGCAGCCCAGTCCCTCAATCAAAGTCTGGGTACAGTTCTTTCATCCACTTTATTGGTCGTAGCAGTCTTGGTGACCATGTTTGGGATGAACTGGATTTTAGCCTTAGTGACGGTTGTTTCAACCCTTATCGGTTTTGCTTTCGTGTCCGTCTTTATGGGCAAATCGCAGGGCTTCTTTAAGAGTCAGCAACAGGATTTGGCAGCTGTTAATGGCTATGTGGAGGAAATGTACTCTGGCCATAATGTGGTGACCAGTTACAATGCCATCGAGAGCACTAAAGAAGAATTTGCGACCTTAAACCATCGTCTGTATGACAGTATCTGGAAATCTCAGTTTATTTCAGGGATTATGATGCCGATCATGATGTTTATCGGGAACTTTAGCTATGCCCTAGTGATTATCGTTGGTGCGGCCTTGGCCTTGAATGGGCAGATTAGTATCGGGATTATCGTTGCCTTTATGGCCTACGTTCGTATCTTTTCTCAGCCTCTTTCTCAAATCGCTCAAGGGATTACTAGTCTGCAGCAGGCTAGCGCAGCCATGGGACGTGTCTTCGAATTCTTAGGTGAAGAGGAAATGGAAGATGAATCCCATAAAGAAAGACAATTGAGCGACATGAAAGGTCAAGTGGTCTTTGATCGAGTTTCTTTTGGATATACACCAGAGCGAACTATTATCCATGACTTTTCTGCGACTGCTCATGCAGGTCAAAAGGTTGCCATTGTCGGGCCGACCGGAGCTGGGAAGACAACTATTGTCAATCTTTTGATGAAGTTCTATGAGATTGATAAGGGAAGTATTCGCATTGATGGTGTGGATACCAAGGAGATGAAGCGTTCGGAAGTACACGATGCTTTTTCAATGGTCTTGCAGGATACATGGCTCTTTGAAGGCACCATTCGAGACAATCTTATCTATAACCAAGAGGGTATTAGTGATGAGCGCGTGATTGAAGCCGGCAAGGCTGTAGGGATTCACCACTTTATTATGACCCTACCAGATGGTTACGATACCGTCTTGGATGATACAGTGACCTTGTCTGTTGGACAAAAACAACTCTTGACCATTGCTCGTGCTTTGCTGAAAGATGCGCCGCTACTAATTCTGGATGAGGCGACCTCTTCGGTCGATACCCGTACAGAGGAATTGATCCAGAAAGCCATGGATCGATTGATGGAAGGAAGAACTTCCTTTGTCATCGCTCACCGCTTGTCTACTATCCGAAATGCTGACTTGATTCTTGTCATGAAAGATGGAAATATCATCGAGCAAGGCAATCATGATGAGTTGATGGCACAAGGAGGCTTCTACGCTGACCTTTATAACAGTCAATTTACAGAAGACGAAGCAGAAGAATAAACCCAAAGAAGGCTTGACGGCCTTCTTTTTCTGCACTATACTAGAAGACAAGTGCTTCCCTGCAAGCAAAATTTGATTAAGTGATGAGAAAATATATGAAAAATTATCAAGAATGGTATAACCACATCGCTCGTAAGATTGAAAAGAAGCCTATCTTTCTGAAACTGTTAAGAACTTTCAATCGGTTGATGACAGTAGTTATGCCTATGATTTATCTAACCTTGTTAACTACTACCTATCTCCAAGAAGGACTTGGGAAAAAGATATGGATTTACCTGTTTATTCCTGCGTCGGGTTTTGTGATTTTGTCCCTTCTCCGTAAGAAAATCAATGCTCCTAGGCCTTATGAAGTTTGGGAAATTGTACCGCTACTAGACAGAGATAGTCCTGGTCAGTCTATGCCCAGTCGTCATGTCTTTTCAGCCACCATTATCTCCACGGCTTGCTTACATGCTAGTCTATCGGTAGGTTTAATCTTGTTGATCTTATCAGCCATCCTCGGTCTAGTAAGAGTCCTAGGTGGTGTCCATTATCCCAAGGATGTCTTGGTTGGTTATGCTTGCGGACTTGTATGGGGTGTGATTTTCTTTTTATTTTGACCTGTAAGTTAATACTCAATGAAAATCAAAGAGCAAACTAGGAAGCTAGCCGCAAGCTGTACTTGAGTACGGTAAGGCGACGCTGACGTGGTTTGAATTTGATTTTCGAAGAGTATAAGGCGGTCCTAGAACCACTTACGTGCCTAAAGTAACCACTTGCTTTTTTGCTCTTGTTTTATTATTTTAGCTTTGATATAGTAGAGTCAGAAAGGAGATGGAATGAAGTTACGAATCGAAATTGACAGCAATTTAGAGGAAACTGAAATTGTCATCAAGGCGACGGCTTTGACAGATGAGATTGCGGATTTACAGCGCCTCTTGCAAGAGTCCAAGTCTCCTAGGTTGATTTTTTACAAGGGAACAGGTGAATATTATCTGGACTTATCGGAAATTCTCTTCTTTGAGACGGAAGGTAGCAAGATTTATGCCCATACCCAGAAAGATGCCTATGAGGTTCGGCTTAAACTCTATGAGTTAGAGGCTATCCTTCCTCGCTATTTTAGTCGGATATCCAAGTCGACTATTGCAAATATCCGTCAGGTTTACTCGGTGGACAAGTCCTTTTCAGGAACGGGCACCATTTCCTTTTATCAGACCCACAAGGAGGTTCATGTCTCACGGCATTACCAATCTCTCCTAAAAGAAAATCTAAGAAACATGAGGTAAGAACATGAAAAAGAAAGCATTTGGTATTGTGTTGCTCGTTTTGGCAGCTTTAATACTATTACAAGGAAATTTTGGAATTCCTTCTCTAGGAGGGCAAATTTGGCCTTTGATCGGTATTGGATTTTTTGCCTACCAATCAGTTGGAGCTTTGTTGCGTCGCCACTTAACTTCAGCCTCTTTTACAGCTCTAGTAGCCTTACTAATTGCCAACCACTTTTATGACATCTTACCGATTCCCAATCAGTCACTATTCTGGGCTAGTATTTTAATCGTAATGGGTGTCAGTGCACTCACTCATTCTAACAGAACTTGGAATGGGAAAAAATGGTGGTATGACGGTGAAAAGACCATTCTTACAGATAAGGAAGTCGCTTTTGGGACTGGGACTTTCTACAAGCAAAACCAAGAATTGGTAGACGACCAAGTAGAAGTTGGTTTTGGAAATGCTAAGATATATTACGACAATGCAGAGATTTTAGGAGATACTGCAACCCTGAAAGTAGAAGTTGGTTTTGGCAATGCAGTTATCTATGTTCCCAAACATTGGCGAGTGGATTTGAAGGTGGAAACTTTCTGTGGTGTAGCCAAGGCAGATACTTCTCTAGCTCCAACCAGTAAAACTTTGATTATCCGTGGAGATGTTGCTTTTGGGAAGTTAGGAATTGTCTACGTTAAATAAAAAAATCTTCTAATTCCCTTGCAAAAATGAAGAAAGTGTGATAACATAGTACGGTATGTGGTGCTAGCACATCCGCTATATTAGATCTAATAGGAGGAAAACACAATGGCTAAAGTATGTTACTTTACAGGTCGTAAGACTGTATCAGGAAACAACCGTTCACACGCGATGAACCAAACAAAACGTGCCGTAAAACCAAACCTTCAAAAAGTTACTGTTCTTATCGATGGTAAACCTAAAAAAGTTTGGGCTTCAGCTCGCGCTTTGAAATCAGGTAAAGTTGAACGCGTTTAATAATAAAAGCAAAGGAGACCTTAGGGTCTTTTTTCTTTTATTGTAGGTGTAAAATCATTTGAAAAATAGAGTAAATATCCGCTGATACAGTATTCTGCTTTTACACTTGGGCTGAAATATGATAAAATAGAGTATCAACTAGTTGAGGTAAAAAGGATGACTGTAAAAATTAATACAAAAGATGGTCAAATCGAACTAACAGATGAAGTGATTGCAACCGTCGTAGGTGGAGCAGCAACTGAGATTTTTGGTGTGGTCGGTATGGCTAGTAAAAATGCCCTCAAAGATAACTTCCAAGCCCTTCTAGGTAAGGAAAATTATTCCAAAGGTGTCGTCGTAAAGGCGGCCGAAGATGGCAGTATTGCAGTTGATGTATATACCGTGTTGAGCTACGGAACAAAGATTAGCGAAGTGTCAAAAAACATTCAAGAGCGTGTTCGTTTTAGTTTGGAAAACCAACTTGGAATTACTGCTCAGACTGTAAATGTCTACATTCAAAATATCAAAGTTGTAGGAGAATAACCGTGTCAAAAATTACTACTAGCTTATTTCAAGAAATGGTGCAGGCTGCATCAACTCGCTTGAATAAGCAAGCTGAATATGTCAATTCATTAAACGTCTTTCCAGTTCCAGACGGAGATACTGGTACAAATATGGGAATGACCATTGAAAATGGTGCTAAGGAAGTTGCAGATAAGCCAGCTTCTACTGTTGGAGAGGTAGCAAGCATTCTTGCAAAAGGTCTTTTGATGGGTGCGCGTGGGAACTCAGGAGTTATTACCTCTCAGCTTTTCCGCGGATTTTCACAAGCCATCAAGGATAAAGACGAGTTAACAGGTCAAGATTTGGCTCTTGCCTTCCAATCAGGTGTGGAAGTTGCCTATAAGGCCGTTATGAAACCAGTTGAAGGAACGATTTTGACAGTTTCTCGTGGTGCTGCTATCGGTGCTAAGAAAAAAGCTGAGCAAACAGATGACGCCGTTGAAGTAATGCGTGCAGCTTTAGAAGGTGCTAAAACAGCTCTTGCTAAAACGCCAGACATGCTTCCAGTCTTGAAGGAAGTTGGCGTTGTGGACTCAGGTGGTCAAGGACTGGTCTTCATCTACGAAGGGTTCCTTTCAGCCCTTACTGGCGAATATATTGCATCTGAGGACTTTGTAGCGACTCCTGCTAATATGAGTGAAATGATCAATGCGGAGCACCACAAGTCTGTAGCTGGTCACGTAGCGACTGAAGACATCACATTTGGTTACTGTACTGAAATCATGGTAGCTCTTAAGCAAGGTCCAACCTATGCTAAAGATTTTGACTACGATGAATTCCGTAACTACTTGAATGAACTTGGAGATTCTCTCCTTGTTGTCAACGATGATGAAATTGTCAAAGTCCATGTCCATACAGAAGATCCAGGACTTGTTATGCAAGAAGGTCTCAAATATGGTAGCTTGGTCAAGGTAAAAGTTGACAATATGCGCAACCAACACGAAGCACAGGTTGAAAAAGAAGCTGCTCAAGTTAGCAAGCCAGCTGAAGAAAAAGAGTATGCTTTGATTGCTGTAGTGGCTGGTAAAGGCCTAGCAGATATCTTCCGTTCCCAAGGTGTTGATTATGTTATCGAAGGCGGTCAAACCATGAATCCTTCAACAGAAGACTTTATCAAGGCTGTTGAACAGGTTAACGCTCGTAATATTATCTTCTTGCCAAACAATAAGAATATTTTCATGGCAGCTCAATCTGCAGCAGAAGTTTTGGAACAACCAGCAGTAGTTGTTGAAGCTCGTACTCTTCCTCAAGGATTGACTAGTCTTCTTGCTTTTGATCCAAGCAAGTCAATCGAAGAAAACCAAGAGCGTATGACTGCAGCCCTTAGCGATGTCGTTAGCGGAAGCGTCACAACAGCTGTGCGTGATACAACGATTGATGGCTTAGAAATCCATGAAAACGATAATCTTGGTATGGTTGATGGGAAAATTCTTGTGTCAAACCCTGATATGCACCAAACCTTGACAGAAACCTTGAAACATATGTTGGATGAAGATAGTGAAATCGTAACTTTCTATGTCGGTGAAGACGGAAGTGAAGAACTTGCTAATGAAATTGCCCAAGAAATCGCAGAAGAATTCGAAGACGTTGAAGTCGAAATCCACCAAGGCCAACAACCTGTTTACCCATACCTATTTAGTGTGGAATAAGATTAATGAAGGACTGAGAAATCAGTTCTTTTTTCTTTTTGAATAATGAAATCGGTATCTTTTTAATAAAAACAAAAATAACATTCATAAATAAACGTTAAAATAGAAAATTCAGAAAATTTCTTCTTTTGTCTTGAAAAATTTTGAAAAAATGGTATGATAGTAACAAGTTATTTTTAAGTGAAGAGAAAGGGGAACAATGGAGAAAATCAGTTTAGAATCTCCTAAGACGGGGTCGGACCTAGTTTTGGAAACACTTCGTGATTTAGGAATTGATACCATCTTTGGTTATCCAGGTGGTGCGGTCTTGCCTTTGTATGATGCGATATATAATTTTAAAGGCATTCACCACATTCTAGGACGCCATGAGCAAGGTTGTTTGCATGAAGCTGAAGGTTATGCCAAATCAACTGGAAAGTTGGGTGTTGCCGTCGTCACTAGTGGACCAGGAGCAACAAATGCCATTACAGGGATTGCGGATGCCATGAGCGATAGCGTTCCCCTTTTGGTCTTTACAGGTCAGGTAGCGCGAGCAGGGATTGGGAAAGATGCCTTTCAGGAGGCAGACATAGTGGGAATTACCATGCCAATCACTAAGTACAATTACCAAGTTCGTGAGACAGCTGATATCCCTCGTATCATTACGGAAGCTGTTCATATCGCAACTACAGGCCGTCCAGGGCCAGTTGTCATTGATCTACCAAAAGACGTATCTGCTTTAGAAACAGACTTCATTTATTCACCAGAAGTGAATCTACCAAGCTATCAGCCGACTCTTGAGCCAAATGATATGCAAATCAAGAAAATCTTGAAGCAATTATCCAAGGCTAAAAAGCCAGTCTTGTTAGCTGGTGGTGGAATTAGTTATGCTGAAGCTGCTGCGGAACTAAATGAATTTGCAGAACGCTATCAAATTCCAGTGGTAACTAGTCTCTTAGGACAAGGTACGATTGCAACGACTCATCCACTCTTCCTTGGAATGGGAGGCATGCACGGATCTTTCGCAGCTAATATTGCCATGACGGAAGCGGACTTTATGATTAGTATTGGTTGCCGTTTCGATGACCGCTTGACAGGAAATCCTAAGACCTTCGCTAAGAATGCTAAGGTTGCTCACATTGATATTGACCCAGCTGAGATTGGCAAGATTATCAGTGCCGATATTCCAGTAGTTGGAGATGCTAAGAAGGCCTTGCAAATGTTGTTGGCGGAACCAACAGTTCATAACAATACTGAGAAATGGATTGAGAAGGTTACTAAAGACAAGAATCGTGTTCGTTCTTATGACAAGAAAGAGCGTGTGGTTCAACCTCAAGCCGTTATTGAACGCATTGGTGAATTGACGAACGGGGATGCCATTGTAGTAACAGACGTTGGTCAACACCAAATGTGGACAGCTCAGTATTATCCATACCAAAATGAGCGTCAGTTAGTGACTTCAGGTGGTTTGGGAACCATGGGATTCGGAATTCCAGCAGCAATTGGAGCTAAAATTGCTAATCCAGATAAGGAAGTGGTCTTGTTTGTTGGGGATGGTGGTTTCCAAATGACTAACCAGGAATTGGCTATTTTGAACATTTACAAGGTGCCAATCAAGGTGGTCATGTTGAACAACCACTCACTTGGAATGGTTCGCCAGTGGCAGGAATCCTTCTATGAAGGTAGAACGTCAGAGTCAGTCTTTGACACCCTTCCTGATTTCCAATTGATGGCACAGGCTTATGGCATTAAAAACTATAAGTTTGACAATCCTGAGACCTTGGCTCAAGACCTAGAAGTCATCACTGAGGATGTTCCTATGCTGATCGAGGTAGATATTTCTCGTAAGGAACAGGTGTTGCCAATGGTGCCAGCTGGTAAGAGTAATCATGAGATGTTGGGGGTGAAGTTCCATGCGTAGAATGTTAACAGCAAAACTACAAAATCGTTCAGGAGTCCTCAATCGCTTTACCGGTGTCCTGTCTCGCCGTCAGGTCAATATCGAAAGCATCTCTGTTGGAGCAACAGAAGATCCAAATGTATCGCGTATCACCATTATTATTGATGTCGCTTCACATGATGAAGTGGAGCAAATCATCAAGCAGCTCAATCGTCAGATTGATGTGATTCGCATTCGAGATATTACGGATAAACCACACTTGGAGCGCGAGGTGATTTTGGTTAAGATGTCAGCGCCAGCTGAGAAGCGAGCTGAGATTCTAGCTATTATTCAACCTTTCCGTGCAACAGTAGTAGACGTAGCTCCAAGCTCGATTACCATTCAGATGACAGGAAATGCTGAAAAGAGTGAAGCTCTATTACGAGTCATTCGACCATACGGTATTCGCAATATTGCTAGAACGGGTGCAACTGGATTTACCCGCGACTAAAAATCCAACTTAAATTTGTTAAACCAGCCTAAAAGGCAATAAATAATAGAAAAGAGAGAAAAAACTATGGCAGTTCAAATGGAATATGAAAAAGATGTTAAAGTAGCAGCACTTGACGGTAAAAAAATCGCCGTTATCGGTTATGGTTCACAAGGACATGCGCATGCTCAAAACTTGCGTGACTCAGGTCGTGATGTCATCATCGGTGTACGTCCAGGTAAATCTTTTGACAAAGCAAAAGAAGATGGATTTGACACTTACACAGTAGCAGAAGCTACTAAATTGGCTGATGTTATCATGATTTTGGCACCAGACGAAATCCAACAAGAATTGTACGAAGCAGAAATCGCTCCAAACTTGGAAGCTGGAAACGCAGTTGGATTTGCTCATGGTTTCAACATTCACTTTGAATTTATCAAAGTACCTGCAGATGTAGATGTCTTCATGTGTGCTCCTAAAGGACCAGGACACTTGGTACGTCGTACTTATGAAGAAGGATTTGGAGTTCCAGCTCTTTACGCAGTATACCAAGATGCAACAGGAAATGCGAAAAACATTGCCATGGACTGGTGTAAAGGTGTTGGAGCAGCTCGTGTAGGTCTTCTTGAAACAACTTATAAAGAAGAAACTGAAGAAGATTTGTTTGGTGAACAAGCTGTACTTTGTGGTGGTTTGACTGCCCTTATCGAAGCAGGTTTCGAAGTCTTGACAGAAGCAGGTTACGCTCCAGAATTGGCTTACTTTGAAGTTCTTCACGAAATGAAATTGATCGTTGACTTGATCTACGAAGGTGGATTCAAGAAAATGCGTCAATCAATTTCAAACACTGCTGAATACGGTGACTATGTATCAGGTCCACGTGTGATTACTGAGCAAGTTAAAGAAAACATGAAAGCTGTCTTGGCAGATATCCAAAATGGTAAATTTGCAAATGACTTTGTAAATGACTATAAAGCTGGACGTCCAAAATTGACTGCTTACCGTGAACAAGCAGCTAACCTTGAAATTGAAAAAGTTGGTGCAGAATTGCGTAAAGCAATGCCATTCGTTGGTAAAAACGACGACGATGCATTCAAAATCTATAACTAATTGATAGAAATCAAGTTGAAGGCGAGTTGGGGGGACCTAGCTCGCTTTTATAATCAATTCATCTCTTTTTAGAGGATGGATTGTGATAGTATGAAATAGTCTAGGAGAAAAAGATGTTAAGTTCAAAAGATATCATCAAGGCTCACAAGGTCTTGAACGGTGTGGTTGTGAATACCCCACTGGATTATGACCATTATTTGTCGGAGAAGTATGGTGCTAAGATTTATTTGAAAAAGGAAAATGCTCAACGTGTTCGTTCCTTTAAAATTCGTGGTGCCTATTATGCTATTTCCCAGCTCAGCAAGGAAGAGCGTGAGCGTGGGGTAGTCTGTGCTTCTGCGGGAAACCATGCGCAGGGAGTTGCCTATACTTGTAATGAAATGAAGATTCCTGCTACTATTTTTATGCCCATTACCACTCCACAACAAAAGATTGGGCAGGTTCGCTTTTTTGGTGGTGACTTCGTGACCATTAAACTAGTTGGAGATACCTTTGATGCCTCAGCTAAAGCAGCTCAAGAATTTACAGTTTCTGAAAATCGTACCTTTATTGATCCCTTTGATGATGCTCATGTCCAGGCAGGTCAAGGAACAGTTGCTTATGAGATTTTAGAAGAAGCTCGAAAAGAATCGATTGATTTTGATGCTGTCTTGGTTCCTGTTGGTGGTGGCGGTCTCATTGCTGGGGTTTCTACCTATATCAAGGAAACAAGTCCAGAAATTGAAGTTATCGGGGTAGAGGCTAATGGAGCGCGTTCTATGAAGGCTGCTTTTGAAGCTGGTGGACCTGTTAAGCTCAAAGAAATTGACAAATTTGCGGATGGAATTGCCGTGCAAAAAGTAGGTCAGTTGACCTATGAAGCAACTCGTCAACATGTTCAGACTTTGGTAGGTGTCGATGAGGGGTTGATTTCTGAAACCTTGATTGACCTTTACTCTAAACAAGGAATTGTTGCAGAACCTGCTGGAGCGGCTAGTATCGCCTCTTTAGAAGTTTTAGCTGAATATATCAAGGGGAAAACCATTTGTTGTATCATTTCTGGAGGAAATAATGATATTAACCGTATGCCAGAAATGGAAGAGCGTGCCTTGATTTATGATGGTATCAAGCATTATTTTGTGGTTAATTTTCCACAGCGTCCAGGAGCTTTGCGTGAGTTTGTAAATGATATCCTGGGACCAAATGATGATATCACACGTTTTGAATATATCAAGCGAGCTAGCAAGGGTACAGGGCCTGTATTGATTGGGATTGCCTTAGCAGATAAGCATGATTATGCAGGCTTGGTTCGTCGAATGGAAGGTTTTGATCCATCTTATATTAACTTAAATGGTAATGAAACGCTCTATAATATGCTCGTCTGAGGACTAATAAAAAAATATCATATTATTTGCACAACTGATGTATAGGTGCTATAATGAGGATGAAGAAAGGGGGCGATTCCTATGAACTTAGGAAATCGATCACACTGTTTCTACAACAACTCATTATAGTGCCTATTGTTTTTGATTCAGTTTATATTAAGGTAATAGAATTATTTGTTATATTTAAGGAGTTTTTTTGAAATCCACCATTTTATATATGTCTAATCTAAAATTTGTCTAAATATAATAGGAATTAGAGAAAATAATCAATTCTAATGAGATGCCTTATACTGAGATGGCTGAGAAGAGTGATGGGATACTGCAAAAGAACAGTAGAAAATGTTGAAAGATAGAATACAATAGTTTACTGACTACTCATCTTTTAATGAGGTAGGAGAAGCAAAAGGAATCTTGATAAAGTAAATAGTACCAGTTGAGCAAGTGAAAAAGTGCTTATACAGACAGGAAGAAAGTCGAAGAAGGAGAAGAAAAAGAATAGTTAGAAATAGTGTGGAGAGAAAGTCTTCCACTATTAGAAATATCCTTTTAAAGTTTGATAAATAGAATAAAGTTGAAGATAAAACCTGTCTAACCTATCAAAAACTGGTATTTGTAAATATGAATATTCTTGCAAATAAAAGAGTTAATAATGCAATTATTTTAAAGGTATTTACTAATGGTTTATAGCAAGCAAAAACCTATATATTATCGGCTTTAATAAGATAGTAATAGAAATATAAGTCATTAATTTTATTGAATATATGTTTTTTTATTGACAAAAGACATAAAAACGTATACAATTAAATATCGTAAAGAAGAAAATAGGAGAAGGACATGGCTAAGTCAAACTTTGAAAAAGTAGAATCAGTTGTTGGCTGGGTTCGTGATAAGAAGATCACAGGCTACCGTATCTCTAAAGAAACGAATGCGCGTGAAATGTCTATCATTGCTCTAGCGCAGGGGCGTGCAAAAGTAAAAAATATTTCGTTTGAAACGGCTCTAGGTTTAATTGATTTCTATGATAAAAATCATGAAAAATTTGAAGATTAATCTTTGGATAATGGCGGATTCTTGAATAGGGTCTGCCTTTTCATTTTGATACTCAATGAAAATCAAAGAGCAAACTAGGAAGCTAGCCGTAGGTTGCTCAAAACACTGTTTTGAGGTTGCAGATAGAGCAGACGTGGTTTGAAGAGATTTTCGAAGAGTATGAGGACAGCAAAAAGACTGCACGATTGATGCAGCCTTTTCTTTTTATTTTAGATAGCGTTGAAGGAACTCTTTTGTTCGGTCTTCTTTAGGATTGGTGAAGAGGTCTTCTGGTTTACCTTCTTCAGCAATTACTCCCTTATCCATAAAGATAACACGGTGAGAGACATCACGGGCGAATTCCATTTCATGGGTTACGACAATCATAGTCAAGCCTTCCTGAGCCAGATCTTGCATGATTTTGAGGACTTCTCCAACCATTTCTGGATCGAGAGCTGATGTTGGTTCATCAAAGAGAATAGCGTCAGGATTCATTGAGAGGGCACGTGCGATGGCTACACGTTGTTTTTGACCACCTGAGAGTTGTTTTGGCTTCGCTTGCCAGTAGCGTTCTCCCATGCCGACTTTTTCTAGGTTTTCTTTGGCAATTTTTTCAGCTTCTGTACGTTCGCGTTTAAGGACAGTAGTCTGAGCGACGATTGTATTTTCAAGAACGTTGAGATTTTCAAAGAGATTAAAGGATTGGAACACCATTCCTAGTTTTTCACGGTATTGTGTGAGGTCATAACCTTTTTCGAGGACGTTTTGTCCATGATAAAGGATTTGTCCATCAGTTGGCGTTTCAAGTAGGTTAATAGAGCGTAGGAAGGTCGATTTCCCGCTTCCAGAGCTTCCGATGATAGAGATAACCTCTCCCTTGTGGACAGTGAGAGAAATGTCTTTTAGCACTTCGTTTTGTCCATAGGATTTTTTGAGGTGTTTAATTTCAAGGATTGCTTGTGTCATTATTTCAAATCCTCCGTTTGCATTTGGTTAGCACCTGTAGTATAGGTATCCATGTCCATTCGGCGTTCGATGAAGCGTAGGATACGTGTTACGGTGAAGGTGAGGACAAAGTAAATCACGGCGATGATTGTAAATGTCTGGAAGTATTGATAAGTTTGCGTTGCCACGGTATTTCCTGAGAAATAAAGTTCGACAACAGAGATAACGTTCAATACAGATGTATCTTTGATATTGATAACAAATTCATTACCAGTTGCTGGTAGGATATTGCGGACAACCTGAGGTAGCACAATCTTACGCATGGTTTGGTTATGGGTCATACCAAGAGCAGTAGCAGCTTCAAATTGTCCTTTGTCAACTGCTAGGATACCACCACGGACGATTTCAGTCATGTAGGCACCAGTGTTGATTGAAACGATGAAGATAGCAGCTAGTGTACGGTCAAGGTTAATCCCGAAAGCTTGGGCAGTTCCATAGTAGATAACCATCGATTGAACAATCATTGGTGTACCACGGAAGATTTCAATGTAGACATTGAGGATCCAGCCGACTAGTTTTTGTAGGCCATAAATGGCTTTATTTTCAGAGAGAGGAGCAGTACGGAAAACACCAATAGCAAGACCGATAATGAGACCAATGATGGTTCCGACGATAGAGATTAAAAGAGTGATACCAGCACCACGCAAGAGTTGTTGCCAGTTTTCAGAAAGAATTTTAGCAACTTGGTTAAAGAAACTACTGCTAGTCTCTTCAGTTGTTGTTGCTTCGGCAGGTTGTTCCTTGATCATACGATCCATCAGGGCAACTTGCTCATCTTTTGAAATGGTTTCAATGCTGGCATTGATTTGGCTAATACGATTGTCATCTTTACGAAGTCCAATGGCGATAGCTGTATCTTCTTCTCCAGTTTTGAAACCTGGTTCCACTTGGACCATCTTGAACTTAGAGTTAGCAGCTTCAGCAGTCAGAGCTTCTGGGCGTTCAGAAACATAGGCATCGATGACACCAGCCTCAAGAGCTTGGCGCATTTGAGCGAAGTCTCCCATGGCTGTTTCTTTTTTAGCACCTGGGATTTGTGCAATCAAGTCATAAAGGTAGACACCTTGTTGAGAAGTGATTTTCGCACCATTAAAGTCATCTAAAGATTTGGCATTCGCATAGGCAGAATCTTTTTTGACAAGCAAAACAGGCTCGCTAGTGTAGTAACTGCTTGAAAAAGCAATTTCTTGTTTGCGTTCAGCAGTAGGACTCATACCTGCGATAATCATATCAATCTTACCAGAAGTAAGGGCAGGGACTAGACCTTCCCACTTGGTTTTAACAACCAAAGGTTCTTTACCTAAGTCCTTAGCGATTTTCTTAGCAATCTGGACATCGTATCCATTGGCGTACTGGTTGGTTCCATCGATTTTGACAGCTCCGTTGCTATCATCATCCTGGGTCCAGTTAAAGGGAGCATATGCTGCTTCCATCCCGATGCGTAAATATTCATCAGCTTGAGCAACATTGACAAGTCCTAGCATCAGCAAGAGACTTGTGAAAATAGATAAGTATATTTTTCTCATGATTTCTCCTATTTCTAATCTATTAAAAAATAACTGTCTCCTATTTTATCGAAAAAAACTCTATTTTTCAATACGGGTAAGCCCTTACTTGAGAAAAAATGATATAATGATAGCAAAGATAAAAAGGGGGCTTGTTTGATGAAAAAAACTTTTTTCTTACTGGTGTTAGGCTTGTTTTGCATTCTGCCACTCTCAGTTTTTGCCATTGATTTTAAGATAAACTCTTATCAAGGGGATTTGTATATTCATGCAGACAATACGGCAGAATTTAGGCAGAAGATAGTTTATCAGTTTGAGGAGGACTTTAAGGGCCAAATCGTGGGACTTGGACGTGCTGGCAAGATGCCTAGTGGGTTTGCCATTGACTCTCATCCAAAGGTTCAGGCCTCGAAAAATGCTGCTGAACTGACAGATGTTACTAGCGAAGTGACAGAAGAAGCGGATGGTTATACTGTCAAAGTCTATAATCCAGGTCAGGAAGGCGACACAGTTGAAGTTGACCTTGTCTGGAACTTAAAGAACTTGCTTTTCCTTTATGATGATATCGCTGAATTAAATTGGCAACCTCTGACAGATAGTTCAGGGGCTATTGGAAAGTTTGAATTTCATGTAAGGGGAGAAAAGGGGGCTGAAAAACTCTTTTTCCACACAGGAAAACTTTTTAAAGAAGGAACGGTTGAAAAGAGTAACCTTGATTATACTATCCGTTTAGACAATCTTCCTCCTAAGCGTGGAGTTGAATTGCATGCCTACTGGCCTCGAACTGATTTTGCTAGTGCTACGGATCAGGGCTTGAAAGGGAATCGTTTAGAAGAGTTTAATAAGATAGAAGGCTCGATTGTTAGAGAAAAAGATCAGAGTATGCAGCTCGTCACTTGGGTCTTCCCTTCGATACTTTCCATCTCTCTGTTATTGAGTGTTTGCTTCTATTTCATCTATAGAAGAAAGACCACTCCTTCAATCAAATATGCTAAAAATCATCGTCTCTATGAACCACCAATGGAATTAGAACCAATGGTTTTATCGGAGGCTGTTTACTCGACCTCCTTGGAGGAGGTGAGTCCCTTAGTCAAGGGTGCTGGCAAATTTACCTTTGATCAACTCATTCAAGCTACTTTGTTAGATGTGATAGACCGTGGGAATGTTTCTATTATTTCAGAAGGAGATGCAGTTGGCTTGAGGCTGGTAAGAGAAGATGGTTTGTCAAGCTTTGAGAAAGACTGTCTAAATCTGGTTTTTTCAGGCAAAAAAGAAGAAACTCTTTCCAATTTGTTTGCAGATTATAAGGTATCTGATAGTCTTTATCGTAGAGCAAAAGCCTCTGATGAAAAACGGATTCAAGCAAAGGGGTGTCAGCTCAAATCTTCTTTTGAAGAAGTATTGAAAGAGATGCAAGAAGGAGTGAGAAATCGAGTTACCTTCTGGGGGCTTCCGGATTATTATCGTCCCTTGACTGGTGGAGAAAAGGCCTTGCAGGTGGGTATGGGACTCTCCACTATCTTGCCCTTATTTATTGGATTTGGTTTGTTCTTGTACAGTTTAGACGTTCATGGCTATCTTTACCTCCCCTTGCCAATACTTGGTTTTCTAGGATTGGTTTTGGCTGTTTTCTATTATTGGAAGCTTCGACTAGATAATCGTGATGGTGTTCTAAATGAAGCGGGAGCTGAGGTCTACTATCTCTGGACCAGTTTTGAAAATATGTTGCGTGAGATTGCACGACTGGATCAGGCAGAATTGGAAAGTATTGTAGTCTGGAATCGCCTCTTGGTCTATGCGACCTTATTTGGCTATGCAGACAAGGTCAGTCATTTGATGAAGGTTCATCATATTCAAGTGGAAAATCCAGATATCAACCTCTATGTAGCTTATGGCTGGCACAGTATGTTTTATCATTCAAGTGCGCAAATGAGCCATTATGCCAGCATCGCAAACACAGCAAGCACCTACTCCGTATCTTCTGGAAGTGGAAGTTCTGGTGGTGGCTTCTCTGGAGGAGGAGGCGGTGGCAGTATCGGTGCCTTTTAAAGAGAACTGCCATAGACTGAAAAAGTATGCTATAATGGAAGATAGAAAAAGGAGTAATCTATGTATCTTATTGAAATTTTAAAATCTATCTTCTTCGGGATTGTTGAAGGAATTACGGAATGGTTGCCGATTTCCAGTACAGGTCACTTGATTTTAGCAGAGGAATTTATCCAATACCAAAATCAAAATGAAGCCTTTATGTCCATGTTTAATGTCGTGATTCAGCTTGGTGCTATTTTAGCAGTTATGGTGATTTACTTTAACAAGCTCAATCCTTTCAAAACGACTAAGGACAAGCAGGAAGTTCGTCAAACTTGGCAATTGTGGTCGAAAGTTCTTGTAGCTACTTTACCTTTGCTTGCCGTATTTAAGTTTGATGATTGGTTTGATACCCACTTCCATAACATGGTTTCTGTTGCTCTCATGTTGATTATCTATGGGATTGCCTTTATCTACTTGGAAAAGCGCAATAAGGCGCGTGCTATCGAGCCAAGTGTGACAGAGTTGGACAAGCTTCCTTATACGACAGCCTTCTATATCGGTCTCTTCCAAGTTCTTGCTCTTTTACCAGGAACTAGCCGTTCTGGGGCAACGATTGTCGGTGGTTTATTGAATGGAACCAGTCGTTCTGTTGTGACAGAATTCACCTTCTATCTTGGGATTCCTGTTATGTTTGGAGCTAGTGCCTTAAAGATTTTCAAATTTATAAAAGCAGGACAACTCTTGAGCTTTGGGCAATTGTTCTTGCTCTTAGTTGCGATGGGAGTAGCCTTTGCAGTCAGCATGGTCGCTATTCGTTTCTTGACAAGTTATGTGAAAAAACACGACTTTACCCTTTTCGGTAAATACCGTATCGTGCTTGGTAGTGTCTTGCTACTTTACAGCTTTGTCCGTTTATTTGTATAAGAAAAACCTTGAAGGGGCAACTCTTCAAGGTTTTAAAATCCAGTTACGGTAATCCCCAACAGGCGAACCCCTCTTTCTTTCTCGTCTAACTCTTCATAGAGTTGCAGGGCTATTTGGCTTATCTGATTAGCATCCTGCGTTTTTTGATCCAGACTTTTTCGTTTAGTCAGAGTTGAAAAGTCTTCGTAGCGGATTTTCAAAATGACAATTTTACCAGCTTTTTCTTGCTGACTGAGATTGAGAGCGACTCTTTCTGATAGGAGAGTCAGCTCTTTTTTGATGTCTTCCTCGGCACGGAGAATTTTTCCATAGGTTTTCTCTTTCCCGATTGATTTACGGATACGATTGGACTTGACCGGGGAATTGTGGATACCACGAGCCTTTCGATACAGGTCATAGCCCAGTCTACCAAAACGGTCTATTAGGATCACTTCAGGAATTTCAAGTAGATCAGCGCCAGTAAAAACTCCCATTTGATGAAGTCTTTCCACCGTCTTTTTTCCTACTCCATGAAACTTGGAAATATCCATTTGTTTGAGGAAATCCTCAGCCTGGTCAGGTAGAATCACTGTTAGACCATGTGGCTTTTGATAATCGCTGGCCATTTTAGCTAAGAATTTGTTATAAGAAACGCCAGCAGAAGCAGTTAGATGGAGTTCTTGCCAGATATCTTTTTGAATGAGGCGAGCAATTTTGACCGCTGACTTGATACCGAGTTTATTTTCTGTCACATCTAAATAGGCTTCGTCAATGCTCATGGGTTCAATCAAATCTGTATAACGCTTAAAGATAGCTCGAATCTGGAGGCCCACAGTCTTGTATTTTTCATAATTCCCTGAGATAAAGACGGCCTGGGGACAACGCTCATAGGCTTCTTTAGAGCTCATGGCTGAATGGACACCAAAAGCTCGCGCCTCATAGCTACAAGTGGAAACAACACCACGCCCACCTGTTTGTCGAGGGTCGCTGCCGATAATGACAGGTTTTCCTCTGAGTTTAGGATTATCTCTAATTTCCACTGCAGCAAAAAAGGCATCCATGTCAATATGGATGATTTTTCTTGACAAATCATTTAATAAAGGAAAAATCAACATGCCTAGCCCCTTTTTATACTCTTCGAAAATCTCTTCAAACCACGTCAGCTTCACCTTGCCGTAGGTATATGTTACTGACTCCGTCAGTCTTATTTACAACCTCAAAGCAGTGCTTTGAGCAGTCTGTGGCTAGCTTCCTAGTTTGCTTTTTGATTTTCATTGAGTATTACTGCTTATTTTCTTTTATTATACCCTTTTTTCTGAAAAAAAGAAAAAAGGCTTTATTTTTTTCAAAAATATAATACAGTTTGGGATGAAATATAGACTGTTTTAGAAAAGAAAGTGTAAAAATAGGGATTTATCACTTGTTGAAATCGGTTACTGTGTGGTATACTTGTCTCATGAATGTAACAGATGACTGTTACTAGAAAGAAAAAAGAGGACATTAACATGGTTGTTAAGACAGTTGTTGAAGCACAAGATATTTTTGATAAAGCTTGGGAAGGCTTCAAAGGCGTAGATTGGAAAGAAAAAGCAAGTGTATCACGCTTCGTACAAGCTAACTACACACCTTATGATGGAGACGAAAGCTTCCTTGCAGGACCAACAGAACGTTCACTTCATATTAAAAAAATTGTAGAAGAAACTAAGGCTCACTACGAAGAAACTCGTTTCCCAATGGACACTCGTCCAACATCTATCGCTGATATTCCAGCAGGATTTATCGACAAAGAAAACGAAGTTATCTTTGGTATTCAAAACGATGAACTCTTCAAATTGAACTTCATGCCAAAAGGTGGTATCCGTATGGCTGAAACTACTTTGAAAGAAAATGGATACGAACCAGACCCAGCTGTTCACGAGATCTTTACTAAATACGTAACAACAGTTAACGACGGTATCTTCCGCGCTTACACTTCAAACATTCGTCGCGCTCGTCACGCACACACTGTAACTGGTCTTCCAGATGCATACTCACGCGGACGTATCATCGGTGTTTACGCACGTCTTGCTCTTTACGGTGCAGACTACTTGATGCAAGAAAAAGTAAACGACTGGAATGCAATCGAAGAAATCGATGAAGAAACAATCCGTCTTCGTGAAGAAATCAACCTTCAATACCAAGCATTGCAACAAGTTGTTCGCTTGGGTGACCTTTACGGAGTTGACGTTCGCAAACCAGCGATGAACGTTAAAGAAGCAATCCAATGGGTTAACATCGCCTTCATGTCTGTCTGCCGTGTTATCAACGGTGCAGCTACATCTCTAGGACGTGTGCCAATCGTATTGGACATCTTTGCAGAACGTGACCTTGCTCGTGGTACATTTACTGAATCAGAAATCCAAGAATTCGTTGATGATTTCGTTATGAAACTTCGTACAGTTAAATTTGCTCGTACAAAAGCTTATGACCAATTGTACTCAGGTGACCCAACTTTCATCACAACTTCTATGGCTGGTATGGGTAACGACGGTCGTCACCGTGTTACTAAGATGGACTACCGTTTCTTGAACACTCTTGACAATATCGGTAACTCTCCAGAACCAAACTTGACAGTTCTTTGGACTGACAAATTGCCATACAACTTCCGTCGCTACTGTATGCACATGAGCCACAAACACTCTTCTATCCAATACGAAGGTGTTACAACAATGGCCAAAGACGGATACGGTGAAATGAGCTGTATCTCATGCTGTGTGTCTCCACTTGACCCAGAAAATGAAGAACAACGCCACAACATCCAGTACTTCGGTGCTCGTGTAAACGTATTGAAAGCCCTTCTTACTGGTTTGAACGGTGGTTACGACGATGTTCACAAAGACTATAAAGTATTTGACATCGAACCAATCCGTGACGAAGTTCTTGAATTTGAATCAGTTAAAGAAAACTTTGAAAAATCTCTTGACTGGTTGACTGACACTTACGTAGATGCTTTGAACATCATCCACTACATGACTGATAAGTACAACTACGAAGCTGTTCAAATGGCCTTCTTGCCAACTAAACAACGTGCAAACATGGGATTCGGTATCTGTGGATTTGCTAACACTGTTGATACATTGTCAGCTATCAAATACGCTACAGTTAAACCAATCCGTGATGAAAATGGCTACATCTACGATTACGAAACAATCGGTGAATACCCACGTTGGGGTGAAGATGACCCACGTTCAAACGAATTGGCAGAATGGTTGATTGAAGCTTACACAACTCGTCTACGTAGCCACAAACTTTACAAAGACGCAGAAGCTACAGTTTCACTTTTGACTATCACATCTAATGTTGCTTACTCTAAACAAACTGGTAACTCACCAGTCCACAAAGGTGTATACCTCAACGAAGATGGTTCTGTGAACTTGTCTAAACTTGAATTCTTCTCACCAGGTGCTAACCCTTCTAACAAAGCTAAAGGTGGATGGTTGCAAAACTTGAACTCACTTTCTAGCCTTGACTTTAGTTATGCAGCTGATGGTATCTCATTGACAACTCAAGTTTCACCTCGCGCTCTTGGTAAAACTCGTGACGAACAAGTTGATAACTTGGTAACAATTCTTGATGGTTACTTCGAAAACGGTGGACAACACGTTAACTTGAACGTTATGGACTTGAACGATGTTTACGAAAAGATCATGTCAGGTGAAGACGTTATCGTACGTATCTCTGGATACTGTGTAAACACTAAATACCTCACTCCAGAACAAAAAACTGAATTGACACAACGTGTCTTCCACGAAGTTCTTTCAATGGATGATGCATTGAGCTAATCAAGTTCTTAAATAATGAAAAGGAACCCTCGGTCAAATCGACTGAGGGTTTTTGGCTCTTATACTCTTCGAAAATCTCTTTAAACCACGTCAGCTTTATCTGCAACCTCAAAGCGGTGCTTTAAGCAACCTGTGGCTAGCTTCCTAGTTTGCTCTTTGATTTTCATTGAGTATTAAATATTTTAAGTCATTCTCTGAAGTGTCTCGCTTTGTTTAAAAAGAGTTGGTTGGGTAGAGAGATAATCAGAAATAAAAACACCACACTTTGTAAGGAAACAAGGTGTGGTTGCATTTTATCTCTTAGACCAAGTTCTCTTCATGAAGAGAAGTAAGATAGGGTAAATCTCCAAACGACCTGCAATCATTGCAAAGGAGAGGAGAATTTTTGAGATAGGACTAAAGATTGAGAAACTAGATGTCGTTCCTAGAATAGGCCCGATGTTATTGAAACAGCTAAAGACAGCGCTGGTAACGACTAGGAAATCATTGCTATCTAGGCTGACAATAAAGATAAGCGCTAGCAAAATCATAGAATAGATGACAAAGTACTTGAGAATCTTATGCTGGGTATCTTTGTCAATCACCGTTTTATTAACATGGAGGGTCAAAACACGGTGGGGAGATAGGATTGATAAAATCTGGTTTTTAGCAATTTTTGAAAGGATGAGGCCTCGAATAACCTTGAGTCCACCTGCGGTTGATCCGGCAGAACCACCGATTCCCATGAGGAAGAGAAGAATAAACTGGGAGAAGAGGGGCCAGTTGGTAATGTCTCCATATCCAAAACCAGTCGTTGTAATGATGTTGGAAACCTGGAAGAAGGCCATTTCAAAACTCTTGGAAAATCCTGGATAGAGATAGAGAGTATTGAGGCTGATCAATCCTGTAGAAACCAGTACGATGACCAAGTAAGCCCGAAGTTCTTCATCTCCAAAGAAGGCCTTAACCCGACGGAGCATGAGGTAGTAGTAGAGGTTGAAATTTACCCCAAAAACCAAAACTCCGATACTAACTAGATAGGTAATCAGTGAGCTACCATAGTGGGCAATCCCGTCGTTATAGACGGTGAAGCCCCCAGTTCCCGCTGTTCCCATAGCGATCACAAAACTATCAAATAGGGGCATACCAGCTAGATAATAGATAATCACAAAAAGAGAAAAGAGAGCTAGATAAAGGAGATAGAGAATCTGGGCAGTGTTTTTTAGCTTGGATACAACCTTACCAAAGACGGGGCCAGGTACCTCAGCCTTCATCACCTCTAGGTGGCTATTCTTGGCATTATCCATAATAGCAAGTGCAAAAACAAGTACTCCCATCCCTCCAATCAAGTGGGTAAAACTTCGCCAGAAGAGGAGGGAACGACTGAGAACTGAAACGTCGTTCAGAATAGTGGCTCCGGTAGTTGTAAAGCCAGAACTAATTTCAAAAAAGGCATCAATAACGCTGGGAATTTGCCCAGCAAAGACAAAGGGGAGCCCACCAAAGAAGGACCAAAGAATCCAACAGAGGGCAACAATTAAGATTCCCTCCTTGGCATAAATCCGTTGATTTTTTGGTTTTTCCAAACTCCCTGAACCGCCCAGCAATACGAGAATCCCTATTGTTGAAAAGAGGGCTGTAAAAACTTGGTTCGATTCACGGTAATAGATAGCAACAGCCACAGGAACCAAAAGAAGAACAGCTTCAATCAAAAGTAACTTTGAAAGGAGGTAGCGAATCATACTTTTATTCATCTCTTACCTCGCGATCAAGTCATAAATCTTGGTGATATTCGGCAACAAGGTTGTTACTAGAAGCTTGTCTCCGACTTCTAGCATATCCTCTCCAGTTGGGAAAATAGTTTTGCCTTTTCGAATGATGGCTGCGATAAGAACCCCTTTTTTCAGTTTTAGTTGAGAAAGAGGTTTGGCAGTCATTTTATTGGCTTCCTTGATATGGAATTGCAGGGTTTCGATTTGACCATTTGCTAGATGGTGCATGGCTTGAAGGTCTGAATACTGGGCATTAACCCGACCACGAATAAAGTGCATAATCGTATCTACAGCAATGCTTTTAGGTGTGATGATACTTGAAAAATCAGGTGCATTGATAATCTCGAGGAGACTGGTACGATTGACCTTGGTGATATTTTTCTGTACACCTACGCTGTCAAGGAACATAGAGGTAATCAGATTTTCCTCATCAACCCCTGTCAGTGTTGCAACGGCATCATAGTTTTGAGCACTTTCTTCCAGCAGGATATCTTTTGCGGTACCATCTCCTTGAACGATGTAGAGATTTGGGAATTTCTCGCTAAAGAAGCTGGCGATTTCGGGATTGATTTCGATGACTTTAGTATCGATACGACTATCTTTGAGAATGCCTAGTAGATAATAGGCAATTCTACCTGCACCAACGATGAGAAGGCTCTTCACGGCACGTGATTTGAAATAATTATGGAAGAGCATCATATCAACACGGTTACCAGTGACAAAGATTCTATCTTTATCCTGTATCGTCATGTCACCACTTGGGATGATAATTTGATGATTCCTCTCTATAGCGCAGACAATAACATTGCCAAATTTTTTACGAAAATCAGAAATGGGCATTTGGCAAAGACCGCTAGAAGACTTAACAGTGAATTCCATCAAGCTGACTCTTCCACCAAAGAAACGTTCGACAGAGAGAGCATTTGGGAAGTCAATAATATTGGCAATAGCGCGGGCAGCCAAAAGTTCAGGGTTGACGATAAGAGAAAAACCGAGAATATTTTTTTCTTTGAAATAAGAGTTAGAGTATTCAGGGTTCCGCACCCGAACGATGGTTTCTTTAGCCCCCATTTTTTTGGCTAGAACGGCTGCAATCATGTTCACTTCATCGTACTCGGTCAGGGCGATAAAGATATCACAATCCTGGACACTGGCTTGCTCAAGGATGGTAAAATCGGCCCCGTTACCGAGGATACCCATGATATCAAAGCGATTAACAATATGATTGAGAACAGCTTCGTCTTGCTCAATCAGCAAAACATCATGCTTTTCTGCAACCAAGGAGCGACAGAGGGCAGAACCAACTTTTCCCCCTCCGACAAGGATAATTTTCATAATAAAACCTACTTCTTCATTATGTAACTATCATACCTTTTTTCAAGAAAAAATGCACCTACTAGCTAATCACCAGAGTTTTTAGTAGGAAATTTGCTATAAGGTAAAACTATACCCTAATCAATTGAAATAGCTATTAGCACCTTTCTCTGAAATATGGTATGATAAAGGATATACAAGGAGATAAAATGAATAATAATTTACTGGTATTACAATCAGACTTTGGTCTGGTTGATGGTGCGGTATCGGCTATGATTGGAGTGGCTTTAGAAGAGTCTCCAACTTTAAAAATTCATCATTTGACGCACGATATCACGCCTTATAATATTTTCGAGGGGAGTTACCGTCTCTTTCAGACGGTGGATTACTGGCCTGAGGGAACGACTTTTGTATCGGTTGTCGATCCAGGTGTCGGCTCGAAACGTAAGAGTGTGGTTGCCAAGACTGCAAAAAATCAATACATTGTCACGCCAGACAATGGAACTCTTTCTTTTATCAAGAAACACGTTGGTATTGTAGCCATTCGTGAGATTTCTGAAGTGGCCAATAGACGTCAAAATACAGAGCACTCTTATACCTTCCACGGTCGTGATGTCTATGCCTATACTGGTGCTAAACTGGCCAGTGGTCACATTACTTTTGAGGAAGTGGGGCCGGAGCTCAGTGTGGATCAGATTGTGGAACTTCCAGTCGTAGAGACCATCATTGAAGATCATCTGGTGAAGGGAGCCATTGATATTCTGGATGTGCGTTTTGGTTCGCTCTGGACCTCTATCACGCGAGAAGAATTTTACAAGCTGGAACCAGCATTCGGTGATCGTTTTGAAGTGACCATCTATCATGCAGATATGCTGGTCTATCAAAATCAGGTTGTCTATGGCAAATCATTTGCAGATGTGAGAATTGGGCAACCCATCCTTTACATCAACTCTCTCTATCGTTTAGGTCTGGCTATCAACCAAGGTTCTTTTGCCAAGGCTTATAATGTGGGTGTCGGTTCATCTTGGACCATTGAAATAAAGAAAATAGAATCATAAAATAGGAGAATATAGATGAAAAATCAATCAATTAAACAAGTTGTTGCTATCGGTGTTGGAGCTGCGCTCTTTGTTGTTATCGGGATGATCAGCATTCCGACACCTGTTCCAAATACAAGCATCCAGCTTCAGTATGCGGTACAGAGCCTCTTATCTATCATTTTTGGCCCTCTAGTTGGTCTACTTGTTGGTTTAATTGGGCATGCGGTGAAGGACTCTCTTGCTGGCTACGGTCTTTGGTGGACTTGGATTATTGCTAGTGGTCTCTTTGGTCTAGCTGTAGGACTCTTTAGAAAATACATTCGAGTAACACAGGGTGTTTTTGAGTTGAAGGATATTGTCTTTTTTAACCTCATTCAGATTATTGCAAATGCTCTTGTTTGGGGTGTCTTGGCACCACTTGGAGATGTTGTGATTTATCAAGAAGCGGCAGAAAAAGTATTTGCCCAAGGAATTGTTGCAGGTATTGCTAACGCTGTAACTATAGCTATTGCAGGAACTCTTCTCTTGCTAGCTTATTCACGTACGCAGACTCGTTCAGGAAGTTTGAAAAAGGATTAATATAAGGGAAAAGGCTGGGGAATCAGCCTTTTTTACTGTTTATAGGCTAGTCAGGTAAGCAATCTAGGCTAGGAATCTTGTCGTGCTAAGTTTTTAAGAGAAGAGTCTGCAAGAAGGGTTTAATTTATGATAAAATAGAAGTCTAAGAAGCGAATGAAGAGAGTAAGATGAAAGAAGCTATAATTGAGTGGAAGGATTTCTCTTTCCAGTATGAAAGTCAACAAGAACCGACCTTGCAAGGGGTGGATTTGACCATTTATAAAGGAGAGAAAGTCTTAATTGTTGGACCATCTGGGTCAGGTAAGTCTACCTTGGGTCAGTGTTTGAATGGGATTATTCCCAATATTTACAAGGGTCAGAAGTCTGGAGAATTTTTGATCAAGGGGCAAGCAGCCTTTGATATGAGTATCTATGACAAATCTCATCTGGTCAGCACAGTTTTGCAGGATACAGATGGGCAGTTTATCGGTTTATCCGTGGCAGAGGATTTGGCTTTTGCTCTGGAAAATGATGTGACAGCTCTAGATGAGATGAAAAGTCGTGTTCATAAATGGGCTGAAAAGTTGGATCTCCTCTCTTTACTGTCTCAGCGTCCTCAGGATTTGTCTGGTGGACAAAAGCAGCGAGTCAGTCTGGCTGGTGTCTTGATTGATGAGAGTCCGATTCTTTTGTTTGATGAGCCACTCGCCAATCTGGATCCTAAGTCAGGTCAGGACATTATCGAATTGATTGATCAGATTCATAAGGAAGAGGGAACGACGACCCTTATTATTGAGCACCGTTTGGAGGATGTTCTGCATCGGCTTGTGGATCGGATTGTCTTGATAAACGATGGTCGTATCCTCTTTAATGGGAGTCCTGATCAGCTACTGGCGACTGATTTATTGACTCAAAATGGAATCCGAGAACCCCTTTATTTAACCACTCTCCGTCAATTGGGTGTGGATTTAGCCAAGGAAGCACAATTAGCAAATCTGGATAACTTGTCTATCTCAAAAGGCCAGGTTCAGTTACAGATGGAACTGACAAAAGAAATCCCAGAATTGCAGTCACTCTTTAGATTAGAGGACGTGTCTTTTTCTTATGATGATAGACCGATTTTAAAATCCCTACATCTGGATATTAAAAAGGGTGAAAAGATTGCCATTGTAGGGAAAAATGGAGCAGGGAAGTCAACTCTAGCCAAGGCCTTAAGTAGATTTATTCAGACTGAGGGCCGCTATCTTTGGGAAGGACAGGATATCAAAGGAGATTCTGTTGCAGAGCGGGCGGAACGAGTAGGCTATGTGTTGCAAAATCCCAATCAAATGATTTCAACCAATATGATTTTTGATGAGGTGGCTCTAGGACTTCGTTTGCGAGGTGTGGATGAGAAGGAAATTGAAACGAGAGTCTATGAAACCTTGAAAATCTGTGGGCTTTATGAATTCCGTAATTGGCCCATTTCTGCCTTGTCATTTGGTCAGAAAAAGCGTGTCACTATTGCCTCAATTTTGGTTTTAGGAGCTGAAATTATCCTCCTAGATGAACCGACTGCAGGTCAAGACCAAAAGAACTATACTGAGATTATGGAATTTCTCGAAGAGTTGCATCAAAAAGGGCATACCATTGTCATGATTACTCATGATATGCAACTGATGCTGGATTATTCGGATCGGGCTCTTGTCATGGTGGATGGGGAATTGATTGCCGATACTGATCCAGCTAGTCTTTTGAGCAATCCTGAGCTGTTAGTAAAAGCCAACCTAAAAGAAACTTCAATCTTCAACTTGGCCAAGAAACTAGATGTAGATCCACTTGCTTTAACGGCATTTTACAAAGAAAGGAGAGAAGGATGCAAGCTAAATTAATAGGTTACCAGCATAGAGATACTGTGATTCATCGCTTGTCAGGAGCTGGGAAACTTCTCTTTTTCATTCTCGTGTCATTGGCTGCCATGATTAGCTATGATACCAGACTGCTTGTTCTGATTGCCATCTTTTCGGTTTTTCTCCTCTATTTGTCAGAAATCCGTTTTAAAGATGTTTCCTTTGTGGCCGTTTTTGCGACGGTATTTGCCGTCTTAAACGTCTTGATGGTCTATCTCTTTTCTCCCGAGTATGGGGTTGGACTTTACGGAGAGAGAAGTGTGATTTGGCAGGGAATTGGTGCCTACACTCTGACCAGCCAGGAGCTCTTTTATTTGCTAAATCTGGCCATTAAGTATCTTTGCACCATTCCTCTAGCTATTATCTTTTTGATGACAACTCATCCTAGTCAGTTTGCTTCTAGTTTAAATCAAATTGGTGTGCCCTACAAGATTGCCTATTCTGTCAGCCTGACCTTGCGTTATATTCCAGATTTGCAGGAAGAATTCTTTACTATCAAGATGTCTCAGGAAGCGCGTGGGATGGAATTATCCAAGAAAGCTTCTCTTATGCAACGAATCAAAGGCAATCTGCGCATTATTACTCCCTTGATTTTTAGCTCGCTAGAACGGATTGATACCATCGCTACAGCCATGGAGCTTCGACGTTTTGGAAAAGAGAAAAAGCGGACTTGGTATAGTTATCAGGCCTTGAAAAAAGGAGACTATCTTACCTTGTTCTTGGCAACCTTGTTTTTAGTAGCTAGTTTACTACTTATCTTGCAGAATCAGGGACGATTTTACAACCCTTGGAAATAGCTTGAAAAAATTGAAAAAATCAAGTCGTTTCTATTGACAATGATTTTGAAAGTGTTATACTAAGAAAGTAGTTTCGCTGATTTACTTCAAACCTGTTGTGAGGTAAGTTAACGATGCCTTAACCACGCTGTTTGCTGAGCTTGACTCCGGGCAGTGTGGCTATTTTTTTGCAATGGTGAAAGGAAGCAAGTCATGACAAATCACATTGTATTATTTGAACCTCAAATTCCACAAAATACAGGCAATATCGCGCGTACTTGCGCTGCGACCAATTCTCCTCTCCACATCATCAAGCCTATGGGATTTCCTATTGACGATCGCAAGATGAAGCGGGCTGGATTGGATTATTGGGATAAGCTAGAGATTTATTTTTATGATAGTTTGGAAGATTTCATGTCTCAGATGAAGGGAAAACTCTATCTGATTTCTAAATTCGCTGAGAAAGTATATTCTGAGGTGGATTTATCGACTGACGAAGACCATTATTTTCTCTTTGGGCGTGAAGACAAGGGCTTACCTGAGGACTTTATGCGAGAACATCCTGAGAAGGCTCTCCGTATTCCTATGAATGATGAACACGTCCGCAGCCTCAATGTCTCTAATACCGTCTGCATGATTGTCTACGAAGCCCTTCGCCAGCAGAACTTTGCAGGTCTTGAACTTGTTCATACCTATGAAGTGGATAAATTGAAATAAATAATGAAAATGAACAAAATGCTTGCGCTTGCAAGCGTTTTTTGTTATGATAAAAGAGTCTTCAGGGCAGGGTGAAATTCCCGACCGGCGGTAAATTTGACTAGCTATTTTAGCTTTCTCGTCGTTGTCTTGTCTCGATATACTTTAAGTATTATCTTCGACTGCGACGCCTAGATAAATCTAAAATATCTTAGCCAAATAAGTCCGCGAGCGTAAGCTGATGTGGTGAGATTCCACAACCGACAGTATAGTCTGGATGGGAGAAGACGAAAGAATAGCTTTGTCTGTTCTGATGGATTTATAGCTAGATTGTAACCGCTTGCTTTATTTTGATAGAGTGAGAGGGAACTTTGGGGATATAAAAAGTGAGAATAGATAGAGGAATCCTTTCTAACTTCTTCTGATTTTATAGAAAATTGGAGGAACCTGTTATGACAAACACACGTCGACTTTCGACCATTGCAATTCTATCAGCCATCTCATTTGTGCTGATGTACTTTGACTTTCCGCTCTTGCCAGCGGCATCCTTCCTCAAGATCGAATTTAGTATCTTGCCAGTCCTTGTGGGCTTGGTGATCATGGATTTGCCTGCTGCTCTAGGAATTCTCTTGCTTCGCTCACTCTTGAAATTGCTTCTTAACAGCCAAGGAGTGAATACTTACATTGGTTTGCCGATGAATATCGTAGCTTTGGGAGTTTTTGTCATCGTATTTGCTTTGATTTGGAAAAAGGAACGGACAACCCTTCGTTTCCTACTAGGCTCTCTAGCTGGAACTATTGGTTTGACCGTAGCTATGTTGGTTCTCAACTATGTTTACGCTGTTCCTTTGTACGCTAAGTTTGCTAACTTTGATATTGGAAAAATTTTGGGACTGTCCAACTACCTAATGACTATGGTATTGCCATTTAACTTGATTGAGGGTATCATCTTTGCCGTTTCATTCTGGTTGTTGTACGTTCTCTTGAAACCAACCTTAAAACATTATGAAAGATAAACAAACATTTTTAATGAAGGGCAGTTTTGCCCTTTTACTTTTCGTTATTCTTGGCTACATGGTCAAATTTTACCCTGAAACGCTGGTCGGTTTTGACCAACCGATTCAGACGGCTATTAGGGGAGATTTGCCAGATTACTTGACTATTCTTTTCAGGGCCATCACACACTTGATTGATATTCCAGTGATTATCACTTGGGTGGTCATTACAGCCTTTGTTTTTTATCGTAAGCGGTGGAAGATAGAAAGCTTCTTCATGGCGGGCAATCTAGCTTTGGCAGGTCTTTTAATCGTGACCTTTAAAAATATCTACCAGCGCCCACGGCCAGCTATTTTACACTTGGTAGAGGAGAAGGGATTTTCTTTTCCAAGTGGGCATTCTTTGGCAGTGACGCTGATGGTGGGCACTCTGATTGTCATTCTTAGTCAGCGGATTAAAAATCCAGTCTGGAGAAAAATCGTGCAAATCGTCCTTGGGTTCTACCTAGTCAGTGTGCTGGTATCAAGGGTCTATCTGGGAGTTCACTATCCATCAGACGTCCTTGCCAGTCTCTGTGTCGGCTTGGGAGTCTTGTTTATCGAGTTTCCCTTCTATGATAAGCTCCGCTTCCAATGGCGATTTAAAGGCAAGCAGAAGTGAGATAGGTCTTGCAAGAATGGTAAAAATCTGATAAACTAAGTAGTAATTGAATAGAAATCCGCAAGACTAGTAACTCAAGGGAAGTATATCAGGGAGGAGAGCCGTGACTGCAAGCTCTCTATATGAAAGATGGGTGAATTCACTTGCGCATGGATTTAGAAATGAAGGTCTGACTTGTCAGATGAAACGGATGGTACCGCGTGTCAACGCTCCGAGTGGAGTTTTTGGCATGTGGTTTTCTTTTTATCTTATAAGCGACTGATGGAGGAATTATGTCAACTATTGAAGAACAATTAAAAGCGCTTCGCGAAGAAACGCTGGCTAGCTTGAAGCAGATCACTGCTGAAAATGAAAAAGAGATGCAAGATTTGCGTGTCTCTGTCCTTGGTAAAAAAGGGTCCCTTACTGAAATCCTCAAAGGGATGAAAGACGTCTCTGCTGAGATGCGTCCAATTATCGGGAAACACGTCAATGAAGCGCGTGATGTCTTGACAGCTGCTTTTGAAGAAACAGCTAAGCTCTTGGAAGAAAAGAAAGTCGCAGCTCAGCTAGCTAGCGAGAGTATCGATGTGACGCTTCCAGGTCGCCCAGTTGCGACTGGTCACCGTCACGTTCTCACGCAAACCAGTGAAGAAATCGAAGATATTTTCATCGGTATGGGGTACCAAGTCGTGGATGGTTTTGAAGTGGAGCAAGACTACTATAACTTTGAGCGTATGAACCTTCCGAAAGATCACCCAGCCCGTGATATGCAGGACACTTTCTACATCACAGAAGAAATCTTGCTTCGTACTCACACGTCTCCAGTTCAGGCGCGTGCTATGGATGCACATGATTTCTCTAAAGGGCCTTTGAAAATGATCTCACCAGGGCGTGTCTTCCGCCGTGATACGGATGATGCGACCCACAGTCACCAGTTCCATCAAATCGAAGGTTTGGTCGTTGGGAAAAACATCTCTATGGCAGACCTTCAAGGAACGCTTCAGTTGATTGTCCAAAAGATGTTTGGTGAAGAGCGTCAGATTCGTCTGCGTCCATCGTATTTCCCATTCACAGAGCCATCTGTTGAGGTGGATGTTTCCTGCTTCAAGTGTGGTGGAGAAGGCTGTAACGTATGTAAGAAAACAGGTTGGATTGAGATTATGGGTGCCGGTATGGTTCACCCACGTGTCCTTGAAATGAGTGGTATCGATGCGACTGTTTACTCTGGCTTTGCCTTTGGTCTTGGTCAAGAGCGTGTAGCCATGCTCCGTTACGGAATCAATGATATCCGTGGATTCTACCAAGGAGATGTCCGCTTCTCAGAACAGTTTAAATAAGATTGAAACCTGAAACACACTCCTATACAGTTCTAGTCATTTTCTCTAGATGAAAATGGCAAGGACTGACTCGAAGAAAAAGAAAGGAATTGAAAAGGTTCCACTTGGTGGGATCTTACAATCAGAATTATGCTTGTATCTTATAAATGGTTAAAAGAATTGGTGGACATTGATGTGCCATCACAAGAGTTGGCTGAAAAAATGTCAACTACAGGGATCGAGGTAGAAGGTGTCGAATCACCGGCTGCTGGTCTCTCAAAAATTGTCGTCGGTGAGGTCTTGTCTTGCGAAGATGTGCCAGAAACTCACCTCCATGTTTGTCAGGTTAACGTTGGCGAAGAAGAAGCCCGTCAAATCGTCTGTGGTGCACCGAATGTGCGTGCTGGTATCAAGGTTATGGTGGCTCTTCCAGGAGCTCGCATCGCTGACAACTACAAAATCAAAAAAGGAAAAATCCGTGGCTTAGAGTCGCTTGGGATGATCTGTTCACTTGGTGAATTGGGAATTTCTGACTCAGTTGTGCCTAAGGAATTCGCAGATGGAATCCAAATCTTGCCAGAAAATGCCGTTCCTGGGGATGAAGTCTTCTCATATCTAGACTTGGATGATGAAATCATCGAACTTTCAATTACACCTAACCGTGCGGACGCTCTTTCTATGCGTGGGGTGGCTCACGAAGTGGCAGCCATCTATGATAAGGCAGTCAACTTTAAAGAATTTACTCTTTCAGAAACTGACCAAGCTGCAGCAGATGCTCTTTCTGTGGGCATTGAGACAGACAAGGCGCCTTACTATGCAGCTCGTATCTTGGACAATGTGACTATCGCACCAAGTCCACAATGGTTGCAAAACCTTCTCATGAACGAAGGAATCCGTCCAATCAATAACGTAGTGGACGTGACAAACTACATCCTTCTCTACTTTGGTCAACCGATGCACGCCTTTGACTTGGATACCTTTGAAGGGAGTGACATCCGTGTACGTGAAGCGCGTGCTGGTGAAAAATTAGTGACTTTAGATGGTGAAGAACGTGATTTGGACGTGAATGACCTAGTCATCACTGTCGCAGACAAGCCAGTAGCTCTTGCAGGTGTTATGGGTGGTCAAGCAACAGAAATCTCTGAAAAGTCTAGTCGTGTCGTCCTTGAAGCTGCAGTCTTCAACGGAAAATCAATCCGCAAGACTAGCGGACGTCTCAACCTTCGTTCTGAGTCATCTTCTCGCTTTGAAAAAGGGATTAATGTGGCAACTGTTAACGAAGCCCTTGATGCGGCGGCTAGCATGGTTGCAGAACTTGCAGGTGCGACGGTGCGTAAAGGTATCGTTTCAGCGGGTGAGCTTGATACCTCTGATGTGGAAGTTTCTTCAACTCTTGCTGATGTTAACCGTGTCCTCGGAACTGATCTTTCTTATGCTGATGTAGAAGACGTCTTCCGTCGTCTTGGATTTGGTCTTTCTGGCAATGCAGATAGCTTTACAGTCAGCGTCCCACGCCGTCGCTGGGATATCACCATCGAGGCAGACCTCTTTGAAGAAATCGCTCGTATCTATGGATATGACCGCTTGCCAACCAGCCTTCCAAAAGACGATGGGACAGCTGGTGAATTAACTGCGACACAAAAACTTCGCCGTCAAGTTCGTACCATTGCTGAAGGAGCAGGTTTGACAGAAATCATCACCTACGCTCTGACAACTCCTGAAAAAGCAGTTGAGTTTACGGCTCAACCAAGTAACCTTACTGAACTCATGTGGCCAATGACTGTGGACCGTTCTGTCCTCCGTCAAAATATGATCTCAGGTATCCTTGATACTGTTGCCTACAACGTGGCTCGTAAGAACAAAAACTTGGCCCTTTACGAGATCGGAAAAGTCTTTGAACAAACAGGTAATCCAAAAGAAGAACTTCCAAATGAAATCAACAGTTTTGCCTTTGCTTTGACAGGCTTGGTTGCTGAAAAAGATTTCCAAACAGCAGCAGTTCCAGTTGATTTCTTCTATGCTAAAGGAATCCTTGAAGCATTATTTACTCGCTTGGGACTAGAAGTGACCTATACGGCAACATCTGAAATCGCTAGCCTCCACCCAGGACGTACAGCTATGATTTCACTCGGTGACCAAGTTCTTGGTTTCCTTGGCCAAGTGCATCCAGTCACTGCTAAGGCTTACGATATTCCAGAAACGTATGTAGCTGAGCTCAACCTTTCAGCCATCGAAACTGCGCTTCAACCTGCTAATCCATTTGTAGAAATTACTAAATTCCCAGCAGTCAGCCGTGACGTTGCCCTTCTCCTCAAGGCAGAAGTCACTCACCAAGAAGTTGTGGACGCGATCCAAGCTGCAGGCGTAAAACGTTTGACAGATATTAAACTCTTTGACGTCTTCTCAGGTGAGAAATTGGGACTTGGTATGAAGTCAATGGCTTATAGCTTGACCTTCCAAAATCCGGAAGATAGCTTAACGGACGAAGAAGTCGCACGCTATATGGAAAAAATCCAAGCGTCTCTCGAAGAAAAAGTCAATGCAGAAGTGCGTTAAAGTATCAATCCATCCTTCGGGGTGGATTTTTGCTTTTCAAATAACAATTCAGGATCAAAAATAGACAGTTGAGGAACGGAGGTGATAAATTGAGTTTGCTACTGTATAATGGATTTATCACTAATACTCTTCGAAAATCTCTTCAAACCACGTCAGCTTCGCCTTGCCGTATATATGTGACTGACTTCGTCAGTCTTATCTACAACCTCAAAACAGTGTTTTGAGCAACCTACGGCTAGCTTCCTAGTTTGCTCTTTGATTTTCATTGAGTATAAAAGTGCTCCAGGCCATATTTTACACAGCAATAGTCTTATAAAAATGGACGAAAATCATTGTAAAGGCTATCAAAAAAGAGTATAATGAGTGAAAGACATTTCGGAGGTGAAAGATGCTAGAAGTAAGAAGTCTAGAGAAAAGTTTTGGACCTAAGCAAGTTTTGTTTGGTATTGACTTTCAAGCGCGACCAGGTCGTATTTTGGGATTAGTCGGGAAAAATGGTGCTGGGAAGACAACGATTTTCCACAGTATTTTGAAGTTTTTAGAATACCAAGGAGAAATCAGTCTAGATGGTCAGGATATTCGTCAAGAGACCTATGCTCGGATTGGATATTTGCCTGAAGAACGCAGTCTCATGCCTAAATTGACAGTCCTTGAACAAGTTCGTTACTTGGCGACTCTAAAGGGCATGGATGCCAAAGAAATCAAGGAAAAACTCCCTCAATGGATGAAGAGGTTGGAAGTGAAAGGGAAGCTGACAGATAAAATCAAGAGTCTGTCAAAAGGAAATCAACAGAAGATTCAGCTCATCATTACTCTGATTCATGAACCAGACTTGATTATCTTGGATGAGCCTTTCAGTGGATTGGACCCAGTCAATACAGAATTGCTCAAGCAAGTCATTTTTCAAGAAAAAGAACGTGGGGCAACCATTATCTTTTCTGATCATGTCATGACCAATGTCGAGGAACTTTGTGATGATATTTTGATGATTCGAGATGGTCGTGTGGTCTTGCATGGACCGGTTCAGGATGTTCGCAATCAATACGGGAAAACGCGTCTCTTTGTTTCAAGTGAACGAAGCAAGGAAGAATTGGAAAACCTTCCTCATGTCAAACAGGTGAGCTTGACCAAACAAGGCAGTTGGAAATTGATCTTGGAGGATGAGAGCGCTGGAAGGGAACTTTTCCCAATCTTGACTCAAGGGCAATATATCGCAACCTTTGACCAGCAAGCGCCAACAATCGATGAAATCTTTAAACTAGAATCAGGGGTGGAAGTATGAGAAATATGTGGGTTGTAATCAAGGAAACCTATCTTCGACATGTCAAATCGTGGAGTTTCTTCTTTATGGTGATTTCACCATTCTTGTTTATCGGTCTTTCTGGAGGAATTGGCTATCTCCAAGGCTCATCAATGGCTAAAAGTGGTAAGATAGCAGTGATTAGTACGGTTCCAGCTGTGACAGAAGGTCTCCAGTCTACCAATGGTCTCAATTTTGATTATCAGGATGAAGCAAGTGCTCAAGCTGCTATCAAGGATGAAAAATTAAAAGGCTATCTGACCGTTGACCAAGAGGATAGTGTCTTGAAGGCAGTTTATCACGGTGAAACTTCCCTTGAGATTGCTATTAAGCTAGGAGTAACGAGCAAGTTAAATGAGCTTCAAGATCAACTCAATCGTTCGGCAGCCAATTTGTCACAAGAACAGGAAAAACGCTTGGAACAAACAGTTAACTTTACAGAGAAAATTGATGAATCCAAGGAAAATAAAAAAATGATTCAAACCTTTGCGGCCGCAGGGCTTGGTTTCTTCCTTTATATGATTTTGATTACCTATGCTAGTGTCACTGCCCAGGAAGTAGCTAGTGAGAAAGGAACCAAAATCATGGAAGTGGTCTTCTCTAGTATCCGAGCTAGCCATTATTTCTACGCTCGCATGCTGGCTCTGCTTCTTGTGATTTTGACCCATATTGGCATTTACGCCGTGGGTGGACTTACTGCCATTCTTCTCTTTAAAGACCTACCAATCTTGGCACAATCTGGTATTTTAAACCATATAGGAGAGGCTTTCTCGCTCAACACCTTATTGTTTGTCTTGGTTAGCCTCTTTATGTACGTTGTTTTAGCAGCCTTCCTAGGTTCTATGGTTTCTCGTCCTGAGGACTCAGGAAAAGCCTTGTCGCCTTTGATGATTTTGATTATAGGTGGTTTTTTTGGAGTGACAGCTCTAGGTGCAGCTGGTGACAATCTCATCTTGAAGATTGGTTCATATATTCCCTTTATTTCGACTTTCTTCATGCCATTTAGAGCTATTAATGGTTATGCAAATGGGTTAGAAGCTTGGATTTCGCTTGCTATTACGCTTGCTTTTGCAGTAACGGCAACAGTCTTTATCGGACGTATGTATGCTAGTCTCGTTCTGCAAACAGATGATTTAGGTCCTTGGAAAACCTTTAAACGTGCCTTATCTTATAAATAGAAGAGCCTCGCGAAAGCGAGGTTTTTTAGAGATAAAAAGAGTGGAATTCAGAAAAATATTTTTCATATCTATTGACTTTTAGGGGTGAAATTTGGTATTATAGTAGGCGGTATTGTTTACCCCATTTGAAAGGCCCCGGAACCTTCCAAATACTTTTCGATGGGAAGGAACACCCATCACTGTAAACAAAAATCGAACTATATATAGGAGAAATCATGAACAAAACAACATTTATGGCTAAACCAGGCCAAGTTGAACGTAAATGGTACGTAGTTGACGCAACTGATGTACCACTTGGACGTCTTTCTGCAGTAGTTGCTAGCGTACTTCGCGGAAAAAACAAACCAACATTTACACCACACACTGATACAGGTGACTTTGTGATTGTTATCAATGCTGAAAAAGTTAAATTGACTGGTAAAAAAGCAACTGATAAAATCTACTACACTCACTCAAACCACCCAGGTGGATTGAAACAAATCTCTGCAGGTGAGCTTCGTTCTAAAAATGCAGTACGTTTGATTGAGAAATCAGTTAAAGGTATGCTTCCACACAATACTCTTGGACGCGCTCAAGGTATGAAGTTGAAAGTATTTGTTGGAGCTGAGCACACTCACGCTGCACAACAACCAGAAGTTCTTGATATTTCAGGACTTATCTAAGGAAAGGAACAATAAAGTATGTCACAAGCACAATATGCAGGTACTGGACGTCGTAAAAACGCTGTTGCACGCGTTCGCCTTGTTCCAGGAACTGGTAAAATCACTGTTAACAAAAAAGATGTTGAAGAGTACATCCCACACGCTGACCTTCGTCTTGTAATCAACCAACCATTCGCAGTTACTTCAACTGCAGGTTCATACGACGTTTTCGTTAACGTTGTAGGTGGTGGATACGCTGGTCAATCAGGAGCTATCCGTCACGGTATCGCTCGTGCCCTTCTTCAAGTAGACCCAGACTTCCGCGATTCATTGAAACGCGCAGGACTTCTTACACGTGACTCACGTAAAGTTGAACGTAAGAAACCAGGTCTTAAGAAAGCTCGTAAAGCATCACAATTTAGTAAACGTTAATCAATCCGATTATATCAACGTTTCAAAGCACTCAAAAGTTTACCTTATGGGTGCTTTTTTCGTGTTTTTTTGAAAAGTTCACCTCAAAGTTTACCTTATTTTCACCTTATTGTTTTAGAGACTTTAAAGCAAATTCACCTACTGTCATAGGAACTACATCTGTGTTGTTCCTATGTCACTGTGTGTTAGAGCTTCAGAAATAGTTTCTAAGCTCATTCCTGCTTGTTTTGCAAGTGTCGCTCCTGTATGTCGCTTTCTGATGCTTTTCATTTTATTGTTTAGATAGTCAGCATGTAAAGGTTTGTTGATGTTTCCTCTAGTGTCTATATAAGTAAAGACAAATTGTTATGGATTACTGATGATGCCAAACTTTGCTAGTTCATATTTTTGTTGCTCTTTCTAAGAGGTAAGAAGCTGAAGTAAGTCATTAGAAATAGAGAAAATAGGAAATATTTCCATAATAAAACGCATATTATCAGGTTTCTTTGAACTGCACCCCAAAAGTTAGATTTTTCTGTCTAACTTTTGGGGTGCAGTTCAGTAAAAGCTTGATAGCATACGTTTTATCCTATTATCCTAGAAATATTTACTGGGTTTTCTTTTCAAACTGACTTTTTAAGAAGTTGCCTTATCAACAATTTTAAAGAAATTTTTGAAGCTATCTTTGGAAAAACTGTAGAATTTCAAAAATTACTATAGACCTTGAATTTTACTTATCATTTCAATGATTTAGATTGCTTACATTTTATTTTGATATGTTTTACGGTAATCTCCAGGAGAAAATCCAGTCCTTTGCTTAAAAATTTTAGTAAAGTAAGAATAATTATCATACCCTACTTGACAGGATACTTGTGATATCGAGATATTTGTTTGAGATAGGAGAGATTTAGCAGCATTAATGCGCTTATCCGTTATATATTTAACAAGAGTTTCTCCAGTTTCTTTTTTAAAAATTCTAGCTAAATGATCTGCGCTGAGATAAACCATATCTGCTAATATAGAACGATTTATATCTTCATAGTAGTGATGATCTATGTATTCGACAATGCGTTGAATACTATTTTTCTGATTTTCAATGTTTGTTGCAAATTTCTTGGCATGTGACCAGTAATAATCAAAGTAATCTTGAAATGATTCAATTGAATGAAAACGTCGTTGGAATAGGAAATCATGAGTGCTATTTTGGAATAATTTATGTGCTGAAATTCCATTTTGATCTAGATATATCCCTATTTGTTGAATCCAATCTAGTAAAATTTGTTGTAGTGTGAAAGTAGGAATTTGAGAATTATAGGCAAGTGAATTAATTTTTTCTCTTAATTCGTATTCACTTAAGGTGTCTAAAAAAGTAATTGAAAGAGTTTCTGTTTTAAAAGAAGTTGGGAAACTATGTGGAACACATATAATAGTATTCCAATAAGAGACATACTGTTCATTATAAGTGTAGAGTTCTTTAGCATGAAATAAAATATCGGATATTTTATGGCAACTCTTATATATAAGAGTTGAGTATTTGCTAAAATTATTAGAAATTTGAGAATGAATTTCATATGCCAGTTTGTCACTACGTTTGGAAGAGTCTACTCTAAAGAGACAAACATATTGATCGACCTGGCTTTCCATCTTGAACAAACTTATCAGCTTATTAGAAGGTTGTGAAATTCTTTGAAGTTCTCTTTTTAGTTGAGAAGTCCATGATGGAGTTTCTGCAGAATAATCTTCTTCATTAAGATTGATTGTTAAAACTGCAAGGAAAAAATATTGGTGTTTTTTAAGAATAAAATCTTGTTTGATTGCTATGTTTTCTAGTTCATCAATGCGAGAAATTTGAGGTTTTCTAAGGTAATCATACCAGAAATTATCTTCTATTTGTAAAAGTGCATCATTTTTTCCGTTTAAGTTATGATTCTCAATTTTACTAATGGCTTTTTGAATAATAAATTCTAATTTTTCAAAGTTAATGGGTTTTAGATAGTATTCAAAGCTTTGCAATTCAATTGCTTTTTGAGCATAGTTGAAGTCGGCGTAATTGGTTAAAAAAATTGTTTTTATATCATATTTTTCATTTCTAATCCACGATAAGAGTTCGAGACCGCTACCTTGAGGCATTTCTATATCACTTATCATGAGATCAATAGGATGCTCTCTAATAATATTTTGAGCTTGAGTGAGGCTATAGGCAACATAAACAATGTCAATGTGTAGTTTAGCCCAATTTATTTTCTCTCGTAAAGCTTCAATGATAAAACGATCGTCATCAACCAATAAGATGTTCATTATAACCTCCGTCTATAATCTTGTATGGAATAAGTAAAAGAATTTTAGCCCCACCTTCTTCATTATTTTCAAATGTAATAGTATAGTCGTTGGGATAGAGAAGATTCAAACGTTCGATGGTGTTCGTGATCCCAATATGATGTCCATCTTCTGTTATTAGAGACTGTTTCTGATTTAATTTTGATAAAATTTCTTCAGAGAAACCTGGACCATTATCTTCGATACAAATCTGAATATAATCTGAGTCCTCAGTTTTTACTTTTTTTATTGATAGTAAAATTGTAAATAAATCCTGAAATGAAAACCCGTGTTTGATTGTGTTTTCAATAAATGTTTGTAACAGTAATGATGGAACAAGAGTGTTTTGTAGATCAGAATTGTAGTCTAGTGAAAAGTAGATACTATCTCCATATCGAATTCGTTGTATTTCTAAATAATCTTTAATATGCTGAACTTCATCTTTAAGTTCTGAAAAATCTTGATTAGCCATAAATAAATGACGGAGATAATTTGAAGTTAGGATAGTTAACTCTTCAATTTCCTTGTAGTTTTTGGTTTGAAGCATACTATGAATCATTGATAACATATTTAAGTAGAAATGCGGACGGATTTGGTTCTTTAGATAATTAAGTTCAATCTTTTTAAGTTCTAGTTGTGAATGGTATTCCCGGATTTTTAATTCTTGCATGTCAAATATTACTTTATTAAGTTTATCATTTGCCTTATCAATTTCTAGTATACCTTCAGATATAAAAAATTCAGAAGGGGGGATGGAGCCCCCAAGTTGAGAGAGCCGTTCAGTGAGTCTTGTTATAGGTTTAATCATCCATTGACGAATATACAGGATAATGATGATTGATAAAATTGTGATAATGATAGGAACGGCTGATAAAAATACTTCTAAGAGTGTGATATTTCTAAAGACTTCGGCATAATCGACTAAAACATAAATATCGAAGGGTAAATGCGTTTTTTCATTTTGGGCATGAATTAGGTAATTAGCGGACGGTATATTGTTAGGCTCTTTTAGGGAGAGTTTGCCATTATTACCAATATTAAGTTTATTGAGAGGTTTTAGGATATCTTCTGAAGATATGACGGCATAAATGATTTTTCCTTCGTAATGAACAGATTTAACTAAGTATTCACTGTTTTTAGTAGTTACATTTTTCCATTTACGGTCACTTATATCACTACGCAATGATTTTAGATTTGATTTTAACAGTAAATAATCTTCATATGGAATATAAAGATTGGAGACATTTATAAAATAATCAGTACTATCGGTTTCTAATAAGAATGTCATATGAGTTTCATTTTGATATTCAAACTCTGCAAAGCTAGTTTGAACTTTTTTGAGATTTTCTTGATAGTCAAGAAACGTTTGTACATGATTTAATTTCTCTAAAGATTCATTATGCGTTATTGTTGAGTACATAAAGCGTTCTACAGAATGCAATTTCTCATTAACAGAGTCAGCATAAATTTCAATCGAACTACGTAAGTGTACTATATTTTGGTTTTTAATAAAATTTCTGGTTATGTTACTCATAGCAATATTGATTAAAATATTTATCAATAGTAGTACAAGTAAGAGTTTAAAGAAAAAATGAATAGAATGTTTTTTTGATAACTCGTGATTTAATTTCATATACTTGCCTCGTATTTAAATTATAGCACTTTGAAAATACGATATCATGTACAAAACAGATATGTTTTATCAAGATGTCGGAAAAGTAATAGTTCTTAGAACTGATAAACTGAAAAATTGATAAACCTAGTCCAAAAAGTTATATTAAGGGAATTCTTTTTGGTGTAAAATAATCGTAGAAAATCAGATAGGAGGAAAAAAATGAAAGTAGCATCTCAACTTCATAAAATAAAATTAAAGCATAGTATTCCGTTATACATATTACTTTTTCCTTCAATATTGCTATTAATTTTATTTTCCTATATTCCCATGTTGGGATTAATTATTGCATTTAAAGACTACTCACCAGCCAATGGTATTTTTGCTAGTCAGTGGGTGGGATTTAAGTACTTTACTCAATTTTTCTCATCATTCCAATTCGGGACAACTATGTTCAATACATTAAAAATTTCACTTTATAGTATTGTAGTAGGATTCCCCTTACCTATTATACTAGCTATCATTAGTAATCAGTTAAGAGTTGGTAAATTTAGAAAAATATTTCAAGTAACAACTTACTTACCCCATTTTATCTCTACAATGGTTATGTGTGGGATGATTATCTTATTTTTATCTCCTACTAGCGGTTTGTTAGCGAATGTATTTAAGTCTGTTGGAATTACTATTCCAGATTTTTTATCAAAACCTACTAATTTTGCAGGTGTGTATGTTTGGAGTGATGTATGGCAACATATAGGTTGGGATAGTATTATTTATCTAGCAGCCCTTTCTGCAATTGATCCTACATATTATGAGGCTGCAACTATGGATGGTGCCTCTAGATTACAAAAGATTCGGCATATAGAATTACCATTACTTTTGCCGACTGCTATGATTTTACTAATATTAAGAGCAGGTAGTTTATTAAGTGTAGGGTTTGAGAAAGTGTTACTATTACAGAATCCTCTTAATTTAGCAGGAAGTGAGATAATTTCGACCTATGTTTATAAAGTTGGTATGGTGAACTTTCAGTATAGTTATTCGACAGCTATAGGGTTATTTAACACCGTAGTCAATCTAATAATTTTGTTATCTGTTAACTGGTTCTCAAAAAGATATACTAGAACGGGTCTTTTTTAAAGGAAGGAGTGCTTAAAGTGAGATGGTTTCATAAATCAAGAAAAACAAACTCTGAATTATTATTTGATATAGTTACCTATGGTTTAGCAATTTTCCTTATCTTGTTAATTGTTTATCCGTTATGGTTTGTAGTGATTGCATCTTTTAGCAATCCTTCAGATGTTGCAAATGGGAAGGTATGGTTTATTCCTAGAGAATGGAAATTAGATGGATATTTACGTCTTATTCAACAACCTTTATTTTTGCGTAGCTATTTAAATACCATTTTATATACTGTTGTTGGTACCTTAGTTGCTTTAGTAGTCAATATTCCAGCTGGTTACGCTTTATCTAGAAAAGAATTAGTTGGTAGAAAGTGGATGAGCATTCTATACATTATTCCTATGTTCGTATCAGGTGGCTTGATTCCTACCTACTTAACAGTAAAGAATGTAGGCTTGATTGATACATTTTGGGTAATGGTAATACCTTTTGCAGTTTCATCATACAATATTATTGTTGCTAGAACTTTCTTTAATAATAGTATTCCAGACGGGATGTGGGAGGCTGCGCAAATTGATGGATGTGGTACAATTCGTTATTTTATTAAGATAGTCGTTCCTTTATCAAAAGCTATTATAGCAGTTATTGGACTTTGGACTGCAGTTGGTATTTGGAATTCGTGGTTTAATGCTTTAATTTATTTAACGAATGAAAATTTGCAACCATTGCAATTAATTTTACGACGTTTACTAATTAGTAACCAAATGTTACAATCGCAAGCAACAGGAGAAGTGGCATCAGATCTTCGTATCAAGGCCGATATGATGAAATATGCAGCAATTGTTATTTCAACCGCTCCGATTATGTTGTTGTATCCCTTTGTTCAAAAATATTTTAATCAAGGCGTAATGATTGGCGCGTTGAAAGAATAGGAGAAAAACATGAAAAGTAAATCATTTACATATTTGTTCTTAGGAACAGTTACACTTGCTGGCTTGACAGCCTGCGCAAATTCCAATAATGCGAATACGGATGATAAATCTGGAGAAGATTCTTATAAAATTACGACTGTTCGTTGGTCTGACTGGGGAGAAGATTATCATAAAGGTTTTCTAACAGATTCTGCCAAGGAAGCAGGTATTGATGTTAAATGGGATACACTTGTGGCAGCAGATTGGTCAGATAAGAAATCTGTGTTGGTTGCTAGCGGAGATTTACCAGATGCATTTTTAGGTTCAAATGCTTTTACAGATTCAGAAATTGCTCAGAACCAATCTTTGTTTATTCCATTGGAAGATTTAATCAAGGAAAACATGCCTAATTTAACTAAGGCTATGGAGAAAGAACCTAAGATTAAAGCTATGATTACTTCACCAGATGGTCATATCTACAGCCTGCCTAAAAAATTACCAATGCGTCCTACAGTAGCTAATCAGCTATTTATTAATAAAAAGTGGCTAGATAATTTAGGGTTAAAGGTTCCAGAGACTTATGATGATTTAGTAAAAGTACTACAAGAATTTAAGGATAAAGATGCGAACGGAAATGGAGACGCTTCTGATGAAATTCCATTCGGAGCAGGAAACTTTGATCCAACATTCTCATATATTCTACCGTTCAATAATCGTTTAGGTGCAGATAATACGTATGAAATGTCTGTAAAAGATGGAAAACCAGTCTACCTTCGCACAGAAGAAAGTTATAAACAAGGGATTGCAGCAATGCACGAATCTTATAAAAAAGGTTTGATTGATCCGGAAATCTTTACAGAAGATACCTCTATGAGTGTAGCGAAACGTATGGATAAGGGAGTATCTAGAGTAGGTGTTTCTAGTGGTTGGACAGCAGATGCAACGTTTGGCTTACATTCAAGTGAATATATTGCTCTACCTGCTTTAAAAGGTATGGATGGAAAACAATATGTCTTTTCTGACCCAGATCATTACAACTATGGCCGCAATGAAATTTTGATTACAAATAAGAGCAAAAATCCTGCTAAATTATTGAAATGGTTGGATAAATTATATACAGATGAAGCAAGTATTCAGAATTTCTATGGATCATTTGGAATAGCTACTGAAAAGAATGGTGATAAGTTTAAAGTATTACCTCCTAAAGATGGTAAATCAGCCGATGAGTATGCATGGATTAATTCACTTCGAGATTTTGGACCTAAATACGTAAGCGATGATATCAATAGTCGCGTAGAAATCGATCAAACACAAGGTGATGGATTGAAATTGAAGATGGACCAAGATTTGAAACAATTTGCGTTGCCAGCTTACCCTAATGTGATTTATTCACAAGAAGAGCTTAACAAATTATCATCAATCTATGTGAGTATTGAATCTTATGTCAAACAACAAGCATCTAAATGGGTAGTTGAAGGTGGCATAGAAAAAGAATGGGACTCATACAAAGAAACTCTTAAGAATATGGGATTGGACGAATTTATGAAGATTCAACAGGAAGCATATAATCGTTACCAAAAAGAAGTAAAAGAGTAATACTTTATATGAACTCTTGGTTGTATAAACAAGGGACTAGCTAATTACAGGAAGCGAGACTGATAACATCAAATTATCTCGCTTCCTTTATTCTAATTTTTAAAGAAATTTGGAAATGTTTTTTAAATAATTTAGGTAATATTTTTGTGCAACTGACATTCTAAAATATAGAGTTAAGACGATTGATTTCATGGGGAATATATTATGCAAAAATTATTTTCATTAGATGGAAAAGTGGTTAGAATTTTAACTTTTTTGACAGATTTAATTATTTTAAATACTCTATTTATTGTTAGTTGTATTCCAATAGTTACAATTGGGGCATCACTAACTTCTCTTACGACAATGTGGTATCGTATTTTAAAAGGTAAAGATACCGATATTACTTATCATTATTTTCGGATCTTTAGACAAAATTTTAAACAATCAACTTTTATTTGGTTGTTTATCCTCCTAATAGAATTACTTTTATATGTGAACTATTGTCTTTGGGGCTATTCAAGTTTATTTTCAGAGTATAGTTTATTGTTAGTGTTGCCCTTTTTATTTGTTATAATACTTTTTATGAGTGTTGTTTTTCCCTATATTGGTCTATTTAAAGATAATCTAAAAAATAGTATTGTAAATAGCGTATTAATTTGTATTTTAAATCCAATGCAAGCTATCATTTTGGTTTTATTTAATATTTCTGTACTGTATATGAGTTTTAGTAGTCCAGAACGAGTTTTAACAGCTATTTACGTATTTACATTTGGAGGATTTGCTTTTTGTGGATTGATGAATGTAATGGTAACGAATAAAATGTTTGATAAAGTAAAGAGATTTAATAAGAGGAGGGAAACAAATTGAAAATTTTTAAGGGAGAGTTTTATCGAATCTCTGTATTAACAGACAAGTTAGTAAGGTTAGAATACTCTCAAACTGGAAGTTTTGAGGATAGAACGACACAACTTATCTATAATAGAGATTTTGGCCAAGTTTCGTTAGATTATATCGAGACATCAAACGTACTAGATATTATGACGGACTATTTTCATTTGCACTTTAATAAAGGAGAATTTAACGCCGAAAATTTATTTATAGAATTAAAAGGAAATTTTGCCGTATATGGTAGTCGCTGGTATTTTGGTGAATCTATTGAAACGTTAAAAGGAACAGCTCGGACTCTTGATAAGGCAGACGGCGCAATCCCATTAGAAGATGGAATTATTAGTCGAAATGGCATTGCTTTACTGGATGATTCTCAAGGATTTATTTGGGATGAACAATCTGGTTATATTGAGAGAGAAAATCAAATTGACCTCTATTTCTTTGCCTATGGGCATGATTATAGAGGAGCAATCAGAGACTTTTACCATTTGACTGGTTCAACACCCTTGTTGCCAAGATATGCTTTAGGCAATTGGTGGAGTAGGTATTGGCCTTATACGTCGGATGAATACTTGAATTTAATAGACAGATTTAAAACAGAGAAAATTCCATTATCTATCGGTGTTTTAGATATGGATTGGCATATAACTGACATTCCAACTCGTTTTGGAAGTGGTTGGACAGGCTATAGTTGGAATAGAAACTTAATACCAAATCCAGAACAGTTATTGCAACAACTTCATGATAGAAAGTTAAAACTCTCCTTAAATGTCCACCCTGCTGATGGTATACGGGCTTATGAGGAAGCTTATCCTCGAGTCGCCAAACGATTGGGATTAAATGTAGAACTAGAAGAACCAGCCATTTTTGATTTTTTCAATCCATCCTTTAGGGAAGCCTACTTTAAAGATGTTCATTATGAGCTAGAAAAGCAAGGAGTAGATTTTTGGTGGATTGACTGGCAACAAGGGACACAAGGCATGTTGGATCCACTATGGCTTTTAAACCATTATCACTATCAGGATAGTTGTAAACATTCAGAAGGTGGCTTGATTTTATCAAGATATGCAGGTCCTGGTAGTCACCGCTACCCTGTTGGTTTTTCAGGGGACACTATTATTAGTTGGGATTCGTTAAGATTTCAACCTTATTTTACAGCGACAGCATCAAATATCGGTTATAGTTGGTGGAGCCATGATATCGGTGGGCACATGCTGGGGGATTATGACGAAGAGCTACAAACTAGATGGCTACAGTTTGGTGTTTTTAGTCCGATTACTCGATTACATAGTTCTAGAAGTCCTTTCAATAGTAAAGAACCTTGGTTTTTTTCAGAAACAACATCTAAGATTATGAAGAATTACCTTCGTTTGAGACATCAGATGATTCCATATCTATACACCATGAATGTAAAGACACATGAGGAAGGCGCCCCATTAATCAGCCCAATGTACTATTTCTACCCAGAGAATGATGAGAGCTATAATGTTCCAAACCAATACTTTTTTGGAACAGAACTGATGGTTGCTCCCATTGTAGAAAAGATGGATTTGGCATTTCAATCTGCAAAAGTAGATGTATGGTTCCCTGAAGGTGAGTGGTATGACTTCTTTTCAGAGAAAAAATACACAGGTGGAGTGAAGTTAAGTGTTTATAGAGACATTTCGACTATTCCTGTGTTTGCAAAAAGTGGTGCAATCATTCCTTTGGTTGGTTCTGAGATAGATATGGGTGTTGATTTACCTGAAATTGTAGATTGGTATGTATTCCCAGGAAAACAACATTCTTTTGAAATGATTGAAGATCAAAATGGTCAAAGATATAAAACAAGATTATCAATCGACTGGGAAATGGGAATGGTAGAGTTAGCATTACAAGGAGATTCTAGTATCCTTCCAAGCAATAGAAGGCATAGAATTCATTTTAAAGGAACGAATGTGTCTATCATTGAGTTGCCAAATAAGAATACTACAGCTGGATTTGAATATAAAGATAATAAAACAACATCCCTAAATGACGAAGTTTTTAGACTACTAAAGACGGCTTCTCTTCCATATGAATTAAAAGATAGATTGTTAAATGAATTCATCAATGCTAAAAATTCTCATGAGTTAATGAATATCTTGCATCATCAGGATAAGGAATTGAGAGGCCGTTTGTTGGAAATAATATTTACTAGCCAAAACTAATTGAGCCATTTCGTACACAATTTCTATTCTTTAAGTGCTAATTATTTATTTTTTAATGTGTAATAGTTTTACATCTCTATGCTTATTGACTTGTATTTTAGTAATTACAAGTTTGGCATAGGGATGTTTTTATAATTTTAAAGACTTTTTGCCCAGCCTCTTTTCAACTAAATAAGAGCAAATTTTTAGAGGTGATTTTTCAAACTAACTTCCACTTGCCTGACCGAAGTGGAAGTTAGTCTGAGATGGTAGATTTTTCAGAAAATTTTCTAAAATAAACAGGATTTGTTTGACATTTATTTGAAAATTCTGTAAAATGAATTATTATATCGTTCAAGGAGAATATATATGGAAAAACAGAAAACATTTTTTGGACATCCTATTGGCTTGTCCACCCTCTTCTTTACAGAGATGTGGGAGCGCTTTTCTTACTATGGGATGCGAGCTATCCTACTTTACTATATGTACTATAGTGTGCAAGATGGTGGGTTAGGGATGGATAAGACCACAGCTGCGTCGGTTATGGCGATTTATGGCTCGCTGGTATTTTTATCCTCGGTTGTCGGTGGTTTTGTCAGTGATCGTATTTTAGGAAGCCGTAAGACCGTCTTTTACGGTGGGATTCTGATTATGCTAGGGCATATTGCTTTGGCAACACCTTTTGGACAAGTGGCTCTCTATCTTTCTATTGCCTTGATTATCTTTGGTACTGGATTTTTAAAACCTAATATCTCAGATATGGTTGGGGGAATTTATGAGAAAGAGGATGATAGACGGGATGCAGGTTTTAGTATCTTTGTCTTTGGTATTAACTTAGGTGCTTTCGTTGCCCCTTATCTAGTGGGTTATCTAGGTCAGGAAGTCAATTTCCATCTAGGTTTCTCATTAGCTGCCATTGGGATGTTCTTTGGTCTGGTGAAATATGTTTTAGATGGGAAGAAATATCTGCCTGAATCAAGTCTTTACCCCACTGATCCACTTTCACAGAAGGAGCAGCAGACCTTGATTAAACGCTTGCTGATTACACTTGTCATGGTTGTTCTGGTGGTTCTAGGTTTAGTCTTTACTCACCAGTTTAACGTGGATATGATTGTTAATATCTTTACAATAATTGCGGTAATCATTCCAATCTACTATTTCTTCAAAATTTTATCTAGTCAGAAAATAACTGTTACTGAGAGATCCCGAGTATTTGCCTACATTCCTTTATTTATCGCTGGAGTACTCTTCTGGTCTATTGAGGAGCAGGGTTCTGTTGTTCTTGCTCTATTTGCGGATGATCAGACTCGACTTTACTTTAATGCATTTGGAAATCAAATTCATTTCCCATCTAGCTTTTTCCAAAGTATCAATCCACTTTTCATTATGATTTATGTGCCAATTTTTGCTTGGTTGTGGGGGAAAATGGGTAAAAATCAACCGTCCTCTTCTAAGAAATTTGCTTACGGTTTATTTGCGGCAGGTCTATCCTTCTTGTGGATGATGTTGCCAGGGATGCTCTTTGGGGTAGATGTTAAGGTTAGTCCTTTCTGGTTGATTATGAGTTGGGCTATTGTGATTGTGGGGGAAATGTTGATTTCGCCTATTGGTCTATCAGTCACTACTAAGCTAGCACCAAAATCCTTCCAAGCACAAATGATGTCTATCTGGTTCTTGAGTAATGCTGCTGCCCAAGCTATCAATGCTCAAATTGTAAAATTTTATACAAGTGAAACTGAAGTCGCTTACTATGGAATTGTTGGAGGAATTACGATTGTATTCAGTATTATCTTATTCTTCTACGTTCCACGTATTGAAAAGCTAATGTCTGGTATCAAATAGAGAAAAACTGGAATTGCCGTACGGATTTTAAAAGTTAGAGCAATTATTTATTCAAAGGATTTAGTTCTGTATTGTACAGGGCTAAGTCTTTTTAGTTTGCTTAAAACTCACGATGTTTCTGATATTCCTAGTAGACATTTGTCAACTTTTTTTATATAATGAAACTAAACCAAATTGGTTTAGTTTTGAAAAGTATGAGTTTAACCATCGAGTGGTCTTTCTAAGGGAGATATTCTCCATTCAAACATATAATAGGAGGTGAATTATGTATCAGCCAGCGAAACTCAAGGCTCGGAGGAAAGAGTTAAAATTTACACAGAAGGAAATTGCAGAGCAACTTGGGATTAGTTTTCAGGCTTATTCGGCTTGGGAACGTGGGATTAAGGAACCGTCCCAGGAGAAGGTTGCTCAGTTAGAGAACATTTTAAAAGTATCCAAAGGGTACTTTACCCAGATTGAGATTGTTCGTCTCTACAATAGCCTCTCCAAGCAAGGAAAGGAAAAGGTTGTTCTCTATGCTCGCAACTTGGCTCGAGAGGAACAAGCCCAGAAAGTGGCGACCATGCCAGAGCGACTCTACGAGTATCGTGTCTACGAACGCATGTCAGCAGGTATTGGAGCTTCGGTCTACGATGATCAGAATTTTGATACAGTTTACTTTAATGAGGAGTTGGCCCATGATTTTGCGTCTTGGGTGGCTGGGGACTCCATGGAACCTAAATATCAAAATGGTTCAGTGGCTCTGATTCGAGAGACAGGATTTGACTATGACGGGGCAGTTTATGCGGTGGTTTGTAACAACCAAACCTATATCAAACGGGTTTATCGGGAGGAAGATGGCTTGCGTCTGGTTTCGATCAATCCTAAATACAAGGACATTTTCATCTCCTATGAGGAAGATCCTCGGATTGTGGGGATTATCGTTGGGAACTTTGTGCCGATGGAGGGCTAGCCTATGGGCTACTTTGATTATTCCAGAGAGCCCAAAAGTGACATTGCCTTTGTCGATATGAAATCTTTTTATGCCAGTGTCGAGTGTGTGAAAAGGGGCTTGCATCCGCTGAAGACTTCGCTTTGTGTCATGAGCCGAGCGGATAATTCGACTGGCCTTATCCTAGCTTCCTCTCCCATGTTTAAGAAGATTTTTGGCAAGTCCAATGTTGGCCGGGCCTATGACCTGCCTTTTGATATCAAAACGCGCAAATTTTCCTATTACAATGCTCGAAAACAAGGGCTACCGACTGACTCGGATTATGTTCGTTACATCGAAGATTGGGCTCAAGTGACCTTGATTGTCCCTCCTCGAATGGACGAGTACATTGCAGTCAATATGGAAATCCAGCGAATCTTTCAAAACTATGGCAGCCCAGATGATATTTATCCCTACTCTATCGATGAGGGCTTTATTGACCTGACTAGTTCGCTCAACTATTTTATCCCAGATAGGAGTCTCTCTCGCAAAGACAAGCTGGATATGCTTTCTGCTCGTATTCAGAGGGATATTTGGAGGCGGACAGGGATCTACTCTACAGTGGGCATGTCCAATGCCAATCCCTTACTGGCCAAGTTGGCTCTGGATAATGAGGCCAAGCACACTCCGACCATGAGGGCCAACTGGTCTTACCAGGATGTGGAAGAGAAGGTCTGGTCCATTCCCAAGATGACCGACTTTTGGGGGATTGGTAGGCGGATGGAGAAACGCTTGAATGCTCTGGGGATTTTTTCAATCAAAGAATTGGCTATCAGCAATCCAGACCAGCTACAGAAAGTTCTCGGTCAGGCTGGCCTGCGTTTGTGGTTTCATGCTAACGGGATTGATGAGAGCAATGTTCATAATCCCTATAAAGCCAAGTCCCAAGGTTTGGGAAATTCTCAAATCTTGCCGAGAGACTACGTGAAGCTACGAGATATCGAAATTATTCTTCGAGAAATGGCGGAGCAGGTGGCTATTAGACTGAGAAGGGCGGGCAAGAAAACAACCCTTATCTCTATCTATGTCGGTTTCTCTAAACAGGAGATCCGGCAATCTATTCACACACAAATGAAGGTTGAACCGACCAATAATACAGCTGTCTTAACAGCCCATGTTTTGAAGCTATTTCATAACAAATACACTTCTGGAGCGGTCAGAAGTATCGGAGTCAACTATTCAGGATTTGTGGATGAGTCCTTTGGTTTGATTTCCCTCTTTGATGATGTTGACAAGTTAGAAAAAGAAGAAAGGCTCCAGACGGCTATTGACTCTATTCGGGAAGAATTTGGTTTCACTTCTCTCTTAAAAGCCAATGCACTGGAAGAAGCCTCTAGGAGCCTTGCCAGAAGCAAGCTGATTGGGGGCCATTCTGCTGGAGGATTAGATGGATTAAAATGATTGATCGTTCTTATTTACCCTTTCAATCCGCACGAGATTATCAAGATCCGGGTATGCAAAAGTGGATGGGATTTTACCTTTCAGAACACACCAGTTCGCTCAGTGAAGAAAAAAGCCGTGTTGATTTTTCGACAGATTTGGACCCAGTTGAGAAACCACACTTGCTTTCTCAGCTTTATGTTAGCCAACTGAAGGGAAGTTTTGTGGTTAAGGAAAAGAAGCAGAAGACGACTATCATCGGTAAGGTGAGGGAGTTATCCTCTAAATCTTTATCTATCAGAACAAGCGAGGGCTACAGGCTGATAGAGATTGCAGATATACTAGAAATTCGACTGTGGGAGGAGGGAGTGTATGACTAGAAAAGAGTTGTATGAAAACAAACTGCAGATGGATTATTTTTCAGATGACTATATTCGTTTTGAAGAGGATTTTCAAAAATACTCTGCCATGAATGTACCTCTGACTTTCTTGATTGATGACATCCTACGCACCATGGCCTTGAATCAGAAAAATTACTTTGTCTTAAACAAGGAAAATGCCAAGGATGGGCGGGAGCATTGCTTTTATTTTAGGGTGGTGACTGAAAAAGAATGCCCCAGAAATAGAACCTATGCATATGCTGGGATTAAAAATAGTAGTCAGTAGAGGGTTGTCTGCTGTAAAATGTATCATTTTTATAACACTTCATGTTTCATATCATGGGGTGTTTTTCTATTTAAGTCAAAGTAAATTAAAAATCTCACTATTCATTAGGTTAAATGAGACCTAATTATAGCGAGATTGTGAAATTATAGTAGGTTTTGTATGACCTCTTCAATCTGTTTAGGATCTGTTTTAGAAGAGAAGCGTTCAAATACCTGTCCATCTCGACCGATGAGAAATTTAGCGAAATTCCATTCGATTCGTTTTCCTAGTGGGCCAGATTTCTGGTCTTTCAACCAAACGAAGAGAGGTTCTGCTTCTTTGCCGTTGACCTTGATCTTGGCAAAACGAGGAAAAGTAGTTTGATAGTGTAGGTTACAGAAACTATTGATATCCTCTGCGCTGCCAGGTGCTTGTCCCATAAACTGATTGCAAGGGAAGTCTAAAATCTCAAAGCCTTGTTCTTGATAGCGGTCATAGAGTTCTTGGAGTCCTTGGTACTGGGGCGTTAAACCACATCCAGTAGCAGTGTTGACAATCAAGAGAACCTTACCACGATAGGCATCTAGGGGAGTCGTTTGGTTATCTTGGTTCGAGACTGAAAAATCGTATAGTGAGGTCATTGATTGCTTTTCTCCTTCTGTTTGGTATTTTTAGGAGTTTTTTCCTCCTGTAGGGATAGAAATCCGTAGGTCAGGGTTCCAAAAATGCTACCGATAATCAGGCCATACATCAGTAAAGGAACACTTTTATCGAATTGCATGAGTAACTTCACAAAATCTGGAAGTGACATCTGCTGAACGAAGACTTTATGAAATATGAGTAGGGTAAAGAGGCCAATCTGAAGGCCAATAAACACAACCCAGCTTCGGAATTTGATTTGGCTCTTGCTGTAGGTTTTAAGGATGATTTCTGACTTGTCATCTTTTTCCAGATGGAGTTCTTTGACGGCTCTTTGAGTTTTTAAAGTAATGAAAAAAATGAGTCCAGAGTAGACGTAGGGCATGGCATAGCGAACGATTTCTATGAAGCGTCCAAATAACAGATAAAACAAGAAGAGGAAGAAGGAAGAATAAACGATTTGGACCATGGAATGGGCACAAGCCTTGTAGATAATCTCTTGCCGGCATTCATCAAAGGGGCCTTGGATATGAAAGAGATTTCGGAGTAGGCGAGTGGTTAAGTCTTCTTTTTTCATGCTGGTAACCTCCTAAATGAGTGGTTTTACTGATTTTCTTTTACGAATTGATAGAGATAATAAAGATAAATGATAGAAGAAAGGCTAGCGATAGTCAGCAGTAAATAATATTTCCAATCGCTTGAAATGAGCATCAGTTGTGAAAAAGATAGAATCATAAAGCATAGTGCTAAGTTGAGTATGCGCGTTTTTGTGGAGTTAATCTTTAGGTAAGTCAGTCCTTTGTTGAGGGCTGGAATAAAGACTAGAAGGAGGAATATCTCGCTGATTGGCAAGTTCCCTGAAACGATGATGAAGATGAGCAGAGAACTGAACAAAAGATGATAGGTAAGTAAAGTTAGTAATGATTTCATAGGTACCTCCTAATCATCCTGGTCTTCCTTGGCTTTTGCAATGCGACGGGAGATGAGAAACTGTATGCTCGCTCCGAAGAAGACAGAACCGAGAATGCTTGATAAACCATTTCTTATAGTGAGAAGAGACTGAAAATAGTCCTGACTGTCACCTATGAGTATATGTAGAAGAGGCGTTATAAAAAACATCCATAGACCAAAGAATAAACCTGCTTTCAGACCAGGGTAGTGTAGTTGCTTACTTTCTTTCTCACTCAACCTATCAGGTTCAATAGTTGTAATCCCCGTTTTTTGCATTTGATAGGTGACATAGCCAGCAGCGATGAGGGCGATTGCCAAAATCAGAGGAGGATAGACTAGAGCTACTAGTTGAGGATATTTATAGGCCAGAACGAGAGGAATAAGATTTCCGAAAATCATCAGATAAAAAAGGAAGATAAAGACTTGGTTACCTATACGGTCTGCCTCGCGTCGTTTGTATTCGTCAAGTGGATCAGAAATACCGTATGTGCGCTTGATGAGTTTTTCAGTGAAGGTTTCTTTTTTCATGTGTTGGCTCCTTTTTTAAAAATCATCCTCCCAAAAGAGACTGTTGAGGTCAGTTTGGAGGCTGCGGGCGAGATTGAGACAGAGTTCCAGAGTTGGGTTGTACTTGTCGTTCTCAATCATGTTGATGGTCTGTCTCGAGACACCGATATCCTTGGCGAGCTCGAGCTGAGAAATGCCCAGTTCCTTGCGAAATTCTTTCACACGATTCATCTGTTCTCCTTTCTGCTTTGTGTCGTATATATTTGACTACATTATATTCTTCTATGGAATGAATGTCAAGCATATTTGACATATTTCTTAAAGAAATCTTACATGTTTTTGGCCTATTTGTCTGACTAGTGCAAGCTAGTCAGATTTGTGGTAAAATAGATAAGATATGACAAAAGAATTTCATCATGTAACGGTCTTACTCCACGAAACGATTGATATGCTCGACGTAAAGCCTGACGGTATCTACGTTGATGCGACTTTAGGTGGAGCAGGCCATAGCGAATATTTATTAAGTAAATTAAGTGAAAAAGGCCATCTCTATGCCTTTGACCAGGATCAGAATGCCATTGACAATGCGCAAGAACGCTTGGCTCCCTACATTGAGAAGGGGATGGTGACTTTTATCAAGGATAACTTCCGTCATTTACAGGCACGTTTGCGCGAAGCTGGTGTTCAGGAAATTGATGGAATTTGTTATGACTTGGGAGTGTCTAGTCCTCAATTGGACCAGCGTGAGCGTGGTTTTTCTTATAAAAAGGATGCGCCACTGGATATGCGCATGAATCAGGAAGCTAGTCTGACAGCCTATGAAGTGGTGAACCACTATGACTATCATGACTTGGTTCGTATTTTCTTCAAGTATGGCGAGGATAAATTCTCTAAACAGATTGCGCGCAAGATTGAACAAGCACGTGAAGTCAAGCCAATTGAGACAACGACTGAGTTGGCAGAGATTATCAAGTCTGCTAAGCCTGCCAAGGAACTCAAGAAGAAGGGGCATCCTGCCAAACAGATCTTCCAGGCTATTCGGATTGAAGTCAATGATGAACTGGGGGCGGCAGATGAATCTATCCAGCAGGCTATGGATATGTTGGCTCTAGATGGTAGAATCTCAGTGATTACTTTCCATTCCTTGGAAGACCGCTTGACCAAGCAATTGTTCAAGGAAGCTTCAACGGTGGAAGTTCCCAAAGGTTTGCCTTTCATCCCAGATGATCTTAAGCCCAAGATGGAATTGGTGTCCCGTAAGCCAATCTTGCCAAGTGCAGAAGAATTAGAAGCCAATAACCGCTCGCATTCAGCTAAGTTGCGCGTGGCCAGAAAAATTCACAAGTAAGAGGAAAAAATGGTAGATAAAAAAGAAACAACCAGTCAATTCTTGCAGAATCGTATCAAAAAATTCTCACGTGTGGAGAAGGCTTTTTATCTTTCCATCGCATTTACAGCTCTCGTTTTAGCAGTGAGTATCATCTTTATGCAGACACGACTTTTGCAAGTGCAAAGTGATTTGACAAAAATCAATGCGCAGATAGAGGAGAAGAAAACAGAGCTCGACGATGCCAAGCAGGAAGTGAATGAATTGATTCGTTCAGAGCGTTTGAAAGAGATTGCAGATAAAAAAGATTTGAAATTGAATAATGAAAATATCCGAACAGCGGAGTAAGATATGAAATGGACAGAAAAAATAACCCGATTTGCGATAAAAAATCGTAAATCTCCAGCAAAAAACCGTAGGATAGTTGGTAAGTACCTCAGCTTTGTGGCGGTTGCCCTTTTTGGCATCTTTTTGGCCAATTTTGCTTATATTATCGCGAAAGGTAATATATTTGGTACTGACTTGGTAAAAGAAGCTAAAAAGGTTCACCAAACAACCCGAACAGTTCCTGCCAAACGTGGAACTATCTATGACCGAAATGGAGTGCCTATCGCAGAAGATGCGACCTCTTATAATGTCTATGCTGTTATTGACAAAAAATACAAGTCAGCAACGGGAAAAATTCTTTATGTAGAGGATTCGCAGTTTAATAAAGTAGCAGAAATTTTCCATAAGTATTTGGATATGGATGAAGCTTATGTGAAAGAGCAACTGGCTCAACCAAATCTGACCCAGGTTTCCTTTGGTGCAAAAGGAAATGGGATTACCTATGCCAATATGATGGCGATTAAAAAAGATTTAAAAGATGCTAGTGTGGAAGGAATTGACTTTACAACGAGCCCTAACAGAAGCTATCCAAATGGCCAATTTGCTTCTAGTTTTATTGGTTTGGCTCAACTTCATGAAAATGAGGATGGTAGTAAGAGTTTGTTAGGAACTTCTGGTTTGGAGAGTTCTTTAAATACTATTCTTGCTGGGACAGACGGTATTATTACCTATGAAAAAGACCGTGTAGGGAATATCGTACCAGGTACAGAACAGGTAGCGCAGCAGACTGTAGATGGCAAGGATGTTTATACAACATTGTCTAGCCCGCTCCAATCTTTCATGGAAACCCAAATGGATGCCTTTCTAGAAAAAGTAAAAGGTAAGTATATGACCGCGACCTTGGTCAGTGCAAAGACTGGTGAAATCCTTGCTACCACTCAACGACCGACCTTTAATGCAGATACTAAAGAAGGAATTACTAAGGACTTTGTTTGGCGTGATATCCTTTATCAAAGTAACTATGAACCAGGCTCAACCATGAAGGTTATGACGTTAGCTGCTTCTATTGATAACAATACCTTCCCAGGCGGAGAATATTTCAATAGTAGTGAATTAAAAATAGCGGATGCGACGATTCGAGATTGGGACGTTAATGAAGGTTTGACCGGTGGTGGTATGATGACATTTTCTCAAGGATTTGCTCACTCAAGTAATATTGGGATGACACTGCTTGAGCAAAAAATGGGGGATGCTACTTGGTTGGACTATCTAAACCGCTTTAAATTTGGGGTTCCGACCCGTTTTGGTTTGACAGACGAATATGCAGGTCAACTTCCAGCAGACAATATTGTCAATATCGCTCAGAGTTCATTTGGACAAGGGATTTCAGTAACCCAAACGCAAATGATTCGTGCTTTTACAGCTATTGCCAATGATGGCGTTATGCTAGAGCCTAAATTTATTACAGCCTTGTATGATCCAAATGATCAAACCGCTCGTAAATCTCAAAAAGAGATTGTAGGAAATCCAGTTTCGAAAGATGCGGCAAGTCAAACTCGGACTCATATGGTCTTAGTAGGAACAGATCCTAGATATGGAACTATGTACAATCATAGTACTGGGAAAGCAACTGTCAATGTTCCAGGTCAAAATGTAGCCCTCAAGTCTGGTACAGCCCAAATCGCTGACGAGAAAAATGGAGGCTACTTAGTTGGTTCTACCAACTACATTTTCTCGGTTGTGGCTATGAACCCTGCTGAAAATCCTGATTTTATCTTGTATGTAACGGTTCAACAGCCTGAACATTATTCAGGTATCCAGTTGGGAGAATTTACAAATCCTATCTTGGAACGAGCTTCAGCTATGAAAGAGTCACTTAATCTTCAATCTCCAGCTAAGAATTTAGATCAAGTGACGACAGAATCTTCTTATGCAATGCCTAGCATCAAGGATATTTCACCCGGTGATTTGGCTGAAGCCTTACGTCGCAATATTGTGCAACCAATCGTTGTGGGTACTGGAACAAAGATTAAAGAGACTTCTGTAGAAGAGGGAAAAAATCTAGCACCTAATCAACAAGTTCTCCTTTTATCTGATAAGGTAGAAGAAATTCCAGACATGTATGGCTGGAAAAAGGAGACTGCTGAGACCTTTGCCAAATGGTTGGATATTGAACTGGAATTTGAAGGTTCAGGTTCCGTTGTTCAAAAGCAAGATGTTCGGACTAATACAGCTATCAAAAACATTAAAAAAATTAAATTAACTTTAGGAGACTAATATGTTTATTTCCATCAGTGCTGGAATTGTGACATTTTCACTAACTTTGGTAGGAATTCCGGCCTTTATCCAATTTTATAGAAAGGCGCAAATTACAGGCCAGCAGATGCATGAGGATGTTAAACAGCACCAGGCAAAAGCTGGGACTCCTACAATGGGAGGTTTGGTTTTCTTAATTGCTTCTGTTTTGGTTGCCTTCTTTCTTGCCCTATTTAGTAACCAACTCAGCAATAATGTGGGAATGATTTTATTCATCTTGGTTCTTTATGGTTTAATCGGATTTTTAGATGACTTCCTTAAGGTTTTTCGCAAAATCAATGAGGGGCTAAATCCCAAGCAGAAATTGGCTCTTCAGCTTCTAGGCGGTGTCATTTTCTACCTTTTCTATGAGCGCGGTGGCGATATGCTTTCAGTCTTTGGCTACCAAGTACATCTAGGGATTTTCTATATTGTCTTCGCCCTTTTCTGGCTAGTTGGTTTTTCCAACGCAGTCAACTTGACAGACGGAATTGATGGTCTGGCTAGTATTTCAGTCGTGATTAGTTTGTCTGCATATGGAGTTATTGCCTATGTGCAAGGTCAGATGGATATTCTTCTGGTGATTCTAGCCATGATTGGTGGTTTGCTCGGCTTCTTCGTCTTTAACCATAAGCCTGCCAAGGTCTTTATGGGAGATGTGGGAAGTTTGGCTCTCGGTGGAATGTTGGCAGCTATCTCAATGGCCCTCCACCAAGAATGGACTCTCTTGATTATTGGAATTGTTTATGTATTTGAAACAACTTCAGTCATGATGCAAGTCGGTTATTTCAAAATGACTGGTGGTAAACGTATTTTCCGTATGACGCCTGTGCATCACCATTTTGAGCTTGGAGGATTGTCTGGTAAAGGAAATCCATGGAGCGAGTGGAAGGTTGACTTCTTCTTTTGGGGAGTGGGACTTCTAGCAAGTCTCTTGACACTAGCAATTTTGTATTTGATGTAAGAATGGCACCCTGATGTTTCAGGGTGTTTTTGCATTCTAAAAAATATTGGTCAATTAAAGTCAAATCTCTTGACCTTTTCTGACTAATGTAGTATATTATGAACGTAAGGTAAATGAAAGCCTTACGTGAACACTTATTTAAAGTAAAATAGAAAGAGGTGGGGTCTATGTTTAATCTAGAAATCTTCAGAAGTAAAGATAGTCTACTCCTACTTGAAAAAGAAAAACCAGAAATAGTACGTAGAGTAGCCATTTAGCTAGTCTAAATTTTTTAAAACAAAGGTCAAAGATAGTCAATATCAGTAATTATAATTAAGTAAACAAAAAGAGGTAAAGAATATGAACAACAACTTTAATAATTTTAACAACATGGATGATTTATTTAACCAATTGATGGGTGGTATGCGAGGATACAGTTCTGAAAATCGTCGCTACTTGATTAATGGTCGTGAAGTGACACCAGAGGAATTTGCTCACTATCGTGCGACTGGTCAATTACCAGGAAATGCAGAAACTGATGGACAAATGCAACAACAGGCTTCAGGTATGAAACAAGACGGTGTCCTTTCTAAACTAGGCCGAAACTTGACAGCAGAAGCTCGTGAGGGCAAGTTGGATCCTGTTATCGGACGAAACAAGGAAATTCAAGAAACATCTGAAATCCTCTCACGTCGTACCAAAAACAATCCTGTTTTGGTCGGAGATGCAGGTGTTGGTAAGACAGCCGTTGTCGAAGGCCTAGCACAAGCCATTGTGAATGGCGATGTTCCAGCTGCCATTAAGAACAAGGAAATTATTTCTATTGATATCTCAGGTCTTGAGGCTGGTACTCAATACCGTGGTAGCTTTGAAGAAAACGTCCAAAACTTAGTCAATGAAGTAAAAGAAGCAGGGAATATTATCCTCTTCTTTGATGAAATTCACCAAATTCTCGGTGCTGGTAGCACGGGTGGTGACAGTGGTTCTAAAGGTCTCGCGGACATTCTCAAGCCAGCTCTCTCTCGTGGTGAATTGACCGTTATTGGAGCGACAACTCAAGACGAATACCGTAATACCATCTTGAAGAATGCAGCTCTTGCTCGTCGTTTCAACGAAGTCAAGGTCAACGCTCCTTCAGCAGAAGATACTTTTAAAATCCTTCAAGGAATTCGTGATCTCTATCAACAACACCACAATGTTATTTTGCCAGACGAAGTCTTAAAAGCAGCAGTGGATTATTCTGTCCAATACATTCCTCAACGTAGCTTGCCAGATAAGGCTATCGACCTTGTCGATGTAACGGCTGCTCACTTGGCAGCTCAACATCCAGTAACAGATGTGCATGCTGTTGAACGTGAAATTGAGGCAGAAAAAGACAAGCAAGAAAAAGCGGTTGAGGCAGAAGATTTTGAAGCTGCTCTAAACTATAAAACACGCATTGCAGAATTGGAAAAGAAAATCGAAAACCACACAGAAGATATGAAAGTGACTGCAAGTGTCAACGATGTGGCTGAATCTGTAGAACGAATGACCGGTATTCCAGTATCTCAAATGGGGGCTACGGACATCGAACGTTTGAAAGATATGGGTCATCGTTTGCAGACGAAAGTTATTGGTCAAGATAAGGCCGTTGAAGCAGTAGCAAAAGCTATCCGTCGTAACCGTGCTGGTTTTGATGAAGGTAACCGTCCAATCGGTAGCTTCCTCTTTGTAGGTCCTACTGGTGTTGGTAAGACTGAGTTGGCTAAACAATTGGCTCTAGATATGTTCGGAACGAAAGATGCTATCATCCGTTTGGACATGTCAGAATACAGCGACCGCACAGCCGTATCTAAATTGATTGGTACAACTGCAGGTTATGTTGGTTACGATGACAACAACAATACCTTGACAGAACGCGTCCGTCGCAATCCATACTCAATCGTCCTTCTCGACGAAATTGAAAAGGCTGACCCTCAAGTCATCACCCTTCTCCTTCAAGTTTTGGATGATGGTCGTTTGACAGATGGTCAAGGTAACACTGTCAACTTCAAGAATACGGTGATTATCGCAACTTCAAACGCAGGCTTTGGTTACGAAGCTAACTTGACAGAAGATGCTGATAAACCAGAATTGATGGATCGTTTGAAACCTTACTTCCGTCCAGAATTCCTTAACCGTTTCAATGCTGTCATCGAATTCTCACACTTGAGCAAAGAAGATCTTTCTAAGATTGTAGACCTTATGTTGGTTGAAGTTAACAAGACGCTTTCTAAGAAAGACATTGACTTGGCAGTGAGCGAAGCTGCTAAAGAATACATGACTGAGGAAGGCTACGATGAAGTCATGGGTGTTCGTCCACTCCGTCGTGTGGTTGAACAACAAATCCGTGACAAAGTCACAGACTTCCACTTGGATAACCTTGATGCTAAACACCTAGAAGCTGACATGGAAGATGGTGTTTTGGTCATTCGTGAAAAAGCTTAATACTCTTCGAAAATCTCTTCAAACCACGTCAACGTCGCCTTGCCATATATATGTGACTGACTTCGTCAGTTCTATCTACAACCTCAAAGCAGTGCTTTGAGCAACCTACGGCTAGTTTTCTAGTTTGCTCTTTGATTTTCATTAAGTATAAGACAAAATTTTGAGAATAAAAAAGAAGGAACCATCTGAAAAAACTGGTTCCTTTTTTGTGTTTAAATCACATGACGCTCAAAGGCATCGTCTGAAATTCCTTGTTCAAGGATGAGTTTTGCCCATTCTTTAGCAGAAAAGAGGCTGTGATCCTTGTAGTTACCGCAAGATTCGATGGTTGTTCCAGGGACGTCTTCCCAAGTAGTAGTCTCAGCGATTTCCTTGAGCGAATCCTTGATAACAGCCGCAATTTCAGCACTGGTATGACGACCCCACATAATCATGTGGAAACCAGTACGGCAACCAAATGGTGAACAGTCAATCATACCGTCAATGCGGGTACGGATGAGTTTGGCTAAGAGGTGCTCGATAGTGTGAAGGCCAGCAGTAGGGATAGAGTCTTCATTGGGTTGCACTAAACGAATATCATAATTGGAGATGACATCTCCCTTTGGCCCTGTTTCTTCCCCGATCAAGCGAACATAGGGTGCTTTCACAATGGTGTGGTCAAGTTCAAAACTTTCAACAATAACTTCTTTTGACATGGTAAATCCTTTCAGTTTTCTTCTTTCATTATAACATAAAGCTGGCTCCTGAGACAGATAGAAAACCTCTCCGAGAGTGGAGAGGTTCAAATATTTATTTACGATACAAGCGGTCGTATTGGTAGTAAGGGTCAAAGGTTACGTTGATACCTAGTTTACGAAGGACATTCTTGTCTTCATCTGTCAAGATGATGGTTGAGTGGGCTTCGCTTCCTTTGAGGTTACCAAGTTCTTCCATAGCACGAGCAGCATCAGAATTTTCTGTAGCTGTGATAGCAAGTGCAATCAAAATTTCATTTGAATGCAGGCGTGGATTGCGACTACCCAGATGATCGATTTTAAGACCTTGGATTGGCTTAACAACTTCAGGTTCGATTAGTTTTACTTCTTTAGCGATGTCAGCTGATTTCTTGATAGCGTTGATCAAGGCAGCTGCTGTAGGGCCAAAGAGTTCTGAGTTCTTACCTGTGACGATTTCCCCATTTGGCAATTCAAGGGCTAGGGCTGGTCCACCAGTTTCTTCTGCTTTTTGGCGTGCAGTAACAGCAACCTTACGGTCTGCTGGTGTGATGCCGAGGTCATTCATAAGCAACTCGATTTTCTTGACAGCTGCTTCGCCAACTTTTTCAGCTTTAAAATCAAGAACAGTTTGATAGTAACGACGGATGATTTCTTGTTTAGAGGCTTCGATAGCAGCCTCATTATCTGTAATAGCGAAACCAACCATGTTGACACCCATGTCTGTCGGTGATGCATAAGGAGATTTACCTAGGATACGTTCTAACATACGTTTCAGAACAGGGAAAATCTCGATATCACGGTTGTAGTTGACCGTTGTTTTTTCGTAAGTTTGGAGATGGAAGGGGTCAATCATGTTGACATCGTCAAGGTCAGCTGTGGCTGCCTCATAAGCCAAATTAACTGGATGATGTAGTGGAAGGTTCCATACTGGGAAGGTTTCAAACTTGGCATAACCAGACTTGATGCCATTGATTTGGTCGTGGTACATATTGGACATACAGGTTGCCAATTTTCCAGAACCAGGTCCAGGAGCGGTTACGACAATCAGGTTTCGACTGGTTTTGATGTAGTCATTTTTTCCCATACCTTCTGGGGAAATAATGTGATCCATATCCGTCGGATATCCTTTGATTGGATAATGAAGATAAGAATCAATTCCGTTTTTCTCGAGTTGATTGCGGAAGGCATCTGCAGCGGGTTGGCCAGCGTACTGTGTGATGACAACAGAGCCGACAAAAATCCCTAATTCATTGAATTTATCAATCAAACGAAGAACTTCTTGGTCATAAGAAATGCCCAAGTCACCACGTGCTTTGGAATGTTCAATGTTGCTAGCATTAATGGCAATCACAACCTCAACCTGCTCTTTCAATTCTTGCAAGAGTTTGATTTTGTTGTCAGGCTCATAACCAGGAAGAACACGAGCAGCGTGGAAATCTTCTAACATTTTACCACCAAACTCTAAGTAGAGCTTGCCGTCAAATTGGTTAATGCGCTCCAAAATGTGGTCGCGCTGTAGATTCAAATATTGTTCAGAACTAAAAGCTTGTTTTTTCATTTTTTTACCTCTGACCTCTATTATAATAAAAAATTGGAAGTTAGGAAACTATGGACTTAAAAAAGGAATCAAAAAGATTAGGCAAACGCTTGCACAAAAATTCAAAAAGCGCTATCATAGATTGTAGATTATTAAAATAATGAGGTAAGAAGATGCAAGAAAAATGGTGGCACAATGCCGTAGTCTATCAAGTCTATCCTAAGAGTTTTATGGATAGTAACGGAGATGGAATTGGCGATTTGCCAGGAATTACCAGTAAGTTAGACTATCTAGCCAAGCTAGGAATCACAGCGATTTGGCTTTCTCCCGTTTATGACAGCCCTATGGATGATAATGGCTACGATATTGCTGATTATCAAGCGATTGCGGCTATTTTCGGGACCATGGAGGATATGGACCAACTGATCGCGGAAGCTAAGAAGCGTGATATTCGTATCATCATGGACTTAGTGGTCAATCATACCTCAGATGAACATGCTTGGTTTGTCGAGGCCTGTGAAAATCCTGATAGCCCTGAGCGAGACTACTATATCTGGCGAGATGAGCCTAACGATTTAGATTCTATCTTTAGTGGATCTGCTTGGGAATACGATGAAAAGTCGGGTCAATACTATCTCCACTTTTTCAGTAAGAAACAGCCTGATCTCAACTGGGAAAATGAAAAACTTCGCCAGAAAATTTATGAGATGATGAATTTCTGGATTGATAAAGGGATTGGCGGTTTCCGTATGGATGTTATTGACATGATTGGGAAAATTCCTGATGAGAAAGTAGTTAATAATGGTCCTATGCTCCACCCCTATCTCAAGGAAATGAATCAGGCAACCTTTGGCGACAAAGATCTCTTGACAGTAGGAGAGACTTGGGGAGCTACGCCAGAAATTGCTAAACTTTACTCTGATCCAAAAGGGCAAGAATTGTCTATGGTCTTCCAGTTTGAACACATTTGTCTTCAGTATCAGGAAGGGCAACCTAAATGGCATTATCAAAAAGAGCTGAATATCAGTAAGTTAAAAGAGATTTTCAACAAATGGCAGACAGAATTAGGAGTTGAGGATGGTTGGAATTCGCTCTTCTGGAACAATCATGATCTCCCTCGTATCGTCTCTATCTGGGGAAATGACCAAGAATACCGTGAAAAATCTGCCAAAGCCTTTGCAATTTTACTTCATTTGATGAGAGGGACACCTTATATCTACCAAGGTGAGGAGATTGGGATGACCAACTATCCATTTGAAACACTGGATCAAGTAGAAGATATTGAATCCCTCAACTATGCGCGTGAAGCTCTTGAAAAAGGCGTTCCGATGGAAGAAATCATGGACAGTATTCGTGTCATCGGTCGTGACAATGCCCGTACTCCGATGCAATGGGATGCGAGTGAAAATGCTGGTTTCTCAACAGGTCAGCCTTGGTTGGCAGTCAATCCAAACTATCAAACAATCAATGTTCAAGAAGCGCTGGAAAATCCAGATTCTATTTTCTATACCTATCAGAAACTGGTTCAAATCCGCAAAGAGAATAGCTGGCTGATTCGAGCTGAATTTGAATTGCTTGAAACTGATGATAAGGTCTTTGCCTATATCCGTAAAGATGGCGACCGTCGTTTCTTAGTCGTGGCTAACTTGTCCAATGAAGAACAAGACTTGGGAGTAGAAGAAAAAGTTAAATCTGTCTTGATTGAAAACACCGTGGCTCAAGAAGTGGTTGAGAAACAAATCTTAGCTCCATGGGATGCTTTCTGTGTGGAAATGACTAACTAAAAAGTGAGAACCTTGAGCCTTAAAGCTTGAGGTTTTTTGCTAAAAGTTGTGTAAAAAACTCTTTTAAAAACATTTGTTAGAATTTTCTAAAAAATCTGTCAAAAGCTCTTGCATTTGTAAAAAAATAGGGTATAATAGTGAAAATACTATTTTGAAGGAGATTATTTATGCAATCGAAAAAGTGGCTCTTAGGAGCAGGAGTGACCTTGAGTACAGCCATTCTTTTAACAGCTTGTGGGAAAAGTGAAAAGAATGCAGACGCTCCCAAAACATTTTCTTATGTTTATGCTGTTGATCCATCATCCTTGGATTATAGCGTTACAAGTAAAAGTTCAACTTCTGACGTAATAGGTAATGTTGTCGACGGTCTTTTAGAGAATGATAAATATGGGAATCTCATTCCTTCTCTAGCAGAGGATTGGTCAGTTTCTAAAGATGGCTTGACTTATACCTACAAACTTCGTAAAGGTGTGAAGTGGTATACTTCAGAAGGGGAAGAGTATGCGGAAGTTAAGGCTCAGGATTTTGTCACAGGTCTGAAACATGCAGCAGATGGAAAGTCCGATGGTCTTTCTTTGGTTGAGAAATCTATCAAAGGATTGGAGGCTTATGTTAGTGGTGAGACAAACGATTTCTCAACTGTAGGTGTGAAAGCTCTTGATGATTATACAGTAGAATATACGCTTAATAAACCGGAAAGTTTTTGGAATTCAAAAATAACCACTGCAACGATGCTTCCAGTTAATGAAGAATTTTTGAATGCAACAGGTAAGGATTACGGAGCGCCAACTCCATCAAGTATTCTTTACAATGGTCCATATTTTTTGAAGTCCTTGATTTCTAAATCTGTGATTGAATATGAAAAAAATCCTAACTATTGGGATAAGGAAAATGTCAAAATTGATAATGTAAAATTAACATTCTATGATGGATCAGACCAAGAATCCTTAATTCGTAGCTTTACACAAGGTGCCTATACAACTGCTCGTCTCTTTCCAGCAAGCTCAAACTTTGAATCAACTAAAAAGGAATACGGTGATAAGATTGTCTATAGTCCACAAGAGGCAACAAGTTATTATCTTACCGTTAACGTAAATCGTCAATCCTATAATAAAACAGCTAAAACAGATGAGTCACAAAAAACATCAACAAAAGAAGCTCTTCTCAATAAGAACTTCCGTCAGGCTCTTAATTTTGCATTTAATCGCCACGCCTATACAGCTCAATTAAATGGTGAAGAAGGTGCGGATAAGATTATTCGTAATAGTCTAGTGCCAGATAACTATGTTCAAGTAGCTGGGAAGACCTTCGGACAGCTGGCTCAAGATGAACTGCTGAAATATGGAGAGCAATGGAAAGATGTGACTCTCACAGATGGCAAAGATACAATTTACAATCCAACAAAGGCCAAGTCTACATTTGAAAAAGCGAAAACAGAATTGCAATCTAAGGGAGTAAGTTTCCCGATTCATTTGGATGTACCAGTAGAACAGACAGATGTAGTTGCAGTTCAACAGACAAATTCATTAAAACAATCGATTGAAGAAACATTGGGAACTGAGAATGTAATTATAGATGTTCTTCAAATGACGGATAATGAGAAGGAAAGTATTACTTCTCAAGCTAAAGTTCCAACCCAAAAAGATTATGATTTGAACGGAACTGGTTGGGGACCAGATTATCAAGATCCAGCAACCTATCTCAATATTTTAGATGCTAAGAAGGGTTCTGCCTTGAAACATCTAGGTATAACAAAGGGCAAGGATCCTGAAGTCATGGCGAAAGTTGGCTTGGATGAATACAAGAAGCTCTTGGATGATGCTGCATCTGAGACAAGTAATCTTGATAAACGATACGAAAAGTATGCCAAAGCACAGGCTTGGGTTACTGATAGTTCACTTCTTATTCCAGTTGCTTCTTCAGGTGGCTCTCCTATGGTTAGTCGTACTGTTCCATTTACCAAAGCTTATTCACAGGTCGGTATTAAGGGAGATCCATTTATTTTTAAAGGTATGCAACTTCAAAATGATATCGTGACAACTAAAGAGTATGAGGCGGCTCTTAAAAAGTGGCAAAAGGAAAAACTAGAATCTAATGCTCAGTATCAAAAGGATTTAGAAAAACACATAAAATGAGTCTAGGCTTATTTTGTAGATGTTTCTTAGTCAACAAACCGTATAAAAACAAGGGAGGACTGTATGAAAGACAGAAATCCTTTGTTTTTTTATAACTAAAGTTTATAAACTTTCATTCTCGAAATTCAATTAACTTTACAAATTTCCTCTATTTTGGTAAAATAAACTTATGTTACAAAAACTAACATAAAGGAGAAAGAAGATGAATACAAAAAAGCGTGTCCTTAGTGCAGGCCTGACCTTTGCGGCCACTTTGCTTTTAGCTGCTTGCGGACAATCAGGTTCAGATACAAAAACTTACTCATCAACCTTTAGTGGAAATCCAACTACATTTAACTATCTATTAGACTACTACGCTGATAATACAGCCATCATTACCAACCTAGTTGATGGTTTGCTTGAAAATGACAATCACGGGAACCTAGTTCCATCTTTGGCAGAAGACTGGTCTGTTTCAAGCGACGGTCTGAGTTATACCTATAAATTGAGAAAAGATGCCAAATGGTTTACGGCTGACGGTGAAGAGTACGCCCCAGTCAAGGCACAAGATTTTGTGACAGGTATCAAGTACGCAGTGGATAATAAATCACAGGCCATTGACTTGATTCAAAACTCGATCAAGGGCTTGAATGATTATATTACAGGAGCGGATTCTGACTTTTCTAAGGTTGGGGTGAAGGCCATTGACGACCAGACTGTTGAGTATACTTTGGCACGCCCAGAACCTTATTGGAACTCAAAAACAACCAACAGTATTCTTTTCCCAGTAAATGAAGAGTTTCTAAATTCAAAAGGGAAAGATTTTGGTACTTTATCTCCAGATAGTATTCTCTACAGCGGACCTTATTTGTTAAAAGATTTCACATCGAAATCATCAATCGAGTATGTGAAAAATCCGCATTACTATGATCATGACAAAGTATCGATTGAACACGTGAAATTGGCTTACTTTGATGGTTCAGACCAAGAATTGACCATCCGTAACTTTGAAAGTGGAGCCTATTCAATCGCTGGGGTTTATCCAAATAGTTCTAACTTTGCCAAGACCAAGGAAAAATATAAGGATAATATCGTTTATAGCTTGCAGGACAAGACTTCTTGGTACTTCAATTTCAACGTCAACCGTAAGGCCTACAACCATACGTCTAAAACGACAGATGAGCAGAAGAAGTCAACTGAGACAGCTGTCTTGAACAAGAACTTCCGCCAAGCGGTGAACTTCGCCTTAGATCGCACAGCCTATTCTGCCCAGTCAAATGGGGAAGAAGCAGCTAGCAAGACCCTTCGTAACACCCTAGTACCTCCTACATTTGTCCAAGTTGGAGACAAGACCTTTGGAGAAGTAGTCGCTTCTAAATTGGTTAACTACGGAACAGAATGGTCAGGCATTGACTTGGCAGATGCTCAGGATGCCTATTTTAACAAAGAAAAGGCCCAAGCAAAATTTGCGGAAGCTAAAAAAGAATTGGCAAGTCAAGGTGTGACTTTCCCTATTCACTTGGATGTGGCTGTTGATCAAACAAGTAAAAATGCTGTGACAGGCATGAACTCTGTTAAGCAGACTCTAGAGTCAGTTTTAGGTGCTGATAACATTGTCATTGATGTTCAGCAACTTTCAACAGATGATTTTAATAACGTAGCCTTCTTAGCACCAACGCCTGCTGATCGAGACTATGATTTGAACTTTGATGGGTGGGTAGGTGACTACCAAGATCCATCAACTTATCTCAATCCTTTCAATGCAGAGGATGGATTCTACCTCAAAATCTTTGGTCTAGATGCTCAGGAAGATAAAGCTAAAATTGCTAGCTTGGGTCTTGATACCTACACCAAGATGCTCAAAGATGCAGATAGCGAAAATAAAGATGTAGCCAAACGTTATGAAAAATATGCTGAAGCACAGGCTTGGATGATTGATAACTCTCTTATCATGTCAGCTATGTCAAGTGGTGGAACAGCATCTGTCACCAAAGTAACGCCATTTACAAGAGGTTATTCATTGGTCGGTATCAAGGGTGATGGCAATAACTACAAGTACATGAAACTGCAAAAAGACACTGTGACAACCAAACAGTTTGAAGAAGCTAAGACTAAATGGGAGCAAGAAAGCAAAAAAGCAATCGAAAAAGCTCAAAAAGAAGCAGAAAATCATGTGAAATAATGACGAGCGAGGTTCCGTAAGGGACCTCGTTTATTGCATTTCACAGTATCATTGTAATGAATATATTGAAAGTTAAGGCGTAGAAGTTTAGTGAGATATTGAGGATACTTTACTTGGAGAGTATGTATCATACAATGTACTGTTGATGATGTATTTTATGATATAATAAAGTGAAATGAAATAAAAATTGATAATAGAGGTATATCGTGAGTAGATCTTCGAAGCGAGCTCGTCAGGGTAAAACAAAAAAATTGATTAGTTGGGGGTTGCTAGCTATCTATGCAATACTAGCAGTCTTTTTATTGTTTTTGATTTTCAAATACAATATGCTAGCCTTCCGATATCTGAACATAGCAGTTACCGTCCTAATTGTAGCCTTAGCCGTCTTGTGCTTCTTTTTAATTCGGTCTAAGAAAGCTAAAAATCTAACGCTGATTTTATTACTACTTGGTATTTTGATTAATGGGACTTCCCTCTTTGTTGTAAGTCAGTTCATTGGATTTACTAGTCGTTTGAATGCAACATCAAATTACTCAAATTATTCGATGAGTATTGCGGTGTTAGCAGATAGTCCAATTGAGAATATCAGTCAGGTAACCAGTGTAATGGGTCCTACTGGGACAGATAAGAATAATATCCAACAGTTACTGAATGATCTGAAGGTTAGTCAAAATAAGGAATTGACAGTCGAAGAAAGTAGTTCTTATCTTGCGGCCTATAAGAGCTTGTTAGCTGGAGATACAAAGGCAATCCTTCTAAACAGTGTCTTTGAAAACATTATCGAATCAGAATATCCAGACTATGCTTCAAAGATTAAGAAAATCTATACCAAAGAATTGACTAAGAAGGTTGAAACTCCAAAGGATGTCAAAGGTGACAGTTTCAACGTTTATATCAGCGGAATTGATACTTACGGTCCAATTAGTTCAGTTTCTCGTTCTGATGTCAATATCATTATGACAGTGAATCGTGAAACTAAAAAGATTCTCTTGACAACAACCCCTCGTGATTCCTATGTTTCGATTGCAGACGGAGGGAATAATCAAAAAGATAAGTTGACTCATGCGGGTATTTATGGAGTAGATGCTTCGATTCATACACTGGAAAATCTCTATGGTATTGACTTGAACTATTATGCTCGTTTGAATTTCACCTCTTTCTTGAAATTGATTGATTTACTCGGTGGAGTTGATGTTTATAATGACCAAGAATTTACTGCTCATACAAATGGGAAGTTCTATCCTGTAGGAAGTGTTCATCTTGACTCGGAGCAAGCTCTTAGCTTTGTACGAGAGCGTTATTCATTGGCAGATGGAGACCGAGATCGTGGTCGCAACCAGCAAAAGGTTATTGTCGCTATTTTGCGAAAGTTAACCTCAACAGAAGCTTTGAAAAATTATGACAGTATTATAAAGGGACTACAAGATTCTTTGCAAACCAATATGCCACTTGAAACCATGATGAATCTGGCCAATGCCCAACTTGAGAGTGGTGGAACTTATAAGATTACCTCGCAAGATCTTAAAGGAACAGGGCGTATGGATTTACCATCTTATGCCATGCCTGATAGCAACCTCTACATGATGGAAATAAGTGATAGCAGTTTAGAGTCAGTCAAGGCTGCAATTAATGATGTGATGGAAGGAAAATAAGACAAAATGATTGATATTCATTCGCATATCGTATTTGGTGTGGATGATGGTCCGAAAACTAAGCAAAAAAGCAAGATTCTTTTGGCAGAAGTCTATGGATAAGAAGTACGAATTTAAGATGTAAAATATACAATTGTATCATCGATTAAAGTAATCAATCTTGTACAATTGCTACAACAGTTTGTTAAAAAATAAAGGAGCTTAAGATGTACGATTATCTTGTTGTCGGTGCTGGTCTTTTTGGCGCGGTTTTCGCCCATGAAGCAGCCTTAAAAGGAAAAAAAGTAAAAGTCATTGAAAAACGAAATCATATTGCGGGTAATATCTATACTCGTGAAGAGGAAGGAATTCAAGTTCATCAATATGGTGCCCATATATTCCATACTTCTGATAAGGAGATTTGGGATTATGTAAATCAGTTTGCAGATTTTAACCGTTATACTAACTCTCCTGTAGCAAACTATAAGGGAGAGATTTATAACCTTCCTTTCAATATGAATACCTTCAATAAACTCTGGGGAGTTGTAACGCCAGCGGAAGCACAAGCTAAGATTGATGAACAACGTGCTGTTTTAAATGGCAAAACTCCTGAAAATTTGGAAGAACAGGCGATTTCTCTTGTAGGTACAGACATCTACGAAAAATTAATCAAAGATTATACAGAGAAACAGTGGGGCAAACCAACTACTGAACTTCCAGCCTTTATCATTCGCCGTTTGCCAGTACGCTTGACATACGATAACAACTATTTTAACGATACCTATCAAGGCATTCCAATTGGTGGATACACTCAAATAGTTGAAAAAATGTTGGATTATGAAAACATTGATGTAGAAACAAATGTTGATTTCTTTGCGAATAAAGAGCAATATATGAAGGATTTCCCTAAGATTGTCTTTACTGGTATGATTGATGAATTCTTCGACTATAAGTTGGGTGAACTAGAGTACCGTAGTCTTCGTTTTGAAAACGAGACCTTGGATATGGAGAATTACCAAGGAAATGCAGTTGTCAACTATACAGATGCAGATACCCCATATACTCGCATTATTGAACACAAACATTTTGAGTTTGGAAATCAAGCAAAGACGATCATTACTAAAGAACATTCTAAAACATGGGAAAAAGGTGATGATCCTTATTATCCAGTTAATAATGATCGTAATAATCATTTGTATAAATCATATAAAAAACTTGCTGATGAGCAAGGCAATGTTATCTTTGGTGGTCGTTTAGGACACTATCGCTATTATGATATGCACCAGGTAATCGGAGCAGCCTTGCAGTGTGTAAGAAATGAGTTAGATTAAACAAATCAAACTGCTTACAGAAATATGATTGATCATTCCTCGACTACCTAATGTAGTTGAGGTTTTTTGTTATTATTCATATTTTTGCAAACCTAATGTTTAAAAAATAATTTTCAAAAATTCTGAAAATTCTGTTGACAATGTTTGAAAAAGGGTCTATAATGGATAGAAAAACAGAGGAGAATACTATGAAAACAAGGAAAGTATTGGCTCTTGCGGGAGTGACTTTATTAGCAGCGGGTGTTTTAGCTGCTTGTTCTGGGGGCTCAGGCGCTAAAGGTGAGCAGACCTTTGCATTTACTTACGAGACAGACCCAGATAATCTCAACTATTTGACAACCAGCAAGGCAGCTACTTCAAACATTACTAGTAACGTGATTGATGGATTGCTTGAAAATGATAAATACGGGAACCTTGTTCCTTCATTGGCAGAGGACTGGTCAGTTTCTAAAGATGGTTTGACCTACACTTATAAGATTCGTCAGGATGCCAAGTGGTACACATCTGAAGGTGAAGAATATGCTCCTGTCAAGGCTCAAGACTTTGTAACAGGTCTTAAATATGCAACAGATAAGAAATCACAAGCTCTTTACTTGGTACAGGATTCAATCAAGGGGCTGGATGCTTATGCTAAAGGGGAAAATAAAGATTTTTCTCAAGTTGGAATTAAAGCCCTTGACGATCAAACAGTCCAATACACTTTGAACAAACCTGAAAGTTTTTGGAATTCTAAAACAACAATGGGTGTCTTGGCACCAGTTAATGAAGAGTTTTTGAACTCAAAAGGGGATGATTTTGCTAAAGCGACAGATCCAAGCAGTATCTTGTATAATGGTCCTTATTTGTTAAAATCTCTTGTGGCTAAATCTTCCGTTGAATTTGCGAAAAATCCTAACTACTGGGATAAGGACAATGTTCATGTTGATAAGATAAAGTTGTCATTCTGGGATGGTCAAGATACCAGCAAACCTGCAGAAAACTTTAAAGATGGTAGCCTTACAGCAGCCCGCCTCTATCCAACAAGTGCAAGTTTCGCAGAACTTGAAAAAACGATGAAGAACAATATTGTCTATACCCAACAAGACTCTACGACTTATCTAGTTGGTACAAATATTGACCGCCAGTCTTACAAATATACTTCTAAGACTAGCGAAGAACAAAAGACATCTACTAAAAAGGCTCTCTTAAACAAGGATTTCCGCCAAGCTATTGCTTTTGGTTTTGATCGTACGGCCTATGCTTCACAAGTGAACGGTGCCAGTGGTGCAAGCAAAATTTTGCGTAATCTTTTTGTACCACCAACATTTGTCCAAGCAGATGGGAAAAACTTTGGCGATATGGTCAAAGAAAAATTGGTGACTTATGGGGAAGAATGGAAGGATGTTAATCTAGCCGATGCCCAAGATGGTCTCTACAATTCAGAAAAAGCCAAGGCCGAATTTGCGAAGGCTAAGTCAGCTTTACAGGCAGAAGGCGTGACCTTCCCAATTCATTTGGATATGCCAGTTGACCAGACAGCAACTACAAAAGTTCAACGTGTTCAATCTTTCAAACAATCGGTTGAAGAAACCTTGGGTACAGATAATGTCGTAATTGATATTCAACAACTACAAAAAGATGAAGTCTTGAATATTACCTACTTTGCTGAAACAGCAGCTGGGGAAGATTGGGATATTTCAGATAATGTTGGTTGGTCTCCAGACTTTGCGGATCCATCTACTTACCTCGATATTATCAAACCATCAGTTGGTGAAAACACTAAAACCTACCTTGGCTTTGATTCTGGTACAGATAATGCTGCAGCTAAGAAGGTTGGTCTGAACGACTATGAGAAATTGGTAACTGAAGCTGGAAATGAGACAATAGATGTAGCAAAACGTTATGATAAGTATGCTACAGCCCAAGCTTGGTTGACAGATAGTGCCTTGATTATTCCAACAACATCACTCACTGGTCGCCCAATCTTGTCTAAGATGGTACCATTTACGATGCCATTTGCCTTCTCTGGTAACAAGGGGACAAGCGATCCGCTCCTATACAAATACTTGGAACTTCAAGACAAGGCAGTCACTGTGGATGAATACCAAAAAGCTCAAGATAAATGGATGAAAGAAAAAGAAGAATCCAATAAAAAAGCGCAAGAAGAACTTGCAAAACATGTGAAATAAGATAAAAAAGAAGTTAGTTGTTCGCTAACTTCTTTTGGTTTATCGAAAATGAATTGAAACCTATCCTCATTTTCAAAGATTATGAAGCCAATTTTTGTTAGAAAAAATCCTGAGTTTTGAAACTCAGGATTTTCTTTTTACTGTTGTGGTTGCTGTTGAACTTGTGGATTTTGTGGTGCTGGTTGTACTGGCTGTGTTGGCTGAACAGCCTGACCAGCTTGTCCTTGATTAGGGTCAGTTGCTGGAGCATTATTTGGTTGTTGACCAACCGTAGTACTTGCCTGTGTAGTTGAACTTTCAGCGGTTGTGCTTGGAGTTTCTACTGTTTGTGTTTGTTGTGTAGCTGGATTATTCCATGCGTTCTTCGCGTTGTTTTGGAAGACGAATTCTCCATTTCGATACAAGCCATCTGGCATTGTCCAGTCTCCAGGATGGTCATCTTCAGAAAGGTAAGTTATCATTGAACGGTAGACCTTACCAGCCACAAGGAAACCATCTCCGATGATTGGAGTTAGACGATTTGAGTATCCTGTCCAAACAGCCATTGCATATTTGCGGGTATATCCTACAAACATTTCATCTGGGGCTACGTAGCCAGTGTTCTTGATATACTTTTCAATTTCGTCGTCAGTATAGTTAGAAGTACCTGTCTTACCTGCTTGTGGAAGCCATGGTAGGTAGGCACCACGTCCGGTACCGTATACTAGGACTGTTTTCATCATTTCAGTCATCATATAGGCAGTAGTTTCTTTCATAGCTCGTGTGCCGGTATCAGAAAATTCTTTTTCACTACCGTCACTAAAGACGATTTTATTGATGTACATTGGCTTGTGGTAAATACCGCCATTAGCAAAAGCAGCGTAGGCAGCAGCCATTTTTTCACTACTTGCACCGTATTTTTTGTTGGATTCAGTTGTATTACTTGAAATGGCGTTTGCATAATGCATGCTTGGATAATCGATACCAAGACCATTAAGGAAGGTTTTAGCCTTATCTAGACCGACCTTATTCAAAGTCTCAACGGCTGTGACATTTCGTGATTGTTGAAGAGCATACTGGACAGTAATGTTTCCAAAGTAGCCATGATCCCAGTTGTAGACTGGAGTATCAGTACCAGGATAGTTATAAGGAACATCATGAACAATAGATGCAGTAGAGTCATAGACTCCATATTCTAAAGCGGGAGCATAGTCAGTGATTGGTTTCATAGTAGAACCCCAGTCACGGTTGGTTTCAACGGCTTGGTTAACACCGAAAGATACATTACTTGATTGGTGACGGGCACCTAGTTGAGCAATGACTTTACCATTTGTTACATCTACGATAGTGGATGCTACTTGGAGTTCATCATCTGGATAGGCAACATATTCATCTGTGTTGTAAACATCCCAAAGTCGCTGTTGAACATCTTTGTCCACATTTGTGTAGACATCCATACCTGTAGTAAGAAGATTGTAACCAGTTTCTTGTTCAACTTGGTCAATGACTTCTTTAAGGTAGTTATCCATATAGGCTGGGTAACTATTGGCTGATTTCAAGCTCTGAAGACCGTCAGTGATGGGCGTATTGATTGCTTTCTCATACTGTTCTGCACTGATGTAATTTTGTCCCTTCATTTCTGAAAGTACCAAGTTACGACGTTCGAGAGCAGCTTCTGGATGGGAATATGGATCATATTGGTTAGGTGCCTGAGGCATTCCAGCTAGGAGCGCTAACTGTGGCAAGCTTAAATCCTTCAAGTCTTTTCCATAGTAATTTTGGGCTGCGGTTTGCATTCCATAGTTTCCGTTGGACATGTAGACTTTGTTAATGTAGTAGGTTAGGATTTCTTGTTTAGTTGCTTTTTGTTCTAATTGAACAGCTAGCCAAGCTTCTTGGGCTTTACGTGATAAAGTTTGATCAGCAGTTGAAGTTGAGAAATAAGTTAATTTAATCAATTGCTGGGTCAAGGTTGATGCCCCTTGGAGTCCTCCTTTTCCTTGGAGGTTTCTCAATGCTGCACCCATGATACGAATGGTATCGACACCTCTATGATCAAAGAAACGGTGGTCTTCTATGGACACGATAGCTTTGACTAGATCAGTAGGAATTTCATTGGCTTGAGTGTTTACGCGACGTTCAGATCCAAGGTCAGCAATCAGTTCGTTTTTGTTGTCATAAATCTTGCTAGAGGTTGTCGCAACTAATTTACTTTCAGATAAGGCTGGAGCCTTGCTAACAAAGTAGAGGAAGACACCACCACCTAATAGAAATAATGCGATAAATAAGGTAAGGAATGTAATTCCAATATACTTTAAGAATCGCAGAATAGTTTGTTTGTTCATCTTGTTTTACCACCTAGTAAATGTTCTTTGATAATGTCGAGATAGGGAATTTGAGGGAAGGCTCCTTGCTTTACTAAATATCCGTATTCCCGAATATATCCAAGGGGCATTGATTTTTGACCCTTATCTTGATGATAAAAGCGAATCAAATCAAGTGCCGGCAACAAATAAGTTTCTTGTCGAGAAGAAAAGTGAAGCAGAACGAAGCAGATACCCTGCTGTTCCAGAACTTGTTCCATATGTTGAATCTGGTGTAGATGGAAGTTCTTCATTGGAATAGCATTCTTTTGTCGTGTTTCCTTGGCTTCAAAGTCAATGTAATGTCCTCTATACACGCCAGAGTAATCTGTTGTGGAAGCTTGTCTAAAATAGGCTTCTACAATTTTGGCTCGACTACGTTGAGGATAGTCTACTCGGACAATTTGAACAGGCGTCGGCTTTTTATGGATAACGGCCATGCCATGCGTCAGATAGTAGTCGTTGGTAGCGTTGATCATCTTTTCAAAAGTCATTCCTCGATTTGCGAAATTCTTTGGTTGAGAAATGGATGTTTGGCTTTTTTTTGATGAAATTTTATGAGGATAGTTGACCATATTTCTCCTTATTGGTACAATAACATCACTCTATTATACCATAAAAATATAAAGAAAGGTGTAAAAATGACTACAGCTTTAATTATGGGCTATTCTAATTTTGATTTGGGTGTCTTTAACGAAAAAGATATCAGGTTGAAAGTGATCAAGAAAGTCATTCGTCGTGATTTAGAAAGTTTAGCAGAAGAAGGGGTTAAATGGCTGGTATTTACAGGGAATTTGGGATTTGAATCTTGGGTTCTGGATGTCGCAAATGAAATGAAAGAAGAATATGATTTCTGCCTAGCGACGATTTTTGATTTTGAAACGCACGGGGAAAATTGGAATGAAGCGAATCAGTTTAAACTTAGCCAATTTAAGCAGGTAGATTTTGTCAAATATGCCTATCCCAAATATGAACATACAGGGCAACTGCGTGATTACCAACGATTTTTACTAGAAAATACTGATTTAGCTTATTTTTTCTATGATCCAGAAAATGAGACCAAACTAAAATTTATGGATAACTTGATGAAAAATCAGGAAGGTTATCGCATAAAAAGGCTAACGTTTGAAGACTTAAATGAGCTAGCAGAAAATTTTTCTGAAAAGTAAGCCTTTGACCTTGATTTTTGTTTGCCTTTTTTTATATAATAATACTATTAGAAACCGAGAATGGAGAGAGAGATGGCAAGTATTATTTTTTCAGCAAAAGATATTTTTGAGCAAGAGTTTGGACGTGAAGTCCGTGGATATAGTAAGGTTGAAGTTGATGAATTTTTGGACGATGTCATCAAGGACTATGAAACTTATGCTACCTTAGTCAAGTCTCTCCGTCAAGAAATTGCAGAGTTGAAGGAAGAATTGTCTCGCAAGCCTGAATCTGCACCTGTTCAAGCAGAACCGCTTGAAATGACAGCAACAACTTCTATGACGAATTTTGATATTTTGAAACGCTTGAATCGTCTTGAGAAAGAAGTATTTGGTAAACAAATTTTGGACAACTCTGATTTATAAGAGCTTATTTGAAAAGTGCAATTTTTGGATAATCGCGTGAGGAGAATTTCTTTTCATGAGGAAAGTCCATGCTAGCACAGGCTGTGATGCCTGTAGTGTTTGTGCTAGGCGAAACCATAAGCCTAGGGACGAGAAATCGTTACGGCAGTTGAAATGGCTAAGTCCTCGGATAGGTCAGAGTAGGCTTGAAAGTGCCACAGTGACGGAGTCTTTCTGGAAACGGAGAGAGTGGAACGCGGTAAACCCCTCAAGCTAGCAACCCAAATTTTGGTCGGGGCATGGAGTGCACGGAAACGAACGTAGTACTCTGACTACTATCAGCTCTAGGCTGTTAGTGGTAGACAGATGATTATCGAAGGAAGTGGTCCTAGTCACTTCTGGAACAAAACATGGCTTATAGAAAATTGCATATAGGTTGGGGCTGAGAAATTTTCTCAACCTCATTTTTTAAAGTGGACATATAGAAAGGTCTTATAAGACTGTAAAATGAAAAAAGAATTTAATTTAATCGCGACTGCTGCAGCAGGTCTTGAGGCTGTTGTGGGTCGTGAAGTGCGAGAGTTGGGCTACGATTGTCAGGTTGAAAATGGACGTGTTCGTTTTCAAGGAGATGCGAGAGCCATTATCGAGACTAACCTCTGGCTTCGAGCAGCAGATCGTATCAAGATTATCGTAGGAACTTTCCCAGCTAAAACTTTTGAAGAGCTGTTTCAGGGAGTTTTCGCCCTAGATTGGGAAAATTATTTACCGCTTGGGGCACGTTTCCCGATTTCAAAAGCCAAATGTGTTAAATCTAAGCTACACAATGAACCAAGTGTGCAGGCAATTTCAAAGAAGGCTGTTGTTAAGAAATTGCAGAAACACTATGCCCGCCCAGAAGGAGTTCCTCTGATGGAGAATGGTCCGGAGTTCAGGATTGAGGTCTCTATTCTCAAAGATATAGCAACTGTCATGATTGATACGACAGGATCTAGTCTCTTTAAACGTGGCTATCGTACCGAAAAAGGTGGGGCTCCTATCAAGGAAAACATGGCGGCAGCTATCTTGCAACTCTCTAACTGGTATCCAGACAAGCCATTGATTGACCCAACTTGTGGTTCGGGTACTTTCTGTATCGAGGCAGTTATGATTGCCAGAAAGATGGCACCAGGTCTTCGTCGCTCTTTTGCCTTTGAGGAATGGAACTGGATTAGTGACCGTTTGATCCAAGAAGTTCGCACGGAGGCAGCTAAAAAAGTAGATCGTGAGCTGGAATTGGATATTATGGGCTGTGACATTGATGCACGCATGGTGGAAATTGCTAAGGCCAATGCTCAGGCAGCAGGTGTTGCAGGGGATATTACTTTTAAGCAGATGCGCGTGCAGGATTTGCGTTCCGAAAAAATCAATGGAGTGATTGTCTCCAACCCGCCTTATGGTGAACGCTTGTCAGATGATGCAGGGGTTACCAAGCTTTATGCTGAGATGGGGCAAGTATTTGCACCGCTGAAAACTTGGAGCAAATTTATCCTAACTAGTGATGAAGCCTTTGAGACCAAGTATGGTAGTCAGGCAGATAAGAAACGTAAGTTGTACAATGGAACCTTAAAAGTTTATTTGTATCAATATTTTGGTCAGCGTGTTAAACGCCAAGAAGTAAAGTAGAAAGGAAAAACTCATGAGTAAGAAAAGACGTAATCGTCATAAAGCAGAACATCAAGAAGCGCAATTTGATTTTGATGATGCCAAAGAGCTAACAGTTGGAGAAGCCATGCGTAAAAATGAAGAGGTGGAAGCAGGGGTATTACCTGGAGATTCTATCTTAGACAAGTATGTGAAGCAACATAAAGATGAAATTGAGGCAGATAAGTTTGAAACGCGTCAGTTTAGCAAAGATGAATTAGTTGAAAAAGAAGAGGTAGAGGAGACTCAGACTCTGGATAATCTGCTTCAAGAGCTTCGTGAGGAAACAGGAGTAACTTCTCCAGCTCCAGAAGATGAATTGGGTCAGTTTGATGATTTAGAATTAACACGAGTTTCAGAAGCTCCTCTTGTCGAAGAATTTGAGACGGAAGAGGTACCATTAGTTAGAGCGGAAGAGGCTCTCACACGTTCTCGAGCTACGGATAGTGAAGATGGAAAAAGCAAGAAGAAATGGGTGGTTTACGGGATTCTAGCAGCCTTAGCGATCCTTATCCTGGGAACTGCTTATTATGTCTATCGTCAAGTGAATCGCTCGACCAAGGAAATTCAGACTTCTCAATCAACTACAGCCAATCAATCAGATGTGGATGATTTTAATAACCAATACGATGCCTTCTACACAGATAGCAATAAAACGGCTTTGAAAAATAGCCAGTTTGATAAACTGAGCCAACTGAAGACCTTGCTTGATAAGCTGGAAGGTAGTCGTGAGCATACGCTTGCCAAATCTAAATATGATAGTCTAGCAACGCAAATCAAGGCTATTCAAGATGTCAATGCACAATTTGAAAAACCGGCTATTGTGGATGGTGTTCTGGATACCAATGCAAAAGCTAAATCTGATGCTAAATTTACAGATATTAAAACTGGAAATACGGAGCTAGATAAATTGCTAGATAAGGCTATCAGTCTAGGAAAGAGCCAGCAAACAAGTACTTCAAGTTCAACTGAATCTAGCAGCTCAAGCTCTAGTAAAGCAAGTGAAAATACAGCTAGTGAGACAAGCCCAAGTAGCTCAAACTCTGCATCAACGGAGACTAGAAGTTCTCGTAGTGAAGTCAATATGGGCGTATCAAGTGCAGGAGTTGCTGTTCAAAGAAGTGCCAGTCGTGTTTCTTACAATCAGTCTGCTATTGATGACAGTAATAACTCTGCTTGGGATTTCGCTGATGGCGTTTTGGAACAAATTCTAGCGACTTCACGTTCACGTGGCTATATCACTGGCAACCAATACATCCTCGAACGTGTCAATATCGTTAATGGCAATGGTTATTACAACCTCTACAAGCCAGATGGAACCTATCTCTTTACCCTTAACTGTAAGACAGGATACTTTGTTGGAAATGGTTCTGGACATGCGGATGACTTGGACTACTAAGCAGTCGTTACAAAATTCTTTCTTTTCAAAAGTAAAAATGATAAAATAAAACAAATTAAACAAGAGGAGTGTCAAATGACAAAAGCTAACTTTGGTGTCGTTGGTATGGCCGTAATGGGTCGTAACCTTGCCCTTAATATTGAATCTCGTGGTTACACAGTTGCTATCTACAACCGTAGTAAAGAAAAAACTGAAGATGTGATTGCTTGCCATCCTGAAAAGAACTTTGTACCAAGCTATGATGTTGAAAGTTTTGTAAACTCAATCGAAAAACCTCGTCGTATCATGCTCATGGTTCAAGCTGGACCTGGTACAGATGCTACTATCCAAGCCCTTCTTCCACACCTTGACAAGGGTGATATCTTGATTGACGGAGGAAACACTTTCTACAAAGATACCATCCGTCGTAATGAAGAATTGGCAAACTCAGGTATCAACTTTATCGGTACTGGGGTTTCTGGTGGTGAGAAAGGTGCCCTTGAAGGTCCTTCTATCATGCCTGGTGGACAAAAAGAAGCCTACGAATTGGTTGCAGATGTTCTTGAAGAAATCTCAGCTAAAGCACCAGAAGATGGTAAACCATGTGTGACATACATCGGTCCTGATGGAGCTGGTCACTATGTAAAAATGGTTCACAACGGTATCGAGTATGGTGATATGCAATTGATCGCAGAAAGCTATGACTTGATGCAACACTTGCTAGGCCTTTCTGCAGAAGACATGGCTGAAATCTTTACTGAGTGGAACAAGGGTGAATTGGACAGCTACTTGATCGAAATCACAGCTGATATTTTGAGCCGTAAAGACGATGAAGGTCAAGACGGACCAATCGTAGACTACATCCTTGATGCTGCAGGTAACAAGGGAACTGGTAAATGGACTAGCCAATCATCACTTGACCTTGGTGTACCATTGTCACTCATCACTGAGTCAGTATTTGCACGTTACATTTCAACTTACAAAGAAGAACGTGTACATGCTAGCAAGGTCCTTCCAAAACCAGCTGCCTTCAAATTTGAGGGAGACAAGGCTGAGTTGATTGAAAAAATCCGTCAAGCCCTTTACTTCTCAAAAATCATTTCATACGCACAAGGTTTTGCTCAATTGCGTGTAGCTTCTAAAGAAAATAACTGGAACTTGCCATTTGCAGACATTGCCTCTATCTGGCGTGATGGCTGTATCATCCGTTCTCGTTTCTTGCAAAAGATTACAGATGCTTACAACCGTGATGCAGATCTTGCTAACCTTCTTTTGGATGAGTACTTCTTGGATGTTACTGCTAAGTACCAACAAGCAGTGCGCGATATCGTAGCTCTTGCTGTTCAATCTGGTGTACCAGTACCAACCTTCTCAGCAGCTATTACTTACTATGATAGCTACCGTTCAGCTGACCTTCCAGCTAATTTGATCCAAGCGCAACGTGACTACTTTGGTGCTCACACTTACCAACGTAAAGACAAAGAAGGAACATTCCACTACTCTTGGTATGACGAAAAATAAGTAGGTCTGCCATGGGGAAACGGATTTTATTACTTGAGAAAGAACGAAATCTAGCTCATTTTTTAAGTTTGGAACTCCAAAAAGAGCAATACCGAGTTGATCAGGTTGAGGAGGGGCAAAAAGCCCTCTCCATGGCTCTTCAGACAGACTATGACTTGATTTTATTGAATGCTCGTCTGGGGGATATGACAGCCCAGGATTTTGCAGATAGGCTGAGTCGGACTAAGCCAGCTTCAATCATCATGGTCTTGGACCATCGTGAAGAATTGCAAGACCAGCTTGAGACAATCCAACGCTTTGCCGTTTCTTACATCTATAAGCCAGTAATCATTGATAATCTGGTAGATCGTATTTCAGCGATTTTCCGAGGTCGGGACTTCATCGACCAACACTGTAGTCAGATGAAGGTTCCAACATCTTACCGCAATTTGCGTATGGATGTAGAACATCATACCGTTTATCGTGGCGAGGAGATGATTGCTCTGACTCGTCGTGAGTATGACCTTTTGGCTACTCTTATGGGAAGTAAGAAAGTTCTGACTCGTGAGCAGTTGTTGGAAAGTGTCTGGAAGTATGAAAGTGCGACCGAAACCAATATCGTGGATGTCTATATCCGTTATTTACGTAGCAAGCTGGATGTAAAAGGTCAGAAAAGCTACATTAAAACCGTGCGTGGTGTCGGTTACACCATGCAAGAATAGAAAATAGACTAGGAGAACTCAGTTGTAATCATGCAACTGAGTTTATCCATTTCTTTCTTGAGTTTTTTCTCTAGTTTGCTTAAAAGTTTTATTTTAGCATCGAGCGATTGTGAATGGAAACAATCGCTTTTTTTGTGAAAATATAATAAAATAGATAGGAGAAAATAAATACTTGTAGGAAAAAATAATACTCTTCGAAAATCAAATTCAAACCACGTCAGCGTCGCCTTACCGTACTCAAGTACAGCCTGCGGCTAGCTTCCTAGTTTGCCTTTTGATTTTCATTGAGTATGAGACGGTCTTTCCGTCTAGCTAAAAGGAAAACATGACAAAAAAAGTGGGTGTCGGTCAGGCACATAGTAAAATAATTTTAATAGGGGAGCATGCGGTCGTTTACGGTTATCCTGCCATTTCCCTGCCTCTTTTGGAGGTGGTGGTAACTTGTAAGGTAGTTCCTGCAGCGAGTCCTTGGCGTCTCTATGAGGAGGATACCTTGTCCATGGCAGTTTATGCTTCGCTGGAGTATTTGGATATCAAAGAAGCCTGCATTCGCTGTGAGATTGACTCGGCTATCCCTGAAAAACGGGGAATGGGTTCGTCAGCGGCTATCAGCATAGCGGCCATTCGTGCGGTTTTTGACTATTATCAAGCCGAGCTGCCACATGATGTACTAGAAATCTTGGTCAATAGGGCTGAGATGATTGCCCATATGAATCCTAGTGGTTTGGATGCTAAGACCTGTCTCAGTGGCCAACCTATTCGCTTTATCAAGAATGTAGGATTTACAGAGCTTGAGATGGATCTATCAGCCTATTTAGTGATTGCTGATACTGGCGTTTATGGTCACACTCGTGAAGCTATCCAAGTGGTTCAGAGCAAGGGCAAGGATGCCCTACCGTTTTTGCATGCCTTGGGGGAATTAACCCAGCAAGCAGAAGATGCGATTTCACAAAAAGATGCTGAAGGATTGGGGAAAATCCTCAGTCAAGCGCATTTACACTTAAAAGAAATTGGTGTTAGTAGCCCTGAGGCAGACTCTTTGGTTGAAACGGCTCTTAACCATGGTGCTTTAGGTGCCAAGATGAGCGGTGGTGGGCTAGGAGGCTGTATTATCGCCTTGACAACCAATTTGACTCAAGCTCAAAAACTAGCAGAAAGATTAGAAGAGAAAGGAGCTGTTCAGACATGGATCGAGAGCCTGTAACAGTATGTTCCTACGCAAATATTGCTATTATCAAATATTGGGGAAAGAAAAAAGAGAAAGAGATGGTGCCTGCTACTAGCAGTATTTCTCTGACTTTGGAAAATATGTACACAGAGACGACCTTGTCGCCGCTACCGACAGATGCTACTGCTGATGCCTTTTATATCAATGGTCAGCTACAAAATGAGGCTGAGCATGCCAAGATGAGTAAGATTATTGACCGCTACCGTCCAGAAGATGGGGGCTTTGTTCGTATAGACACTCAAAACAATATGCCTACCGCAGCGGGATTGTCCTCAAGTTCTAGTGGTTTGTCCGCCTTGGTCAAGGCTTGCAACGCTTATTTCAAGCTTGGTTTGAATCGGAGTCAGTTGGCGCAGGAGGCTAAGTTTGCCTCAGGATCTTCTTCTCGGAGTTTTTATGGGCCACTAGGTGCCTGGGATAAGGATAGTGGGGAAATTTACCCTGTAGAGACAGACTTGAAACTAGCTATGATTATGTTGGTGTTAGAAGATAAGAAAAAACCAATTTCTAGTCGTGACGGGATGAAACTCTGTGTGGAAACCTCGACGACTTTTGACGACTGGGTGCGCCAGTCTGAGAAGGATTATCAGGATATGCTGGTTTATCTCAAAGAGAATGATTTTGCCAAGGTTGGGGAATTAACGGAGAAAAATGCCCTGGCTATGCACGCTACGACCAAAACAGCATCACCAGCCTTTTCTTATCTGACGGATGCATCTTATGAGGCTATGGACTTTGTCCGCCAGCTTCGTGAGCAAGGAGAATCCTGCTACTTTACTATGGATGCCGGTCCTAATGTTAAGGTCCTCTGTCAAGAGAAAGACTTGGAGCATTTATCTGAAATCTTCAGTCAGCGTTATCGCTTGATTGTGTCAAAAACAAAGGATTTGAGCCAAGATGATTGCTGTTAAAACTTGCGGAAAACTCTATTGGGCTGGTGAATATGCTATTTTAGAGCCAGGGCAGTTAGCCTTGATAAAGGCTATTCCCATCTATATGAGGGCTGAGATTGCTTTTTCTGATAGTTACCGTATCTATTCAGATCTGTTTGATTTCGCAGTGAACTTGGCGCCCAATCCTGACTACAGCTTGATCCAAGAAACGATTGCTTTGGTGGAAGATTTCCTGACTTATAGAGGTCAGGATTTAAGACCCTTTTCTCTAGAAATCTGTGGAAAAATGGAACGAGAAGGCAAAAAGTTTGGTCTGGGTTCTAGCGGTAGTGTCGTTGTCTTGGTTATCAAGGCTCTGCTTGCTCTATATGATCTTTCGGTTAATCAAGATCTCTTATTTAAGCTGGCTAGTGCTGTCTTGCTCAAGCGAGGAGACAATGGTTCCATGGGCGATCTTGCCTGTATTGTGGCAGAGGATTTGGTTCTCTACCGGTCATTTGATCGTCAAAAGGTGGCAACTTGGTTAGAAGAAGAAAACTTGGCGACAGTTTTGGAGCATGATTGGGGTTTTTCAATTTCACACGTACAACCTGCCCTAGAATGTGATTTCCTAGTGGGATGGACTAAGGAAGTAGCCGTATCTAGTAACATGGTCCAGCAAATCAAGCAAAACATCAATCAGAATTTTTTAACTTCCTCAAAAGCAACGGTGACTGCTTTGGTAGAAGCCTTGGAGCAGGGGAAAGCCGAAAAAGTTATCAAGCAAGTAGAAGTGGCAAGCAAGCTTTTAGAAGCCTTGAGCGCAGATATTTACACGCCTTCGCTTAGACAGTTGAAGGTAGCTAGTCAAGATTTGCAGGCTGTTGCCAAGAGTAGCGGTGCTGGTGGTGGTGACTGTGGTATTGCCTTGAGTTTTGATGTGCAATCAACTGAAACCATAAAAAATCGTTGGGCCGATCTGGGGATTGAGCTCTTATACCAAGAAAGGATAGGACATGACGACAAATCGTAAGGACGAGCACATCCGCTATGCCCTTGAGCAGAAAAGTTCCTATAATAGCTTTGATGAGGTGGAGTTGATTCATTCTTCCTTACCTCTTTATGATTTAGATGAAATTGATCTGTCGACAGAGTTTGCTGGTCGAAAGTGGGATTTTCCTTTCTATATCAATGCCATGACAGGTGGGAGTGATAAGGGTAAAGAAATCAATCAAAAGCTAGCTCATGTGGCGGAAGCTTGTGGGATTTTATTTGTGACGGGTTCTTATAGCGCAGCCCTAAAAGATCCAACAGATGACTCTTTTTCTGTCAAGTCTAGTCATCCAAATCTCCTTCTTGGAACCAATATTGGATTGGACAAGCCTGTTGAGTTAGGACTGCAGACTGTAGAAGCGATGAATCCTCTTCTCCTACAAGTGCATGTCAATGTCATGCAGGAATTACTTATGCCCGAGGGAGAAAGAACGTTCAGAAGCTGGCAATCGCATCTGGCAGACTATAGCAAGCAAATTCCTGTTCCTATCGTTTTAAAGGAAGTAGGCTTTGGGATGGATGTAAAGACCATCGAAAGAGCCTATGAACTGGGCGTTCGTACAGTGGACCTATCAGGTCGTGGTGGCACCAGCTTTGCCTATATCGAAAACCGTCGCAGTGGCCAGCGTGACTACCTCAATCAATGGGGCCAGTCCACAATGCAGGCCCTTCTCAATGCCCAAGAATGGAAAGACAAGGTCGAACTTTTGGCCAGTGGTGGTGTTCGGAATCCGCTGGATATGATTAAGTGCTTGGTTTTTGGTGCCAAGGCTGTGGGACTGTCTCGAACGGTTCTGGAATTGGTTGAAAGCTATACAGTTGAAGAAGTGATTGGCGTTGTCCAAGGTTGGAAAGCAGATCTACGCTTGATCATGTGTGCTCTTAATTGTGCTACCATAGCAGACCTGCAAAACGTAGACTATCTTCTTTACGGCAAATTAAAAGAAGCAAATGATCAGATGAAAAAGGCGTAACCACCGCCTTTTTTCCATCTTCGGACCGAGGTGACTTTTTTGAATTGTGATAAAATAGAATAAGAGGATACATGTATGAGAAAATTTAAAATCTTTTTATTTATCGAAGCCTGTCTGTTGACGGGAGCTCTGATTTTGATGGTTTCAGAGCATTTTTCGCGTTTTCTGCTGATTCTATTCCTCTTTTTACTTTTGATTCGCTATTACACTGGTAAAGAGGGAAATAACCTTCTTTTGGTGGTGGCAACCATTCTCTTCTTTTTCATCGTTATGCTCAATCCCTTTGTGATTCTAGCTATTTTTGTTGCGGTCATATACAGCCTTTTTCTTCTTTATCCGATGATGAACCAAGAAAAAGAGCAGACCAATTTAGTTTTTGAAGAGGTGGTGACGATTAAGAAGGAGAAAAATCGTTGGTTTGGGAATCTCCATCATTTTTCAAGCTACCAGACTTGCCAATTTGATGATATCAATCTTTTTCGCCTCATGGGCAAGGACACTATTCATCTGGAGAGGGTCATCCTAACCAATCATGATAATGTTATTATCCTCAGAAAGATGGTAGGAACGACCAAAATCATTGTACCTGTGGATGTAGAAGTTAGTCTCAGTGTTAACTGTCTCTATGGGGATTTGACTTTTTTCAATCAGCCCAAGCGAGCCCTTCGCAATGAAAACTATCATCAGGAAACGAGAGATTATCTCAAGAGTAACAAGAGCGTCAAGATTCTCTTGACAACCATGATTGGAGATGTGGAGGTGGTCAGAGGATGAAAAAACAAGCTTATGTAATCATTGCCCTCACCTCCTTCCTGTTTGTCTTATTTCTCTCCCACAGCTTGTTGGAAATTCTTGATTTCGACTGGTCTATTTTCCTGCATAATGTTGAAAAAACAGAAAAATTTGTCTTTTTGTTGTTGGTATTCAGCTTGTCCATGACCTGTCTTTTAGCCCTGTTTTGGCGAGGTGTGGAAGAGCTTTCTCTAAGAAAAATGCAGGCTAATCTTAAGCGTTTGTTGGCAGGGCAAGAAGTGGTTCAGGTTGCAGATCCAGATTTGGATGCCAGCTTTAAGTCCTTATCTGGCAAACTTAACCTCTTGACAGAAGCACTTCAAAAGGCTGAAAATCACAGTCTTGCTCAGGAAGAGGAAATCATCGAGAAAGAACGGAAGCGGATTGCTCGGGATTTGCACGATACAGTCAGTCAGGAGTTGTTTGCGGCCCACATGATTTTGTCAGGCGTCAGTCAGCAGGCTTTGAAATTGGATAGAGAAAAGATGCAGATCCAGTTGCAGAGTGTTACAGCCATCCTTGAAACAGCCCAGAAGGATTTGCGGGTCTTGCTCTTGCATTTGCGACCAGTTGAATTGGAACAGAAGAGCTTGATTGAAGGGATTCAAATTCTCCTAAAAGAGCTTGAGGACAAGAGCGATCTCAAGGTTAGTTTCAAGCAAAATGTGACGAAATTGCCCAAGAAAATCGAGGAGCATATCTTCCGCATCTTGCAGGAGTTGATCAGCAATACCCTCCGCCATGCCCAGGCCTCTTGTTTGGATGTCTATCTCTATCAGACGGATGTTGAATTGCAGCTGAAGGTGGTGGATAATGGGATTGGTTTCCAGTTGGGGAGCTTAGACGACTTGAGTTATGGACTTCGTAATATCAAGGAGCGAGTCGAAGATATGGCAGGGACGGTTCAGTTATTAACAGCTCCCAAGCAAGGACTGGCAGTTGATATCCGTATTCCCTTGTTAGGTAAGGAATCATAAAGGAGTAGAGATGAAAATTTTACTAGTAGATGACCATGAAATGGTCCGATTGGGCTTGAAAAGTTACTTTGACCTCCAAGACGATGTAGAAGTTGTGGGCGAGGCGGCAAACGGGTCTCAAGGTATTGACTTGGCCTTGAAACTGCGTCCAGATGTCATTGTAATGGATATCGTCATGCCTGAGATGAATGGGATTGACGCGACCTTAGCTATCCTCAAAGAATGGCCTGAGGCCAAGATTTTGATTGTGACCTCTTATTTGGACAATGAAAAAATCATGCCGGTCTTAAATGCAGGTGCTCGGGGCTATATGCTCAAGACTTCTAGTGCAGACGAACTACTCCATGCCGTCCGCAAGGTGGCTGCTGGCGAGCTGGCTATTGAGCAAGAGGTCAGCAAGAAGGTCGAACACCACCGCAATCATATGGAACTTCATGAGGACCTGACTGCGCGTGAGCGAGATGTACTTCAGCTGATCGCCAAGGGCTACGAAAATCAGCGTATCGCAGATGAACTCTTCATTTCTCTTAAGACGGTCAAAACTCACGTGTCCAACATTCTTGCCAAACTTGAGGTTAGCGATCGCACTCAGGCAGCGGTCTATGCCTTTCAGCATCACTTGGTGGGGCATGAGGAGTTTTAGATGAGTCTAACAGATTTGCTTGAGGAGCTAGAAGCAGTAAAAGATTCTAAAAAAGCAGGGCCCATGGGAGCCTATATGCGCCATCGATTTTCCTTTCTAGGCGTTGCGGTGCCAGAAAGGAATAAACTCTATAAAAAATACTTTCCAGAAGCGAAAAAACAAAGATTATTGATTGGGATTTTGTAGATACTTGCTGGGAAAAAGAGTCTAGAGAATACCAGTATGTGGCTGCCAATTATTTGAAAGCAATGCAGTCTTATCTAAAGGACAGCGATTTGCCTAAGCTAGAGCAGTTGATTGTTACCAAGTCTTGGTGGGATACAGTGGATATCCTAGATCGCGTAGTAGGGAGTTTGGTATACAATAAGCCGGAACTGGAAAAAATAATCCTCCAATGGAACTTGTCAGACAATATCTGGCTGAGACGAGTCGCTATTGACCACCAGTTGTTAAGAAAAGAGAAGACCAATGTTCAATTAATGGAAAAGATTCTGCTTCATAATTTGAATCAAACAGAATTCTTTATCAATAAAGCCGTTGGATGGGCTCTGCGAGACTACTCCAAAACTAATCCAGCTTGGGTAGAAACTTTCATTGAGAAAAACAAGGAAAGAATGGCTGAACTTAGTATCAAAGAAGCGAGCAAGTACCTCTAGTATCATTGAAAAGCGCATTCGTTACTTGAAAAAAGTCGCTCGTTTATGTTATAATAGACTGTATTTAAAAAATTTTAAGGAGAAATGACAGAATGTCTGTATCATTTGAAAACAAAGAAACAAACCGTGGTGTCTTGACTTTCACTATCTCTCAAGACCAAATCAAACCAGAATTGGATCGTGTCTTCAACTCAGTGAAGAAATCTCTTAATGTTCCAGGTTTCCGTAAAGGTCACCTTCCACGTCCTATCTTCGACAAAAAATTTGGTGAAGAGTCACTTTACCAAGATGTTATGAACGCTCTTTTGCCAAACGCTTATGAAGCAGCTGTAAAAGAAGCTGGTCTTGAAGTGGTTGCTCAACCAAAAATTGACGTAACTTCAATGGAAAAAGGTCAAGACTGGGTTATCACTGCTGAAGTTGTTACAAAACCTGAAGTAAAATTGGGTGACTACAAAAACCTTGAAGTATCAGTTGATCTAGAAAAAGAAGTAACTGACGCTGATGTTGAAGAGCGTATCGAACGCGAACGCAACAACTTGGCTGAATTGGTTATCAAAGAAGCTGCTGCTGAAAACGGCGACACTGTTGTCATCGACTTTGTTGGTTCTATCGACGGTGTTGAATTTGACGGTGGAAAAGGTGAAAACTTCTCACTTGGACTTGGTTCAGGTCAATTCATCCCTGGTTTCGAAGACCAATTGGTAGGTCACTCAGCTGGTGAAACTGTTGATGTTATCGTAACATTCCCAAAAGACTACCAAGCAGAAGACCTTGCAGGTAAAGAAGCTAAATTCGTGACAACTATCCACGAAGTAAAAGCTAAAGAAGTTCCAGCTCTTGATGATGAACTTGCAAAAGACATCGACGAAGAAGTTGAAACACTTGCTGAATTGAAAGAAAAATACCGCAATGAATTAGCTGCTGCTAAAGAAGAAGCTTACAAAGATGCCGTTGAAGGTGCAGCAATTGATAAAGCTGTAGAAAATGCTGAAATCGTAGAACTTCCAGAAGAAATGATCCACGAAGAAGTTCACCGTTCAGTAAATGAATTCCTTGGAAACTTGCAACGTCAAGGTATCAACCCTGACATGTACTTCCAAATCACTGGAACTACTCAAGAAGACCTTCACAACCAATACCAAGCAGAAGCTGAGTCACGTACTAAGACTAACCTTGTTATTGAAGCAGTTGCTAAAGCTGAAGGTTTCGACGCTTCAGAAGAAGAAATCCAAAAAGAAATCGAGCAATTGGCAACAGACTACAACATGGAAGTTGCTCAAGTTCAAAGCTTGCTTTCAGCTGATATGTTGAAACACGATATCACAATCAAAAAAGCTGTTGAATTGATCACAAGCACAGCAACAGTTAAATAATCTTAATAAACAAAAAGCCCACCTGCCTAGGTGGGTTTTCTGATATACTATTTTCCAAAAATCTCTTTGAGATCTGCATCTGTGATCCCAATCATGGCTGGGATGCTATCCCAGTTTTCTTCGGTTAGGATGTAGGATTGTTCAGAGTCACTTGATGTGGCAGTTTCATAGACAGCTGGTTTATTATCTTCGACATTTTCCAATAGATCACTGAGGCGTTCAATCAGATAGGTTTTTCGGGTAGTTCCGATGTGCTGGGTAGCATAGTCGAAGGCCTGTAATTCACCTAGTAAGATAAGCTTGCTTTTGGCACGTGTAATGGCTGTGTAGATGAGGTTTCTCTCCAGCATACGCCTGCTAGCACTGGTGATAGGCAGGATGACAACTGGGAACTCACTTCCCTGAGACTTATGGATACTCATGGCATAGGCGAGTCGAATCTTGTACCATTCGTTACGTGGGTAAGAGACTTCATTGCCATCAAAATTAATGACAATCTCGTCTTGTTTCGATTCGGTGTATTTACCTGGAATCAAGTCTGTGATGGCACCCAAATCTCCGTTAAAGACATTGATTTCAGCATCGTTGACCAAGTGAATAACCTTGTCTCCCTTACGATAGTGGCATTGGGGAGCCTCAAAACTGAGTTGATCTTTTTGTGGTGGGTTAAGGAGGTCTTGCATGAGCTGGTTGATGGCGTCAATCCCTGCCGCTCCTCGGTACATGGGAGCCAGAACTTGGATATCACGGGCAGGGATGCCATTTCTGAGGGCAGCGCCTAAGATTTTTTCAATGGTGGCAGGAATATGACCGCTAGCAATTTCAAAGTAGGAACGGTCTGCTTTTTTCTGGGTGAAATCAGCTGGCAAGATTCCCTGTCGAATCTGACTAGCTAGGGTAACAATGGTTGATTCTTCGTTTTGTCGGTAAATTTTTTCCAAACGAGTCTGAGGAATCAAGGGAATATGAAGCAGGTCAGCAAGAACCTGTCCAGGACTGACAGACGGTAGCTGGTCGCTATCTCCCACGATGAGGATTTTACTATTAGAAGAGATGTTGGAGAAGAGTTGATTGGCCAGCCAAGTATCGACCATAGAAAATTCGTCAACAATGATAAAGTCAGCATCCAGATAATCTTCCAGATGGCTTGTATCGTCGTCTCCTGTCATTCCCAAATGGCGGTGTATGGTCGCGCTAGGCAAGCCTGTCAATTCATTCATGCGCCGAGCTGCTCGGCCAGTTGGAGCCGCAAGAAGAATGGGCAGGTTGCTTTTTTTCCTGAGGTCAAGTCCTTCTAAAAGGGCATAAACAGCGATAATCCCATTGATAACAGTCGTCTTACCAGTACCGGGCCCACCTGTTAGGATAAAGACCTTGTTCTGGATAGCATCACAGATAGCCTGTTTTTGAATGCTATCATACTCAATCCTTAGTTCTTCCTCGACAGTAGCGATATATTTTTGAATGGTTTCTAAATCATGACTCTTCTGTTTTCCTTTTTCAAGGATACGAACCAAGTGACTACGGATCCCTTCCTCCGCGAAAAAGAGACTATTGTCAAAGATTTTGGTATCAATTTGCTGAACCTTGTCTTCTTCGATCAGGTAGGAGAGTTCTTGAGCTACTTGGCTGGGATCTAGTTCCACGGGGCGAGAAGACTCAAGGAGAGTAAGGGTTTGCTCAAGCAAATCTCGTGCTTCAACATAGGTATCCCCTGTTTCCATGCAGGCCTGAAAAAGACTGTGAACTAGACCGGCGCGGAAGCGTTCAGGGGCTTGACTTTCGATGCCTAGTTCTTCCGCTAATTGGTCAGCAATGGTAAATCCCAATCCTTTGATATCTTCAACCAGCTGGTAGGGATAATTTTCAACCACATCAAGGGTTTCTTCCTTGTAAAAATCTTGAATCTGGAAGGCTAGTTTATTGGGAATGCCGTAGTTGGCCAGTTTGGCTAAAACCATCTCCGTTCCGTAGTTGAGACGAAGAGTGGAGACGAAAGCCTCGCGATTTTTTGCAGAGAGTCCTGAAATGCCTTCTAGCTTTTCTGGGTGTTGCAAAATTTCGTCAATGGTATTGTCGCCATAGGTGTCCACGATTTTCTGAGCTGTCTTGAGACCAATTCCCTTGAAATGGCTACTTGAAAAGTACTTAACCAGCCCCTTGCTAGTTGGTTTTGCACGTTCATAACGGCTGATTTGCAGTTGTTCCCCATACTTGGAGTGCTGGACAATTTGCCCCCAAAAAGTATAGTCTTCGCCTTCAATCACGTCAGCCATGGTTCCTGTGACAATGATTTCAAAATCATCAAAATCCTCTGCGTCCGTATCTTCGATTTCTAGGAGGAGGATGCGATAAAAATTGCTGGGATTTTCAAAAATAATCCGTTCAATGGTTCCTGAAAAATAAACTTCCATAAAATTCCTTTGCATGAATAGGTGAGAGTTGGGGTTGTTTTTACTATAGTCAATAAACGATCACTTCTCACGATAGAAGAAGAGGCTGAGATTGCTGATTCTCGGCCTCTTCGATTTCTTAAAATGTTCCGATACGGGTGATTGGCCAGAAGCGGAATTTAGCTTCCCCTGTGATATCTTTTGCTTTGAAGGTACCTACGTGGCGGCTGTCGCTCGAAACCAAGCGGTCATCTCCGAGGAGAAGGTATTCTCCTTCTGGGACAGTAAAGCTAAAGTTGGTATTGTAGTTGACATCGACTGTGAAGGCTTGGGCTTTTTGAGCGATGCTTCTAAAGAAAGTTCCTTTATTTCCCTCAAATCCCTTTCCTGAGTAGGTGCTTTGGAGTTTGTCGTCCTTAAAGCGTTTGATGTAGTCAGCTAGGTAAGGTTCGTCTGTCTCTTTATCATTGATGTAAAGTTTATCGTTTTCGTAACGGATGGTGTCGCCAGGCATTCCAATCACGCGCTTGACGATGTCTTTATTGCCATCTTCCTCATGGGCCACCACGATATCAAAACGGTCAATAGGGAGGTGCTTAACGACAAAGAGAATTTCGCCATCCGCTAGTGTCGGATCCATGGAATGTCCTTCTACGCGGACGTTACTCCAAAAAAAGATACGGCTTAAAGCTAATAATGACAGAATCAGGAGGAACAATCCCCACTCTTTTAAGAAATTTTTAAATGAATTCATAACTTACCTTTCTAAGCGTTTTTTCGCTTTTTCAGTATTTTTAAAGTGCAGTTTGGCGCAGAAGTTGAGTCCCTGCATACCATAGGCTTGCAAAATCTGGCTAGCCACCTTGTCAGAAGCTGTTCCAGCTCCACTTGGAAGTTGATAGCCCAGTTCTCGTCCTAGATTTTCAAGATTTTCCAGAAAAAGATCACGCGCAATGATAGAAGAAACTGCGACAGCCAAGTATTTGCCCTCAGCCTTTTCTTCTAAGCTGATAGGATTACTGAAACGATTGACCTCTTGTGCCAAGTACTTGTCATAATTTTTAGCACTGGTAAAGGCATCAATCACAATTTTCTCAGGCTGAAGACCTTTTTGAAGGAGGAGATAGATAGCCTGATTATGGAGGGCAACCTTAACCGAAACCGCGTTGTAGCGGTCTCCAATGACCTCGTTGTACTTGCTTGGTGAGAGAAGGAGTGCCTGGTGTTGGATTTTTTCCTTGAGGATAGGAGCAAGCTGACGTATCTTTTGGTCGGTCAGAGTCTTGGAGTCCCCTACACCGAGTTTTCGTAAGAAGCCATGCTGGTCCGGTGTGACAAAGGAAGCCACAACTGCAAGTCCACCAAAGTAGGAACCATTTCCCACCTCATCTGTCCCAATCAAAGGGAGATTTTGTCCGCTGGTTTGCTCTAGAACTTGATAGCCAAAGAAACTAGCATATTTCTCAGCTCCTTCACCCTGAAGCAAGACCTTTCCAGAAGTATAGATAGAAACTGTTGCTTGAGGCAGTCTCAAAAAATAGCGGATATAGGGATTCTTACTAGGAGCCAGACTGGTTTGATAGTGTTCAAGAAAAGCCTGAATCTCCTTTTCGCTTGGTGTGAGTGTTATACTTGCCATAGTTTCTATTGTACCATAAAAGCAGGCAAATTTGTAAAAACTGACAAAATTAGCGAATTTTGGTATAATATCGTGAGGTGAATTTTATGGCAAATCTAAATCGATTCAAATTTACATTCGGGAAAAAATCATTAACCTTGACAACCGAGCATGATAACCTTTTTATGGAGGAAATCGCTAAGGTTGCGACAGAAAAATACCAAGCAATTAAAGAACAAATGCCTAGTGCAGACGATGAAACGATCGCTCTTTTGTTGGCAGTCAACTGTTTGTCAACTCAGCTCAGCCGTGAGATTGAATTTGATGATAAGGAGCAAGAGTTAGAAGAACTCCGTCACAAACTTGTGACTTGTAAGCAAGAGCAGAGCAAGATTGAGGATTCCTTATGATTTCACTCCTTCTTCTATTGGTCTTGGCTTGGGGATTTTATATCGGCTATCGGAGAGGCTTGCTCTTGCAGGTTTATTACCTGATTTCAGCCATGGCATCGGCTTTTATGGCTGGCCAGTTTTACAAGGGACTGGGAGAACAATTCCATTTATTACTCCCTTATGCAAATCCGCAGGAAGGTCAGGGGACTTTCTTCTTCCCATCGGATCAACTCTTTCAGTTGGATAAGGTCTTTTACGCAGGTATCGGCTACTTGTTGGTATTTGGGATTGTCTATAGCATCGGTCGTTTGCTTGGTCTCTTGTTACACTTGATTCCTAGTAAAAAATTGGGTGGCAAGTTGTTCCAAGTTTCAGCAGGTATCTTGTCCATGTTGGTGACCTTATTTGTCTTGCAAATGGCTTTGACCATCTTGGCGACCATTCCCATGGCAGCTATACAAAATCCTCTTGAAAAGAGTATCGTCGCAAAACACATCATCCAGAGCATACCAGTAACAACCAGTTGGCTTAAACAAATCTGGGTGACAAATTTAATCGGATAAAAAGGGCAGGAGTTTTCCTAGCCCTTTGTTTACAGATTTGACTCGAATCTATCAGAATGTAAAAAGCTATCACACCTAGACATTCAAAGACAAGGAAATAAAGATGAATAAGAAAATATTAGAAACATTAGAGTTCAATAAGGTCAAGGCCTTGTTTGAACCTCATTTGTTGACCGAGCAGGGTTTGGAGCAGTTGAGACAGCTGGCTCCGACTGCCAAAGCAGATAAAATCAAACAGGCTTTTGCTGAGATGAAGGAAATGCAGGCTCTTTTTGTTGAGCAACCGCATTTTACCATTCTTGCAACTAAGGAAATTGCAGGAGTCTGCAAGCGGTTGGAGATGGGGGCGGATCTCAATATCGAGGAGTTCCTACTCTTGAAGCGCGTGCTTCTTGCTAGCCGAGAATTGCAAAGTTTTTATGCCAATCTGGAAAATGTCAATTTGGAAGAACTAGCCCTCTGGTTTGAGAAATTGCATGATTTTCCGCAATTACAAGGAAATCTTCAGGCCTTTAATGATGCAGGTTTCATTGAAAATTTCGCCAGTGAAGAATTGGCGCGCATCCGTCGAAAAATCCATGATAGCGAGAGTCAGGTACGTGATGTCTTGCAAGATTTGCTCAAACAAAAAGCGCAGATGTTGACGGAAGGGATTGTTGCCAGCAGAAATGGCCGTCAGGTTTTACCAGTCAAAAACACCTACCGCAATAAGATTGCAGGTGTTGTTCATGATATTTCTGCCAGCGGGAACACCGTCTATATCGAACCCCGTGAGGTGGTCAAACTGAGCGAAGAAATTGCTAGTTTGCGAGCAGATGAGCGTTATGAAATGCTTCGCATTCTCCAAGAAATTTCTGAGCGTGTCCGCCCTCATGCGGCTGAAATCGCCAACGATGCTTGGATTATCGGCCATCTAGACTTGATTCGTGCCAAGGTCCGCTTTATCCAAGAAAGCCAAGCAGTCGTTCCTCAGCTGTCAGAAGGTCAAGAGATTCAACTGCTCCATGTTTGCCATCCTTTAGTTAAAAATGCCGTCGCAAATGATGTCCATTTTGGACAAGATTTAACAGCCATTGTTATCACAGGTCCCAATACTGGTGGTAAGACCATCATGCTCAAAACTCTGGGTTTGACACAGGTTATGGCCCAGTCTGGTTTGCCGATTTTAGCAGATAAGGGAAGCCGTGTGGGTGTTTTTGAAGAAATCTTTGCCGATATTGGCGATGAGCAATCTATTGAGCAGAGCTTGTCTACCTTCTCTAGCCACATGACCAATATCGTGGATATTCTTGGAAAGGTCAACCAACATTCCCTCTTACTCTTGGACGAGTTGGGTGCTGGTACAGATCCTCAAGAAGGAGCCGCCCTTGCCATGGCTATTCTGGAGGACCTTCGCCTGCGTCAAGTCAAGACCATGGCGACTACCCACTATCCCGAACTCAAGGCCTATGGTATCGAGACAGCCTTTGTGCAAAATGCCAGCATGGAGTTTGATACTGCGACTCTTCGCCCAACCTATCGCTTTATGCAGGGCGTGCCTGGTCGAAGCAATGCCTTTGAAATTGCCAAACGTCTAGGCCTATCTGAAGTTATCGTAGGGGATGCCAGCCAGCAGGTCGATCAGGACAATGATGTCAACCGAATTATTGAACAACTGGAAGAGCAGACGCTAGAAAGCCGCAAACGCTTGGACAATATCCGTGAGGTGGAGCAAGAAAATCTCAAGATGAATCGTGCTCTGAAAAAACTCTACAACGAGCTCAATCGTGAAAAGGAAACCGAGCTTAACAAGGCGCGTGAACAGGCTGCTGAGATTGTGGACATGGCCCTCAGTGAAAGTGACCAGATTCTCAAAAATCTCCATAGTAAATCTCAACTTAAACCCCATGAAATCATTGATGCCAAGGCCAAGTTGAAAAAATTGGCTCCTGAAAAAGTAGATTTGTCAAAAAATAAGGTCCTTCAAAAGGCCAAGAAAAAACGAGCTCCAAAGGTGGGAGATGATATCGTAGTTCTCAGTTATGGACAGCGTGGTACCTTGACCAGTCAACTCAAGGACGGCCGTTGGGAAGCCCAAGTTGGTTTAATCAAGATGACCTTGGAAGAGAAAGAATTTGACCTAGTTCAGGCTCAGCAAGAAAAGCAAGTTAAGAAGAAACAGGTCAATGTCGTGAAACGAACTTCTGGTCGTGGTCCACAAGCCAGACTGGATCTTCGAGGAAAACGTTATGAAGAGGCCATGAATGAGCTAGATGTCTTTATCGACCAAGCCCTGCTTAACAATATGGCCCAAGTCGATATCATCCATGGTATCGGAACAGGTGTCATCCGTGAAGGTGTCACCAAATACCTACAAAGAAACAAACATGTTAAGAGTTTCGGCTATGCCCCGCAAAATGCTGGGGGTAGTGGTGCGACTATTGTGACCTTTAAAGGATAAGAAAAGCCTGAGGAAATACAAGATTCCTCAAGCTTTTTTGATTTCTAAACTAGATGTCTAAAGGTTGACCTGTGTGATTGAGCTGTGTGACAGTAACAAAGAAGTCCTCTCTCATTCGAGTCAGAAGTTGATTTGGATAAATTTTTTCAAAGTTATCGAGACTAGCAAAGATATACTTAGCAAGTTCTAGACCTCTGACATCGTCTTGTCTGAGAAAATTATTAGCACGTTCCATGGAAATACTAATCATCTCTGTCATCTTGGTACTCAATAGAGGGAAGGCATTGATCACTTCCAGAGTCTTCACTGCTAAATTCTCAGCCTTATCATAGTAACCATTAACAGAGTAATGCTTGATAGCAGTTCTTAAGCAGGCAATGTAGTAGTCAGCAGTACGGATTGAATGGTATTCAGTCTGTTTTTTTAGAGTATCTAATAGGTGGTAGAGCCTGTAATCTAAAAATTCGATTGAAAAGTGAGGCAGGATAGATGAAAAGATATTGACCTCAATTTTGTTCCAGTCGTCCAATTCACTCAGATAATTCTTGATATATTCTAGTTCTTGATAATCTTTTGGAGTCAGAAAAGAATCACCGATGATGTTTGCGATAGCAAATTTATTGACTACACGGTTGGCAATCACATAGTGTTCAGCGATCCCAGGATTTTCCATAGGTTGATTAATCAAACTAATGATCTTTTTAAATTCACGCTTATAGGCCAAATCAGCAACTTGAGCCTGTAATTTATGAAATTCCGTTGGAAACATCTGTGTTTTGAGACTATCAAAGGTCTCTTTATCAATTCCAATATTAGAAAGAATCTCTTCAAATTTTTGAATGGTTATTCGAGATTTCCCTTGTTCAAACTGACGTAAAAAATGTGGAGTCACTGTAGTTCCAGCAGCTTCCTTCTGAGTAAACCCTCTCTCCTCACGAATGGCCTTATATACTAATCCATAAACACTTTCATCTTGCATCCTAAATCTCCTCGAGTCCTTTTTTCCATTCTATCATAATTCTACCAATTTTTAAGGTATTTTTTAGAAAAAAGTAATTATAGTTACGCTTTTTCGGGGGGGGGGGGGGGTAATTGTCCAATAAAGGTAAATATAAATACGCTTTTCGTAAATAAGGTAAATAGCATGCTATACTGTAACCGTAAACAATAAAATTTTAAAGGAGATTACTTATAATTATAATTTTTGAAATAGCTCTACGAAATAATAGAGAGTATTTAAATAAGTTGTTATGAAAAGGAGTAGTTATGGCATTAAATATATTTGAAGTTGTTCGGTATGAAGGAGAAGATACTAGGAATATACTAGCTTGGCGACATCCTAATAAAAATATGAAACCTGGAACAACTTTGATTGTTAATCCTGGTCAGCGAGCTGTTTTTTTCTCAAATGGTCGAGCTGTTGAAAGTTATGAGGAAGGTAAACATAAGATTGATGGGAACAATACTCAGTTTCTATCTGGACTAAAATCCTTTGTCAGTGGGGGTGTGTCACCAGATTCTTCCTTCCTTTGGTTTGTCAATATGTACGATTTACAACCAATCGGATGGGGGACTCCATCACCGATATTGGTTAGAGATCCAGAAAGCCAAATTCCTGTTGAACTCAAATCGTATGGAAACTTTATTCCAAGAATTGTAGATTTGGAAGCTTTTATCTTAGAATTTATGCCAAGCCATCCAGATATGGTTACAGCTGATGTCTTTCAAAAACGCTTTAGACAAGCTGCTATAGGAATTATCAATTCAGCAGTTTCTCAGGTTGTTTATAACAATAAGATTGCAGTTATTGATATTGAAAAGCACACCTATGATATAGCTCTGGAATTATCAAAAATTTTATCCAATCATTTTTCTAAATATGGGATTAGTGTCGAAGAATTTAACATTGAAGCCTTGAAGGTTAATAAAGATAGTCAAGGGTATAAGGCGATCTTTGAATATCATCAAAGGGTTTTGACTTCCAAAGGTAAACGTGCAGGTCGTGATATTGAAGGTTACATTTACCAAGAAGAACGTCAATTTGATGTTTTAGAAGAAGCTGCACAAAATGAAGGCTCCGCAGGCAACTTAATGGGAGCTGGTATGGGGATATCGATGGGGCTTGGATTAGGAACCCAATTTGGTAATTTAATGGGAAGTATGGGAAATACGCCATCACCAGATAAACAACCAAATTCGAATCAATCAGTTTCAAATGAAGAAATCGGCTTAGCTAAGTTTTGTAGTCAGTGTGGGACAGCATTTTTAGAGGGAGCTAAGTTCTGTTCCAATTGTGGTCAGGCAAGATAGGAGAAGAATATGAGTAAAAATATTTGGATTTATGTAGCTGGTGCTGTGACCATCATTACTACAATTATTTTAGGATTATTAATTCCACATCTATCTATTTCTTTATACTATGTTGCCTTGGGATTTTTAGCAATAGCAGAGTTTGTTTTTTTCCTACAAATGGTTATCAAGCGTCAATTTACAGATTGGCTACCTATCAATGTAGTTACTGCTATTTGGGTACTTGGGCAAGTTTTCATGATGCCTCTAGTTCAGATTTTGCCAAGTTTTCTGTTTTGGATTATTGAAGTACTAGCAATCGGTTTGGTGGCTATTATAGGCTCTTTAACAGCAACGGATAGCCACTATCGTAAAGGACGAGTAGAAGCTTTCTCAGAAAATGCAGAGGATGTTTTTAAACCTAAAAAAGGAGATTATTGATGTATCAAATATTTAGATTTTTTAGTTTATACTTTATCGGCTTAACGAGTACGATGCTATTTGTTATTCTCACATCTTGGGGATTTAATGGATTCGATACTATAAAGTTTTTACGTTCATCACCAGTTGTATTTACTTCACTGTCCTTGGTTTTATCTGCCTTTGTTTATTATAGTTGTGGAGTTTTAGAAAATATCAAAATAAAAGCAAAAGCTTTAGATGATGTATATAATAAAGAAAAGGTTTTTATGTATTACCTTGCTAACTTATACGGTAATGAAGAAGATGAGAAAGAAGATGCTGAAAGTTTTTTAGAAACTACCTGGAGAGTATTGGGAGTATTCATTAAGTGGTTTTTCCTTCAACTGGTATTTTTTGTTTTCAATATGATTTTTACTACAAATATTGGAATAGAAGCAGATGCGGGAATATTTTTTTCCATTGTAAGTTTTACTAGTATTGGTATATTTATTGGAATTCCTCTCTTTATTTTTCGTTTGCTAGGATGGACAGAGGAGAGAGTTTTGACTTATACACCCTTGATGTCTCTACTCATCATTCTCTATTCTGTTCCAAATATTACTTATATCATTTTTGCCCTACTATTGTTATGTATCAGACCTCGGGGAAGTTCTATAGCAGAAAATATTGAGGAATGTTTCACCTTTGAAAATTTAAAATATTATGCAACCTTACCTACAGCTATTTTGACAGTCGGTGTTTCAACAACTGCATCATCAAATAAATTATTAAGCTTTATTCTCATCATCGTGACCTACCTTGTCTGTTTAGTAACGGTCTTAGTAATGACCTATCAGGAGTCAAAACGAGACGAGGAGATTAAGAAACAAAGGCAGATTGCTAATTTATGTCGGATTTTTGCAAGACATAAAATCACAGAATATTCTTATACGGTTATTTGTCCATCTTGCAGTAGCTATAATATTCTTGAATTAGGTAAGGGAAAAGATTGTGGGCATTGTGGAGCATGGCTATCTAGGGAGGAGAATTAAATGAGGCGTCATCGTTTAATCATTACTAAGTTAATTTATCCAATACTATTTGTTATTAATGTCTACTTGGGTGTTCAATTCTATTTATATTTTACATCTTTTCCAGATAAATTTATAAACTATGTCTCGCCTATATATTTGATTGTTTTCTCTGCTTTCGTTTTCTTCTTAGTCATATCTTTCTTTGTTTTGATGAAGACACCTACTATGAAGAAATATGAAAAGAGTCTAAAAACAGTTTTAGAATATGAGAAATATGATGAAGATGTTATTCAAAGTGAAGGACAAAAGATCAGAAAAGAAACAGATTATCGCTTATCTGCTAAACGAGTCTACTGTCCAACATGTGATGCACCAACAGAAGGTGTGGTTGGTTCTTCACTAACCTGTGAAAATTGCGGGGAAACTTTTGAAGTCTCTTAGTAATTATAAATAGATAAAAAAGTTAGTTTGAAAACCAAGCAAAGGTAAACATAGATACTCTTTTCGTCAATATGGTAAAGTCCATACCATGCTATAACCGTAAACAATAAAATTCTAAAGGAGAATTTTGATGAAAAAATACATTATACTCGCTTCTGCTGTTTTAGCAGTGGGTCTTGCTACTACAACAAGTGATACAAATCCTTTCTTTGTGTCAACTGTTAGAGCGGATGAACAAACGCTGACTACAGCTGCAAAATATTATATCATTGTCCCTAATGATTCAAAAGTATTTAAAAATTGGAAAGGAACTGTCAATCGTCCTATTATTTCGGCTACAAAAACTACCCCAGAATTATCTTATTTCCAAGAATCCGATCGCAACTATATTGCTAATGAGAATAAGTCTGGTGCTAATTATATAGAGTGGAAAGGAAGTGTAGAAGAGTTTAAAGAGGCGATTAAGAAGCTAACTGGTCAAACAGCAGTTTCCTCAACTCCAAAAACTTCTAGTCAATCAACACCGAATCAAAGAGATGGTTGGTCAGGTTCCTCTTACTACCAAAATGGTACTAAAGTTACTAGTAAGTGGATTTTCGATAAAAACTATAATTCCTACTTCTACCTAGATGCTTCAGGTAATTATGTTCAAAATGCGTGGGAAGGTGATTACTATCTTAAGTCAGGTGGATACATGGCTAAGAAGGAGTGGATCTATGATAAGAACTATGGAGCTTATTATTACTTAACCTCAGATGGCTACTATGCCCGCAACACTTGGGTGGGTAACTATTATCTCAAGTCAAACGGTAAGATGGCTAAAGGTGAGTGGATTTATGATAACAACTACAAATCCTACTACTATTTGACAAAAGAAGGAAGTTACGCTCGCAATACTTGGGTAGGTGATTATTACCTCAAGTCAAACGGTAAGATGGCTAAAGGTGAGTGGATTTATGACAGTAACTACAGTTCTTACTATTACTTAACCTCAGAAGGTAGTTATGCTCGTAATACTTGGGTAGGCGACTACTATCTCAAGTCAAACGGTAAGATGGCAGTGAATGAGCGTACTCCAGATGGCTACCAAGTGGATGGATCAGGAAAGTGGAGCCGATCTCAGGGAACTCATTCAGCTAGCAGTTCACAAGCAACATCATTAGGAATAAGCCTTTACCATTTCAATGATGCTATGACCTATATCGATATTGCTCTACCAAGCACACCATCTTCATCTTATCAAGTAGCCTATGATTTTGCCTTAGTTGATGCAAATACAGGTTCAGTTTCTACACAAACTCAGTTTACTGTGACCTACAATCCAAGTTTACGTGCTTTTCAAACTCGTCACTTCTTTAGTGACACTCCAGATGGCAGTTATCGCTTTGTTATCAAAGGAAAAGGGCAAGATGGCAAGGTATACGACGGGCAATCAGTTGTCTTTCGTGTAAAGAATCATCGTTTTGTCGGATAGATGAATGTTAGGTTTTAAACAAATAAAGATTAAGAAAATAAAGGAAATGAATAACATGAACAAAAAGAAATTATTAGTATGTGCTGTGGCACTTTCAACAGTAGGAGTGGTATCAACAATCGATACAGCAGGAGTTCTCCCTTTTTCAGCACAAACAGTACATGCGGAAATTACTAGTACCGAGAATCATGAGGTAAAATCTAAGATTACACCAGGATCAGAAAATGAAAAAATTTATGTTGATATGACAGTTCAAAGTGTACCTGGTAACTCATATGCGTATATACGAGCAGATCTTATAAATAAAAAAACTGGACAAATAACTAAAAAAGAAGCTTTAGGAAGAAGATTTGATGCTGCGTCTGTACCTCGTACTTTACAAGATTCTACAACTTTTTCGAGTGTGCCTGATGGAGAATATTATCTAAAATTTTATAGTGAAGATGAACTAACTCCTAAAACATTGCATATTTTCAGCGGTATATCAGCTACATTCACTGTTAAGGATGAAAAATATGTCAATCCTCTAGACTCTTCAAATCCTAAAGAAACAGAAAAACCAACAGCGACTGAAACTCCAAAACCAACCACTAACTCTAACTCAGCTCAAACTGGTTGGTCAGGTTCTTCTTACTACCAAGCAGGTGTTAAAGTAGTGAATCAATGGATTTTTGATATTCAGTACAATTCTTACTTCTACCTAAATGCTTCAGGTAACTTTGTTCAAAATGCCTGGTCAGGTAATTACTATCTCAAGTCAGGTGGTTACATGGCTAAGAGTGAGTGGATTTACGATAAAAACTATAGTTCATACTATTACCTAACATCAGAAGGTAGCTATGCTCGTAATACTTGGGTAGGTAGCTATTATCTTAAATCGAACGGTAAAATGGCTAAGAGCGAATGGGTCTATGATAGCAGCTATAGCTCTTACTATTACTTAACATCAGAAGGTAGCTATGCTCGTAACCAATGGGTAGGTGATTATTACCTCAAATCAAATGGTATGATGGCAGTCAATGAACGTACACCAGATGGATACCAAGTAGATGGCTCAGGTAAGTGGGTGAAATAAAAAACTAGAACATGGAGGAAAATAAGATGAATAAAAAGAAATTATTAGTAGCCGCTTTGGCACTTTCAACAGTCGGAGTATTGTCAACAATCGACACAGCAGGAGTTCTCCCTTTTTCGACACAAACAGTGCAGGCAGACGACGGTGATTCTTTCAAAAAATTAGAAATGTTAATAAAAGTTGATGTAGTGAATGAAGACCGTTTAAATTTAAAAATAAGTAAGAATCCATTGTTTGGAGGAAAACCTACTACAAACTTCGGAGATATCATAACATTAATTGTAAGCGCAGATTCAAATAATACAGTATTAAGTTCTGCAGATCTTGTAGGGAATGAGTCAGCAAATGGTCTTGAAATAAGTTCCGCTATTTTTGCTAGTGTAGCAGATGGAGATTATTATATAGCCTTTAAAAACTCAGCAAATAACTCTATTTTTGCACTATCTCAAAATGCTTTTACTGTTAAAAATGGTAAATTTGTTAAAAAAGGTGGGAATTCAACAAATCAAGCAACAAGTAGCACATCAACAACTAGTGGAAATAATGGCTGGTCAGGTTCATCTTACTACCAAAATGGTACTAAAGTTACCAGTAAGTGGATTTTTGATAAAAACTATAATTCCCACTTCTATCTAGATGCTTCAGGTAATTATGTTCAAAATGCATGGGTTGGAAACTACTACCTCAAATCAGGTGGATATATGGCTAAGAGTGAGTGGATTTATGATAGTAACTATAAATCTTATTACTACCTCACATCAGAAGGAAGTTACGCTCGTAATGCATGGGCTGGAAGTTACTACCTTAAATCGGATGGCAAGATGGCTAAAGGTGAGTGGGTTTATGATAAAAACTATGGAGCTTATTACTACCTAACATCAGAGGGTAGCTATGCTCGTAACAAATGGGTAGGTGACTACTACCTCAAATCAGATGGTAAGATGGCAGTCAACGAACGTACCCCAGATGGCTACCAAGTAGATGGCTCAGGTAAGTGGGTGAAATAAAATTATAGATTTCGAACTCTAATCTACTAGAAACAAATTTAAACAGAAAATAATTTGCGAATAAGTAACATTTTGATAAAATAAAAATAGCGAAAGGAATTAGCACAGGCTGATTCCTTTCTCTTAGATAAGGGAGTAATATGAAAAAGTTTTTATTAGCCACAACGCTTTTACTGACACTGGCTTTGGGAGGATGTCAGTATCTACCTTGGAACAAAAGCGCAGAAACACCATCGGATTCAACATCAGACACATCTGCAGCAAGTCCAGAGATAGATTATAGCCAATATAACAAAGTTCTCGATGACTATGAAAAAGTAACTAAAGGTACCTTGCCGACCGGTATGGAGGTCAATCCTCTGGCTAGTCAAGTGAAATCTTCTCAAGGTTTTTACACAGATGTAGTTTACAACAAGACAGATTTGAATAACGATGGAGTGGATGAACTCTTGCTTGCTCTTGAAATGAAGAGTGGCGAAAAGAGTTTGCTGGATATCCGCACTTTGAAAGATGGAAAGGTAATTCGTCTGACTAATCAGGAAAATCGTTTAGACCAGATTGGTGAGAGAATGACGATCGGTATCTTGCCAGATAATTCTCTACTCTATCGTGGAGCTGGTACAGCAACGAGTCACATCTATGCCCACTATCAATTTAGTGAGGACGGTCAGTCCTTGGTGAAGGCCAAGGAAGCTCAAGAGTTAGCAGATTTTGGTGTCGGTTCGCCCATTTCTCTAGAAACCCTAAGTTGGAAGTCTGTTTCTGATAAACTTCCAGGAGGAGCAAGTGCAGATAAGGGTACGGCAGAAACTAAAACAACCGTTGATTATAGTCCTTATAATAGCATTTTGAAGGATTATGAATTTCTTCTAGATCATAAATCAGAGGTTAAGGAGAACATCAATCTTACTGCTAATATCTATGCAGGGATGGCAGAACGAAGTCAAGCCTTTACCTATGCAATGGTTGATATGGATAAAAATGGCATTGATGAAATGATTGTATCTTCGAAAAATGGTAGTGAGATTCTAGATATTTTCACACTCAAGGATCAGAAAGTCATTCGCCTCACCAATGCTGAAAATAAAATGCAGATGCTTGGAACTCGCTTTAAGGCTTATCTCCTAGAAGATGGGAAGCTTTATACCCAGTGGAATCCATTCGCAGGAGATCCACAAACCATTCATACCATTTGGAAATTGAGTAGTAATGGAGACAAACTAGAGAAGGTTAAAGAAGCCAAGACAGAGGATGAAGTTAGTCCTGGTACTCGAATGAATCTATCTAATCTTACTTGGAAATCTGTAACAGAAAAATTTGCTGGAACTTCATCTTCAACTAGCAAAACTGCTTATGGAAAAATGGATATTAATGCTATAAAAAATGGAGATTTTTCTAGCATTGAAGGAAAATGGAGTAATGGTCACGGAGGAGAAGACTTAGTCTTTAGTAAAGATGGGTTGATAGAACCAGAGGGATTTAAAGTTGACCTTACAGAATCAGAATTGGTAAATGGTTTGTTGATAGCTCGCTATTCGGCCAAAGATTTTGGAGTCTTTATTAAGTTTGTACCAGCAGGTGTTAGAATACCGGATGGGACATCTATGGGTAAGGTAGTTACGGATGCTTCGGATATTAGTAAAGATAGAATCATCTTCCATGCTGCATTTCCGTTACATGGGGATCCAGAACAATTCTTATATCGTGTAGAATAAGAGTGAAACAGATTGATTTAATAACTAATAGCACCCCACGCACATGGAAATGCTCAATCTTTCTTCTACAGAGTCAAATAAGAATTTCCCAAAACACATTGACAAAGGCCAACATTTTTTGTAAAATAAGAATCAATTAAATACCAACACCGAATGAAGTTTAATAGAAGTGGTAAATCGTTTGATTTTCCATGACTGTAAATGGACGGAACTCTGGAGAGACCGTAAAGGCACCGAAGGGGCAAGGCAGGCAACTGCTCAAACTCTCAGGTAAAAGGACAGAGCTAGGATAGACAGCTTTTTAGCATTTATCTAAGCATTCCAGAGTACATGTATCTTGCATGTGCTCTTTCTTTTGGGGTTGAAAATATAGGAGAATAGAATGTTAGAATTGCTTAAATCAATTGATGCTTTTGCTTGGGGACCACCCCTCTTGATTTTACTGGTCGGAACAGGGATTTACCTAACTGCTCGTCTAGGATTCTTGCAGGTTTTGCGTTTGCCTAAGGCCTTCCAGCTTATTTTTATCAAGGACAAGGGACACGGTGATGTATCTAGCTTTGCGGCACTGTGTACAGCCCTCGCAGCGACAGTTGGTACGGGGAATATTATCGGGGTAGCAACGGCTATCAAGGTTGGTGGACCAGGAGCACTCTTTTGGATGTGGATGGCTGCTTTCTTTGGTATGGCAACCAAATATGCGGAAGGACTCTTGGCGATTAAATACCGCACCAAGGACGACCATGGTGCAGTAGCGGGAGGGCCAATGCATTATATCCTTCTAGGGATGGGAGAAAAATGGAGACCACTTGCTATCTTCTTTGCTATCGCAGGTGTCTTAGTAGCTTTGTTGGGAATCGGGACCTTCACCCAAGTCAACTCGATTACAGAATCTATCCAAAATACAACGACTATTTCGCCAGCTATCACAGCTCTCGTTTTGTCTGTCTTAGTAGCGATTGCCGTCTTTGGCGGACTCAAGTCCATCTCTAAGGTTTCAACTACTGTTGTTCCTTTTATGGCTATCATCTATATTCTAGGAACTCTTACAGTTATTTTCTTTAATATCGGGAAACTCCCTGCTACAATCGCTTTAATCTTGACATCAGCCTTTAGTCCAGTTGCTGCGGTAGGTGGCTTTGCCGGTGCCAGCATTCGAATGGCTATTCAAAATGGTGTGGCGCGTGGTGTCTTCTCAAACGAGTCTGGTCTGGGTTCTGCTCCCATTGCAGCAGCTGCAGCTAAAACAAATGAACCAGTAGAGCAAGGCTTGATTTCCATGACAGGAACCTTTATTGATACTCTCATTATCTGTACCTTGACAGGTCTGACCATCTTGGTAACTGGGGTTTGGAGTGGTGATTTGAATGGAGTTGCCTTGACTCAGTCAGCTTTTTCAATGGTCTTTTCACACTTTGGACCTGCCCTTTTGACCATCTTCCTTGTTCTCTTTGCCTTCACGACAATTTTAGGTTGGAACTATTATGGAGAGCGCTGTTTCGAGTTTCTCTTCGGTGTTCGCTTTATTTGGCTCTACCGTGTGGTCTTTGTGCTCATGGTCTTGCTGGGAGGATTTATCGAGTTGGATATGGTTTGGATTATCGCTGATATTGTAAATGCCTTGATGGCTCTGCCAAACTTGATTGCCCTCTTAGTCTTGTCACCAGTCGTTATCGCTGAAACTAAAAAGTATTTTAATAAATAATGAAATCACACAGCTCGTGTGATTTTTTTACTTTCATAAAAAATTTTTATCAGTGCAATTTAAAATATATATTATACACGGTATAGAATCTGTGATAGACTAGGTTTCAACAAAATGAAAAGAGGTTTTATAATGACAACATTTACAATCCATACAGTAGAATCAGCACCAGCAGAAGTGAAAGAAGTTCTTGAAACAGTAGAAAAAGATAACAATGGCTATATTCCCAACCTAATCGGTCTCTTAGCAAATGCGCCTACCGCCCTTGAAGCCTACCGAACTGTCGGAGCTATCAACCGTCGCAATAGCTTGACACCAGTTGAGCGTGAAGTGGTGCAAATCACGGCAGCCGTGACCAATGGTTGTGCCTTCTGCGTCGCAGGTCACACAGCTTTTTCAATCAAGCAAATCCAGATGAATGATGACCTTCTGCAAGCCCTTCGCAATCGCACTCCGATTGAAACAGATCCTAAATTGGACACCCTAGCTAAGTTTACCTTGGCGGTTATCAATACCAAGGGTCGTGTAGGAGATGAAGCCTTGTCTGAATTTTTAGAAGCTGGCTACACGCAACAAAATGCCTTGGATGTAGTCCTTGGTGTCAGCCTAGCAAGCCTCTGTAACTATGCTAACAATCTAGCCAATACGCCTATTAACCCAGAATTGCAACCTTATGCTTAATTCATATCTGAGCAAAAAATGAAGTCTGAAATGAACAGACTTCGTTTTTTATCCCCTCATTTAAGCGCTTTTATGCTATACTGAAACTAACATGATTATTGGAGGTTAGGATGAAAAAACTCCCCTTAGTATTTTCTGGTTGTTTGTTAGGTTTGGCAGGAGCTGGAAATCTCATTTTGGATACAGTGCCAGTTCTATCACAGATATTTAGTTTGACTGGTTTGATTTTGTGGATTTACTTTCTAATTCTTCATTTGCTTAATTGGAAAGAAAGCAAGCAAGAATTGACCAAGCCCCCTCTTTTGTCAGGAATGGCCACCTTTCCCATGGCTGGAATGATTTTATCGACTTATGTCTTTCGTGTGTTCCCTCATCTTCCTATAGTAGCGCAAGGGCTCTGGTGGTTTTCATTTCTCTTGGATTTGGCCCTGATTGCTGGATTCACCATCAAATTTGCCTGTCCAGGTAAGAGAGTCAATGCGACTCCAAGCTGGACGGTTCTCTATGTGGGGATAGCGGTGGCTGCCTTGACCTATCCTCTTGTAGGCATTATCGAGATTGCCTATGCGACCCTGAGTTTTGGTTTTCTCTTGACCTTCTATCTTTATCCTCTTATTTATAGTGATTTAAAGAAACATCCACTCCCTGTAGCTATGCTTGGACAGGAAGGAATCTACTGTGCTCCCTTCTCTCTACTCTTGGCTTCCCTGGTTCGAGTTGGAGGAGCCAGCCTACCGACTTGGCTCTTGATTGCCATGATTTTGGCTTCTCAAACTTTCTTTTTCTTTGTTTTAACTCGTCTGCCCAATATTTTAAAACAAGGCTTTCAACCAGCTTTCTCAGCCCTCACTTTCCCAACAATCATCACGGCTACCTCGCTCAAGATGGCTCAGGGAATCTTGAAACATCCATTTCTGGATTATCTGGTAGTGGCTGAAACCGTTATATGCCTAACTATTTTATTCTTTGTATTAGGCGCTTATCTTATTTGGTTACGAAAAAAGGTCTAGCTAGAAATAGCTAAACCTTATTTTTTATGGTTTGATAACTTCAGCGCCACCCATATATGGACGAAGTGCTTCTGGAATGGTTACAGAACCATCTGCATTTTGGTAGTTTTCAAGAATAGCAGCCACTGTACGTCCAACTGCAAGTCCAGAACCGTTCAAGGTGTGGAGCAATTTAACCTTGCCATCTGCTTCATCACGGTAACGGATTTGGGCACGACGGGCTTGGAAATCTTCTGTGTTTGAACAGCTTGAGATTTCACGATAAGTATTTTGCGCTGGAATCCAAACTTCCAAGTCGTAAGTCTTAGCAGCTGAGAAGCCCATATCTCCAGTAGAAAGAGCAACGACACGGTATGGAAGGTTGAGTTTTTGAAGGATATTTTCAGCGTTGGCAGTCATTTTTTCCAATTCTTCGTAAGATTCTTCTGGTTTGGCAAATTTAACCATTTCAACCTTGTGGAATTGGTGCAAACGGATCAAGCCACGTGTATCACGACCAGCAGAACCAGCCTCAGAACGGAATGAAGGACTCATAGCAGTGAAGTAAATCGGCAAGTCTTTACCGTCAAGGATTTCATCACGGTAGTAGTTTGTTAGGGGAACTTCAGCTGTAGGGATAAGGACATAATTGCTGTCGCTGAGTTCAAAAGTATCTTCCTTGAATTTTGGATATTGACCAGTACCAAACATAGAATCATGGTTAACCATGTAAGGTGTGATGACTTCAGTATAGCCTTCTTTTCCATGCTCATCCAACATAAAGTTGTAGATAGCACGTTCCAAACGAGCACCGAGGCCTTTATAGAAGAGGAAGCGAGCGCCGGTTACTTTACCCCCACGTTCCCAGTCAAGGATACCCAAGTCTTCACCAAGATCCCAATGAGCTTTTGGTTCGAAGTCAAACTCGCGTGGAGTCCCCCAACGGCGAACTTCCACATTATCATCTTCATCAGCCCCAACAGGAACACTGTCAGCTGGGATGTTTGGAAGAGTCGTTGTAAATTCTGTCAATTTAGCATCGATGTCTGCCAATTCAGCATCCAAGGCTTTGACTTCAGCAGATAGGGTTTGCATGGCAGCAATCTTGTCATCTGCATTTTCCTTGTTGCGTTTGGCTTGGGCAATCTCAGCAGAAACTGTGTTACGTTCTGCCTTGAGAGTTTCAACCTTGACCAAAATGTCACGACGTTTAGCATCGATTTCTTTCATCTCATTCAAGACAGCAGCATCTACACCACGTGTAGCCAATTTTTTTGCGACAGCATCAAAGTCTGTGCGAATACGTTTAATATCTAACATAAGAACTCCTTTATGAAAAAAGCACGCCTGACAAAGCGTTGGAGTGGCAGAGCCACGGTTCCATCCAACTTCACAGGTGTGCACTTGATTGTATATGTAATTGTTACTAACGGTAGAATTTCACCTATCCCTCCTATCTGCTCGCAGCACCCGCAGACTTTCTGAAAGAAGAAGATAACCTACTTATCCGTTGCTATGATTATACTAAAGTTTCTACTTTTTTGCAAATAGATTTTTAAATTTTTGACCAATGGTCTGAATCAAAGTAGGAAGTTTGACGACCTTGTCATTGCCCAGTTTATCGCGAGCAATTTTAAGAATGGCACCTGAGTCTTTTGAAGCAAAGAGGAATTTTCCTCTATCTGTAAAGACTTCGAAGTGGCGACTGATTTTGCGACCAGTGACATTGGCTCCAATTTGGTTGATATGGCTCCAAGGAATTTGAATAAATTGTTCAACATTGACATCTGGATAAAATTCCAGAGCCTGATCCCCAACAAGAAATTTTCCCACTTTCCCAGCTATAGAGAGGTAGGAGGTGCCTGTTGTATTGAGGAGCACTGTTTTGTTAAGAGATTGAGCCATGCTTAGTCTTCCTTACTTTCACCGAAAAAGGCATTGTAGAGGGCTTTAATAGCTGCTTTTTCTTGGTCTTTATGAACAACAAACATGATAGAAACTTCACTAGAACCTTGAGACATCATCTGGATGTTGATCTTGTTTTCAGATAGAGCGCGTGTCGCAGTAGCAGTTACTCCGATGTGACTCTTCATCTTTTCACCAACAATCATAATGATTGAAAGGTCGTGTTCGATTTCTGCGTGGTCTACTTCAGCCTTTTGAACCAACTGACGAAGGATTTCTTCTTCCTTGATAGGAGTTAGTTCGCGAGAACGGAGGATGATTGAAAGATCGTCGATACCTGTTGGCATATGTTCCCAACCGATGTTAAGATCTTCCAGGATTTGCAGAACCTTGCGTCCAAATCCAACCTCGCGGTTCATGAGGTATTTAGACATGTTGATGCTGACAAAGCCAGAGTCACCAGCAATTCCCACAACTGGGAACTTGTCACTACTGTGTTTTAGAACGATACGGGTACCTGGGTGGTCAGGGTTGTTGGTATTCTTGATAACAAGAGGAATTTTTCCACGGTAGGCAGGAAGAAGGGCTTCGTCATGAAGAACTGAGAACCCTGCATAGGCCAATTCACGCATTTCACGGTAGGTCAACTCAGGGATAGAGTGTGGTTGGTGGATAATACCAGGGTGGGCTGCAAAGATACCATCAACATCTGTAAAGTTTTCATAAAGGTCAGCTTTGACACCTGCAGCAATGATAGAACCAGTGATATCAGAACCTCCACGTGAGAAGGTACAGATTTGATTTTCCTTAGTAACTCCAAAGAAACCAGGAATGACAAGGACTTCATTGGCGTTTGTTAATTCTTCAATCTTGTCATAACTTGATGGAATGATGCGAGCGTGACCAGGTTCACTTGTGACCACAATACCAGCTTCTCTAGGATGAACATAGCGTGCATCAATCCCATTTTGGTTAAAATAGGCAGCAATCAATTTAGCATTATTATTTTCACCGGCTGCTAGGAAGGTATCGTAGAGAAATTCGTTTTCTTCGATAGGAAGAGTAGCTAAGGCACGAATACTTTTAGAGATTTTTTCTAAAACAGCAGGTTTTAGTCCTAGTTCACTAACCATAGCAGCATAGCGGTCGATAATCCAGTTTTGGCTCTTGCTAATATCGTTACCAGCAACATAGTCGCGATAGTATTTAATCAAGGCATCCGTAACCTTAGTATCTTCAGCATTGCGCTTCCCAGGTGCAGAAACAACTACAAAACGGCGCTCAGAATCGCTTTTTACGATGTTTAAAACTTTTTCTAATTGACCAGCAGAGGCAAGTGAGCTACCTCCAAATTTAACAACTTTCATAAGAACTCCTAAAGTAAGTATTTTATACGATTATAGCAGAAAGAAAACCTTTTTTCAATGAAGAAAATAAGATGCTTTCTAGGATAAAGCTTGCTTTTCTAATCGGCTGAGACACTTTCAGTTGATTTTTTCTTGCTTTCTGATTTCAAAAAAGATATACTTTTAAAATAAAATAATTTAAATCGCTTATAAAATAAAAGGAGTCCTGATGGAACATATTATTTATCAGCTTGAAGAAGATTTGGCAATCCTTACCTTAAACCGTCCTGAGGTCGCGAATGGTTTTCATATTCCCATGTGTGAGGAAATTTTAGAAGCACTGACTCTGGCAGAAGAGGATCCAGCTGTGCATTTTATCTTGATCAATGCCAAGGGAAAGGTCTTCTCTGTTGGGGGAGATTTGGTAGAGATGAAGCGGGCAGTGGATGAGGATGATATTCCATCATTGACGAAAATCGCAGAATTGGTCAATACGATTTCTTATAAAATCAAGCAAATTGCTAAACCTGTCTTGATGGAGGTTGATGGAGCTGTTGCAGGTGCTGCAGCCAATATGGCTGTAGCTGCAGATTTCTGTCTTGCAACGGATAAGGCTAAGTTTATCCAAGCCTTTGTCGGCGTTGGTTTGGCTCCGGATGCAGGAGGGATTCATCTCTTGAGCCGCAGTATTGGTGTGACGCGTGCTGCTCAATTAGCTATGACAGGTGAGGCTTTGACCTCAGAAAAAGCTTTAGAATGGGGGCTGGTTTACCGCGTCTGTGAAGCTGATAAACTTGAAAAGACGAGAGAACAGCTTCTTAAAAAATTAAGACGTGGATCAGTTAATTCTTATGCTGCTATCAAGAAGTTGGTCTGGGAGAGCCAATTTAAAGATTGGCAGGATTATGCTGCTTTAGAATTGAATCTACAGGAATCCTTAGCCCAAACGGAGGATTTTAAAGAGGGAGTTCGGGCTCATTCGGAGAGAAGAAGACCGAAATTTACTGGAAAATAGGAAAATACTTGCACCATTCTTTGAAGTTTGATATAATTCTTTTGTCAAATGTTTTGATTGTGAAAGTTTTTTGAAAAGGAGGGAAAAGAGATTGGACTACCAACGAATTAATGAATATTTAACATCTATATTTAACAATGTCCTCGTCATTGAGGAAGTTAGCTTGAGGGGTAGTCGTTTCAAAGATATCTCCATCAAAGAAGTTCATACAATCGATGTAATTGGAAAATTTCCAGACGTTACGCCAAGTCAAGTGTCGAAAGAGTTGATGGTGACTCTTGGGACAGTTACGACGAGTTTGAATAATCTTGAACGCAAGGGTTACATTGAACGCATTCGCTCAGAGCAGGATCGTCGTGTGGTGCATCTGCATTTGACAAAGAAGGGTCGCTTGGTTCATAGACTACATAAACGTTTCCACAAGGCCATGGTCGAAAATATTATCGAAGGTATGAGCAAGGAAGAAACTGAAGTTATGAGCAAAGGTTTGACTAAACTTTATCAATTTTTGGAGGATTTGAAATAATGGCTTTTGCAAAAATAAGCCAGGTTGCTCATTATGTGCCAGAGCAAGTGGTTACAAATCATGATTTGGCTCAGATTATGGATACCAATGATGAGTGGATTTCAAGTCGGACGGGAATACGACAAAGGCATATTTCAAGAACAGAATCTACTAGTGATTTGGCCACAGAAGTTGCTAAGAAACTGATGGAAAAAGCTGGAATCACAGGAGAAGAGCTGGATTTTATCATTCTAGCTACTATTACTCCAGATTCGATGATGCCCTCTACAGCTGCTCGTGTTCAAGCTAATATTGGTGCAAAAAAAGCTTTTGCTTTTGACCTAACAGCTGCTTGTAGTGGATTTGTATTTGCCTTGTCAACTGCTGAAAAGTTTATCGCTTCTGGTCGCTTTCAAAAAGGCTTGGTGCTTGGTAGTGAAACCCTCTCTAAGGCAGTCGATTGGTCAGATCGATCAACAGCTGTTTTATTTGGAGATGGTGCTGGCGGAGTCTTGCTAGAAGCTAGCGAGCAAGAGCATTTCTTAGCTGAGAGTCTCAATAGCGATGGGAGTCGTAGTGAGTGTCTGACCTATGGACATTCAGGCTTGCAATCTCCATTTTCAAATCAAGAAAATGCAGATTCATTTTTGAAGATGGATGGGCGCGCAGTCTTTGATTTTGCCATTCGAGATGTAGCCAAGTCTATCAAGCAGACTATTGATGAATCTCCTGTAGAGGCGACAGACTTGGATTATCTGCTACTTCACCAGGCCAATGACCGTATCTTGGATAAGATGGCTAGAAAAATCGGTGTCGACCGATCTAAACTTCCAGCCAATATGATGGAGTATGGAAATACCAGTGCAGCAAGTATCCCGATTTTACTTTCAGAGTGTGTAGAACAAGGTCTCATCCCTTTAGATGGTAGCCAGACTGTTCTGCTATCAGGCTTCGGTGGAGGCTTGACCTGGGGCACGCTCATTCTTACAATTTAGGTAATCATGTGGTGAACACATTGTTATAAAAAACTATTTATTTTAAAGGAGTCCTATCATGGCAGTATTTGAAAAAGTACAAGAAATTATCGTTGAAGAACTTGGAAAAGACGCATCAGAAGTAACACTTGAATCAACTTTTGATGATTTGGACGCAGATTCATTGGACTTGTTCCAAGTAATCTCAGAAATTGAAGATGCTTTTGATATCCAAATCGAAGCAGAAGATGACTTGAAAACAGTTGGTGACTTGGTTGCCTACGTTGAAGAGCAAACAAAATAAGCAGAATACAAATAGAAGGAGTAGGGAAACCCGCTCCCTCTTGTTTAGGCAATAGTTTGATTTTCAAATTATGACAGTATCGAACTATTACGTAAGCAAGAAATGATGGAGGCACTATGAAAACGCGTATTACAGAATTATTGAACATTGATTATCCTATTTTCCAAGGAGGAATGGCCTGGGTTGCTGATGGTGATTTGGCAGGGGCTGTTTCCAAGGCTGGAGGACTAGGCATTATCGGTGGGGGAAATGCCCCTAAAGAAGTTGTCAAGGCAAATATTGATAAGATCAAATCATTGACGGATAAACCCTTTGGTGTCAACATCATGCTCTTGTCTCCCTTTGTGGAAGATATTGTAGACCTCGTTATAGAGGAAGGTGTTAAGGTAGTGACAACAGGAGCAGGAAATCCAAGTAAGTACATGGAACGCTTCCATGCTGCTGGGATCACGGTTATTCCAGTTGTACCAAGTGTTGCCCTAGCTAAGCGCATGGAAAAAATCGGTGCGGACGCTGTTATTGCAGAAGGAATGGAAGCTGGGGGACATATTGGTAAATTAACAACCATGACTTTGGTGCGCCAGGTAGCTGCAGCTGTATCTATTCCTGTTATTGCTGCAGGAGGGATTGCGGATGGAGAAGGTGCTGCTGCAGGCTTTATGCTAGGTGCAGAAGCTGTTCAGGTTGGAACTCGTTTTGTCGTTGCAAAAGAGTCTAATGCCCATCCAAATTATAAGGCAAAAATTTTAAAAGCTAGAGATATCGATACTACGATTTCAGCTCAACATTTTGGCCATGCTGTTCGTGCTATTAAAAATCAATTGACTCGTGATTTTGAAAAAGCTGAGAAAGATGCCTTTAAACAGGAAAATCCTGATTTGGAAATTTTTGAACAAATGGGAGCAGGTGCCCTAGCCAAAGCAGTTGTTCACGGAGATGTGGATGGCGGATCTGTCATGGCAGGTCAAATTGCAGGGCTTGTTTCCAAAGAAGAAACAGCTGAAGAAATCCTAAAAGATTTGTACTATGGAGCAGCTAAGAAAATTCAAGAAGAAGCCTCTCGTTGGGCAGGAGTTGTAAGAAATGACTAAAACAGCCTTTTTATTTGCTGGTCAAGGTGCCCAGTATCTAGGTATGGGACGGGATCTCTATGATCAGTATCCAATTGTCAAAGAAACGATTGATCGAGCGAGTCAGGTGCTCGGTTATGATTTGCGTCATCTCATTGATACGGAAGAAGAAAAACTTAATCAGACACGCTATACGCAACCAGCCATTCTAGCGACTTCGGTTGCTATTTACCGCTTATTGCAAGAAAAGGGCTATCAGCCTGATATGGTTGCTGGTTTGTCCCTTGGAGAATATTCTGCCTTGGTGGCCAGTGGCGCCTTGGATTTTGAAGATGCGGTAGCCTTGGTCGCTAAGCGTGGAGCCTATATGGAAGAAGCGGCTCCTGCTGGCTCTGGCAAGATGGTGGCAGTTCTCAATACACCAGTAGAGGTCATTGAGGAAGCCTGTCGAAAAGCTTCTGAACTTGGAGTCGTTACCCCAGCCAACTATAATACACCTGCACAGATCGTCATTGGTGGAGAAGTGGTTGCGGTTGACAGAGCTGTTGAACTCTTGCAAGAAGCAGGCGCGAAAAGATTGATTCCTCTCAAGGTTTCAGGTCCTTTTCATACCGCTCTCCTTGAGCCTGCTAGCCAGAAACTAGCTGAAACTCTAGCCCAAGTAAGTTTTTCAGATTTTACTTGTCCCCTAGTTGGTAATACAGAAGCCGTTTTCATGAAAAATGAAGACATTACTCAACTTTTGACACGTCAGGTAAAGGAACCGGTTCGTTTCTATGAAAGTATTGCGGTCATGCAAGAAGCAGGCGTAACCAACTTTATCGAGATTGGACCGGGGAAAGTCTTGTCAGGCTTTGTCAAAAAAATTGATAAGACGGCTAAACTAGCCACTGTTGAAGATCAGGCGAGCTTGGAAGCTCTTCTAGGAAACTAGTAATCCCTTCTCCCATAAATACAGGAGGAAACAGGAGAAAAGAATGCAACTAAAAAATAAAAATATCTTTGTTACAGGTTCAAGTCGTGGAATTGGTCTTGCCATCGCCCACAAGTTTGCTCAAGCAGGAGCCAACATTGTCTTAAATAGTCGTGGGGTCATCTCTGAGGACTTACTTGCCGAGTTTTCAAACTATGGTGTCAAGGTAGTTCCCATTTCAGGAGATGTATCCGATTTTGTAGACGCTAAGCGTATGGTTGAGCAAGCTATTGCAGAGCTTGGTTCAGTGGATGTTTTGGTCAATAATGCAGGGATTACCCAAGATACCCTGATGCTCAAGATGACAGAAGCAGATTTTGAAAAAGTTCTCAAGGTTAACCTGACTGGCGCCTTTAATATGACACAATCAGTCTTGAAACCGATGATGAAAGCCAGAGAAGGTGCTATCATTAATATGTCTAGTGTTGTTGGTTTGATGGGGAATATCGGTCAAGCTAACTATGCAGCTTCTAAGGCTGGTTTGATTGGTTTTACCAAGTCTGTGGCGCGTGAAGTAGCCAATCGCAATATCAGGGTTAATGCTATTGCACCGGGAATGATCGAGTCCGATATGACCGCTGTTTTATCGGACAAAGTAAAAGATGCCATGCTGGCGCAAATTCCTATGAAAGAATTTGGTCAAGCAGAACAGGTTGCAGATTTGACAGTATTTTTAGCAGGCCAAGATTATCTAACTGGTCAAGTGGTTGCCATTGATGGTGGCCTCAGTATGTAGCAGAAGCTAGAGGTGAAAAAGATGAAACTAAATCGTGTAGTAGTAACAGGTTATGGAGTAACATCTCCAATCGGAAATACACCAGAAGAATTTTGGAATAGTTTGACAAGTGGAAAAATCGGAATTGGTCCAATTACAAAATTTGATCATAGTGACTTTGATGTACATAATGCAGCAGAAATTCAAGATTTTCCTTTTGATAAATATTTTGTTAAGAAAGATACCAATCGTTTTGATAACTATTCTTTGTATGCCTTGTATGCAGCCCAAGAAGCTGTCAACCATGCCAATCTGGATATAGAGGCTATTGACAAGGATCGTTTTGGTGTTATCGTTGCCTCTGGTATTGGTGGAATCAAGGAAATTGAAGATCAAGTACTTCGCTTAAATGATAAAGGTCCAAAACGTGTGAAACCATTGACCCTTCCAAAAGCCTTGCCAAATATGGCTTCAGGAAATGTTGCCATGCGTTTTGGAGCAAACGGTGTTTGTAAGTCCATCAACACTGCCTGCGCTTCATCAAATGATGCGATTGGGGATGCCTTCCGCTCAATCAAGTTTGGTTTCCAAGATGTTATGTTGGTAGGCGGTTCAGAAGCTTCTATCACGCCTTTTGCTATTGCTGGTTTCCAAGCCCTAACTGCTCTATCAACTACAGAGGATCCAAGTCGTGCTTCCATTCCATTTGATAAGGACCGCAATGGTTTTGTCATGGGAGAAGGTTCAGGGATGTTGGTTCTTGAAAGTCTTGAACACGCTGAAAAACGTGGGGCGACTATCCTTGCTGAAGTGGTTGGTTACGGAAATACCTGTGATGCCTACCATATGACTTCACCACATCCAGAAGGTCAGGGAGCTATCAAGGCCATCAAACTAGCCTTGGAAGAAGCTGAGATTTCTCCAGAGCAAGTAGCCTATGTCAATGCTCACGGAACGTCAACTCCTGCTAATGAAAAAGGAGAAAGTGGAGCTATCGTAGCTGTTCTTGGTAAGGAAGTACCTGTGTCATCAACCAAGTCCTTTACGGGCCATTTGCTAGGAGCTGCAGGTGCAGTAGAAGCTATTGTCACCATCGAAGCCATGCGTCATAACTTTGTACCAATGACGGCTGGAACAAGTGAAGTATCAGATTATATCGAAGCCAATGTCGTTTATGGACAAGGCTTGGAGCAAGAAATTCCATACGCTATTTCAAATACCTTTGGTTTTGGTGGCCACAATGCGGTTCTTGCTTTCAAACGTTGGGAGAATAAATAAGTATGAATTTAAACGATATTAAAGACTTGATGGCTCAATTTGACCAGTCAAGTTTGAGAGAATTTTCTTATAAAAATGGGACGGATGAGTTACAGTTTAGTAAAAATGAAGCGAGACTTGTACCTGAAGTTGCAGCTCCAGTCGCACCAGCGCCTGCTCTAGCAACACCAAGTCCAGTAGCTCCTACATCTGCTCCAGCAGAGACTGTAGTGGAAGAAACTTCGGCACCAGCTGAAGCAAGTGTGGTTGCTGAGGGAGATGTTGTAGAGAGCCCACTTGTTGGGGTGGCTTACTTGGCTGCTGGTCCTGATAAACCTGCCTTCGTTACAGTTGGTGATACTGTCAAAAAAGGTCAAACATTGGTCATCATCGAAGCCATGAAAGTTATGAATGAAATTCCTGCACCTAAGGATGGTGTGGTAACGGAAATTCTTGTTTCTAACGAAGAAATGGTTGAGTTTGGTAAAGGATTGGTACGTATCAAATGATCGATATTCAAGGAATCAAAGAAGCTCTACCTCACCGCTATCCCATGCTCCTAGTGGATCGTGTCTTGGAAGTGAGCGAGGATACCATTGTTGCCATCAAAAATGTGACCATAAATGAGCCCTTCTTTAACGGCCATTTTCCTCAATATCCAGTTATGCCAGGTGTTCTGATCATGGAGGCCTTGGCGCAAACAGCGGGTGTCTTGGAGTTGTCTAAACCTGAAAATAAGGGGAAACTAGTCTTTTACGCTGGTATGGACAAGGTTAAGTTCAAGAAGCAAGTTGTACCAGGAGACCAATTGGTTATGACGGCGACTTTTGTAAAACGTCGTGGTACCATTGCCGTGGTTGAAGCAAAGGCTGAAGTGGATGGTAAGCTTGCAGCCAGTGGTACTCTTACCTTTGCAATTGGAAACTAAGGAGGTTCTCCATGTTTCGAAAAATTTTAATTGCCAATCGTGGTGAAATTGCGGTTCGTATTATCCGTGCGGCGCGTGAATTGGGCATTGCGACGGTGGCGGTTTATTCAACTGCTGATAAGGAAGCCCTTCATACGCTTTTGGCAGATGAAGCGGTTTGTATCGGCCCTGGCAAGGCAACTGAGTCTTATCTTAACATTAATGCGGTTCTATCAGCTGCAGTCTTGACTGAAGCAGAAGCTATTCACCCTGGTTTTGGATTTCTCAGTGAAAATTCCAAATTTGCAACTATGTGTGAAGAAGTGGGGATCAAGTTTATCGGTCCATCTGGTCATGTCATGGATATGATGGGGGATAAGATCAATGCACGTGCTCAGATGATCAAAGCGGGTGTGCCTGTCATTCCAGGTTCGGATGGAGAAGTGCATAACTCTGAGGAAGCCTTGATTGTTGCTGAAAAAATTGGCTATCCTGTGATGCTCAAGGCTTCAGCAGGTGGTGGTGGTAAAGGGATTCGTAAGGTTGAAAAACCAGAAGACCTTGTTTCAGCCTTTGAAACCGCCTCTAGTGAAGCCAAGGCCAATTATGGCAATGGTGCCATGTATATAGAACGAGTTATCTATCCAGCTCGTCACATCGAGGTTCAAATCCTAGGAGATGAACACGGGAATGTAATCCACTTGGGGGAACGGGATTGTTCTCTTCAACGGAATAACCAAAAGGTTTTGGAAGAAAGTCCTTCGATTGCAATTGGGAAAACGTTACGCAATGAAATTGGTGCTGCGGCTGTTCGAGCTGCGGAGTCTGTTGGTTATGAGAATGCAGGGACCATCGAATTTCTTCTTGATGAAACCAGTGGCAATTTCTATTTCATGGAAATGAATACTCGTGTTCAGGTAGAACATCCTGTTACAGAGTTTGTTTCGGGTGTGGATATCGTTAAGGAACAGATTCGCATTGCGGCAGGCCAGCCTCTATCTGTTAAGCAAGAAGATATTGTCCTACGTGGCCATGCTATCGAATGTCGGATCAATGCAGAAAATCCAGCCTTCAACTTTGCTCCAAGTCCAGGTAAGATTACCAATCTCTATTTGCCAAGTGGAGGAGTTGGCTTGCGCGTGGATTCAGCAGTTTATCCAGGCTATACCATTCCGCCTTATTATGATAGTATGATTGCCAAAATTATCGTTCACGGCGAAAATCGTTTTGATGCCTTGATGAAAATGCAACGTGCCCTCTATGAATTAGAGATTGAAGGGGTGCAGACTAATGCAGATTTCCAGCTTGACCTCATTTCAGATCGCAATGTCATTGCTGGAGATTACGATACTTCCTTCTTGATGGAAACCTTTTTACCCAAGTATCAAGAAAAAGAATAAAATGACTTTAAGAGTTTAAACCGAAAAGGGGAATCAATGGCTCTATTTAGTAAAAAAGATAAGTATATTCGAATCAATCCCAATCGTTCGGTTAGGGAAAAACCTCAAGCCAAGCCAGAGGTTCCAGATGAATTATTCTCCCAGTGTCCGGGTTGTAAGCATACCATCTACCAGAAGGATTTGGGAAGTGAGCGTATCTGTCCACACTGTAGCTATACCTTTCGTATTTCTGCCCAAGAACGCTTGGCTTTGACGATTGATATGGGGACTTTCAAAGAATTGTTTACAGGGATTGAAAGTAAGGATCCCTTGCATTTCCCTGGTTATCAAAAGAAACTAGCAACCATGCGGGAAAAAACAGGTCTGGATGAAGCGGTTGTGACAGGAACAGCTCTTATTAAAGGTCAGACTGTGGCTCTTGGGATTATGGATTCCAACTTTATCATGGCTTCTATGGGTACGGTTGTAGGTGAAAAAATCACTCGTTTGTTTGAGTATGCGACTGTCGAAAAATTGCCAGTTGTTCTCTTCACAGCCTCTGGTGGAGCCCGTATGCAGGAAGGAATCATGAGTCTCATGCAGATGGCCAAGATTTCTGCAGCGGTTAAACGTCATTCAAATGCAGGCCTCTTTTACCTGACTATTTTGACAGATCCAACGACTGGTGGTGTGACAGCTTCCTTCGCTATGGAAGGCGATATCATTCTGGCTGAACCACAGAGTTTGGTTGGTTTTGCTGGACGTCGTGTTATTGAAAATACGGTTCGTGAAAGCTTGCCTGAGGATTTCCAAAAGGCAGAATTTCTATTGGAGCATGGCTTTGTGGATGCTATTGTCAAAAGAAGAGACTTGCCAGATACCATTGCTAGCCTAGTCAGATTGCACGGAGGGAGTCCTAGATGAATATTGCAAAAATAGTCAGAGAAGCGCGTGAGCAGAGTCGTTTGACAACCTTGGACTTTGCGACAGGCATTTTTGATGAATTTATCCAATTACATGGTGACCGTTCTTTTCGTGACGATGGTGCAGTTGTTGGTGGTATCGGCTGGCTTGGAGACCAAGCTGTAACAGTGGTTGGTATTCAAAAAGGCAAGAGTTTGCAAGACAACCTTAAACGGAATTTTGGCCAACCGCATCCAGAAGGTTACCGCAAGGCCTTGCGTTTGATGAAACAGGCTGAAAAATTTGGCCGCCCAGTTGTGACCTTTATCAATACAGCAGGTGCCTATCCTGGTGTCGGAGCGGAAGAACGTGGACAGGGGGAAGCTATCGCTCGCAATCTCATGGAAATGAGTGGCCTGAAAGTTCCGATTATTGCCATCATTATCGGTGAAGGTGGTTCTGGTGGGGCTCTGGCTCTGGCAGTCGCAGACCGTGTCTGGATGCTGGAAAATTCTATCTATGCCATTCTCAGTCCAGAAGGCTTTGCTTCCATTCTATGGAAGGATGGCAGTCGTGCTATGGAAGCAGCAGAACTGATGAAAATCACTTCTCATGATCTGTTAGAAATGGACGTGGTGGATAAGGTGATTTCTGAAGCAGGACTTTCTAGTAAAGAACTGATTAAGACTGTCAAAAAAGAACTTCAAGCTGAGCTAGCTCTGCTTTCACAAAAACCTCTAGAAGAGCTGTTGGAAGAACGTTATCAACGATTCAGAAAATACTAATACAAAAACTAGAACTGGCAGTCAGTTCTAGTTTTTTGAGGTTCTTACTCTGTGTCGAGGACACAACAAAAAGTGCTTGGAAGACCAAACACCTTTTTGATTATTCATTTTCTTCAGTTACAAATTGACTAAGTAGTCCGTTGATAAAGCGGGCTGATTTTTGATCTGAAAAATTCTTGGCAAGTTCAATGGCTTCATTGACTGCTACTAGCTGAGGTGTATCAAATGATGTGATTTCAAAGATACCCAAGCGTAGTAAGTTTTTTTCGACCAAGGTCAAGCGTTCAACTGTCCAGCCTGACTTGAGGTGCTGGTTGATTTGTTTATCCAACTCGTCTTTTTGAGCTTGAACACCAGAAACCAAGTTCAGAAGAAAGGCAGGAATTTGCACATCTTCATCTTCACGGTCATGCGTATAGGCAAAGCGACAAGCTGTTTCCATATCTGTGCCGAATTCAAGACTCATGAGAGCTTGAAAAGCGCATTTACGAAGTTCGCGTCTAGATTCTAATAATGGACTAGTCATTGAGGAAGTCCTCGTTAAATAGATCTTTCAACTCAGGTTTTGGTGTTTTATCTGGAACAATTCCTGCAACATGGATGTTGACAGCAGCAAGTTCCACATCAGCCATATCACGGACAGCATCTTTCACTGCTTTTTGAATAGCAAGAGCAACTTTTGGTACTTTCACACCGTACTCTAGGTAGAGATAGATGTCAGCAGTTAGTTCTTCGTTGCTTTCTTTTAAGTAGACGCCACGACCAAGAGAGAGTTTTGATAGGGTATCAGATACGGATTTATTTGAAAATGAGTGGACACCATCAACTTTAGCAGTTGCGATGGCAATGATTTTTTCAAGTACACGTGGAGCGATAACGATTTCGCCAAATTGTTCTTCAATTCCCATAGAATGACCTCTTTCTAGAGATTAGGCACGAGAAACGTAAGTTCCTTCTGCAGTGTTGATGATCAATTTTTGTCCAGCTTCAATGAAGTCTGGAACGTTAACAACAAGTCCAGTTTCCATAGTTGCTGGTTTACCAGAACCTGTAACAGTAGCACCCTTGATAGATGGTTGTGTTTCAGCAACTGTCAATTCAACAGTAGTTGGTACAGTTACACCGATTACTTCAGTTCCGTAGAATTGGATTTTCACATCAGAGTTTTCAAGGATGTAAAGCAATTCATTTTCAACGTTTACAACTGGAATTTCGTATTGGTCGTAAGTTTCAGTGTTCATGAAGTAGGCAGTTTCATCCATTTTGTACAAGTATTGAGCTGGAACAGTTTCGATAATAGCTTGTTCGAATTTTTCTTCTGGACGGTAGCTTGTGTCAAATGTAGAACCAGTACGAACATCACGCAATTTCATACGCATGATCGTGTTCCCTTTACCTGGTTTGTGGTGGCTAGCTTCCAAAACGCGGATCAATTTTCCGTCTGCAGTTTCAAATGTCATACCAGCTTTCAATTTGCTTGCTTCAATCATGTTTTTACCTCTTTAATAAATATTATTACTCTTCATTTTACCATAAAATGTTCTGGAAATAAAGCCAAAATAGTTATTGGGAGATGGTAGGGGAGAAAAAGAATATTGCCTAGTCAGGTGGAGTACCTAATGTGAAAGAGCATCCATCACATTTTTATTATATTCAAAAGGCCGAAGTGACCTTACTTCGACCTGATTGTATTGTCTTAAAAAGATTGATTTTTTATTCTGGTTCTACCAAAATCTTGATTTGTGACTTGTCTTGAGTTAATTCGATAAAGCCTTCTTCCACGATATTTTCCAATTTAATTTTCTTAGTAACCAATTTTTCAGCAGAGAAGTAGCCTTGTTCCATCAAATCTAATACTTTAGGGAAGATATGACGATAAGCAATAATTCCTTTTAGTGTCTTTTCTTGGATAGCAAATTCATTTGGATTGATATTTGCTTCTCGTTCCCAGATAGAGACAACCATACACTCACCTGCCTTATGTACAGCAGCTAGAGCCTGTCCCAAAACTACTGGTACACCAGTTACTTCATAAGAAACGTCTGCACCACCATTTGTCAATCGGTGTACAGCTTCAACAACGGTTTCTCCATCCTGTGGACGTACAACGATAGCTCCTAATTCCTCTGCTTTGGCTTGGCGTTCTGGTGATAATTCAACGGCATAAATCTTAGAAGCACCAGCTGCACGAAGAGCTTCTACAATTAACAGACCGATTGGTCCTAAACCAAAGACAACAGCTGTATCGCCAGCTTTCAAAGACGATTGACGAACAGCATAGACTGCAACAGCAGCGGGCTCGGTGAGGGCAGCTTGCTCATAGCTCAAGCTATCTGGAATAACATGTACTAAGTCGCCATCTAAAACACAATATTTGGCAAATCCACCGTCTGCAGCCAAACCAACAAAGTTAAGGTTTGGATCCAAGTTATAATCACCAACTAAGTTATTCTTAGCTAGAATTGGTTCTACAGCAACACGATCACCCACTTTAACACGAGTAACATCGCTTCCGACTTCTACGATTTCACCAGAAAATTCATGTCCTAGTGTTACCGGTGCTTTTTGACCAGAATAGACGTGCTCATCTGTTGGGATAAAGATAGGGCCGTCTAAAAATTCGTGGAGGTCAGTACCACAAATTCCTGTGAACTTAACTGCAACTTTTACTTGGTGCGGAAGTACTTCAGGAACTTCTACTTCTTGAATACGAACATCTTTCGCTGCATGCCAGCGAGCAGCTTTCATTGTAGCCATATGAATAACTCCTTATTGTTGCGATTTTTAGTTTTCTTTTTTGGAAACTTTACATGTAATATTGTAAACGCTTTCTATTTATTTGTCAAGAAAAAACCAACCTCAGGGCTGGTTTTTTTACATATTAATCTTCTTTCAACTTCGCCAATTCCTGTGCAAGGAGTTTAAGGGCAACTTGTGGGTTGGCTTGGCCTTTGGTTGCTTTCATGAGGAAGCCTGTGAAGGCCTTGTCTGCGTTGCGTTTGCCTGACTTGAAGTCGGCAACTGCGGCTTCGTTATCGGCAAAGACTTGGTGGATGATTGGAATCAAGATATCTGGATCCGAAATTTGAACCATGCCTGCTTTTTCCACGTATTCACGAGCACCACCACCATTTTTAGCCAAGTGGACAAAGACTTTCTTGGCAATCTTAGAAGAGATGGTGCCGTCTTCGATGATGGCAATCATTTCTACCAAGTTTTCTGGTGTCAATTCGATTTGTTCCAGTGTCTTGCCTTCAGCATTCAAGAATTGAGCGACTTCGCCTTGGAGCCAGTTAGAGACTTGTTTGGCATCGCCACCGAGGGCAACAGCTTTTTCAAAGAAGTCAGAAGTGACTTTATTAGCAGTCAACTGGCTGGCATCATAGTCTGATAAGCCGAGGTCAGCCACGTAGCGAGCACGGCGTTCTTTTGGAAATTCTGGCAATTCAGTACGCATTTCCTCAATCCACTCGTCTGAGATTTCAAAGAGTGGTAGGTCTGGTTCGGGGAAGTAGCGGTAGTCTGCAGCACCTTCTTTAACACGCATGAGGATGGTTGCTTTATTCGCTTCATCGTAACGGCGTGTTTCCTGGCGGATTTGACCACCTGAGCGAAGGATTTCAGCCTGGCGTTGGACTTCGTATTCAAGACCTTTACGGACGTTAGAGAAAGAGTTAAGGTTCTTCAACTCAGTCTTGGTACCGAATTTTTCTTGACCATAAGGGCGAAGCGAAATGTTGGCATCCACACGCATCGAACCTTCTTCCATCTTAACGTCAGAAATGCCAGCGTACTGGATAACTTCCTTGAGGGCAGTAAGATAAGCATAGGCCTCTTCTGGTGAGCGCATGTCAGCTTCAGATACAATCTCAATCAAAGGCACCCCTTGGCGGTTGAGGTCAACGTAAGAGTAGCCATCTGTACCGTGGGTGTTTTTACCAGCGTCTTCCTCTAGGTGGGCACGTTCGATACCGATTTTCTTGGTGGTACCGTCTTCTAGCTCAACTTCAATCCAGCCGTTATAACCGATTGGTTCATCAAACTGAGAAATTTGGTAGGCTTTTGGATTATCAGGGTAGAAGTAGTTCTTGCGGTCAAAGTGCATCTTTTTGTGGATGTCCATGTTGAGGGCAAGAGCAGCCTTGATACCGGCATCGACAACACCCTTATTGAGAACGGGTAGAACTCCTGGGAAGGACCAGTCAATCACGTTGGTGTTGGCATTTTGGTCATTTCCAAAGTGGGCAGAAGTAGGTGAGAAGATTTTTGAATTGGTGTTGAGCTCTACGTGGACTTCAAGTCCAATGACTGTTTCAAAGTTCATTAGTTGTCACCTCCAAAAATCACGGGTTGTTGTTTGTGGTAGTCTGTTGTTGCTTCAAAGGCAGCAGCAGCTTGGTAAATAGTCTCTTCTGAGTACTTAGGACCAATCAATTGCAGACCGACTGGTAGACCTTGAGAGAATCCAGCAGGAATCGAAATTCCTGGGAGACCAGCCAAGTTGACTGGGATGGTCAAGAGGTCAGCCAAGTACATGGCAACTGGGTCGTGGTTGAGTGAATCCAAGTCATAGGCAACGCTTGGAGCAGTTGGTCCCAAAATCAAGTCATAATCCGCAAAGACGTTTTCGAAATCTTGAATGATGAGGGTGCGGACCTGACCAGCTTTCTTGTAGTAGGCATCGTAGTAACCTGATGAAAGGCTGAAAGTACCTAGCATGATACGGCGTTTCACTTCTTCACCGAAACCTTGGCTACGGCTGTTTACATAGATTTCATCAAGATTAGTCGCATCTTCTGCACGGTAGCCGTAACGGATACCGTCAAAACGTTGCAAGTTTGATGAAGCTTCAGATGAAGCGATGATGTAGTAAACGGCAACACCATATTTAGAGTGAGGAAGACTGACTTCTTCAACGATAGCTCCGAGTTTTTCAAAGTGTTTGGCTGCGTTCAGGATAGTTTCCTTAACTTCGGGGTCAATCCCTTCACCAAGATATTCCTTAGGCAAAGCAATTTTCATGCCCTTGATGTCTTGACCGATTTTTGAAGTAAAGTCGGCAATGCGGACAGGAGCAGAAGTGGAATCTTTAGCATCTTCGCTGGCAATAGCGTTGAGCAAGAGAGCATTTTCCTTAACAGTCGGAGCGAAAGGTCCAATCTGGTCTAATGAGCTACCAAAGGCAATGAGACCGAAACGAGAAACTGTTCCGTAGGTTGGTTTGAGACCAACGATCCCGTTGAAGGCAGCAGGTTGGCGGATGGAACCACCAGTATCAGAACCAAGTGACAAGCGGACTTGCCCTGAAGCTACAGCTGCAGCAGAACCACTTGATGATCCACCAGGAACCTTACTGTGGTCCCAAGCGTTTTTAGTTGCTCCGTAGTATGAAGTTTCCCCTGAACCACCCATAGCAAATTCGTCCATGTTGGTTTTCCCTACGACAATCATGGCTTTAGCTTTTGCATTGGAAACAGCTGTCGCATCAAAGATAGGCTCGTAGTTGTAGAGCATTTTTGAGGCAGCGGTTGTGAGAATACCATCTGTAGAGATGTTATCCTTAACAGCGAGCGGAATTCCTGAAAGGACATTATCAGCGTCAATTCCAGCTTCATCAATAGCCTTAGCTTGCGCAAGAGCTTGCTCCTCAGCGATGGTGACGAAAGCGTTGATAGCTGTCTCGCGAGATTGGATATCTTCAAGCGTTGCTTGGGTTAATTCAGTTGCAGAAATTTCCTTAGAGACAAGGAGATTGTGCAAGTCTTCAATGGTTTTATTGTTGAAAGTCATTAGGCATCTCCTCCATCGTCTAGGATAGCTGGTACCTTGATATAGTAGTTGTCTTTTTCAGGTACGTTTTTAAACAAGCGATCACGGTCTGTTCCTTCTTCGGCCACATCAGGGCGGAGCACAGTCTTGCGGTCAGCCATGGTAGTAGTAGGTGCGACACCAGTAGTGTCGACTTCGCCCAGCAATTCAACCATGTCTACAATCTTAGACAAGGTGGTCGCAAAGGCAGCAGTTTCTTCTTCAGAGAATCTTAATTTTGAAAGATTGGCAACGTGTGTTACCTCTTCTTGCGTAATTTTCATCTTGCATCCTTTCGTGAAATGATGATTTTTAGTCTGTTCTATTTTACCATATTTTCCTATAAATAAGGGAGGGATAAGTGAAAAGAAATAGAAATTGAAAAAAATGCTAAAATCCGATATAATGGAGTGTTGAAAGGAATGGTAAAATCCAATGTAAAAATCATTCTTAGCTATTGAACCAACTAAAAATAGAGAATCAAAGAAAGAGAACTTATGAATATTCAAGAAGAAATTAAGAAACGTCGTACCTTTGCCATCATCTCTCACCCGGACGCGGGGAAAACTACCATCACTGAGCAGTTGCTCTATTTTGGGGGTGAGATTCGTGAGGCTGGTACGGTAAAAGGGAAGAAAACAGGGACTTTTGCCAAGTCTGACTGGATGGATATCGAGAAGCAGCGTGGGATTTCCGTTACTTCATCTGTTATGCAATTTGACTACGACGGCAAGCGCGTGAATATCCTAGACACACCAGGACACGAGGACTTCTCAGAAGATACCTATCGTACTTTGATGGCGGTGGATGCTGCGGTTATGGTCGTGGACTCTGCCAAGGGTATCGAGGCTCAAACCAAGAAACTGTTTGAGGTTGTCAAGCACCGTGGCATTCCAGTCTTTACCTTTATGAACAAGCTGGACCGTGATGGTCGTGAGCCGCTGGACCTCTTGCAAGAATTGGAAGAAGTCTTGGGTATTGCGAGTTATCCGATGAACTGGCCAATCGGGATGGGGAAAGCCTTTGAGGGTTTGTATGACCTCTATAACCAACGCTTGGAACTTTACAAGGGTGATGAGCGTTTTGCTAGTCTGGAAGATGGGGACAAGCTTTTTGGCAGCAATCCTTTCTACGAGCAAGTCAAAGATGATATTGAGCTTTTAAATGAAGCAGGGAATGAGTTTTCAGAGGAAGCTATCCTTGCTGGAGAATTGACGCCTGTCTTCTTCGGTTCAGCCCTGACAAACTTTGGTGTTCAGACCTTCCTTGAAACTTTCCTTAAGTTTGCTCCAGAACCACATGGGCACAAGAAAACAGATGGCGAAATTGTGGATCCTTATGACAAGGATTTCTCAGGATTTGTCTTTAAAATCCAAGCCAACATGGACCCTCGTCACCGTGACCGTATTGCCTTTGTCCGTATCGTATCGGGTGAATTTGAGCGTGGTATGAGCGTCAATCTGCCTCGTACTGGTAAGGGGGCCAAACTGTCGAATGTGACTCAGTTTATGGCGGAAAGCCGTGAAAATGTCACTAATGCCGTGGCAGGTGATATTATCGGGGTTTATGATACAGGTACTTATCAGGTTGGGGATACCTTGACAGTTGGGAAAAACAAGTTTGAATTTGAACCACTACCAACCTTTACTCCTGAAATTTTCATGAAAGTTTCTGCTAAAAACGTCATGAAACAAAAATCCTTCCACAAGGGGATTGAACAATTGGTGCAAGAAGGAGCCATTCAGCTTTATAAGAATTACCAAACAGGTGAGTATATGCTGGGAGCTGTTGGTCAACTTCAGTTTGAAGTCTTTAAGCACCGTATGGAAGGAGAGTACAATGCGGAAGTGGTCATGAGCCCAATGGGTAAAAAGACCGTTCGTTGGATCAAGCCTGAGGACTTGGATGAACGGATGTCATCAAGCCGCAATATCTTGGCTAAAGACCGTTTTGACCAGCCAGTCTTCCTCTTTGAAAATGACTTTGCCCTCCGCTGGTTTGCGGATAAGTATCCAGATGTAGAGTTGGAGGAGAAGATGTAGATCGCCAAAGTTACTTGATTGTGTAACAATCTAAGTAACTAACGCCAAGTTTCTATGGAACTTGGCTAGGCGCTCCACTAGTAAAGTTTTACGAATAGTATCGATTCGTAAAACTTTACGTCGTAACGGCTAGTGAGTTGTCTAGCTAACTGCCTCACTAACTACGTTTAGCAAATGAAATCGCTTTGCCAAACTCCGTGTCGTAGTTCAGTAAATTTATTTGATAGTGCAACAATCTAAGTAACTAATGCTAAGTTTCTAAGGAAATTGGCTAGAATCTCCACTATGAAAAGTCTACGAATGATATTGATTCGTGGGCTTTTCTGTCATAAGGGAAAGGAAGCGAACTAGCTAACTGCCTTACTAACTACATTTGGCAAATAGAATCGATTCCCAAAACTCCGTGTCGTGTGTAATATGACAGTAAGATATGCTGTATCTTATTTCAACTTCCCGTGGACAAGATGCTAAATTATATAGCTTATTCGTTTTATTACTAACCTTTATGGTGATAACTTATAAATAAAAGAAAACTTCAGATATTCACCTTTTGTGATTGGTCTGAAGTTTTCTTTTTTACTGTCCATATTTGGTAAAAGTCAACTTTTACCTGGATGAAGGTTTTGGCTTCACGTAGGAGTTGAAGAAGGGTGGCACGGGTTTCAAATTCGTCTCTGGTCTTAGGCAGACTGCGGTTCCGGAAGACTTCCAGATAGCGTTCAATTTCATCTAGCAAATCAGAAGCAGGATTGGTCTGGCTCAGTTGACCTGCAATTTTTGAAAAGAGTTGGGCCAAAATCAGGCTTTCACTGGCAGCTAGGTGACAGGTGTTGATTTGTTGGGCCATGTTTCGCAGGATGCGACTTTGCCGCTGTCTCATCTCAAAGTAGTGAATATGGTAATCAGTCTGGTGAAAGAGGTGGTCTGAGTGATCCAAATAGACCAGTCTGAGGGCTTCTTCCAAAAGGGTGTCCAATTCTTCAACCAACTGTGCTCGGTTGCGTCCATCCCCTCTGGATAAATAATATTTGAAGCGCTGGAGAATATCTTTTAACTTTTCTTCTACCAATGTGTGGTAGTGCTGGATTTCCTCTTCTCGTGAAGGCATGTAGAGATTAACAAGCAAGGCAAAACCTGTACCGATAGCAAAGAGAAGGAATTCATTGACTAGAAGGTCTGGAGAGGTTGATTCTTGTACCAAGAGATGGCTCACCAAAACTGTGCTTGGTGTGATGCCAATTTCCCAGCCCATCTTGTAGGCTATGGGTACATAAAGAGCCAGATAGAGGCCAAGGCTCCAGATATGAAATCCGCTCAAGTGAAAAGCTAAAACTCCAATAGCCAGAGCTAGAAGCATAGAAAAAAGACGATTGCGGGCCAGTTTTAAGGTACTTCTACGGGTATCAGATAGGCTCAAGAGAGCGATAATTCCAGCCGAAACTGCTGAGGAAAGATTGAGAAAATAAGCAAGCAGGCAGGCGAGGCAAGTGGCTAAGATGAGCTTGGTCGTACGTTGGCTAATAGACATAAGAATTTCCTAATAAGTTAGAATAAAAGCGTAAAAGACAAGACCTGAGCAGGCTTGTCTTTATGGATTATTTTTTACGGGCTGCTGCGTATTCGGCAACGGCAGTAAAGAGGACGTCTGTAGAAGAGTTGAGGGCTGTTTCACATGAGTCTTGGATGACCCCAATCACAAATCCAACTCCGACAACTTGCATGGCAATATCGTTAGAAATACCGAAAAGGCTACAAGCAACTGGGATAAGAAGGAGGGAACCTCCCGCAATACCAGAAGCACCACAGGCTGAGATAGCTGCTACCACACTGAGGACAAAGGCTGTCGCAAAGTCAACAGGGATTCCAAGAGTATTTACTGCAGCAAGAGTCAAAACGTTAATAGTAATCGCTGCCCCGGCCATGTTGATAGTAGAACCAAGTGGGATAGAAACAGAATAGGTATCTGGATCCAGTCCAAGGTCGTGACAAAGTTTCATGTTGACAGGGATGTTAGCTGCAGAACTACGAGTGAAGAAGGCTGTCACACCGCTGACACGCAAACATTTCCAAACGAGGGGATAAGGATTTCTCTTCATAAAGAGGAAGGCAATCAATGGATTGACTACTAGGGCCACAAAGAACATAGTTGTCACCAAGAGGGCAAGCAAGATTCCGTAGTTGGCTAGGCTTCCGATTCCCTTATCGGAGATGGTTTTAAATACGAGTCCTAAGATCCCAAATGGAGCTAGGTTAATGATCCATTCGACAATTTTAGAAGTCACATCAGCCATAGTTTTGAGCAATTCTTTACTATTTTTGCTGGCTTCTCTCATGGCAATCCCGAAAACAACTGCCCATGATAGGATACCAATGTAGTTGGCTGTGACAAGGGCATTAACTGGATTGTCAACAAGTTTGAGCAAGAGGTTGCTGAGGACCTGACCAATTCCATCTGGTGGAGCAATATCGGTATTAGCACTATTTAGGGTAATTTCAACAGGGACGATGAAACTTGCTAGTACAGCGATAAGGGCAGCAGCAAAGGTTCCTACCAAGTAAAGGAAGATAACCGTTTTCATATTGCTATCTTGTCCCTTTTGATGTTGGGAAAGGGCATTGGCAACGAGGGCAAAGACCAGAATCGGTGCGATGGCTTTGAGGCCACCAACAAAGAGATCTCCGAGCAGGCCAATTCCTGAAATGTTAGGAAGTGTCAGTCCTAGGATACCTCCACAAAGCATACCAATCAAAATTCGTTTGATCAGGCTTGCCTTATTCCAAGCATGAATGATTTTTTTCATAACAATCTCCTTTGTTGTGTAATGTTTATGATTATAGTATAAATATGAGCTAAAATCAAGAATTTTCTGTCTATTTTGGCTATTATTTTTGAATATTTATCACTTGTGAAAGTATGGTATAATAAACGAAAGGAGTTTTCTATGCAAGAATTTTTTCAAACCTACCTCAATAAGCTTGATATAACAACGATTATTGAGAATATCTTAACCAAGTTAATTTCTCTGTTATTTCTATTTTTGCTATTCTACATAGCTAAGAAAATGCTCCATACCATGGTGCAGAGAATTGTCAAACCTTCTCTAAAAATGTCTCGTCATGATGTTGGGCGTCAGAAAACCATCTCACGTTTATTAGAGAATGTGTTTAATTATACCCTTTATTTCTTTTTGCTTTACTGTATCTTGTCTATTTTAGGGTTGCCAGTTTCAAGTTTACTGGCAGGTGCTGGGATTGCTGGGGTGGCTATTGGTATGGGAGCCCAAGGTTTTCTGTCTGATGTTATCAATGGCTTCTTCATCCTCTTTGAACGTCAACTGGATGTGGGAGATGAGGTTGTTCTGACAAATGGGCCAATTACTGTATCGGGCAAGGTTGTCAGCGTCGGCATTCGGACAACGCAACTCAGGGGTGATGATCAGGTTCTACACTTCGTTCCCAATCGGAATATCACCGTCGTCAGCAATTTCTCTCGGACAGACCAGGCCTGAAATTTTAGCAGATTTATGGTATAATAGAAAGAGTTTGGTAAAGGAGAGAAAATGTTTTTAGAAAAACGGTTGGGCAATGGCTGTGCCTGGATTAACCTAGATTTGGACAAGTTGAAAAAACTAGAAGACCTTTCAGAAATCTACGGTTTGGACAAGGAAACCATTGAGTACGCACTGGATAGGAATGAGCGTGCCCACATGGATTATCACCGTGAAAATGGGACTGTGACCTTTATCTACAATGTCTTGAACTTGAAGAAGGACAAGGAATATTACGAAGCCTTTCCCATGACCTTTATCGTGGAACATCGTCGCCTGATTACCATTAGTAATACCAAGAACGCCTATGTCATTGAACAGATGACCCGTTATCTGGAGAGTCATGACACGCTTTCGATTTACAAGTTTCTCTTTGCCAGTCTGGAAATCATCAGCAATGCCTACTACCCTGTCATCGAGCAGATGGACAAGAGTAAGGATGAGGTCAATGGCCTCTTGCGTCAGCGGACGACCAAGAAAAACCTTTTTGCCCTTTCCGACTTGGAAACCGGTATGGTTTACCTTACTGCGGCTGCTAAGCAAAATCGCATGTTGCTAGAGCATATCCAAGGGCATGCCCTCTATCGCAGTTTTAACGAGATTGAGAGAGAGCAGTTTGATGATGCCATGATTGAAGCTCATCAGCTGGTGTCCATGACAGATTTGATTTCTCAAGTTCTCCAACAACTATCAGCATCTTACAACAACATCCTAAACAATAACCTGAATGATAATTTGACAACCTTGACCATCATTTCAGTCCTGCTAGCAGTTTTGGCAGTCGTGACAGGCTTTTTCGGAATGAATGTCCCCCTACCTTTAACAGATGAGCCCCATGCTTGGCTCTACATCAGCTTGGCCAGTGCAGGTTTGTGGATTGTCCTATCATTGTTGCTAAGGAAAATTGCGAAAAAAAGTTAAGAAAAGGAGCCAGAATGGCGATTGAAAATTATATGCCAGATTTTGCTGTGGAAGCAGTCTATGATCTGACAGTCCCAAGCCTGCAGGCGCAGGGAATCAAGGCTGTTTTGGTCGATTTGGATAATACCCTCATTGCTTGGAACAACCCTGATGGGACGCCAGAAATGAAGCAATGGCTACATGATCTCCGTGACGCGGGTATTCGCATCATTGTGGTCTCAAATAACACCAAAAAACGAGTTCAACGAGCAGTTGAAAAATTTGGGATTGATTACGTCTACTGGGCCTTGAAGCCCTTCACATTTGGGATTGACCGTGCCATGAAGGAATTCCACTATGAGAAAAGTGAAGTGGTTATGGTCGGTGACCAGCTGATGACCGATATTCGAGCAGCCCACCGTGCAGGCATTCGCTCAATCTTGGTCAAGCCCTTGGTGCAGCACGATTCTATCAAGACGCAGATTAACCGTGCTCGTGAGCGCCGTGTTATGCGAAAAATCACTGAAAAGTACGGACCGATTACATATAAAAAAGGAATTTAACTATGGAAGAAATTCTCTGTATTGGTTGTGGAGCAACCATTCAGACGACAGACAAGGCTGGACTTGGCTTTACCCCCCAGTCGGCACTTGAAAAAGGTTTGGAGACTGGCGAAGTCTATTGCCAACGCTGTTTCCGTCTCCGCCACTACAATGAAATCACGGATGTCCAGTTGACGGATGATGATTTCCTCAAGCTCTTGCACGAGGTAGGAGACAGCGATGCCTTAGTGGTTAATGTCATTGATATCTTTGATTTTAATGGCTCTGTTATCCCAGGTTTGCCACGTTTCGTATCGGGCAATGATGTCCTCTTGGTTGGAAATAAAAAAGATATCCTGCCCAAGTCAGTAAAACCGGGCAAGATTAGCCAGTGGCTGATGGAGCGTGCCCACGAAGAAGGTCTCCGTCCTGTCGATGTCGTCCTAACTTCAGCACAGAACAAACATGCTATTAAGGAAGTCATTGACAAGATTGAACACTACCGTAAGGGTCGCGATGTCTATGTGGTCGGTGTGACCAACGTTGGAAAATCAACCCTTATCAATGCTATTATCCAAGAAATCACGGGTGATCAGAATGTCATTACGACTTCGCGTTTCCCAGGGACAACCTTGGACAAGATTGAGATTCCGCTTGACGATGGCTCTTATATCTACGATACACCGGGAATCATCCATCGTCACCAAATGGCTCATTACTTGACTGCTAAAAATCTCAAGTATGTCAGCCCTAAAAAGGAAATCAAGCCAAAAACCTATCAGCTTAATCCCGAGCAAACCCTGTTTCTAGGTGGTCTTGGACGCTTTGACTTCATTGCAGGTGAGAAGCAAGGATTCACAGCCTTCTTTGATAATGAACTCAAACTCCATCGTACCAAGCTTGAAGGTGCTAGTGCATTTTATGACAAGCACCTTGGAACTCTTCTAACACCGCCAAATAGCAAGGAAAAAGAAGATTTTCCAAAACTAGTCCAACATGTCTTTACCATCAAGGACAAGACAGACCTAGTCATATCAGGACTAGGATGGATCCGCATAACAGGCACCGCCAAAGTCGCCGTCTGGGCACCCGAAGGCGTCGCCGTCGTCACACGAAAAGCAATTATATAAACACAGAAAGGAAAGGGTTGTCTGAATTCGGGCGAGCAGGGCGAGCCTGTAGAGAATACTTTTCGCCGTGGTGTTAGTTGGTACAAGGACTTGTACCAACTGCGGAAAATTTGAGACCTTAGGCTCAAATTTTAGTCATGAAAGTCCGAAGGACTTTGCTGACGTCCGTCACCACTTCAGAAAAGTATAAAAAGAAACTCTTTTAAAGAAATTATGTCATTAACATCAAAACAACGTGCCTTCCTCAACAGCCAGGCACACACCCTCAAACCCATCATCCAGATCGGGAAGAATGGTCTCAACGACCAAATCAAAACCAGCGTTCGCCAAGCTCTTGACGCACGCGAATTGATTAAAGTAACGCTCTTACAGAACACAGATGAAAACATCCACGAAGTAGCTGAAATCTTGGAAGAAGAAATCGGTGTGGACACAGTCCAAAAAATAGGACGCATCTTGATTTTGTTTAAACAATCTAGCAAGAAAGAAAATCGTAAGATTTCTAAAAAAGTCAAAGAAATCTAAACCCCTACTCCAAACAACTGTTTTTACAGAGAAATAAAGGAGACTAGCCTATGGCAATCGAATTATTGACTCCCTTTACCAAGGTAGAGTTGGAGCCAGAAATCAAGGAGAAAAAACGAAAACAAGTCGGGATTTTAGGGGGAAATTTTAACCCTGTTCATAATGCCCATCTAATCGTTGCGGACCAAGTACGCCAGCAGTTAGGACTGGACCAGGTTTTGCTAATGCCGGAATACCAACCTCCTCACGTAGATAAAAAGGAAACCATCCCTGAGCACCATCGTCTCAAAATGCTTGAGTTGGCAATTGAGGGAATTGAAGGTCTAGATATTGAAACCATTGAGTTGGAACGTAAGGGTATTTCCTACACCTACGATACCATGAAGATTTTAACAGAGAAGAATCCAGATACGGATTATTACTTTATCATCGGTGCCGATATGGTGGACTATCTGCCTAAGTGGTACCGTATTGATGAGCTGGTTGACATGGTTCAGTTTGTAGGGGTTCAGCGTCCACGCTACAAGGCAGGGACTTCCTATCCCGTTATCTGGGTGGATGTGCCTCTCATGGACATCTCGTCCAGCATGGTGCGTGACTTCCTTGCCCAAGGTCGGAAACCCAACTTTCTCCTACCTCAGCCGGTGCTAGACTACATCGAGAAGGAGGGGCTCTATTGATGGCTTATCAAGACTATATCAACTGCTCTCGTGAGGCTTTGTTGGAAAAAATGGCAGAGCTTCTACCTGAAAAACGTTTAACCCATTGTTTGGGAGTAGAGCGTGCAGCCATAGAACTGGCCCAGCGATTTGGTGTGGATACTGAGAAAGCGGGTCTAGCAGGCCTTCTTCATGATTATGCTAAAAAGCTGTCAGATCAGGAATTTCTGGATTTGATTGACCGTTACCAGTTAGACCCTGACCTCAAAAACTGGGGCAATAATGTCTGGCATGGCATGGTTGGCATCTACAAGATTCAGGAAGATTTGAAATTACAAGACTCTGAAATTCTGCGAGCCATTGAAATCCATACAGTCGGGGCTGGTCAGATGACAGACTTAGATAAGGTCATCTACGTCGCAGACTATATCGAGCACAATCGTGCCTTTCCGGGAGTGGACCAGGCGCGTGAGATTGCAAGTCTATCGCTTGATAAGGCGGTGGCCTACGAAACATCTCGTACCGTAGAGCATCTAGCTCATCAGGGATTTCCCATCTATCCCCAAACCCTTGAAACCTATAATGCCTTTGTGCACTATTTGAAAGAGGACTAAATGAAATCGGCTTTTATAATCATTGATGTTCAGAATATTCTAGTGGAAACCGGTTTTCAGACAAATAGTCTATTGGAAAAAATTTCTTATTTACAAAACCAGGCTAGAAGCAAGAATATCGAAATTATTTATGTTCAACATATTGAGAACGCTGAAGTTCAAACATCAGAAGATTGGAAGTTATCTGAGCTTTTAAGTCGAAAACCTAATGAAAAGGTCTTTCAGAAGAAGTATAACAGTATTTTCAAAGAAACTGGTTTAAAAGAATACTTGGATAAACAGGGGGTTGAAAAATTAGTTTTATGTGGTATGCAGACAGAATATTGTGTGGATACCTCTGTCAAGGTTGCCTTTGAATATGGCTATCAGCTTATTATTCCAGAAGGAACTTGCACAACGTTTGATGGGAAAGACATTCCAGCAGAAACGATAAATGAATTTTATGAGGGCATTTGGGAGGGGCGCTTTGCAGATGTCCTAGATTACAAACATATTTTCTAGAAAGAGGACTAAATGAACGAAAAAGAATTACTAGAACTAGTCGTGAAAGCGGCTGATGAGAAACGTGCGGAGGATATCCTCGCACTTGACGTACAAGATTTGACCAGCGTGACGGACTATTTTGTTATCACTAGCTCAATGAATAGCCGTCAGTTGGACGCTATCGCTGACAATATCCGTGAAAAAGTAGCTGAAGCAGGCTTTAAAGGCAGTCATATCGAAGGCGATGCAACTGGAGGCTGGGTTTTGCTGGACCTCGGTGCTGTCGTTGTGCATATTTTCTCAGAAGAAATGCGTGCCCACTATAACCTAGAGAAGCTATGGCATGAGGCAGAGTCAGTAGATATTTCAGAAGCTCTTGCTTAGAAGACGAACTCAGTTGTAGCCAACTGGGTTTTATTTGCTTATTTTAGAAAATTAGATAGAAAGGTATAGGGCGAGTGGTGTTTGCCATGGAGGCTCTTGGTATCATGATTATGGCAACTTATGAAACCTTTGCGGCGGTCTATGATGCGGTCATGGATGATAGTTTATATGATAAATGGACGGATTTTTCTCTGCGTCATTTGCCTAAGACCAAGGAGAGAAAGAAACTCTTGGAATTGGCTTGTGGGACAGGTATCCAGTCTGTGCGCTTCTCTCAGGCTGGTTTTGATGTGACTGGACTTGACTTGAGTGGGGATATGTTGAAGATTGCCGAGAAGAGAGCGGCTTCAGCCAAACAAAAGATTGACTTTATTGAAGGCAATATGCTGGATTTGTCCAAGTCAGGTCAATATGATTTTGTCACTTGTTATTCGGACTCAATCTGCTACATGCAGGATGAGGTGGAAGTAGGGGACGTCTTTAAGGAAGTCTATAATGCTCTCAACGAAGATGGCATCTTCATCTTTGATGTGCATTCGACCTATCAGACAGATGAGGTCTTTCCAGGCTATTCTTACCATGAAAATGCAGAAGATTTTGCAATGCTCTGGGATACTTATGAGGATGCGGCACCTCACTCTATCGTCCATGAGTTGACCTTTTTTATCAAGGAGGCTGACGGTTCCTTTAGTCGCCACGATGAAGTGCATGAGGAGCGGACCTATGAGGTCTTGACCTATGATATTTTGCTGGAACAGGCTGGATTCAAGTCCTTCAAACTCTATGCGGACTTTGAGGACAGGGAGCCAACAGAGACAAGCACCCGTTGGTTTTTTGTGGCGCAGAAGTAGGAGAACATCATGACCATCACAGGGATTATCGCGGAGTTCAATCCTTTTCATAATGGCCACAAATACCTGCTTGAGCAGACGAAGGGGTTGAAAATTGTGGCTATGTCTGGGAATTTCATGCAGAGAGGCGAGCCTGCTATCGTGGACAAGTGGACACGAGCCCAGATGGCGCTTGAAAATGGCGCTGATCTGGTAGTGGAATTGCCCTTTTTAGTCAGTGTTCAGGCTGCGGATTTCTTCGGTCAAGGAGCTGTGGATATCTTGACACGGTTGGGTATTGATAGGCTAGCATTTGGGACGGAGGAAGTTCTGGATTATCAAAAAATCGCTGACTTATACACAGAGCAGGGTGCTGAGATGGAGAAATTTGTGGAAAATCTGCCTGATTCTCTTTCTTATCCCCAGAAAACCCAAGCCATGTGGAAGGAATTTGCAGGTCTTGATTTTTCAGGCAATACACCCAATCATGTCCTTGCTCTTGCTTATGCCAAGGCGGTTGCGGGACGAAACATTAAGCTGCATCCGATTCAGCGTCAGGGGGCTGGTTACCATTCTGTGGATAAAGATGTGGACTTTGCCTCGGCGACAGCTCTTCGTCAGCATCAATCAGACAAAGATTTCTTAGAACGCTTTATGCCTTCTGTTGCCCCCTTTGAGCAGGCGAGTAAGGTGATTTGGGATGACTATTTTCCTTTGCTACGCTATCAAATCTTGTCAAATCCAGACCTAACCACCATCTATCAGGTCAATCAAGAAATGGCTGTGCGCATCAAGGAAGCTATCAAAACAGCCCAGTCTGTGGAGAAATTAGTCGAGGCGGTTGCGACCAAACGTTTCACCAAGGCGCGTGTCAGACGCCTCTTGACCTATATCTTGGTGCAGTCTAGAGAAAATGACTTGCCAGAAGGGATTCATGTCCTTGGATTTACTGAAAAAGGCAGACAACATCTCAAGTTCTTGAAAGAGCAGGTACATCTAGTCAGCCGCATGGGTAAAGAACCTTGGGATGATATGACCCAAAAGGCAGACCAGATTTACCAACTGGGAAATCCAAGTATAGAAGAGCAGAATTTTGGCAGAGTGCCGATTAGAATAGAATCAAACTAAGTCTACCGAAAGGTAGGCTTTTTCACAAATCTCTACTAAAACTAGGATTTCTAAGAAATAGAGATTGTACTAATAAATTATAGGTGTTTAAACTCCAATTTCCCCAAAACATATTCTATTTTAGGTTTGTGAAAATCACTTTTTTATGGTAGAATGTAAAAGAATGTATGTCATTCGGAATAACAATAAAATGAGGTAAAAACATGGAAATCATGTCGCTTGCGATTGCTGTTTTTGCCGTCATCATTGGTTTAGTCATTGGATATGTCAGCATCTCAGCTAAGATGAAATCATCTCAGGAAGCTGCAGAGTTGATGCTTTTAAATGCTGAACAAGAAGCAACTAATTTACGTGGACAAGCTGAACGTGAAGCGGATTTACTGGTTAATGAAGCCAAACGTGAAAGCAAGTCTCTTAAAAAAGAAGCACTATTGGAGGCCAAAGAAGAAGCCAGAAAATACCGTGAAGAAGTGGACGCTGAATTCAAATCAGAACGTCAAGAACTCAAACAAATCGAAAGTCGTTTGACAGAGAGAGCTACTAGCCTCGACCGTAAGGACGACAATTTGACGAGTAAAGAACAAACACTTGAACAAAAAGAACAAAGTATTTCTGATAGAGCGAAAAACCTTGATGCGCGTGAAGAGCAATTAGAGGAAGTCGAAAGACAAAAAGAAGCAGAACTAGAGCGTATCGGTGCTCTGTCTCAGGCAGAAGCACGAGATATTATCTTGGCACAGACAGAGGAGAACTTGACCAAGGAGATTGCCAGTCGCATTCGCGAAGCTGAGCAAGAGGTCAAGGAACGTTCTGACAAAATGGCCAAGGATATCCTGGTTCAAGCTATGCAACGTATCGCTGGTGACTATGTAGCGGAGTCTACAAACTCAACGGTTCATCTACCAGACGATACTATGAAGGGACGCATTATTGGTCGTGAAGGTCGTAACATTCGTACCTTTGAAAGTTTGACAGGGGTCGATGTGATTATCGACGATACACCAGAAGTGGTGACCTTGTCAGGTTTTGATCCGATTCGTCGTGAGATTGCCCGTATGACTATGGAAATGTTGCTCAAAGATGGTCGTATTCATCCAGCTCGTATCGAAGAGTTGGTTGAGAAAAACCGTCAAGAGATTGACAATAAGATTCGTGAATACGGTGAGGCTGCTGCCTATGAAATTGGTGCGCCAAACCTTCATCCAGACTTGATGAAGATTATGGGACGTTTGCAGTTCCGTACTTCTTATGGACAAAATGTCTTGCGCCATTCGATTGAGGTTGCTAAGTTGGCTGGTATTATGGCCAGCGAACTTGGTGAAAATGCGGCTCTTGCCCGTCGTGCTGGATTCCTTCACGATATAGGGAAAGCTATTGACCGTGAGGTTGAAGGTAGCCACGTTGAAATTGGTATGGAATTGGCACGTAAGTACAAGGAACATCCAGTTGTGGTCAATACGATTGCTAGTCACCACGGCGATGTAGAGGCCGAAAGTGTGATTGCAGTTATCGTCGCTGCAGCAGATGCCTTGAGCGCTGCCCGTCCAGGTGCTCGTAGTGAGTCTCTTGAAAGCTACATCAAACGTCTTCATGATTTGGAAGAAATTGCTAACGGCTTTGAAGGAGTACAAAATAGCTTTGCCCTTCAAGCAGGACGTGAAATCCGCATCATGGTCAATCCAGGACAAATTAAGGACGACAAAGTCACAATCTTGGCTCACAAAGTTCGTGAGAAAATTGAAAACAATCTCGATTACCCAGGAAATATCAAGGTAACCGTGATTCGCGAGCTTCGTGCAGTAGATTATGCTAAATAAATAAGAAAGAGCAGTTGAAAAATTACTGCTTTTTTGTTACACTAGATAGAAAGACTGTAGAAGGATAGTTTGCACTAAATGCTACTATCTGAAGGGAAATCTTATTTTATTTTTACAGACTGACTAAAAGGAGACACAATGGCAGACCGAGGCTTACTAATCGTTTTTTCTGGTCCTTCAGGGGTTGGAAAAGGAACGGTTAGAAGAGAGATTTTTGAGAGTTCTGAAAACCAATTTCAATACTCTGTATCGATGACGACACGTGCACAACGTCCTGGAGAAGTGGACGGTGTTGACTATTTCTTCCGTACTCGTGAAGAGTTTGAAGAGCTGATTCGTCAAGGACAAATGTTGGAATACGCAGAATATGTAGGCAACTACTATGGAACTCCTCTGACCTATGTCAATGAAACCTTGGACAAGGGAATCGATGTTTTCCTTGAAATTGAAGTTCAAGGCGCTCTTCAGGTCAAGAAAAAGGTTCCAGATGCTGTCTTTATCTTCCTGACACCACCAGATTTGGATGAATTGCAAGATCGTTTGGTAGGACGTGGAACAGACAGTGCAGAAGTAATTGCCCAACGAATCGAAAAAGCCAAGGAAGAAATTGCCCTCATGCGTGAGTATGATTATGCGATTGTCAACGATCAGGTGCCCCTAGCTGCTGAGCGTGTCAAACGTGTGATCGAAGCAGAACATTTCCGTGTGGATCGTGTCATTGGTCACTATCAGGAGATGTTACCAAAATCTCCAACTACCCGATAAAATTTAGAAAATAGGTACAAGCAAATGATGTTAAAACCCTCTATTGATACCTTGCTCGACAAGGTTCCTTCAAAATATTCACTCGTAATCTTGGAAGCAAAACGTGCCCACGAATTGGAAGCAGGTGCGCCAGCAACTCAAGGCTTCAAGTCTGAAAAATCAACTCTTCGCGCTTTAGAAGAAATCGAATCAGGAAACGTTACAATTCACCCAGATCCAGAAGGAAAACGTGAAGCAGTGCGTCGCCGTATCGAAGAAGAAAAACGCCGTAAAGAAGAAGAAGAAAAGAAAATCAAAGAGCAAATCGCTAAAGAAAAAGAAGATGGTGAAAAAATTTAAGGTTGGGGGGACTCAATCTTATTTTTTCTATTGCAAGAATATACTGAAAAGGAGGAGGTGAGAAGATGGCTATAGCCAAGATTATCGTGGATGTACCCTTGATGCAGACAGACCAGCCCTATAGTTACAGGATTCCTGAGGAATTTGAGGGAATGCTGGAAGTTGGGATGCGGGTTCATGTGCCTTTTGGTAAGGGCAATCGCCTGATTCAAGGGATTGTTCTTGGTTTGGAGTCCCAACCAGATGAAGAAGAGGCTAATCAAGATTTAAAAGATATTGTCGAGGTGTTGGATTTTTCTCCTGTTCTCACGCAAGAACAACTCTGGTTGGCTGAGGAGTTACGCAAGTCCGTCTTTTCTTACAAAATCTCTATCCTCAAGGCCATGCTTCCAGGATTTCTGAACTCCAGCTATGACAAGATTCTCTATCCTCTGGGAGGTTTGAGTCAGGAAGACCGAGTGCGTCTGTTTGGTTCAGAAGATTCGCTTGCCTTTTCTTCACTAGACCTTGCCAAACAAGCCGAAATGATGCGTTTGACTAGAAAAGGTCTGCTTGGTCTGGAATATCAGGCGGTCGATCAAAAGAAGGTCAAGACCCAGTCATGGTATGAGGTTGACCTTGCTCGATTAGAAGGTGTGGAGATTTCTGCGCGTGCTAAGAAAAAGTTAGAACTGAGAGACTATTTACTGTCTCATCCTGAGAGCGCTTCTTTGTCTAGCTTGTTAGAGTCCTACTCGCGGGAGCAAGTCAACTTCTTTGTGGAACAAGGTGCTGTGACCATAGTCCAAAAGGAAGTGCAACGCTCGGCTGCTTATTTTGAAGGCGTTGAAGCAAGTCAGCCTTTGGAGTTGAATCCAGAGCAAAGGCAGGCGCGTGATGCGGTTGTCAGTGCTATTGGTAGTCATCAGCCTCCCTTCCTCCTTCAAGGGATTACAGGAAGTGGGAAGACAGAGGTTTACTTGCAGATTATCCAAGGGGCCTTGAACAAGGGCAAGACAGCTATTTTGTTGGTACCTGAGATTTCTCTGACTCCACAGATGACGGAGCGTTTTATTGCTCGCTTTGGTGAGAAAGTGGCAATTCTCCACTCAGGTCTGTCCAATGGTGAAAAGTATGATGAATGGCGCAAGGTGGAACGCGGCGATGCTCAAGTTGTTGTTGGTGCTAGATCGGCCATCTTTGCCCCCCTGAAAAATCTAGGTGTCATGATTATTGATGAGGAGCATGAAGCGACTTATAAGCAAGACAGCAATCCCCGTTACCATGCCAGAGAGGTGGCTATTTTACGGGCCCGGTATAATCAAGCGGCCTTGGTCCTTGGTTCAGCGACACCAAGTCTGGAAAGCCGTGCGCGGGCTGGAAAAGGCGTCTATCAGCACTTATGTCTGACCCAACGAGCTAATCCTTTAGCCACCATTCCTGAGGTTCAAGTGATTGATTTTCGGGACTATATCGGACAAAATGAGACGTCAAACTTTACACCGCCTTTGCTAGAAGCTATCCAAGACCGTCTGGCTAAAAAAGAGCAGGTGGTTCTCATGCTCAATCGCCGTGGTTATTCTAGCTTTGTCATGTGTCGGGAATGTGGGACGGTGGATACTTGTCCCAACTGTGACATTTCTCTGACCTTGCACATGGATACCAAGACCATGAACTGCCATTATTGTGGGTTTTCTAAGGACATTCCTCAGGTCTGTCCTAACTGTAAGAGTCGCAGTATTCGTTACTATGGAACAGGGACTCAAAAAGCTTATGATGAGCTAGCAGAACTCTTTCCTCAAGCCCGCATTCTGCGTATGGATGTGGATACGACCCGCAAGAAAGGCAGTCACCAAGCTCTTCTTGATCAGTTTGGACGAGGAGAAGCAGATATCTTGCTGGGAACTCAAATGATTGCCAAGGGATTGGATTTTCCCAATGTAACCCTAGTCGGAGTTCTTAATGCGGATACAGCTTTGAATCTGCCTGATTTCCGTTCTTCTGAGAGAACCTTCCAGCTCTTGACTCAGGTGGCAGGTCGAGCAGGTCGGGCTGAAAAAGCTGGGCAGGTCTTGATTCAGTCTTACAATCCTCAGCACTACGCTATTCGATTTGCAAAAGACCAAGACTACGAAGGCTTTTATGCCTATGAAATGGGTATCAGACGCCAACTTGGTTATCCACCTTACTATTTCACGATTGGCATTACCCTCTCTCATAAGAAAGAAGAAGAGGTGGTCAAACGTGCCTATGAAGTTATGAGCGTTTTGCGGTCAGGTTTGTCTGAAACCAGTAACATTCTAGGGCCAACACCCAAGCCTATTGCTCGTACCCACAACCTTTATCATTACCAGATTTTAATTAAATACCGTTTAGAAGATGAGCTTGGTCCGACCCTCAACCAGGTCTTGGCACTGACTCAAGAACGAGAAAATAGTGAGCTCCGTCTCAGCATTGACCATGAGCCACAGCAATTTTTATAAGAAGGAGAAGATATGACAAAACTAATCTTTATGGGGACCCCCGACTTTTCAGCAACAGTCTTAAAAGGACTTTTGACAGATGACCGTTACGAAATTCTAGCAGTTGTGACCCAGCCAGACCGCGCTGTCGGCCGTAAAAAAGTGATCCAAGAAACTCCAGTGAAGCAGGCTGCCAAAGAGGCTGGACTTCCTATCTACCAACCTGAAAAATTATCTGGAAGTCCAGAGATGGAAGCTATTATGAAGCTAGGAGCGGATGGAATCGTGACTGCTGCTTTTGGTCAGTTTCTTCCAAGTAAACTCCTTGATAGCATGGACTTTGCGGTCAACGTTCACGCTTCCCTTCTTCCAAAACACCGTGGTGGTGCGCCTATCCATTATGCCTTGATTCAAGGGGATGAGGAAGCTGGTGTGACCATTATGGAAATGGTCAAAGAAATGGATGCAGGAGATATGATTTCTCGTCGCAGCATCCCTATAACAGATGAGGACAATGTTGGTACCTTATTTGAGAAATTAGCTCTTGTTGGTCGTGATTTGCTTTTGGATACTTTACCTGCCTATATTGCTGGGGAAATCAAACCTGAACCGCAGGATCCAAGTCGGGTCACTTTCTCGCCAAATATCAAGCCAGAGGAAGAAAAACTGGATTGGACTAAAAGCAATCGCCAACTCTTTAACCAAATCCGTGGCATGAATCCGTGGCCTGTTGCCCATACTTTTCTAAAGGGCGACCGCTTTAAGATTTATGAAGCCCTACCAGTAGAAGGTCAGGGTAATCCAGGTGAAATCCTATCTATTGGCAAGAAAGAATTGGTTATTGCAACGGCTGAAGGAGCTTTGTCTCTCAAACAAGTTCAGCCTGCTGGTAAACCTAAAATGGACATTGCTTCCTTCCTCAACGGTGTTGGACGTACATTGACTGCAGGAGAACGATTTGGTGACTAAAGTAGAAACGGCTAGAAGTCTAGCTCTAGCAGTATTAGAGGATGTCTTTATCAATCAAGCATACTCAAATATCGCCTTAAATAAGCATCTCAAGGGAAGTCAACTTTCTCCGGCGGACAAGGGCTTGGTGACTGAGATTGTCTATGGAACGGTAGCCCGCAAACTGACTCTGGAATGGTACCTATCCCACTTTATCGAGGATAGAGACCAGTTAGACAGTTGGCTCTATGTCCTGCTTCTCATGAGTACCTACCAGCTTCGCTATTTGGACAAGATTCCAGACCATGCTGTGGTTAATGAAGCAGTGGAATTGGCCAAAGTCCGTAAAAAGGGCAGTGAAAAATTGGTCAATGCTATCTTACGCCGTATCCTGCGTGAAGGGTGGCCAGATATTGCCAGCATCAAACGAAAAAACAAACGTGATTCTATTGCTTATTCCCTTCCAGTTTGGTTAGTTGCCAAGCTCAAGGAAGAATATGGAGAAGAGCGAGCACAAGCCATCTTTGAAAGTCTTCTGGTGCGCAACAAAGCCAGCATTCGTGTGACCGATTTAAGTCGAAAAGAGGAAATCCAATCCTTGTTGGAGGCTAGTGATTCACCTTTGTCTCCTTCTGGTCTGGTTAAGGAGCAAGGGCATTTTGCAGGCCATGATTTGTTTGCGGAGGGAGCCATTACTATCCAAGATGAGTCCAGTCAATTGGTTGCGCCGACGCTTGATCTACAAGGAAATGAGCAGGTTCTAGATGCTTGTGCAGCTCCGGGTGGGAAAACAGCTCATATAGCCTCTTATCTCACGACAGGTCAGGTAACTGCTCTGGATTTATATGACCACAAGTTGGACTTAATCCAAGAAAATGCTCAACGTCTGGGAGTTGCAGATCGGGTTCAAACTCAAAAATTGGATGCCAGAAAGGTGCATGAGTTTTTTGGTCAGAATTCCTTTGATAAGATTCTAGTAGATGCTCCTTGTTCAGGAATCGGTCTTCTGCGTCGCAAACCAGATATCAAATACAACAAAGAAACATCAGATTTCGCGTCCTTACAGGAAATTCAGCTAGAAATATTAGGTAGTGTTTGTCAAACACTACGCAAAGGTGGTATAATAACTTATAGTACCTGTACTATTGTCTCAGAAGAGAACTTTCAAGTCGTACAGGCATTTTTAGAAAGTCATCCTGAATTTGAGCAGGTGAAACTAGAACATGAATGTAAGGATATCATGAAAGATGGCTGTATCCTCATTACCCCTGAATTGTATGGAAGTGATGGATTCTTTATCAGCCAATTTCGCAAGATATCAGATTAGGAAGGAACTAACACATGGAAATTTCATTATTAACAGATGTTGGTCAGAAACGAACAAATAACCAAGACTATGTCAACCACTATGTCAATAGAGCTGGGCGTACCATGATTATCCTAGCTGATGGTATGGGAGGTCATCGCGCGGGGAATATTGCTAGTGAAATGGCGGTAACAGACCTAGGTATAGCTTGGGTCGATACTCAAATCGATACAGTTAATGAAGTGCGTGAATGGTTTGCTAACAACCTTGAAATTGAGAATCAAAAGATTAACCAACTTGGACAAAATGAAGCCTATAAAGGAATGGGAACAACCCTTGAGGCTGTAGCTATTATTGATAATCAGGCTATCTATGCCCACATCGGAGATTCTCGTATCGGTTTGATTCGTGGAGAAGAGTACCACCAGTTAACGAGCGACCATTCTTTGGTTAATGAATTGCTCAAGGCTGGCCAATTGACGCCAGAAGAAGCAGCTAGCCATCCACAGAAAAATATTATTACTCAATCTATCGGTCAAAAAGATGAAGTTCAACCTGATTTTGGAATGATTACCCTTGAGCCAGGTGACTATCTCTTACTCAATAGTGATGGTTTGACTAACATGATTTCAGGCAGTGAGATTTCTGATATTGTAACCAGCGATATTTCTTTGGCAGATAAGGCAGCAACCTTGATTCGTTTTGCCAACAATGCAGGTGGTTTGGACAATATCACAGTTGCCCTTATTGCTGTTAATGAGGAGGCAACAGAATGATCCAAATCGGCAAAATTTTTGCCGGGCGGTATCGAATTATCAAACAAATTGGTCGAGGAGGCATGGCAGATGTCTATTTGGCCAAGGATTTGATTTTGGACGGTGAAGAAGTGGCAGTAAAGGTCCTGAGGACCAACTACCAAACAGATCCGATTGCTGTGGCGCGTTTCCAGCGGGAAGCGAGAGCTATGGCGGATCTGGACCATCCTCATATCGTTCGGATTACAGATATCGGTGAAGAAGAGGGGCAACAGTATCTTGCAATGGAATATGTTGCTGGATTAGACCTCAAACGCTATATCAAGGAACATCATCCTCTTTCAAATGAAGAAGCAGTCCGAATCATGGGACAAATTCTTCTGGCGATGCGCTTGGCTCATACTCGAGGGATTGTTCACCGAGACTTGAAACCTCAAAATATTCTCTTGACTCCAGATGGGACTGCCAAGGTTACAGACTTTGGGATTGCAGTAGCCTTTGCTGAGACGAGTCTAACTCAGACCAACTCGATGCTGGGTTCGGTTCATTATTTATCGCCAGAGCAGGCGCGTGGTTCTAAAGCAACTGTGCAGAGTGATATCTATGCCATGGGGATTATTTTCTATGAGATGCTGACAGGTCATATTCCTTACGATGGGGATAGTGCAGTGACCATCGCCCTCCAGCATTTCCAGAAACCACTGCCATCGGTTATAGCTGAAAATCCATCTGTGCCTCAGGCTTTAGAAAATGTTGTTATTAAGGCAACTGCCAAGAAATTGACAGATCGCTACAAATCAGTCGCTGAAATGTATGTGGATTTGTCTAGTAGTTTGTCTTATAATCGTCGCAATGAACCAAAGCTAGTCTTTGACGATGCAACTAAGGCAGATACTAAAACTCTTCCTAAAGTTCCACAAAGTACTCTGACTTCTATTCCTAAAGCTCCGGTACAAGAGGGAAGACCTCAACCTAAGCCTCAGCCTCATCAGACAGAAAAAACGGTACCTAGTTCAAAGCCAACCAAACGTCGTCGTATGAAAGCACGTTATCCAATTTTATTTGCGACCTTCTTGTTGGTTGTGGCATCCTTGGTATGGATTTTATATCGAACGCCCGCTACCATTGCTATTCCAAATGTGGCAGGTCAGACGGTTGCAGAGGCTAAAGAGGCTCTAAAAAAAGCCAATTTTGAGGTTGGTGAAGAAAAATCAGAGGCCAGTGATAAGGTTGAAGAAGGTCGGGTTATTCGTACCGATCCTGACGCTGGTACGACACGCAAAGAAGGAACAAAAATTAATTTGATTGTGTCTTCTGGTCAGCAATCCTTCCAACTTGGAAATTATCTTGGACGAAAATCTAGTGATGTAGTGGCCGAATTGAAGGGCAAGAAGGTTCCAGAAAATCTAATTAAGATTGAGGAAGAAGAATCCAACGAAATCGAAGCTGGTACAATCATGAAACAAAGTTTACCGGAAGGAACAACCTATGATCTTAGCAAGGCAACTCAAATAGTTTTGACAGTCGCTAAGAAGGTAAATTCTATTTCAATGCCAAGCTATATTGGTTCTAGTCGAGAATTTGCAGTCAATAATCTTACAGAGATATATGACATTAAAAAAGCTAATATCGAAGTTGTAGAAGTGTCTAAAGCTCCTGAAGGAACTGCTGAGGGGACTGTTGTAGAGCAAAGTCCAAAAGCAGGCGAAAAAGTAGACTTGAGCACTACTCGTGTTAAAATTTCTATTTATAAACCCAAAACACCACCATCAAGTTCCTCTTCAACGTCAGTTCAACGTGGTAACCAAGGTTCACCTACTACTCCAAATCAAGGGAATCAACAAGGTGGCCAGCAAGGAAATCAACAAGGAACGGTTCCTACTCCGAGTCAACCAAATAGTGAAGGAAACCACGAAAATTCTCGTGATTAAACGAATCTTTGTCATGATTTCATGGCAAAGATTTTTTTTGACTCCAGATTTGTGATAGAATAGAAGGAGTTGATAAAAGGAGGAACGCATGGAAGAATCAAGAGAATTAAATGCCGTCATCGATGTGATTATGCTAGCAGGGACCATTCTTCTCAAAAGTGGCTCAGAGATTCATCGTGTAGAAGATACCATGATCCGTATTGCGCATTCGCAGGGGATTGTGGATTGCAATGTTCTTGCTATGCCTGCTGCCATCTTTTTCTCTATTGAAAATACCAATATTTCACGTATGAAGCGTGTGACCTCCTCTTCTTATAATATTGAAAAAGTCTGCGATGTGAACCAGATTTCTCGTCAGCTGGTAGGTGGAAAGCTTGATTTAGAAACAGCCTACAAGCAATTGACGGTCTTGCAAGCTCAACCGCTTCCCTATACCAAGTTACAGGTGACTCTGGCTGCGACCTTTAGTGCTCCTTTCTTTTCAATTATGTTTAGTGGAAATATCTACGACGCACTTGGGGCAGGAGTGGCTACCTTATTTGGTTTTGCCTTTTCCCTTTATGTGGAGAAGTTTATCCGAATTCCCTTTGTAACAGCCTTTGCTGGAGCCTTTGTCTTTGGGATGATAGCCCAGTTTTGGGCTCGCTACACAGGCTTTCCCTCAACGGCAGATTTGATTATAGCTGGTGCGGTCATGCCTTTTGTACCAGGTATTGCCTTGACCAATGCGGTTCGGGATATTATGACCAACCACATAAACTCTGGTATGAGTAAGATGTTTGAATCCCTGCTCATTACCCTTGCTTTAGGGGCAGGAACTTCTGTCGCCTTGGTATTGATGAACTAATATGACACTAACTACCTTTTTATTACAAGCAGTGGCAAGTCTTCTTGCTATCATCACTTTTTTAATCGTACTCAATGTTCAGCGGTCTATGCTCTTACCAGGAGGGATTTTGGGCATGACTGTCTGGCTAATCTATCTTTTGCTCAAGGAACCGACCAATGTTATTGTGGCTACCTTTATTGCGGCCATTATCGGTTCTTGTGTCAGCCAGATTTTAAGTATTCTTTATAAGACACCTGCTGTGGTTTTTATCTTGGCCATCTTGGCACCTTTGGTTCCGGGATATCTGTCTTATCGGACAACTGCCTTTTTTGTGACAGGAGACTATAGTCACGCCATTGCTAGTGCAACTTTAGTTGTCATGTTGGCTCTGGTAATCTCTATTGGCATGGCTAGCGGAACAGTGATTCTCAGACTGTATTCCTACTTACGAAAACAGCAAAATCGTTAGACTAACAAGAGACTTGATTTGGTGAATCAAGTCTTTTTTCTCTCTTTTACTGCCATTTGTGATAAAATAGTATAGAACGATTTTTTACAATGAATGATAAAACAGAGGTAAATATGACAATCGGTATTGATAAGATTGGTTTTGCGACCAGTCAATATGTCTTGAAATTACAAGACTTAGCAGAAGCGAGGGGTATTGACCCTGAAAAATTAAGCAAAGGACTCTTGCTCAAGGAATTGAGTATTGCGCCCCTAACGGAGGACATCGTGACCTTGGCGGCCAGTGCTAGTGACTCTATTTTAACTGAGCAAGAGAGACAAGAAATTGACATGGTCATTGTGGCTACCGAGTCAGGAATTGACCAGAGTAAGGCTGCGGCCGTCTTTGTGCATGGCTTGCTTGGCATCCAGCCCTTTGCTCGTAGTTTCGAGATTAAAGAAGCCTGTTATGGAGCGACAGCTGCCCTCCATTATGCCAAATTACATGTGGAAAATTCTCCAGAGTCCAAGGTCTTGGTCATTGCCAGTGATATTGCCAAATACGGTATTGAAACTCCAGGAGAACCAACTCAGGGCGCTGGCAGTGTGGCTATGTTGATTACACAAAATCCACGCATTATGGCCTTTAATAATGACAATGTAGCTCAAACCCGTGACATCATGGATTTTTGGCGTCCAAATTACTCAACAACCCCTTATGTAAATGGTGTCTATTCTACCCAACAATATTTGGATAGTTTGAAAACGACTTGGCTTGAATATCAAAAACGCTACCAGCTTACTTTGGATGATTTCGCGGCGGTTTGCTTCCACTTGCCTTATCCTAAATTAGCACTAAAAGGCTTGAAAAAAATCATGGATAAGAGCCTGCCTCAAGAGAAAAAGGACCTCTTGCAAAAGCATTTTGACCAGTCTATTCTCTACAGTCAAAAGGTAGGGAACATCTATACAGGTTCCCTCTTCCTCGGCCTCCTATCTCTTTTGGAAAATACAGACAGCTTGAAGGCTGGGGATAAAATTGCCCTTTATAGTTACGGAAGTGGTGCTGTGGCTGAGTTCTTCAGTGGTGAATTGGTTGAAGGATATGAAGTTTATCTAGATAAAGACCGCTTGAACAAGCTCAACCAACGAACTGCCCTATCCGTAGCTGACTATGAAAAAGTCTTCTTTGAGGAAGTGGACTTAGATGAAACAAACTCTGCCCAGTTTGCTGGCTATGAAAATCAAGATTTTGCCTTGGTTGAAATTGTGGACCACCAACGCCGTTATAGCAAGGTTGAAAAATAATGAAGATAAGTTGGAATGGATTTTCTAAAAAATCATGCCAAGAGCGCCTCGAGCTGTTAAAAGCTCAGGCGCTCCTTAGTCCTGAGAGACAAGAGAGTTTGGAGCAGGATGAACAAATTAGCTTGACTGTCGCAGACCAGCTGAGTGAGAATGTGGTGGGAACTTTTTCTCTTCCTTATTCGCTGGTTCCAGAGGTTCTCGTTAACGGTCAGGAATACACAGTTCCCTATGTGACTGAAGAGCCCTCTGTGGTTGCTGCGACCTGCTATGCAAGTAAAATCATCAAGCGAGCAGGTGGCTTTACTGCACAAGTCCATGAGCGTCAGATGATTGGTCAGGTAGCCCTTTATCAAGTTGCTAATCCTGAACAAGCGCAAGAGAAGATTGTCAGCAAGAAAGCGGAGCTCTTGGAACTTGCCAATCAAGCCTATCCTTCTATCGTCAAACGTGGTGGCGGGGCGCGTGATTTACATGTAGAGCAGATCAAAGGTGAGACAGACTTTCTCGTTGTTTATCTCCATGTCGATACTCAGGAAGCCATGGGTGCCAATATGCTCAACACCATGCTGGAAGCCTTGAAGCCAGTATTAGAAGAACTCAGTCAGGGGCAGAGTCTTATGGGAATCCTGTCCAACTACGCGACCGATTCTCTGGTGACTGCAAGCTGTCGCATTGCTTTTCGATACTTGAGTCGCCAAAAGGATCAAGGACGAGAAATTGCGGAGAAAATTGCTTTGGCTAGCCAGTTTGCGCAGGCTGATCCTTATCGAGCAGCTACTCATAATAAAGGGATTTTTAATGGTATTGATGCCGTTTTGATTGCCACTGGTAATGACTGGCGTGCCATTGAGGCGGGGGCCCATGCCTTTGCCAGTCGAGATGGCCGCTATCAAGGTCTTAGTCAATGGACACTGGACATGGAAAGCGAAGAATTGGTGGGCCAGATGACCCTACCTATGCCCGTAGCGACCAAGGGTGGCTCTATCGGACTCAATCCTCGTGTAGCTCTTAGTCATGAACTACTGGGAAATCCTTCTGCCAAAGAATTGGCTCAGATTATCGTGTCAATCGGTCTTTCCCAAAACTTTGCGGCCCTGAAAGCCTTGGTGAGTACGGGCATCCAGCAAGGCCACATGAAATTGCAGGCCAAATCCTTGGCTCTCCTAGCAGGTGCCAGTGAGTCTGAAGTCGCTCCCCTAGTCGAGCAGCTTATCGCAGATAAAACCTTTAATCTAGAGACTGCCCAGCGCTATCTCGAAAATTTAAGATTATAAAAAACTCAGACGAATCGGTCTGAGTTTTCTTGTGTTTATACTCAATGAAAATCAAAGAGCAAATTAGGAAGCTAGTCGCAGGTTGCTCAAAGCACTGCTTTGAGGTTGTAGATAAAACTGACGAAGTCAGTTACATATATCTACGGCAAGGCGACGTTGACGTGGTTTGAAGAGATCTTCGAAGAGTATCAAATACTTTTTCCTGGTAATAGGGTGACTGGTAAGAAGTAACCTGTTGTTGCGACTTCCTTGCCTTCAATCTTTTGCAAGAGGAGATCAACAGTGAGGCAGGCAATTTCTTCCAAGGGTTGCTTGATAGTAGCCAGTTGAGGGTAGTAATTCTCGATAAAGTAGGTCCCATCATAGCCGATGACCTTGAGTTCTTCAGGGACAGAAATGCCCAGTTCTTGAGCAATTTTAATGACCAGAATAGCTGTCAAATCATCCGAAGCAAAAATGGCATCTGGTTTTTGTCGGGTCAAGATATTCTTGATTTCCATTTCTTTTCTGACAGGAGAAAAGTCACTGGAAACATTGATAATAGGAGCTTTTGGGAGTACGGATGCAAAACCAGCGTGGCGTAGTCCAGTTGGCGAATTGGAATTGTCATTTCCTGTAATCATGATGATAGACTGGGCGCCTGTCTTAACCAAGGTCTGGGCAGCAAGAACCCCACCAGCATAGTTGTCAGAGGAAACGACAGGGATGTCTGGCGATAGGTTTCGGTCAAAGGAAATAATCGGTGCTGTCACACGATTGTAGTCTTCAATTCCTAAGTTGTGACTACCAGAAATGATGCCGTCCACCTGATTGGCTTCCAGCATTTCGATGTACTCGCGTTCCTTCTCAGAATCGTGCTCACTATTGCAGATGATGGTCTTGTAACCATTCTTAAAGAGTTGGTGTTCCAGTTTATCAATCAATTCTGCGTAGAAAACGTTGGAAATATTTGGGAAAATCAGGCCGATTAACTTAGCGGACTTTCCTTGTAGACTACGAGCCAGGTTGTTGGGTTTATAGCCCAATTCTCGCATGGCCTCATTTACTTTTTGAATGGTTTTCTCAGATAGATAACCTTTTTTATTGATAACACGAGAAACGGTAGTAGGGCTGACGCCTGCGAGTTTTGCGACATCAGTTAGTTTTGCGACCATAATCTAATTCATAGTAAGTTCCAGTTGGGTTTCCAGATTTGATGAGGATCCCATTTTGGTCTGCATGTGGGAAGACACGACCAGAAAATACTTTTTCTCCTTTATTGATGAAAATTTCAAAGACAGAGTTATCGATGAAAATTGTAGCAGTAGTAGCCTGGTTATCGATTGGGCAAGAACGAGTTGTTCCAAATTCTTGAGCATACTGTTCACCAGCCTGGCTACGATCTACTGTCACTTGACCATTTACAAGATCAAAGTTGATTGAAAGTCCCTTGCCTTCTTTATCAGCAAGTAAGACAATCTCACTCTGGTTATTGGCTTCCAAGTTGAGTTCAAGTTCGTAGCTGTTATTGGTTTGGGTACGGTTTGAGAAGGTTTCTTCAGAAGCACGAAGGTCCTTGATCGCTGCGACCGGGTATTGATAGAGTTTGCCATCTTTGATAGTTAGTTCTTTGACCAAAGAGAAGGTTCCTTGGTGGTCAAAACGGTCAGATGGGTAAGAAACATCTGGCAATCCAAGCCAGCTAACTGCTAGAGCGCGTCCGTCAGGAGCATTGAAGGCTTGGGTAGCATAGGCTTCGAAACCGTAATCCATATTTTGAAGCTGAGATACATCTACCATTTTAGCATTTTCAGGGTCAAAGGAAGCCCCGATCTTATACATATTTGGATAGATATTATCGTAATCTAGAACTTTCTTATCTAAACCTTGTGGGCAGTAAAGAAGGACAGGTTGCTCTCCTACAAAGACTAGATTTGGGCATTCCATCATGTAGGCAGTACGGTCGTTAGCAAAGTCAAGGTCGCCAACTGCTTGCCAGTTTGTGTAGTCATTGTCAATAGCTTTGTAGAGACGGACGAAGCCTTTTTTTTCCAAGTCTTGTCCACCGACGATAGCATAATATTGCCCCTTGAAGTTAAAAATTTGCGGATCGCGGAAGTGGTCAGTAGAGTCTGTTGGCTGGTCAATCAAGATCTTGTCAATCTTCGTAATATTGCCATCCTTATCCATCAAAGCACCGATCTGGTATGGGTGACGAATCCAGTTTTCATCACGAACATTTCCTGTATAGAATAGGAACAAGTTATCACCAAATTGCATAGCAGAACCAGAGTAGGCACCGTGGCTATCTAATGGAGTATCAGGCAAAACTTTGACACCAGTTTCTGTGAAGTGAACCAAGTCCTCACTTTCCAATTGCACCCAAGATTTTAAACCGTGGGCTGCACCAAAAGGAAAGTTCTGATAAAAAACAATCCACTTTCCATTAAAGTAAGAAAAGCCATTTGGGTCGTTGAGAAGTCCTGTTTTTGGCTCAACATGGTAATGAGTATGCCATGGAGATTGTGCCATATTTTCTTTTATATTTTGAATTTCTTCTTGCGTCCAGTCTTGATAAAGTCTGTAACGACGCTCAGTTGTCCATTCCATTCTTTCATTCCTCCAAAAATCTTATCACTTTTAATAGTAACCGTTTTCGGAAAAAAAAGCAAGCCTTTTATGTTAAAAAAGAGAAAAAACTGTCAAACGTTTATCATAAAATAAATGCAGGAAATCAATCACATTTTCAGGAAAATATGAAAGATAATGAAACAAAACCCTTTTAACCAAGATTTTAAACTTATTTTTTTAAGGAACACCTGATAAAACAGTCAAAAACAATCATTCTAAAGCAAGCTTACTAAGTGGATAGAATATTTTTTCTGCAAAACGCTTGACATATTTCTAAAACATGATAAAATAAAAGTCGTAGGGCGGATAAAATCGCTTTCAAACAGTTTACAAAATTTTATATAAGGAGATTTTTGCAAATGAACAATCAGGAAATTGCAAAAAAAGTCATCGATGCCTTGGGCGGACGTGAAAATGTCAACAGTGTAGCTCACTGTGCGACTCGTCTTCGTGTCATGGTCAAAGATGAAGGAAAAATCAATAAAGAAGTGATTGAGAACTTGGAAAAAGTTCAAGGTGCTTTCTTTAACTCAGGTCAATACCAAATCATCTTTGGTACAGGTACAGTTAACAAAATGTACGATGAAGTTGTTGCACTTGGTTTGCCAACATCATCTAAAGCTGACATGAAAGCAGAAGCTGCTAAACAAGGGAACTGGTTCCAACGTGCTATCCGTACTTTCGGTGACGTTTTCGTTCCAATCATCCCAGTTATCGTAGCAACTGGTCTCTTCATGGGTGTGCGTGGCCTTTTCAACGCTCTTGAAATGCCACTTCCAGGAGACTTTGCAACTTACACACAAATCTTGACAGATACAGCCTTCATCATCTTGCCAGGTTTGGTTGTCTGGTCAACCTTCCGTGTATTCGGTGGTAACCCTGCCGTTGGTATTGTTCTTGGTATGATGCTTGTTTCTGGCTCACTTCCAAACGCTTGGGCAGTTGCTCAAGGTGGTGAAGTAACAGCTATGAACTTCTTTGGTTTCATCCCTGTTGTTGGTTTGCAAGGTTCCGTTCTTCCAGCCTTCATCATCGGGGTTGTCGGAGCTAAATTTGAAAAAGTTGTCCGCAAGGTTGTTCCAGATGTGATTGACCTTTTGGTAACACCATTCGTGACACTTTTGGTTATGTCTATCCTTGGACTCTTTGTCATCGGACCAGTCTTCCACGTTGTTGAAAACTACATCCTTATCGCTACAAAAGTGATCCTTAACATGCCATTTGGTCTTGGTGGTTTCTTGATTGGTGGGGTTCATCAATTGATCGTCGTGTCAGGTGTGCACCACATCTTCAACTTGCTTGAAGTTCAATTGCTTGCTGCTGACCATGCTAACCCATTCAACGCTATCATCACAGCTGCTATGACAGCTCAAGGTGCTGCGACTGTTGCGGTTGGTGTTAAAACTAAAAATCCAAAACTAAAAACACTTGCTTTCCCAGCTGCTCTTTCTGCCTTCCTCGGTATTACAGAGCCTGCTATCTTCGGGGTTAACTTGCGTTTCCGTAAACCATTCTTCCTTTCATTGATTGCTGGTGCAATCGGTGGTGGATTGGCTTCAATCCTTGGACTTGCTGGTACTGGTAATGGTATCACCATCATCCCTGGTACAATGCTTTATGTTGGTAACGGACAACTTGCCCAATACCTTCTTATGGTAGCTGTATCATTTGCCCTTGGTTTTGCTCTTACTTACATGTTTGGTTACGAGGATGAAAAAGAAGTTGCTACTGAAGTAGAGACAGAACGTTTGATCCAAGAAGAAACAACTGGTAACATTTCAGCAGCTCTTCAAAATGAAACACTTGTAACTCCTATCGTTGGTGACGTTGTAGCTCTTGCTGATGTCAATGACCCAGTCTTCTCAAGTGGAGCTATGGGACAAGGTATCGCTGTGAAACCAAGCCAAGGTGTGGTTTATGCACCAGCTGATGCTGAAGTTTCAATCGCCTTTGCAACAGGTCACGCCTTTGGTTTGAAAACAACTAATGGAGCTGAAGTCTTGATCCACGTTGGTATCGACACTGTAACAATGAACGGTGAAGGTTTCGAACAAAAAGTTGCCCAAGGTGACAAGGTAAAAGCTGGCGATGTTCTTGGAACATTTGACTCAAACAAAATCGCTGCAGCTGGTCTTGATGATACAACAATGGTTATTGTTACAAACACAGCTGACTTCTCTTCAGTAGCTCCAATCGTAACAGGTTCAGTTGCGAAGGGTGATGCTCTTATCGAAGTGAAAGCCTAATCTTTCCTAGCTAAATGAAAACGAACAAATGACATGTTTGTTCGTTTTTGCTTGAATGGTAAGATTTACATAGGAAAATCTAAAAAATAGAGAAATTTAGATTTTTAAAATATGCTATAATAAAGAAAATAAAAACAAGAGGTTTATCATGACAAAATTATATGGAAGCTTGGAAGCGGGCGGTACAAAGTTTGTCTGTGCTGTCGGTGATGAAAACTTTAACGTTGTAGAAAAAACACAATTTCCAACAACGACTCCAATCGAAACAATCGATAAAACTATTGAGTTCTTCTCAAAATTCGATAACCTTGCTGGTCTTGCAGTTGGTTCATTTGGTCCCATTGATATTGACAAAAACTCAAAAACTTATGGCTTTATCACGACGACTCCAAAACCTCACTGGGCAAATGTGGACTTGCTTGGTGCCCTTCGCCGCGCTCTTAACGTGCCAATGTACTTCACTACAGACGTAAACAGCTCTGCCTACGGTGAAGTGGTTGCCCGTAACAATGCTGGTGGCCGTATCGAAAACTTAGTTTACTACACAATCGGTACAGGTATCGGTGCTGGTGTTATCCAACGTGGTGAGTTTATCGGTGGTGTGGGTCACCCTGAAATGGGTCACTATTATGTAGCTAAACACCCAATGGATATTGAAAAAGAATTTAACGGTGTTTGTCCATTCCACAAAGGATGTTTGGAAGGCTTTGCAGCTGGACCAAGTCTGGAAGCTCGTACAGGTATTCGTGGTGAAAACATTGAACTCAACAGCTCTGTCTGGGATGTTCAAGCCTACTACATCGCTCAAGCTGCGGTTAATGCTACAGTGACTTTCCGCCCAGACGTGATCGTCTTTGGTGGTGGGGTCATGGCTCAACAACACATGCTGGATCGTGTTCGTGAGAAATTTACATCTCTTCTCAATGGCTACCTACCAGTGCCAGATGTGCGTGACTACATCGTGACGCCAGCAGTCGCAGGAAATGGTTCTGCCACACTTGGGAACTTTGTTCTTGCAAAAGAAGTTTCAAAATAAAGCAAAAAATCCGCTTGGGAAACCAAACGGATTTTTTATATGTCAAAGCATTTTCCAGAAAAAGTCGATAATATAGGTCAGACCGTAGGTATAAACCACGAGGGTAAAGGGCTTGGTCAGAATGATGATAGTCATATAGCGCTTGAAACTCATCTTGGTCAGGGCGGCCAGCATACAGAGAAAGTCAGCTGGACTAATGGGCCAAATCATCATAAAAATAAAGAAACGGTCAAAACGATTTCCTTTATCCAACCAGCCGATATACTTGTCATAGGTACGCTTGCTGACGACAGACTGGACAAAGGCAGCCCCATAGAGGCGCACCAGATAAAAGATAATGGCACAGCCAATCACGATGCCGATATAGTTGTAGATAGTCCCGATGATGTGACCGTAGATAAAGACGCCAGCCACCGATGTCAAGGCCCCAGGAATGATAGGAACGACCGTCTGTAAAATCTGTAAAAAGATAAAGAGAGGTGGCCCCCAGATACCTGCCTGCTGGATAAAGGCAGAGAGGGTTTCCTTAGACTGTAAAATCCCAGCCTGATAAGCCCAAATACAGAAAATCAAACTTCCAACACCACCGACAATGGATGAAATATTGATAACCTGCTGTAGAAGGGGAGAAACAGCTTTCATTTGTTTATCCTGTGACATGTAAACTCCTCATAGATAGTATAATTCTACTATACCATATTTTGGAGGAGAAAGGGGGAAGATTGCTTTTGCTATGGGAAGAGTGATGGACTTTGAGTCTAAACATGCTATAATAAAAGGAGCAGACATGTAGCAAAGGAGAGAGTATGATGCAGGTAAAACCAGAACTGGAAATAGAAAAACAACTGATTAACCAACTGGTAACTGGGGAAAGTCAATGGACTTATCGAGAAGACCTAAAAACAGAAGAACAACTATGGGAGAACTTCTTTGAGAAACTAGCCCAAAACAACGTAGCTCTACTAGCAGACCATCCTTTGACAGAGCAGGAAAAACGCCAGATAAAAAACCAACTCAACTTTATCAGCTACTACGATGCTGCCAAGTGGTTGGTCGGTGAAAACGGCATTGCCAAAGTCGAGGTTCAAAGAGAGGATGCAAGTTTAGGAACCATCCGATTATCCGTTATCTGGCGAGACAATATCGCAGCTGGAAAGTCTAGCTATGAAGTTGTCAATCAAGTCCAACGAGAAAAAGTAAATTCTCTGGATCAAGACCGTAGACTGGATATTACTCTCCTCATCAACGGCTTACCTATGATTCAAATCGAGCTCAAGAGCTCCCAAGCAGCATTTATCGATGCTTTTCATCAGATAAAAAAATATGACCGCGAAGGGAAATTCCGTGGTATCTACTCTAGCTTGCAGATGTTTGTTGTGACCAACAAGGTTGATACTCGCTATATCGCTGCAGCTCGTGAAAATAAACTTAACAAGCAATTTCTAACCAAGTGGGTAGATAAGGACAATCATCCTGTGACAAATTTGACTAGCTTTGCTCACGAAGTCCTTTCCATCCCTCGTGCACACCAGATGGTTATGCAGTATTCTGTTATTGATGATAGCAAGAAGGCCCTTATCCTTCTGCGTCCCTATCAGATCCACGCCATCGAAGCAGTGCAGGAAGCATCTCGCCAGCAAGCATCAGGCTATGTCTGGCATACGACAGGTTCAGGAAAGACCCTGACTTCCTATAAGGTAGCAAGGAATCTTCTTCAGATTCCGTCTATCCAAAAGACGATTTTTGTCGTTGACCGCAGGGACTTGGACCAACAGACCACTTCATCTTTTCTCTCTTATGCGACCAATGATGTCATTGATATTGATGAGACGGATAATACCCATGATTTGGTCAAGCGCTTAGGAAGCAATGATAAGCGTGTGGTGGTAACTACCATCCAGAAAATCACCACCATGATGCGCAAGCTTGAGCAAGGCCTTTACCAAAGAGATGCGGACAAAATCAAGGGTCTCCGAGTGGCCTTTGTTGTGGATGAATGCCACCGTGCCGTAACACCACAAACACAAAAAGACATTAAGGCCTTTTTCCCACAGTCTCTCTGGTATGGCTTTACAGGCACACCCATCTTTAAGGAAAATAAACGCCAGCAGGTCGGAGACCTAGCCCAAACCACCCAGCAACAGTACGGTGACCGTCTCCATGAGTATACAGTCAAGGAAGCCATCCATGATGGAGCGGTTCTGGGCTTTAAGGTCGACTACCGCAATACCATCATCTCAGATCTCCTAGAAGAAGAGATTCCAGACCAGGCCTATGAGGACAAGGAGCACATGCTAGAGGTTCTAGATGCCATCCTCAATAAGAGTCAGCAACAGCTCAATATCCCTAAAGGGGTCGGAAAGAGCTATGAGGCTATCTTGACAGTCAAGTCCATCCCACGAGCACAGGCTTATTATAATCTGCTCAAGAGCATACTCGCTGGCAAGGAGCGGGTCAAGGTCTCCGAGCGGGTCAAACGCCATTTGCCAGATTTTCCAAAGTTTACCATCACTTACTCGGTGTCTGAAAATGAGGAAGAATCCATCGGCTACCAAGACCACATGAAGCAGGTCCTAGAGGACTATAACCAAGAGTTTGATACCCACTTTACCATGGTGGATCTCCGTGGCTTTAATACGGATGTCAATAACCGTCTAGCTCGAAAACAGGATAAATACCTCTATCGCAAGGAGCAGTTAGACTTGGTTATCGTGGTCAATCGTCTCTTAACGGGATTTGATGCTCCGTGTCTATCGACTCTCTTTATCGACAGAAAGCCTATGCAACCGCAGGATTTGATTCAGGCCTTTAGTCGAACCAATCGGATCTTTGACTCCAGTAAGACCTATGGGCATATCATCACTTTCCAAAAGCCCCTAGCCTTTAAGGAAGCAGTGGATAATGCACTCAAACTCTACTCAAATGGTGGAGAAAACGAGGTCCTAGCTCCGAGTTGGGAAGAGGAAAAGAGGAACTTTTTACGGAGTTGCAGTGATTTCAAAAATCTTGCTACTGATGACTATGTAAGCGGTCTAGATCTAGAGAAAGTCTCTACACCTGAATTGAGGAAACTAGCTAAAACCTATCAAGCCTTTGATAAATACCTAGCCTCTATCCGAGTGTATAAAGAGTATGATGAGGACGGGCTTTACAGTCAGACGGGACTTGATGGAGAAAAGTTGGAAAGGTATCTGGGTCTTTATCGAAATGTCCTTGCAGAATTAAAAAGCCGAGTAGAGGATGATGACGATAGTGAACCACTTGATATCCACTATGAACTGGAGTCTATCCAAGTGGACGAGATCAACTATGCCTATATCTTGACCTTGATCCAAAGCCTGATCGAGCAAGGCCAGAGTCAAGAAAAGAACCTAAGCACTCAAGATAAGGAAGCGGTGGATAACTATATTCAGAGCCTTGAGAAGACCAATCCAAATCTTGCCCAGATCATCACTGAACTTTGGAGAGAAGTCCAAGAACATCCAGAAAGCTATCGTGGTCAGTCTATCGCAAATATCTTGGATCAGATGATTGAGGCGGTCATCCAGCAACACATCCAAGTCTTTAGCAAACGCTGGTATGTCGGCGAAGATGAACTCCGTTACTATGTCGAACACTACCGTAAGGGAGCTAAAAAACAACTGGGAGAAAGCCAGCTGACCAAGAGTCAGCGCTATCAGGACTATAAACTAGAGGTGGCGGACGCCCTCAATCCTCTCCTCTATAAAAAACAAATCAAGGAAGCCTATACCCAACTAGTGGAGCAAGTGATTGAGCCATTGAGGGTTGGGAGATAGGCCTTCGAGACTTAGAATAGGCTTATTCACTAAAATCTATATGTATTCTAAGTCTCGAATGATTGTAATTCCATAAATTTACAAGTATTCTATGTTTCGAATAGCTTATCTGAGAAAGTTTTGAGGTATTCTAGCTTTCGAATAGTCATCTGTCCTAAAGTTTAGATGTATTCTAAAGCTCGAAAAGGTAAAATCTAAAAATAGTAAGAGTCTCTATCTGATGGACGGAGTTTATTTCCAGTCAGATAGGGATTTTTCCATTTGGAACTGTCTGATTTGTCCTGAAAAGTACATTTCAGATGGAAATAATGACAGTTGAGCGGATGAAGGTCAAAATGTTTTGGGAAACTGTTAGAATGGATGTATCAACTCAAAGGAGAAAAATTAATGAAGAAAGTTAAAGATGATGAGGAGAGTATGCTATCGACACTTCCTTTATGGGGGCTTCTATTTTTGGTCTGTGCATTGTTTCAAGTCTTTGTATTTAAGGATAGACCTTTGATTCAACCTCATAGGCAAGGAAGCATTGTAAAAACAGATCAAAAACAGGTCTATCTTCCAGAACTAATCCAGTCTTGGTTTGATAGAGAAGATAATAAGTGATTCGTTAAATAGAAAGGATATCATCATGACAAAAACATACACTATTCGCCCACTTAGTTACAGCAACTTTACCAACCGTGAGTTTGAAAGCCTGATGATGGATACTCATCAAAGTTTAGCAACTTTTTCCAAAGCAAACAAGGATGAGGGCATGTATGCCAAACATTTGGAACCCTTCAAGGCCAAGCTTGATGATTTTCAAGCTCAACTTGCGGCGGTGGAGACGAAAGAGTCTAGCAATCTGACAGAAGTGGATCGAAATCGTGATAGTGCCTTGGTCGGTCTCTTTACCCTTCATAGAGGATTTGCTAAGATTAAGGATGCCAAGCTCAAAGAAGCTCATGAGACTCTGAAACCAGTCTTTGCCAAGTATAGGGACATCACTAAGCACAGCAACGATGTGGAAACGGCAGAAATTAAGAGTCTGCTCAAAACTCTTAGTGAGACACCCTATCATGAGGCAGTGACCAGTCTAGGGCTAACTCCTATGCTGACAGCGGTGGTCAATGCTCAAGAGGAATATGACCAAGTGGAAAGTAAGGCGCGTGCTCACAAGTCTGCCAAGGAAGTCGGCAAGACCAGACAACTCCGTACTGAACTTTCGACTAGCTACGACCTCTTTATGCGCTATACCGCAGCCAGTGCAGAATCCTATCCTGAAAAGGAACACTTGACTCAACTCCTCAAGGAACTCAATAGCATCCGAGATAGCAAGCGCCGTCTCATCACTAGCAGCAAGAAAGATAAAAAGACCAAACCAGCAGAACCAGCCCAAGCAGCAGGATAAAGACAACCCCTTAGAAGCGGATTTCTAAGGGGGATTTTTATGGTTTCGTGGTATAATTTTAGTAAAGTAGAAAACATGAATTTTAATAGAGATTAACAAGATTATCTTAAAGGATGTCAAAATTGTGATTTATCAGTTATTTGGAATGAGAGATAACTTTTTTCAATATGATGCAATTTATGGAAAATAAACTGATATATTGAAAAGATTCTCGGTATAATAAATTTTACAATGGTATAGGGAAGTTCAAATGAAACAATTAAAAATAAGATTTAAAAAGTTTAGGAATGAATGGGAAAAATTGAAATTATCTGAAGCAACAACTATTATAATTGGGCAATCACCTGATAGTAAAAACTATACTGATAATCCAAATGATTATATCTTAGTACAAGGTAATGCAGATATGCAGAATGGTAGAGTCGTTCCAAGAGTTTGGACGACACAGGTTACTAAATTAGCCGAAAAAGGTGATTTAATTTTAAGTGTTCGAGCACCTGTTGGTGATGTAGGTAAGACAGATTATAATGTTGTTCTGGGTCGTGGTGTAGCCGCAATAAGAGGAAATGATTTCCTGTTTTATTTGTTGTCAAGAATGAAACAAACTAACTATTGGGCAAAATTTTCTACAGGTTCAACTTTTGAGAGTATTAATTCAAGTGATATAAAATCAGCTGAAATTTGTTTACCTAGTCAAGACGAACAATCCGCCATCGGATACCTTTTCCGCACCCTCGACAATCTTCTGTCTAACTATAAGGACAATCTTGCAAACTATCAATCTCTCAAAGCTACCATGCTCTCCAAGATGTTCCCAAAAGCTGGACAGACAGTTCCAGAGATTCGTTTGGATGGATTTGAGGGTGAGTGGGGAAAAGTAAAGCTGAAAGATGTAACAGAGAGTATTGAATACGGATTAAATGCTTCAGCTAAGGAATTTGATGGAGAAAATAAATATATTCGTATAACTGATATTGATGATGTTTCTCGAAAATTTAAAGAAGATAGTTTAACATCTCCAGACATTAACGTAAGTGAATGCGACAACTATCTATTGTGCGAGAAAGATATATTATTTGCTCGTACTGGTGCAAGTGTTGGGAAAACTTATCTTTATGATAAGAAAGATGGCAAAGTTTATTTTGCCGGTTTCTTGATTCGTGCTCGAATAAAAGACAAATTTGATTCAAAATTTATTTTTCAAAATACATTGACTGATAGATTCACACAGTATGTAAAAGTAACTTCTCAAAGATCGGGGCAACCAGGAGTTAATGGTAAGGAATATGGGAAATATGAGTTGTATTTACCAAAATATGAAGAACAACAAGCCATCGGCTCCTATTTCTCTAACCTCGATAACCTCATTAACTCTCATCAAGAAAAAATTTCTCAGCTTGAGACTTTGAAAAAGAAACTCTTGCAGGATATGTTTATTTAAGGAGGGATTATGTATAGTTCTAAAAAAGATTTGATTGAAAAGTTAGAATCTGAAAAGGAAAGGTTTCAGGATAACTTGAGTCAGATAGCTGATTATGAAAAAGATTTATATAGCCGAGTAGATAATTATCTATCTGAACTTATTTCCTTTATAAATGACGAGCTAAGTGAAAAAGTTTTGTCTAATGATGTAACTGTAAGGTACAAAATATTACGTGATAATTTGTTAGAAAGCATATACAAATGTTTTGATGGTGATATTCATTCGTATGATTCTATATTTCCTCGAGTTTTATATAATTTCAAAGTCATTAAACTTTTCTCTTTCATTGCTAAAATAGATTCTACTACTGTTATTATAGGGGCTAATGGAGCGGGAAAATCTAGTCTTATTAATGAGTTAAGAAAGAATAGTATAGATGAGATGTATGTTTTACCTGCTCAAAAATTGTTGTATTTTGTGTCTAATACTTTTGGTCGCGATAGTATCAATAAAGACCAATATATAGCAAATTTGAAAAACGTAGAAACTAAATATAATACTATTCAAATACAGACTCAAAAGATTGAAGATGATTTTTCGAGCGCTTTTACTAAACTGATAACACTGTGGGTAAAAGATTTTGCAAAGGTAGTGACTGATAATGCTAGGGGAGTAGGAGAGGTGTCCATTGCTTTATTGGACAGAGTAGAACAAATATGGAATCAAATTTTCCCAGAAATAACATTTTATCCTGAACCTAATGATAGAGTTTTAGAAGTTATAAGAAATGGGAATAAATATAGTATAAATGGCCTTAGTGATGGGGAACGCTGTGTATTATTTTATATTGGTAACGTTCTTCTTGCTCCAGAGAATAGCTATATTGTCGTTGACGAACCAGAAACATTTCTAAATGCTGCCGTCTATAATGAATTATGGGATTTGCTAATATCAGAACGACCTGATTGTCAATTTATTTTTGCTTCACATAACATGGACTTTGTTCAATCAAGAACTAATGCAACCTATATATGGTGTAAGAAATTTGAAGCACCTTATGACTTCGATTATGAACAATTGAAAGAATCTCAAGAATTTCAAGAATTTCCTTTAACCTTATTTGCAGAAGTTTCTGGTACGAGGAAACCAATACTATTTTGTGAAGGAACTAAAAATAGTATAGACTATCAGATTTATTCTAAACTATTCAGTGAATTTTGTTTTGTAAAACCAGTTCAAGGGCATAAACAAGTTATTCAATACACAAAAGCTTATAATAAATTAAAGAAATCACATGGTAATGAAGCTTATGGCATTATTGATTATGACTGGATGGATGAGGCAAGAATTCAAAATTATAAAAAGAAAAATATTTTTGTGCTCCCTTTTAATGAGATAGAGATGTTTTTGATAGATGAAGAAATAGTGAATTATGTTCTATCTGATGATGAGGAGGATAAAAAACAAAAAATAAAAAAACTTCAAGACACTGTTATTAGTTTGTGTATAACAAATAAAGATAAAATAATAAGTATCGCTTTGAAAAAGAAACTTGATGAATTTATGGAAGGGAATTTGATAGAAACAAGAGAACCAACCGAGGATGAAGCACGGACATTTTTAGAAAATTTATCAGGAAAATTTGATATAACTTCAAAACTAGGAAATTTAACTAAAATTGTGGAAGATAGCATAGCTTCTTCAGATTTTTCGAAAATTTTAAAGATTTGTAACTTGAAAAATGAAATAATTGATTCCAAAGAAATTAAAGAAATAGTTTCTAACTTAAAAGAAAAAGCTTTAAGTAGTATTGCATTGGATAATGATTTACAGAAAAAATTACGACAAAAATATTTTGAAGAATTAGAAATGAAACTATTGGACAAATCATTAGATTTTTGAATTTATAAAAAAGAAAGAAACATTATGGAAACAACACAAACGTCCCAGTCGCTTTACCAAGCCCTGTGGAACTCAGCGGATGTTCTCCGCTCTAAGATGGATGCCAATGACTACAAGTCCTATCTCTTGGGTATGGTCTTTTACAAGTATCTGTCAGATAAGATGCTCTTTTTCGTGGCGGAGACTATGGAGGAGGGGAGTGAGAGTCTAGAGGCTGTCCTTGAGGTCTATCGTAACTACTATGAGGATGCGGACACCCACGAGGATCTTCTTGCAGTCATGAAGGACGAACTCAACTATAGTATCAAGCCTGAGTTGACTTTTACGGCTCTAGTAGCGCGTGTCAATGAGGGGACTTTCCAGTTAGAAGATTTGGCTCAGGGTTTTCGTGATATTGAGCAGAGCGATGAACTCTATGAAAATCTCTTTGAAGATATTGATCTCTATTCCAAAAAGCTAGGGGCAACTCCGCAAAAGCAAAACCAAACGGTGGCGGCGGTCATGAAAGAGTTGGCTGTGCTAGATGTGGCTGGTCATGCTGGTGATATGCTGGGGGATGCCTATGAGTATCTGATTGGTCAGTTTGCGACTGACTCGGGTAAGAAGGCTGGTGAGTTCTATACACCTCAGCCTGTTGCCAAACTCATGACTCAGATTGCCTTTTTGGGTCGTGAGGACCAGCTAGGCTTTACCATCTATGACGCGACTATGGGGTCTGGCTCTCTCTTGCTCAATGCCAAGAAATACTCTCACAAACCGCAGACAGTGGTCTACTTTGGTCAGGAACTCAATACCTCAACCTATAACTTAGCTCGGATGAACATGATTCTACATGGTGTTCCTGTTGAAAATCAATTCCTCCACAATGCCGATACACTGGATGAAGACTGGCCGACTCAGGAACCGACCAACTTTGACGGTGTTCTCATGAACCCTCCATACTCTGCCAAGTGGTCAGCAAACTCTGGATTCCTGAATGACCCTCGTTTCTCTCCTTTTGGGAAACTGGCGCCCCAGTCCAAGGCTGATTTTGCCTTTCTCTTGCATGGGTATTACCATCTCAAGCAAGATAATGGGGTTATGGCTATCGTCCTTCCTCACGGTGTTCTCTTCCGTGGCAATGCGGAGGGAACCATTCGTAAGGCCTTGTTAGAAGAAGGAGCCATTGATACAGTTATCGGTCTTCCAGCTAATATCTTCTTTAATACCAGCATTCCGACCACGGTCATCATTCTCAAAAAGAACCGTACTGATCGTGATGTCTACTTTATCGATGCTTCTAAGGAGTTTGATAAGGGGAAAAATCAAAATATCATGACGGACACTCATATCGAGAAGATTCTGGAAGCCTACAAGTCTCGTGAGGAGATTGATAAGTTCGCCCATCTAGCAAGCTATGAAGAAATCGTCGAAAATGACTATAACCTCAATATCCCTCGCTATGTAGATACCTTTGAGGAAGAAGAAGTCGAACCACTGACAGACATCGTTAGGAAGATTAACACGACAAATGAAGCAATCCAAAACCAAACCGTTTCCCTACTCGAAATGCTCGGTCAACTACACGGAACCACACCAGAAGCCGATGCTGAACTTAAAGAGTTTTTGAAAGAGTTTGAAGGGTGATGGGGGAATCGATTCGCTCGTAATTCGCTCATTTTTAAGATACAACTTTGTTTCCATATTTCCTGGAAACTGATAGAAAACAAGGAGAAACATGGAAGCAACTAATCAAAAATCCCAGTGCCAACTACTCTGGGCTAGAAACAAATACCTCGTGTTGAGCCATTCCAGCAATATTTACAATGAGATTCGTCAGTATCTCAAGCAAGAAGTGGTGGAAGTGAGTCAGGTTCAAGAGATGATTGACCGTGCCTGCCAGATTCCAGAGCATAGGGGTCAGGTTTGCAATGCTTTTCAGCATATTTGGGGATATTTCAAGAAGAAAGCAACGGAGACTGAACGCAAGGATTATATGCTCTTGCTGGATTGTTACCGCTTCGGTCAGGCTTCCAAGGAAGATGTAATCGCTAAGACTCGAGACTTGCTTAAACGCTATCCAAATACCTACTTGCAGCATTCGACTTTACTGAAAGGAGACTCCCATGAGACTTTGGCATGAGGCTTTGATTCCACAACTTCCACGTCCTCAACTTTTGGGGCAACATCGAGAGTGTTGTGCCCTACGTGGCAATGGCTGGGGCAGAAAGCATGCGACGGTTGACTATGTCTTTACCCACTCGCCCTATCGTCTCTATGCCTATCATCGCTTGATCATGGAGGAGATGGCTGATCGTGGCTACAATGTCAGTCCAGAGTGGCTGGACAAGAACTACCGTGGCAAGACCTGCCCTCCTTATCAAGATTTGGTAGAGGAGAAGTTGACTAGCCCTATATATAGCGAACATGACGACGCCTACTATGAGGAGTGTTTAGATAATCTCCGAGAGAAGGGGATAGAGTTATAGTCTTTTCTAATAACAAGCCATAGTCACTTATAAGAATTACTAATAACGAGTTTGAGTATTCTAACTGGGATACAGCTATAAAACAAGCTATACAAAGGATTTGAGGCATGTGTCTCAAGTCTTTTTCTTTTGTCTAAAACAGAGGTATAGTTTCAAACTATATCAAAGCCTAATTTTTTACAATTATACAGATGATTTCTTTTCTGTTAAGATAGTTTCAACAACAAATTTTGGAGGACACATCATGTCAACTACAATCATCGGTTTCCCTCGTTTGGGCGAATTCCGCGAATTAAAATTTACAACTGAAAAATACTTTAGAAAAGAAATCTCAGAAGAAGAACTCTTGGCAGCAGCAAAAGAATTGCGCGCTAAACACTGGAACATCGTCAAAGAAAAAGGTATCACTGAAATCCCATCAAATGACTTTTCTCACTATGACAATTTCCTAGATGCAGCTTTCCTTTTCAACGTGGTACCTGCTTCAGTTCAAAACTTGGACTTGTCTGACCTTGAGCGCTACTTTGCTTTGGGTCGTGGATACCAAGGAGAAAAAGGGGATGTTCGCGCCCTTCCAATGAAGAAATGGTTCAACACCAACTACCACTACATCGTTCCTAAATTTGAAAAAGATACTCAAGTTAAACTTGCAGGTCACAAGATTTTCGATGAATTCCAAGAAGCCAAAGAACTTGGATTGAACACTCGTCCTGTTCTTGTAGGTCCATTCACTTTCCTTCAATTGTCAGACTTTGAAGAAGGTGTGAAAGCAGAAGACTTCGTAGACAGCTTAGTAGCTGCTTACCAAGAAGTTTTTGCTAAATTGGCTGAACTTGGTGCGACTCGCATCCAACTCGACGAAGCGGCTCTTGTAAAAGACTTGACTGCTGAAGAAAAATCTCTCTTCTTGAACCTCTACAACAAACTTTTGGCTGACAAAAAAGGTCTTGAAGTCTTGCTTCAAACTTACTTCGGAGACGTTCGTGACGTTTACGCTGATCTTGTAAACTTGCCAGTTGATGCGATTGGTCTTGATTTCGTTGAAGGTAAGAAAACTCTTGAATTGGTTAAAGGTGGCTTCCCAGCTGACAAGACTCTCTATGCAGGTATTGTCAATGGTAAAAACATCTGGCGTAACAACTACGAAAAGAGCTTGGCTGTTCTTGAGCAAATTCCAGCTGAAAACATTGTCTTGACAAGTTCATGCTCACTTCTTCATGTGCCATTTACAACTGCTAATGAAGAATTTGAACCAGCTATCTTGAACCACTTTGCCTTTGCAGTTGAAAAATTGGATGAGATTCGTGATTTGGATGCTATCCGCAATGGTCAAGGTGCAGAAGCTCTTGCAGCTAACAAAGAACTCTTTGCGACTGAACGTGTTGGTGAAAATGAAGAACTTCGTGCGCGTATCGCTGGTTTGACAGACGCAGACTACACTCGTTTGCCAGCCTTTGCAGAACGTGAAGCCATCCAAGAAGAAGCTTTCAAACTTCCAGCTCTTCCAACAACAACTATCGGTTCATTCCCTCAAACAAAAGAAGTTCGTGCTAAACGTTTGGCTTACCGTAAAGGTGAATTGTCTCAAGAAGAGTACGATGCTTTCCTTGCTGAAACGATCGATGAATGGATCAAATGGCAAGAAGACATCGACTTTGATGTCCTTGTTCACGGTGAATTTGAGCGTAATGACATGGTTGAGTACTTCGGCCAAAACTTGTCAGGTTACCTCTTCTCTAAAAATGGTTGGGTACAGTCATACGGTATGCGTGGGGTTAAACCACCAATCATCTGGGGTGATGTCACTCGTCTTAACCCTATCACTGTTAAATGGTCTAGCTATGCACAAAGCCGTACAAACAAACCTGTTAAGGGTATGTTGACTGGACCTGTTACCATCCTCAACTGGTCATTCCCACGTGAAGATATCTCTATCAAGGATTCTACTCTTCAAATCGCCCTTGCTATCAAGGATGAAGTGCTTGACCTTGAAGCTGCAGGCGTGAAAATCATCCAAATCGATGAGGCTGCTCTTCGTGAGAAATTGCCACTTCGTCGTAGCGACTGGTACGAAGACTACCTTGACTGGGCTATTCCAGCCTTCCGCTTGGTACACTCAACAGTAGCGCCAGATACACAAATCCACACTCACATGTGTTACTCAGAATTTACAGATATCATCCCAGCTATCGATAACTTGGATGCGGACGTTATCTCATTTGAGGCTAGCCGTTCAAACCTTGAAATCTTGGACGAACTCAAAGCGAAAAACTTCCAAACAGAAGTGGGACCTGGGGTTTACGATATCCACTCACCTCGTGTGCCAAATGAAGGCGAAATCGACCACACTATCGAAGCCATCCTTGCTAAAGTGCCAAGCAAGAAAGTTTGGATCAACCCTGACTGTGGTTTGAAAACACGTGGTATTCCAGAAACAAAAGAAAGCTTGATCCGCCTTGTTGAAGCAGCTAAAGCTGCGCGTGAGAAATTGTAAGATAAGATTTCTCTAGAAGCACTGTTTGGTCAATCTGCCTGTTTCACTCGGATTCTAAGAGTCCAGCTAACGAAAAAAACAACTAGAAAAGGATAATGACTATGTCACGCCAAACACCGTCACTCTCATTTGAAGTGTTCCCTCCAAACCCAGCAGTGGGTAATGATAAAATTATTTCTGCTCTTCAAGATATGCAGGAGTTGGCTCCCCACTTTATCAGTGTGACTGCCAGCAATAATAAATTTAATATCAAGGAAACGACGGTGCGTTTGGCTGACTTTATCCAAAATGACTTGGCGATTCCGACTATTGCTCACTTGCCAGCCATCTATTTGACTAAGGACAAGGTTGCTGAAACCATTGCCGACTTAGACAAGGTTGGGGTACAGAAAATCTTGGCCTTGCGTGGGGATATTATTCCAGATGTGGAGCCACAGAAGGATTTCCGCTATGCAACCGACTTGATTGAGTTCATCAAGGAACAAGCCCCTCACTTTGATATTGTTGGTGCTTGTTATCCAGAAGGTCATCCAGATTCACCAAATCAGATTTCAGATATTCAAAATCTTAAGAAGAAAGTGGATGCAGGTTGTTCGAGTCTTGTAACTCAGCTTTTCTTTGACAATGAGCGCTTCTATGATTTCCAAGACAAGTGTATCTTGGCTGGGATTGATGTTCCTATTCATGCAGGGATTATGCCAATTCTGAATCGAAATCAGGCTCTCCGCCTCTTGAAGACTTGTGAGAATATCCATCTTCCACGCAAATTTAAAGCCATCTTAGACAAGTATGAGCATGACCCTGAGTCGCTCAGAGCAGCAGGACTTGCCTATGCAGTGGACCAAATTGTGGACTTGGTAACTCAGGATGTCGCAGGTGTGCATCTCTACACTATGAACAATGCGGATACAGCAAAATACATCCACCAAGCAACTCATGCCTTGTTTAATCATCAGTCTCTAGGATAATAAAAAGCAAACCATTCTTCTCAGGTGAGGGGAATGGTTCCTTTTTAATGGTAAAGACCGCACTTTTTAAGAAAAATATGATAAAATAGACTCTGTACGTACTTGATACAAAGATGAGGGTATTAAAAAATACAATGCATTTAAACTGTAAGGTTTAGCGACACGAACGAGTCAAATCGATGTTATTTGACGAGAGAGTTAGTAAAGCATTTAGCTAATTGCCTGATAGCGATTAGCGTGAAAGGATTAGATGCTTTAGTATCAAACCTTTCTAATGATTTGTATCTTGAGAATTGAACACGCCTACAACTCTTTGGAAAAAGATAAATCTGCCTAGGAGCAGTCGCTCCGTCGTTCGATTTCCTATTTTCCTTTGAGTTGCTTAACGGCTTAGTATCTTGATTTTTGTAGGCAAGGCGTATAATTTCATCAATCCAAAGGGGATTAAAATGACAAAACAAGTGTTTCAAACGACTTTTGCGGGTCGTGAGTTAATTGTAGAGACTGGTCAGGTTGCTAAGCAAGCAAATGGTGCAGTTGTCGTGCGTTACGGTGAGTCAACTGTCTTGACTGCTGCCGTTATGTCTAAGAAAATGGCAACTGGGGATTTCTTCCCACTTCAAGTCAACTATGAAGAAAAAATGTATGCGGCTGGGAAGTTTCCTGGTGGCTTTATGAAACGTGAAGGACGCCCTTCAACAGATGCGACTTTGACAGCGCGTTTGATTGACCGTCCAATCCGTCCTATGTTTGCGGAAGGTTTCCGTAATGAAGTGCAAGTGATTAACACCGTGCTTTCTTATGATGAAAATGCTTCTGCACCAATGGCAGCTATGTTTGGTTCATCCTTGGCACTTTCTATCTCAGATATTCCATTTGACGGACCAATCGCTGGGGTACAAGTGGGCTATGTAGATGGCCAAATCATCATCAATCCAAGTCAAGAACAAGCGGAGCGTTCGCTTCTTGAATTGACAGTAGCTGGTACCAAACACGCTATCAACATGGTAGAGTCTGGTGCAAAAGAATTGTCAGAAGAAATTATGTTGGAAGCCCTTCTCAAAGGGCATGAAGCAGTCAAAGAATTGATTGCATTCCAAGAAGAAATCGTTGCGGCAGTCGGTAAAGAAAAAGCAGAAGTGGAATTGCTTCATGTAGATGCGGAATTGCAGGCTGAAATCATCGCAGCCTACAACAGCGACCTCCAAAAAGCGGTTCAAGTAGAAGAAAAATTGGCTCGTGAAGCTGCAACTCAAGCAGTTAAAGACCAAGTGACTGCTGTGTATGAAGAAAAATATGCAGACCACGAAGAATTTGACCGCATCATGCGTGATGTGGCTGAAATCTTGGAACAAATGGAACATGCTGAAGTGCGCCGCTTGATTACAGAAGACAAGGTTCGTCCTGATGGTCGTAAGGTCGATGAAATCCGTCCTTTGGATGCGGTTGTTGACTTCCTTCCTCGTGTACACGGTTCTGGTCTCTTCACTCGTGGCCAAACTCAGGCCCTTTCTGTCTTGACCTTGGCTCCAATGGGTGAAACTCAAATCATCGATGGATTGGATCCAGAGTACAAGAAACGCTTTATGCACCACTATAACTTCCCTCAATACTCTGTAGGGGAAACTGGTCGTTATGGTGCGCCAGGTCGTCGTGAAATTGGTCACGGTGCTCTCGGTGAGCGTGCCCTTGCTCAAGTTTTGCCAAGTTTAGAAGAATTCCCATATGCGATCCGCTTGGTAGCAGAGGTCTTGGAATCAAACGGTTCTTCCTCTCAAGCTTCTATCTGTGCGGGAACTCTTGCCCTTATGGCTGGTGGTGTGCCAATCAAGGCGCCAGTAGCTGGTATTGCTATGGGTCTTATCTCAGATGGAAATAACTACACAGTATTGACAGATATCCAAGGTTTGGAAGACCACTTTGGAGATATGGATTTCAAGGTTGCAGGTACTCGAGACGGGATTACAGCCCTTCAGATGGATATCAAGATTCAAGGAATTACTGCAGAAATCTTGACTGAGGCTCTTGCTCAAGCCAAGAAAGCGCGTTTTGAAATCCTTGATGTGATTGAAGCAACCATTCCAGAAGTTCGTCCAGAATTGGCTCCAACTGCACCGAAAATTGATACCATCAAGATTGATGTCGACAAGATCAAGATTGTCATCGGTAAGGGTGGAGAAACCATCGACAAGATTATCGCCGAAACAGGCGTTAAGATTGATATCGACGAAGAAGGAAATGTGTCTATCTACTCTAGCGACCAAGATGCCATCAACCGTGCCAAAGAAATCATTGCTGGTTTGGTTCGTGAGGCTAAGGTGGATGAAGTTTACCGTGCCAAAGTCGTTCGTATCGAGAAATTTGGTGCCTTTGTCAACCTCTTTGACAAGACAGATGCCCTTGTTCATATCTCTGAGATGGCTTGGACGCGTACCAATAATGTCGAAGACTTGGTAGCAATCGGGGATGAAGTTGATGTTAAGGTAATCAAGATTGATGAAAAAGGACGTGTGGATGCTTCTATGAAGGCTCTTCTTCCTCGTCCTCCAAAACCTGAACGTGATGAAAAAGGTGAAAAATCAGAGCGTCCTCACCGCCCACGTCATCACAAGGATCACAAACCTAAGAAAGAATTTACAGAAACACCAAAAGATTCAGAATAAGAAAAGGAGAAATGTATGGGATGGTGGCGCGAAACCATTGATATCGTGAAAGAAAATGATCCAGCGGCCCGCACCACTTTGGAGGTTTTGTTGACTTATCCAGGTGTCAAGGCCTTGGCGGCCCACCGTCTCTCGCATTTTCTCTGGAAGCACGGCTTTAAGCTCTTAGCTCGTATGCACAGTCAGTTTTGGCGCTTTTGGACTCAGATTGAGATTCATCCAGGTGCTCAGATCGATTCAGGTGTCTTTATCGACCACGGTTCTGGCCTGGTAATTGGAGAGACAGCGATTGTTGAAAAAGGCGTTCTTCTCTATCACGGAGTGACTCTCGGTGGGACTGGTAAAGATGTTGGCAAACGCCATCCGACGGTCCGAAAGGGGGCTCTCATATCAGCACATGCCCAAGTTATTGGACCGGTGGAAATCGGTGAAAATGCTAAGGTCGGTGCAGCAGCAGTAGTTGTTGCAGATGTTCCAAGTGATGTGACGGTTGTTGGTATTCCGGCCAAAATTGTCCGCCTTCATGGTAAAAAAGATGAGCCAGTCATTCACGAAGTCGAAGAAAAACGAGAGTATTATGTCAATAAACTAGAGCAGGCTAAAGAAGCCAGTCACAGATCGTCTGGGTTGTAGAGGATACTTATATGATTCAAGCAAGAAATAAGTTGAGCCAAGAAGAGTTATTTGAGGCGAAAAAACTAATTGACTGTTGCCAAGCCTATGATGGAACTTATCGTGATCCCTATCTTTCTAACATGCTTAATTTTGACCCAAACATGCCCGCTTTTTTCCTTTATTATGAAAAAGGCGAACTTGTTAGTTTATTAACTGTCTATGCAGATGATCAAGATGTGGAAGTGACGATACTGGTTCATCCAGATTATCGCCGTCAGGGAATTGCGCGTGCATTGTTTACTAGTTTTGAGAGAGAAACAGCTTCTTTCTCTATTTGTTCAATCACTTTTCAGACAGAGCGTGTTTTTCTAGACCGCCATCCTGATTTTGTTAGCAACTGGGGATTGGTCGAGGATGAAGAGACAGAAACCTGGTTAGGTAAGGATAGAAAACCTTATCCGTTAGCAAATGTTTCTAATCTTGAAGTTTTGTTAGCAGATAGTTCGTATCAGGAGCAAATTAGTCAATTAAAATTTCAGGCATTTTCAGAGGAACATGAATCGAGAGAAGTTGTGGATAGATATGTCGCCGAAGCTCTGAAGGATCCAGAAAGTCGCCTATATATTTTATTAAAAGACAGTCAGGTTATTGGGACTTGTACGGTAGATTTATCGACTAATACGAATTACTTCTACGGTTTAGCAATATCAGAACTTGAACGTGGGAAAGGCTATGGAAGCTACTTAGCAAAATATCTAGTCAACCAAATGATTGAGCAAAATGATAAGGAATTTCAGATTGCAGTAGAGGATAGCAACGTAGGTGCTAAACGCTTATATGAAAAAATCGGCTTTGTCAAACAGACCCAGGTGGTTTATCTGAATAAGAAAGGAGCAAGGAATTCCGAAGTGTAGAGATATTCGGACTGAAATTCAATTGAACTGTCAGTGATGAAATTAACTGTTCTTGGATTTTGGCTTTCCTGACTATTATTTTATGATTAAAATATATGACACCATGTCTCGTGATTTGCGAGAATTTGTCCCAATTGAGGATGATAAGGTTAGGATGTATGTCTGTGGGCCAACGGTGTACAACTATATTCACGTGGGGAATGCTCGTTCGACGGTAGCTTTTGATACCATTCGTCGTTATTTTGAGTACCGTGGGTTTGAGGTTGCCTATATTTCCAATTTCACGGATGTGGATGATAAGATTATCAACCGTGCTAAGGAAGAAGGCATCACGCCTCAGGAGGTTGCGGACAAGTACATCGCTGCCTTTCGTGAGGATGTGACGGCCTTGGGTGTCAAACCTGCGACTCGCCATCCACGTGTAGTCGAGTTTATGGAGGGCATCATCCGCTTTGTGGAAGATTTGATTGAAAAAGGTTTTGCTTATGAGAACCAAGGAGATGTCTATTTCCGTGTGGAAAAATCCCACAACTATGCTAAATTGGCTAATAAAACCTTGGAAGATTTGGAGCTGGGTGCTTCAGGTCGTACTGATGAAGAAACAGCTCGCAAGGAAAATCCGGTAGACTTTGCTCTATGGAAATCTGCTAAACCAGGTGAGATTTCTTGGGACAGTCCTTGGGGGCCTGGTCGTCCGGGCTGGCATATCGAGTGTTCGGTCATGTCGACAGAAATTTTGGGCGATACTATTGATATCCATGGTGGTGGAGCTGATCTCGAATTTCCTCATCACACCAATGAAATTGCCCAGTCAGAAGCCAAAACAGGTAAGACTTTTGCTAACTACTGGATGCACAATGGCTTTGTCAATATCGACAATGTCAAGATGTCCAAGTCTTTGGGGAACTTTATCACCGTACACGATGCCCTCAAAACTCTTGACGGGCAAGTGCTTCGATTCTTCTTTGCGACTCAGCATTACCGTAAACCAATCAACTTTACGGAAAAAGCAGTGCGTGATGCAGAGACCAATCTCAAGTATCTGAAGAACACCTATGAGCAACCATTTTCTGGGACTGTAGATGCTCAAGAGTTACAGGACTTTAAAGACAAGTTTGTAGCTGCTATGGATGAGGATTTCAACTCTGCTAACGGTATCACAGTAGTCTTTGAAATGGCTAAATGGATCAACTCTGGCAACTATGATGCAAGTGTTAAGGAAGCTCTTGCGGATATGTTAGAAGTCTTTGGGATTGTCTTTGTTGAGGATGTTCTAGATGCAGAGATTGAAGCTTTAATCCAAAAACGCCAAGAAGCACGTGCCAATCGTGACTTTGCTACAGCGGACCAAATCCGTGACCAATTAGCGGCTCAAGGAATTAAGCTTCTTGACACCAAGGATGGAGTGAGGTGGACACGTGATTGATGTCAATCTCATTAACGGGATTGCGCTAGCATTTGAGGGAGATGCGGTTTATTCCATGTATATTCGTCGCCACCTTATTCTCAAAGGCATGACCAAACCCAATAAACTCCACCAAGAGGCCACTAAGTATGTATCTGCAAAGGCTCAGGCTCGCCTGATTGCCCTCATGTTGGAGGAGCAAGTCCTGACGGAAAAAGAAGAGGAAATCTACAAACGTGGCCGCAATACCAATAGCCATACCAAAGCTAAAAATGCCGATGTGGTGACTTACCGTATGTCCACAGGCTTTGAAGCCGTGATGGGCTATCTCCATATGACTGAAAATCTGGAACGTCTTGAGAGCTTGATTTCTTGGTGTATCCAAAAAGTGGAGGGCTAGGACATGATAGCAAAAGAACTACAAGACTGGTTTCCTGAGGCTCATATTTCAGACCAACCAGTAGAGAAAGAGGGCTATCTCACTCTCCCTTTAGCTTCTCAGCAGTGGATTTTGCTGGAGGAAGCTGATCTCAGTGAGCGTGAAAAGCAGTTGGTTGCCCTTTTGACCCAGCAGGAGAAGGCCAGTTCGCTCAATCCTTGGTATCCCTATCTGATTGAGGGGAAGGGCCAGGCACCGCAAGTTTTCAAAAAGATTCAGCTGGTTTATTGCCATCTTTCCTATTTTCAACAGGAAAATCTAGCTTCTTGGTTGGACATGATGCGGACTCTTTTTCCTAACTGTCAGACGGTGCTTCAGGTCGGAGCTCAGGATTATGTTTTCGTGCTGCAACAAGATAAATACAGTTCTGTACGAGCTATTTTAAGTGATACGATTGAAGCGGTTGAGTATGACTTTGGACTGCGTTTGTCTATCATGTTAGGCCAAGTTTGGTCTCAGACAGCACATCAAGCTCTGTCAGACTTAATCAAAGCGGAGCGGGATTTGTTTAAGACTTGGTGGCGTCAGGGTCACCAAGGTGTTCACACCTTTTCACAACTCTATCTTTGGAGTATGGGGGAAAGGCTTGTGGACCTGAGAGTCATTAAAGAATGCCTGCATCAGATGATTTTGGACCAGGATCAGATTCAGGAAATCGTTCTCTCCCTTTGGGAAAACAGTGCTGTTCTGACTAAAACAGCCCAGCAACTCTATCTGCACCGCAATTCTCTCCAATACAAGATTGATAAATGGGAAGAATTGACAGGGCTACAGTTGAAAGAATTGACTGACCTGACCTTGTGTTATCAGTTGATTTTACCAGATATTCTCTAAAGTTTTGTGCAAGTTGCACAGAACTTTTTTATTTTTTTGGTCACCTTGCCATAGAAATGTAAAGCGTTTTCATCTATAATAAAACTATCAAAAGACAAAAGGAGTTCACCTCATGGTAGAATTGAATCTTAAAAATATTTACAAAAAATATCCAAACAGCGAACACTATTCAGTTGAAGACTTCAACTTGGACATCAAAGACAAAGAATTTATCGTTTTCGTAGGTCCTTCAGGATGTGGTAAATCAACAACTCTTCGTATGATTGCAGGTCTTGAAGACATCACAGAAGGTACTGCATCTATTGATGGCGTGGTTGTCAACGACGTAGCTCCAAAAGACCGTGACATCGCCATGGTATTCCAAAACTACGCTCTTTACCCACACATGACTGTATACGATAACATGGCTTTCGGTTTGAAATTACGTAAATACAGCAAGGAAGATATCGACAAACGTGTACAAGAAGCAGCTGAAATCCTTGGATTGAAAGAGTTCTTGGAACGTAAACCTGCTGACCTTTCTGGTGGTCAACGTCAACGTGTTGCCATGGGTCGTGCGATTGTCCGCGATGCAAAAGTGTTCTTGATGGACGAACCTTTGTCAAACTTGGATGCCAAACTTCGTGTATCTATGCGTGCTGAAATTGCGAAAATCCACCGTCGTATCGGAGCTACAACTATCTACGTAACTCACGACCAAACTGAAGCGATGACACTTGCAGACCGTATCGTTATCATGTCAGCAACTAAGAACCCTGCTGGTACAGGTACTATCGGACGTGTTGAACAAATCGGTACTCCTCAAGAAGTTTACAAAAACCCAGTTAATAAATTCGTTGCAGGATTCATCGGAAGCCCAGCAATGAACTTCATCAATGTGAAATTGGTTGGTAGCGAAATTATTTCTGACGGATTCCGCTTGAAAGTGCCAGAAGGAGCATTGAAAGTTCTTCGTGAAAAAGGCTACGAAGGTAAAGAATTGATCTTCGGTATCCGTCCAGAAGACGTAAATGCAGAACCTGCTTTCCTTGAAACATTCCCAGAATCAGTTGTCAAAGCTACTATCTCTGTATCAGAATTGCTTGGTTCAGAATCTCACCTTTACTGCCAAGTTGGTAAAGACGAATTTGTTGCCAAAGTGGATGCTCGTGACTACTTGCAAACAGGTGCAACAGTTGAACTTGGATTTGACTTGAACAAAGCACACTTCTTCGATGTAGAAACTGAAAAAACAGTTTACTAAGATAAATAAAACTCAAAACACTGCTAGAAATCTGGCAGTGTTTTTTAGTGATCGAGTAGAAAAAACTCTCCATATCGCATGGAGAGCTAATTTGTTATTCTGCAGCTTGTTGCCAACGTTTTGCTAGCATATGAGACAGGTTAGAGATTGCTAGGTTAAAGCTGAAGTAGATGAGGGCAATCAGGATATAAAGACTGAAGACTTGCTCTGGTTCGAAATAACGGCCCATGAGAATTTGGCTGGCTCCAAAGAGCTCTTGTAGGGCGATAACAGAGTAGAGCAGGCTGGTATCCTTAATCACGGTTACAAACTGAGAAATGATGGCTGGAAGCATTTTACGGATAGCTTGTGGAAGAATGATGTGGTAGAGGATTTGCGCAGAGGTAAATCCTTGTGACATTCCTGCTTCGTATTGTCCCTTGTCTACAGCATTGAGGCCACCACGGATAATCTCAGCTAGGGCTGCTGAGGTAAAGAGGGTAAAGGCAGTGATTCCGGCTGGTGTGGATTTCATCTTGAACACCAAAAAGATGGTGAAAATCCAGAGAAGGTTAGGAACGTTGCGCACAAATTCGATATAAATGCTGGAGATAATGCGTAAGACAGGATTTTTCCCATTTCTCATGACCGCTAGAACTGTACCGATAAGGGTAGAGAGGACAATGGCAATCAGAGAAATGTAGAGGGTCAAGCCAAATCCTTTAAAGATAAAGACTAGGTTATCTGGGGTCAAAACTTCTAAAATAGATTCCATAGTAACCTCCTAAAGTGAATAGGCTTTTTTGTTGGCTTGCTCCATCTTACGACCAAACTGGGCAACAGGGAAGCATAGAGAAAAGTAGAGAAGGGCAGCGCCTAAAAATGCTGGAATGTAGTTTCCGTTAAGAGCCGACCAAGACTTGGTCACAAACATCAAGTCCACTCCAGAGATGATAGCGACTGTAGAGGTGTTTTTGATGAGGTTGACGATTTGGTTGGTCAAAGGAGGGAGAATGATACGAAAGGCCTGAGGCAAGATAATCAAGCGCATAGCACTGATATAGGTAAACCCTTGTGACAAGGCTGCCTCCATCTGACCGCTAGGAATAGATTGAATCCCTGAGCGAATAACCTCAGCGATATAGGCTCCGTGATAGAGTCCAACGCAGAGAACAGCTGTCCAATAAATCGGAATCATGATGATATGGTCACTGATAAGTGGTAGACCATAAAAAACGATAACAAACTGTACCAAGAGGGGAGTATTTTGGTAAAATTCGACAAAAATGCGAGCTAAAATGCGTAAAATGGGACGTTTGCTGGTTGACATAGCTCCAAAGAAGATACCCAAAATCATGGCGAGGATAAAGGATCCAATCGCTAGAGCAAGAGTGAAGAGGAAACCATTGAAAAATTGGCCAAAATCCTGAAAATAGGCTGTCCAAGATGATAAATCTGTCATAGGGTGTCCTCCTTAATCTGCAGTATGGCTAGATGGTTTGAGCTTGTAACGGTCATAAAGTTTTTGTAAACTACCATCCTTGCTCCATTTAGTGACCAAGTTATCAAGATAGTTGTTTAGCTCTGTATTTGATTTCTTGGTAACAATACCGTAGTCAGATGGCTTGAAACTATCATCTAGTAGTACTGTGCGTTTGCTGATGTAGCCAGATAGAATCGAGCGGTCAACGGAAAAGGCATCAATACGGTGAGCATGAAGGGAAGTAATCAATTCTGGGTAGGAACCAAGTTCGACGAATTTAAACTTCAAGCCTTTCTTTTTACCCAGTTCGGTAATCAGGCGTTGGGTAATAGAACCTTGGGCAACTCCGATGGTTTTGCCGTTTAAATCCTCAATGCTTTTGATTTTGGCAGATTTATTGACCAAAAAGCCAGAAGCGTCCGTGTAGTAGGGACTGGTAAAGTTATAGAGTTTTTTACGTTCATCTGTGATGGTAAAGGTTGCGATATCCATGTCAACCTGTTCATTGTCTAAAAGTGGTCCACGAGTTTGCGCGGTAACAGGCACATAGCGAACTTTGACCTTGAGCTCATCTGCTGCCATCTTGGCTAAGTCGGTTTCGATACCAGAATAGGTCCCTGTCTTGGGATCCTTGTAGCCAAAATTGGGAACGTCTTGTTTCACACCGACAACTAGTTCGCCCCTTTTTTGAATATCTGCGACACTGGTATCAGCCTGAACTGGTTTTGCAGTAGCAAGGCCGAAAAGGCTAATCAATAATGCTGATAAAAAGAATTTCTTTTTCATAGGCGCCTCCTTATTTTACTTTGTCACTTTCGTGGTTGATAATTTTGCTGAGGAATTGTTGGGCACGAGGTTCGCTTGGATTGTCGAAAAAGTCATCGACATCTGTCGTATCCACCAAAACTTCTCCGTCAGCCATAAAGATGATGCGGTCCGCAACTTCACGGGCAAAGCCCATTTCATGGGTAACGACAATCATATTCATACCCTCGTGGGCCAATTTTTGCATAACAGCCAGAACGTCTCCGATGGTTTCAGGGTCAAGGGCAGATGTTGGTTCATCAAAGAGAAGGAGTTCAGGATGCATAGCGAGTCCACGTGCGATGGCAATTCGTTGTTTTTGTCCACCGGATAGCATGGCTGGATAAGAATCTTTCTTGTCCCACATATTTACAAATTCCAGATATTTTTGGGCTGTCTTTTCAGCTTCTTTTTTATCAATTCCTAGAACTTTTATAGGTGCAAGTGTTACGTTTTCTAACACTGTTTTGTGAGGGTAGAGGTTAAAATGTTGGAAAACCATGCCAACTTCCTTGCGAAGAGGCACTAAATCTTTCTGGCTGGCACCAGCAACTTGGTGGCCATTGACTAGAAGGCTTCCCTTGTCGACAGCCTCTAAACCATTGATGGTACGGATAAGAGTGGATTTCCCAGAACCAGATGGTCCGAGGAGGACAACGACTTGTCCTTTTTCAAAACGGAGATTGATGTCGCGGAGTGCGTGATAGTCTCCGTAATATTTTTCGACGTGTTCAAATTCTACTAAAGCCATAAAGAATCTCCTTTGTGTTAGATTTTATAACATGATTCTACACCAAAAGAATGGCCTTGTCAAATCATATCTGAAAAAATTCACTAAAATTTTATAAAAAAGCAATCTGGATAGAGAAAACGTCTAAATCATGTTATAATGAAGCAATAGAATTCTTAGAAAGAGTGGATGTCTTTTTGATAACACCTACTTATGAATGGCAATTTGCCCCGCAGGTTGAAGATGCGGATTTTACAAAGATAGCCAAGAAGGCTGGACTGGGGCCTGAGGTGGCTCGCTTATTATTTGAAAGAGGGATTCAAGACGAAGAAAGTCTGAAAAAATTTTTAGAACCTTCTTTGGAGGACTTGCACGATCCTTATCTACTTCATGATATGGACAGGGCAGTGGCTCGTATTCGTCAGGCCATTGAAGAAGGGGAAAATATTCTCGTTTATGGAGACTACGATGCGGATGGCATGACTTCGGCTTCGATTGTGAAGGAAAGTTTGGAACAGCTTGGTGCCGAGTGCCGTGTTTATCTACCCAATCGTTTTACCGATGGCTATGGTCCCAATGCCAGTGTCTATAAATACTTTATCGAGCAAGAAGGGATTTCCTTGATTGTGACGGTGGATAATGGGGTTGCTGGTCAAGAAGCTATTGCATTGGCCCAATCTCTGGGAGTGGATGTTATTGTCACAGACCACCATTCCATGCCTGAAACCCTGCCAGATGCTTATGCCATTGTCCATCCTGAGCATCCAGATGCGGACTATCCTTTCAAATATTTGGCTGGTTGTGGAGTGGCTTTCAAGCTGGCTTGCGCCCTTTTAGAAGAAGTACAAGTGGAATTGCTTGATTTGGTCGCTATCGGAACTATTGCAGATATGGTGAGTTTGACAGATGAGAACCGTATCTTGGTTCAGTATGGTCTAGAAATGTTGGGGCATACTCAGCGCATCGGTCTGCAAGAGATGCTAGACATGGCTGGGATTGCTGCTAATGAAGTGACAGAAGAAACGGTTGGTTTCCAGATTGCTCCTCGTTTAAATGCCTTGGGACGCTTGGATGATCCTAATCCTGCCATTGATTTGCTGACTGGGTTTGACGATGAGGAAGCACATGAGATTGCCCTTATGATTCATCAGAAAAATGAAGAGCGTAAGGAGATCGTCCAGTCTATCTATGAAGAAGCTAAGACCATGGTGGATCCTGAGAAGAAGGTCCAGGTCTTGGCCAAGGAAGGATGGAATCCTGGCGTTCTAGGAATCGTAGCTGGTCGTTTGTTGGAAGAGCTAGGACAGACAGTTATTGTTCTTAATATAGAAGACGGTCGTGCCAAGGGTAGTGCTCGTAGTGTGGAAGCAGTCGATATTTTTGAAGCTTTGGATCCCCATCGAGACCTCTTTATAGCCTTTGGCGGTCATGCAGGTGCAGCGGGTATGACGCTGGAAGTTGAGAAACTTTTAGATTTATCTCAGGTCTTGGAAGATTATGTTCGTGAAAAAGGTGCAGATGCTGGTGGCAAGAATAAGTTAAACCTAGATGAAGAGTTGGATTTGGAGACTTTGAGTCTTGAAACGGTCAAGAATTTTGAGCGTTTGGCACCTTTTGGAATGGACAATCAGAAACCTGTCTTTTATATCAAGGATTTTCAGGTTGAAAGTGCTCGTACCATGGGAGCAGGCAATGCCCATCTCAAGCTGAAAATCTCTAAAGGTGAGGCTAGTTTTGAAGTGGTAGCATTTGGACAAGGTAGATGGGCAACAGAGTTTGCTCAAACCAAGAATCTAGAGTTAGCAGTCAAATTGTCTGTCAACCAATGGAATGGCCAAACTGCTCTCCAGTTGATGATGGTGGATGCGCGTGTGGAGGGTGTTCAGCTCTTTAACATCCGTGGAAAGAATGCCACCTTGCCAGAGGGGGTTCCAGTCTTGGATTTTGCTGGAGAACTGCCAAATCTGGCGGATAGTGAAGCTGTTGTCGTAAAAACCATTCCTGAGGATATGACCCTGCTGAAAACCATTTTTCAGGAACAGCATTTCTCTGCTGTCTATTTCAAAAATGACATTGATAAGGCCTATTATCTGACAGGTTATGGGACTAGAGATCAGTTTGCCAAATTGTACAAGACCATTTACCAGTTTCCAGAGTTTGATATTCGTTACAAGCTCAAGGATTTGGCTGCATATCTCAATATTCAACAAATCTTGTTAGTCAAGATGATTCAAATATTTGAAGAGCTAGGCTTTGTGACAATCAAAGATGGTGTCATGACAGTCAATAAAGAGGCACCAAAGCGGGAAATCGGAGAAAGTCAGATTTATCAAAAGCTGAAACAAACCGTCAAAGACCAAGAAATGATGGCGCTGGGTACGGTGCAAGAAATTTATGATTTTTTAATGGAAAAAGAATAGACGTAGGAAAGAGTTGGGCAACCAGCTCTTTTTTGAAAACAAATCTTCATTTTGAAAATCATCAAAAAAATGGTATAATGGTAGGAAAAGATTCGGCTAAAAGTAATAGTGCTTTTAGAATAAGAGGGTAAGCAACCCTATAATCAAGATAAACTAAGCTTTCGGAGGAAAAATGAGTAATATCAGTCTAACAACACTTGGTGGTGTACGTGAAAATGGGAAAAATATGTATATCGCTGAAATCGATGGGTCTATTTTCGTTTTGGATGCAGGTCTAAAATACCCTGAAAATGAACAACTAGGGGTGGACGTCGTTATTCCAAATATGGACTACCTTTTTGAAAATAGCGACCGTATTGCTGGGGTTTTCTTGACCCACGGCCATGCGGATGCCATTGGTGCTCTGCCTTATCTCTTGGCTGAAGCCAAGGTACCTGTATTTGGCTCTGAGTTGACCATTGAGTTGGCCAAACTCTTTGTCAAAGGAAATGACGCAGTTAAGAAATTCAATGATTTCCATGTCATCGATGAGAATACGGAGATTGATTTTGGAGGGACTGTGGTTTCCTTCTTCCGTACGACCCACTCTATTCCAGAAAGTTTGGGTGTGGTCTTGAAGACAGCTGAAGGTAGCATCGTTTATACAGGTGACTTCAAATTTGACCAGACAGCTAGTGAATCCTATGCGACAGATTTCGCTCGTTTGGCAGAAATCGGTCGTGATGGAGTTCTAGCTCTTCTTAGCGATTCAGCCAATGCGGACAGTAATATCCAAGTGGCTAGCGAAAGTGAAGTTGGAGACGAAATCACTCAAACCATTGCAGATTGGGATGGTCGTATCATCGTTGCAGCGGTAGCCAGCAACCTATCTCGTATCCAGCAGGTGTTTGACGCTGCGGATGCAACAGGCCGTCGTGTGGTCTTGACAGGATTCGATATTGAAAATATCGTCCGCACTGCTATTCGCCTCAAGAAATTGTCTCTAGCTAACGAGAGCCTTTTGATTAAACCAAAAGATATGTCTCGTTTTGAGGATCATGAGTTGATTATCCTTGAGACAGGCCGTATGGGTGAGCCTATCAATGGTCTTCGTAAGATGTCGATTGGTCGCCACCGTTATGTGGAGATCAAGGACGGTGACCTAGTCTATATCGTAACCACTCCGTCTATCGCCAAAGAAGCAGTCATGGCGCGTGTGGAAAACATGATTTACCAAGCTGGTGGGGTTGTCAAACTGATCACTCAAAGCTTGCGTGTGTCAGGTCACGGAAATGCGCGTGATTTGCAGTTGATGATCAATCTCTTGCAACCTAAGTATCTCTTCCCAATTCAAGGGGAATACCGTGAGTTGGATGCCCATGCTAAGGCTGCTATGGCAGTTGGGATGTTGCCAGAACGCATTTTCATCCCTAAAAAGGGAACAAGCATGGCTTATGAGAATGGGGACTTTGTCCCAGATGGCGCAGTTTCGGCAGGTGATGTCTTGATTGACGGGAATGCTATTGGTGATGTTGGTAATGTGGTTCTTCGTGACCGTAAGGTCTTGTCAGAGGACGGTATTTTCATCGTCGCAATTACCGTTAACCGTCGTGAGAAGAAAATTGTGGCCAAGGCTCGTGTTCACACGCGTGGATTTGTTTATCTCAAGAAGAGTCGCGATATTCTCCGTGAAAGTTCAGAATTGATTAACCAAACGGTAGAAGAGTATCTTCAAGGAGATGACTTTGACTGGGCAGATCTCAAAGGGAAGGTTCGTGATAATTTGACCAAGTACCTCTTTGATCAAACCAAGCGTCGTCCAGCTATTTTACCGGTAGTCATGGAAGCAAAATAATTGTTGAAATAAACAGAGAGAAAGTCGAATTTCGGCTTTTTCTTATAGAAAAATAGAGGAAAAATATGGCAGTAATGAAAATCGAGTATTACTCACAAGTATTGGATATGGAGTGGGGAGTGAATGTTCTTTACCCCGATGCCAATCGAGTGGAAGAACCAGAGTGTGAAGATATTCCCGTCTTGTACCTCTTGCACGGGATGTCTGGCAATCATAATAGTTGGCTTAAGCGGACCAATGTAGAACGCTTACTTCGAGGAACCAATCTTATCGTTGTTATGCCCAATACCAGCAACGGTTGGTATACCGATACCCAGTATGGTTTTGACTATTACACAGCTCTAGCAGAGGAATTGCCACAGGTTCTAAAACGCTTCTTCCCTAACATGACCAGCAAGCGTGAAAAGACCTTTATCGCTGGTCTCTCTATGGGGGGCTACGGTTGTTTCAAACTGGCTCTTGCTACAAATCGTTTTTCTCACGCAGCTAGCTTCTCAGGTGCATTGAGCTTTCAAGATTTTTCTCCTGAGAGTCAAGATTTAGGAACGCCAGCCTACTGGAGAGGTGTGTTTGGAGAGATTAAAGATTGGACAACTAGTCCTTATTCTCTAGAAAGTCTGGCTAAAAAATCGGATAAAAAGACCAAGTTGTGGGCTTGGTGTGGCGAGCAGGATTTCTTGTATAGAGCCAATAATCTAGCAGTGAATAATCTCAAAAAACTGGGCTTTAATGTGACCTATAGCCATAGTGCTGGAACTCACGAGTGGTACTACTGGGAAAAACAATTGGAACGGTTCTTAGCAACTCTTCCAATCGAATTCAAATTAGAAGAGAGATTAAGCTAGTTTAGTTTGTATTACTCTTTCAATAACTATGTCTTCTATGGAATAGAAACTAAAATATGTTTTTACTAGACTTTCTAAACGAAAGTAGTAGAATAGTAGTTAAATTCTATTATTGTTGGAAAGAGAGTAAGAAATGTATCGTTATCAAATTGGCGTTCCCACATTAGAATATGATCAGTTTGTTAAAGAACATGAATTAGTCAATGTATTACAAAGTAGTGCTTGGGAAGAGGTTAAGTCTGATTGGCAACATGAAAAGTTTGGCGCCTACCGAGGAGATAAATTACTGGCTACAGCTAGTATTTTGATTAAAACTCTTCCTCTAGGCTATAGAATGTTTTATATCCCAAGAGGTCCTATATTAGATTATAAGGATGCTGAACTCTTGAACTTTGTTCTTCAATCCATTAAGTCCCATGCTCGAAGCAAGAGAGCGATTTTTGTGATTTTTGACCCAAGTATTTGCCTATCGCAAAGTTCAATCAAGCATGAAAAAATAGAATATCCTGAAAATATGGCTATTATTGAAAATTTGCAAAGAATGGGAGTAAGGTGGTCAGGAAAGACCGATGGAATGGAGGATACCATTCAGCCTCGTATTCAGGCAAAAGTATACAAGGAAAATTTTACAGAAGATAAACTTTGCAAGTCAACAAAACAAGCTATTCGATCCGCTCGAAATAAGGGTGTAGAGATTCAGATTGGTAGAGATGAATTGTTAGAATCTTTCTCGTTTTTGATGAAAAAAACTGAGAAGCGAAAAGATATCCATTTGAGGAATGAAGCCTATTATAAAAAATTGTTAGATAATTTTAAGGACAAGGCCTACATAACGATGGCCACTCTGGATATCGCTAAGCGTTTACGAGAATTAGAAGAACAGTTAGCGAAAAACTTAGCGTTGGAAGAGGCGTTTACTGAGTCGACTCGAACTTCAAAAGTAGAAGCCCAAAAGAAGGAAAAAGAGCGTTTGGTAGAAGAAAGAGATTTCTTGCAGAGATATCTGAATGAAGAAAAATCAAACATTCCTTTAGCAGCTACTTTGAGTTTGGAATTTGGTAATACCTCTGTTAATCTATATGCTGGTATGGATGATGCTTTTAAACGTTATAATGCACCAATTTTAACTTGGTATGAAACAGCTCGCTATGCCTTTGAGCGAGGTATGGTGTGGCAAAATTTAGGTGGTGTTGAAAACTCTCTCAATGGTGGACTTTACCATTTTAAGGAAAAATTTAATCCAACGATTGAAGAATACTTGGGTGAGTTTACAATGCCCACCCATCCTCTTTATTCTCTGTTAAGGATCGCTCTTGATTTTCGCAAGGCATTAAGAATCAAACATCATAGAAGGTAAGTACATGGCATTAATTACACTCACAAAAGAAGAATTTCAAGCTTATTCTGATCAGGTTTCTTCTTGTTCTTTTATGCAATCTGTCCAGATGGGGGATTTGTTAGAAAAAAGAGGAGCTCGAATTGTTTATCTTGCCTTGAGACAAGAAGGAGAAATTCAAGTTGCAGCTCTTGTTTATAGCTTACCTATGTTAGGTGGTCTGCATATGGAGCTCAATTCGGGGCCTATTTATACGAGAAAAGAAGCCCTGCCAGTTTTTTATGCGGAGTTAAAAGAATATGCTAAGCAGAATGGTGTATTAGAGCTACTTGTAAAACCTTATGAAACTTACCAAACTTTTGATAGTGAGGGTAATCCAATAGATGCTGAGAAAAAAAGTATTATTCAAGATTTGATTGATTTAGGTTATCAATTTGATGGTTTAAAAACAGGTTACCCAGGTGGAGAACCGGATTGGCTATATTGTAAAGATTTGAATGAGCTAACTGAAAAGACCTTGATTAATAGTTTTAGTAAAAAGGGGAAACCTTTGGTGAAAAAGGCTGATACATTTGGTATTCAGTTGAAAAAATTAAATCGTGAAGAACTTTCAATTTTTAAAGATATAACAAAAACAACCTCTGAACGTCGAGAATATAGTGATAAAAGTTTAGAATATTATGAGCACTTTTATGATTCATTTGGAGAACAAGCGGAGTTTGTAATTGCTAGTCTAAATTTAGGAGAATATATACAAAATTTAATACATAAGCAAAAAGAATTATCTGAAAAAATAGCTACCTCACTACTCTTATTAGAACAATATCCAGATTCTGCACAAAAGAAAAAAGAACACAAAGAATTGGCTAGGCAGTATGAAAGCTTTGAAGTTCGAAAAGCAGAAGCACGAGAGTTGATTGAAAAATATGGAGAGAAAGATCTTGTCTTAGCAGGTAGTTTATTTATTTATATGCCTCAAGAAACGACCTATCTTTTTAGTGGTTCCTATACTGAGTTTAATAAATTTTATGCCCCTGCGCTACTTCAGAAATATGTTATGTTGGAAAGCATAAAACGTGGGATACCTAAATACAACTTTCTAGGGATTCAAGGGATTTTTGATGGTAGTGATGGCGTTTTGCGTTTTAAACAAAATTTTAATGGCTATATTGTACGTAAAGCAGGAACTTTCCGTTATTATCCATCGCCTTTAAAATACAAAGCTATTCAGTTACTCAAAAAAATATTAGGGCGCTAAGATAAGAAAGTTGTTCTTTAGCTTTCTTTCAGCTTGTTTTAGTAAAATAGACTTTATTTTCTAGAAAGGTGGAGGGACATGCGCTGGATTTTTCGTTTGATAGGAGCTTTCTTTTCTTTTATTTGGCGTTTGTTTTGGCGCCTGGTTTGGATTGTTTTGCTTTTATGCACACTTGCTTTCGGAATTCTCTGGTATCTAAACGGGGATTTTCAAGGAGCGCTAAAGCAAGCAGAGCGGTCAGTCAAGATTGGTCAACAAAGTATCGATCAATGGGAAAAAACAGGGCAACTGCCTAAGTTGAACCAGACAGATAGCCACCAGCATTCTGAAGGAAGGTGGCCACAGTCTTCTGCTCGTATTTACCTGGATCCGCAGATGGATTCACGCTTTCAAGAGGCTTATTTAGAAGCAATTCAGAATTGGAATCAAACTGGTGCTTTTAACTTTGAAATTGTCACCGAGTCCAGCAAGGCAGACATCTTGGCTACTGAGATGAACGACGGAAACACTCCTGTGGCAGGAGAAGCGGAAAGTCAGACCAATCTCTTAACGGGGCAATTTTTATCTGTAACGGTGCGTCTGAATCATTATTATCTGTCCAATCCTGACTATGGCTATTCCTATGAGCGCATTGTCCATACGGCAGAACATGAGTTGGGGCATGCGATCGGCTTGGACCATACAGATGAGAAGTCTGTGATGCAACCTGCAGGTTCCTTTTATGGTATCCAGGAAGAGGATGTTGCAAACCTTCGAAAAATATATGAGACCAATGAGTAGGGGACTATCTTTCCCTACTTTTTTGCTATAATGGAACTATGAACAACTTGATTAAATCAAAACTAGAGCTCTTACCGACCAGCCCTGGTTGCTACATTCACAAGGATAAAAACGGCACCATTATCTATGTAGGAAAGGCTAAAAATCTGCGTAACCGCGTGCGCTCCTATTTTCGTGGAAGTCACGATACCAAGACAGAGGCCTTGGTGTCTGAAATTGTGGATTTTGAATTTATTGTTACGGAGTCTAATATTGAGGCACTTCTCCTAGAAATCAACCTGATCAAGGAGAATAAGCCTAAATACAATATCATGCTCAAGGATGATAAGTCCTATCCATTCATCAAAATCACCAATGAGCGCTATCCTCGTTTGATTATCACCCGTCAGGTCAAGAAGGACGGCGGTCTTTACTTTGGTCCTTATCCAGATGTGGGGGCAGCTAATGAAATCAAGCGGTTGCTGGATCGGATTTTTCCATTTCGTAAGTGTACCAATCCGCCGTCTAAGGTCTGTTTTTATTACCATATCGGCCAGTGTATGGCCCACACTATCTGTAAGAAGGATGAGGTCTACTTCAAGTCTATGGCTCAGGAAGTTTCTGACTTCTTAAAAGGACAGGACGACAAAATCATCGATGATCTTAAGGGTAAGATGGCGGCGGCAGCCCAAACTATGGAATTTGAGCGTGCAGCGGAATACCGTGACCTGATTCAGGCCATTGGAACGCTTCGGACCAAGCAACGGGTTATGGCCAAAGATCTTCAAAATCGGGATGTCTTTGGCTACTATGTGGACAAGGGTTGGATGTGTGTTCAGGTTTTCTTTGTTCGTCAAGGCAAGCTTATTGAGCGTGATGTCAATCTTTTCCCCTATTACAACGATCCGGATGAGGACTTCTTGACCTATGTAGGACAATTCTATCAAGAAAAATCTCACCTGGTTCCCAATGAGGTTCTGATTCCGCAGGATATCGATGAAGAAGCTGTCAAGGCCTTGGTGGATACCAAGATTCTCAAGCCCCAACGTGGAGAGAAAAAGCAGCTGGTCAATCTAGCTATAAAGAATGCTCGTGTCAGCCTAGAGCAGAAATTTAACCTGCTAGAAAAATCTGTCGAAAAGACCCAAGGAGCTATTGAAAATCTAGGTCGTTTGCTCCAAATCCCGACTCCAGTTCGCATCGAATCCTTCGATAACTCCAATATCATGGGAACCAGTCCTGTTTCAGCTATGGTGGTCTTTGTCAACGGCAAACCGAGTAAGAAGGATTATCGTAAGTACAAAATCAAGACTGTGGTTGGACCAGACGACTATGCCAGTATGCGTGAGGTTATTCGCAGACGTTATGGTCGAGTTCAGCGTGACGGTTTGACTCCGCCAGATTTGATTGTGATTGATGGGGGACAAGGTCAAGTCAATATTGCCAAGCAGGTCATTCAAGAGGAGCTGGGCTTGGATATTCCAATTGCTGGTCTGCAAAAGAATGACAAGCACCAAACCCATGAGTTGCTCTTTGGAGATCCACTTGAGGTGGTGGAGTTGTCTCGCAATTCTCAGGAATTTTTCCTCCTCCAACGCATCCAAGATGAGGTCCACCGCTTTGCTATCACTTTCCACCGTCAACTGCGCTCCAAAAATTCTTTTTCATCACAACTGGATGGAATTGACGGTCTGGGACCTAAACGCAAGCAGAATCTCATGAAGCATTTCAAGTCTTTGACCAAAATCAGGGAAGCCAGTGTGGATGAGATTGTCGAAGTTGGAGTACCTAGAGCTGTTGCAGAGGCTGTGCAGAGGAAGTTGAACCCGCAGGAGGCAGAAGCCTTGCTTCAAGTTGCGGAAGAACAAGTAGATTACCAAACAGAAGGAGAACACAATGAATCATAAAATCGCAATTTTATCAGATATTCATGGCAATACAACTGCCCTAGAAGCAGTGATTGCAGATGCTAAAAACCAAGGAGTCAGTGAATACTGGCTTCTGGGAGATATTTTTCTTCCCGGTCCCGGTGCAAATGACTTGGTCGCTCTGTTAAAGGACCTTTCTATAACAGCCAGTGTTCGAGGCAATTGGGATGATTGTGTCCTTGAGGTCTTGGATGGTGAATATGGTTTGGAACATCCACAAGAAATCCAATCAATGCGAATGACCCAGTTTTTGATGGAGCGAATGAATCCTGCAACGATTGTCTGGCTACGAAGCTTGCCTTTGCTGGAAAAGAAAGAAGTTGAAGGATTGCGCTTTTCTATCTCTCATAATTTGCCAAATAAGAACTATGGTGGTGACTTGCTAGTTGAGAATGATACAGAGAAATTTGACCAACTGCTAGATGATGAAGTTGACGTGGCAGTATATGGTCATGTTCACAAGCAGTTGCTTCGTTATGGCAGTCAAGGGCAACAAATCATCAATCCAGGGTCGATTGGCATGCCCTATTTTAATTGGGAGGCGTTAAAAAATCACCGTGCCCAGTATGTCGTGATAGAGGTTGAAGATGGGGAATTGGTAAATATCCTATTTCGTAAAGTCGCTTATGATTATGAAGCGGAGTTAGAACTAGCCAAGTCCAAGGGACTTCCCTTTATCGAAATGTATGAAGAGTTGCGAAGAGAAGACAACTATCAGGGGCACAATCTGGAACTATTAGCAAGCTTAATAGAAAAGCATGGGTATGTAGAAGATGTGAAGAATTTTTTGGAGGCTATAAAGTCAGAATATAAGATAGACTAGTTTCTTTAAGTAACTGAAAATTAATTGGAACTGGATAAGGGGCTTCCTGCTTGAAATGATTTTCTTCATTCGGTTGCTTATCCTTGTTCCAGTTTGTCTCTACGAAAAATCCCTGCAACCTCTTTCAAATTATGGTAGAATGGAAGCAGTAGAATTAGAAAAGGAAATCGATTATGAAATTTCTTGAATTAAATAAAAAACGTCATGCGACCAAGCATTTCACTGATAAGCCGGTGGATCCTAAAGATGTGCGTACGGCTATCGAAATTGCAACCTTGGCACCAAGTGCCCACAATAGCCAGCCTTGGAAATTTGTGGTGGTACGTGAGAAAAATGCTGAATTGGCAAAATTGGCTTACGGTTCGAACTTTGAACAGGTATCATCAGCGCCTGTAACCATTGCCTTGTTTACAGATACAGATCTTGCTAAACGTGCTCGTAAGATTGCCCGAGTTGGTGGTGCTAATAACTTTTCTGAAGAGCAACTTCAATATTTTATGAAGAATTTACCTGCGGAATTTGCCCGTTACAATGAACAACAAGTAAGCGACTACTTAGCCCTCAATGCAGGTTTGGTTGCTATGAACTTGGTTCTCGCTCTTACAGACCAAGGAATCGGATCAAATTTGATCCTTGGATTTGACAAATCAAAAGTCAATGAGGTTTTGGAAATTGAAGACCGTTTCCGCCCAGAACTTTTGATCACAGTGGGTTACACAGATGAAAAATTGGAACCAAGCTACCGCTTGCCAGTAGATGAAATCATCGAGAAAAGATAGAAAGAAGAAAAAAATGACAGCAATTGATTTTACAGCAGAAGTAGAAAAACGCAAAGAAGCTCTCTTGGCTGACTTGTTTAGCCTTTTGGAAATCAACTCAGAACGTGATGACAGTAAGGCTGATGCTGAACATCCATTTGGGCCTGGTCCAGTAAAAGCCTTGGAAAAATTCCTTGAAATCGCTGACCGTGATGGCTATCCAACTAAGAATGTCGATAACTATGCAGGACATTTTGAGTTTGGTGATGGAGAAGAAGTTCTCGGAATCTTTGCCCACATGGACGTGGTGCCAGCTGGTAGCGGTTGGGACACAGATCCTTACACACCAACTATCAAAGACGGTCGTCTTTATGCGCGTGGTGCTTCAGATGACAAGGGGCCTACAACCGCTTGTTACTATGGTTTGAAAATCATCAAAGAATTGGGTCTTCCAACTTCTAAGAAAGTTCGTTTCATCGTCGGAACAGACGAAGAATCAGGCTGGGCAGACATGGACTACTACTTTGAACATGTAGGACTTGCGAAACCAGACTTTGGTTTCTCTCCAGACGCTGAATTCCCTATCATCAATGGTGAAAAAGGAAACATCACAGAATACCTTCACTTTGCCGGTGAAAATACAGGTGCTGCCCGTCTTCACAGCTTTACAGGTGGTTTGCGTGAAAACATGGTACCTGAATCAGCAACAGCAGTTGTTTCAGGCGACCTGGCTGACTTGCAAGCTAAGCTAGATGCTTTTGTCGCAGAACACAAACTCAGAGGAGAAATCCAAGAAGAAGGTGGCCAATATAAGGTGACTATTATTGGTAAATCAGCCCATGGTGCTATGCCTGCTTCAGGTGTCAATGGTGCGACTTACCTTGCCCTCTTCCTCAGCCAGTTCGACTTTGCTGGACCAGCTAAAGATTACCTTGAAATCGCTGGTAAGATTCTCTTGAACGACCATGAGGGTGAAAATCTCAAGATTGCTCATGTGGATGAAAAGATGGGTGCTCTTTCTATGAATGCAGGTGTTTTCCGCTTTGATGAAACAAGTGCTGACAATACGATTGCCCTTAATATCCGCTATCCAAAAGGGACAAGCCCAGAACAAATCAAGTCAATCCTTGAAAACTTGCCAGTTGCTTCTGTTAGCCTTTCTGAACACGGCCATACCCCTCACTATGTACCAATGGAAGATCCACTTGTCCAAACCTTGTTGAATGTTTATGAAAAACAAACTGGTCTTAAAGGTCATGAGCAAGTCATTGGTGGTGGTACCTTTGGTCGCTTGCTCGAACGAGGTGTTGCCTATGGTGCCATGTTCCCAGACTCTATTGACACCATGCACCAAGCCAATGAATTTATCGCCTTGGATGATCTCTTCCGAGCAGCAGCAATCTATGCTGAAGCTATTTATGAATTGATCAAATAAAACGATAGAAGTCTGAGATGTTATGCTTGGACTTCTTTTTGGAGGGAAAACAGATGTCTCAAATAGAAAGAATCAAGCAGGCTATTATGGCGGATCCGCAGAATGCCAGCTATACAGAGCGCGGAATTGAGCCTCTCTTTGCAGCGCCAAAAACTGCTCGCATCAATATCATCGGTCAGGCACCGGGGCTTAAAACCCAAGAGGCAGGCCTTTATTGGAAGGACAAGAGTGGTGACCGCTTGCGGGAGTGGCTAGGTGTGGATGAAGATACCTTTTACAATTCAGGTTATTTTGCTGTTTTACCTATGGATTTCTACTTTCCAGGACATGGCAAGTCAGGTGATCTGCCACCTCGTACCGGCTTTGCAGAAAAATGGCATCCGCAACTCTTGCAAGAATTACCAGATATCCAGTTGACCCTCTTGATTGGCCAGTATGCCCAGGCCTACTATTTACAAGAGAAAATCAGTGGCAAGGTGACAGAGAGAGTTCGACGCTATCAGGATTATCTGCCAGACTATTTTCCACTGGTTCACCCCTCACCGCGAAACCAAATCTGGATGGCCAAAAATCCGTGGTTTGAGACAGAAGTGGTGCCAGACTTGAAAAAAAGAATTAAAGCTATTTTAGGAGAAAAAGAATGAAAGAAATTACCTTTGACGCATTTTACCAGCTTTACCAAAACGACCAACTTTCTCTAGTGGACGTGAGAGAAGTGGATGAGTTTGAAGCACTTCATTTAGAAGGTGCTCAGAACCTACCACTTAGTCAATTAGCTGATACTTATGATCAGTTGGACAAGGACCAGTTACATTATGTTATTTGTAAATCTGGAATGAGATCGGCGCGTGCTTGCCAATTCTTATCAGAACAAGGTTATGAGGTTATCAATGTACAAGGTGGCATGTTAGCCTTTGAAGAACTGTAAACAGTAGACTTTCTCCTACTCGGTATGGACTGGGTAGGAGAATTTTATTTTTAGACAATTCTCATTTTTGAGAATCTTGAAAACATTCAATATTTACTTCGTGAAGCTTTTTTCATACTCCCATTCATGATATACTAGGTCAGTATTTTATAAATATGAAGGAGATTTTCATGGCTAAAAAAGGTGCCCTAACAGGTTTGCTCCTGTTTGGAATATTTTTTGGTGCGGGGAACTTGATTTTTCCGCCTTCTCTAGGTGCTCTATCTGGAGAACATTTTCTTCCTGCCATCGCAGGTTTTGTCTTTTCAGGTGTTGGTATCGCCGTCTTGACCCTTATTATTGGAACGCTAAATCCTAAAGGATATATTTATGAGATTTCAACAAAGGTAGCGCCTTGGTTTGCGACTCTCTACCTCTCAGTTCTTTACTTGTCAATCGGTCCATTCTTTGCTATCCCACGTACGGCTACAACGGCTTACGAAGTAGGGATTAGCCCCCTTTTATCGGATGCAAATAAAGGACTTGGTTTGATTGTCTTTACGGTTCTTTACTTTGCGGCAGCCTATTTGATTTCGCTTAATCCATCAAAAATCTTGGATCGCATTGGCCGTATCTTAACGCCAGTCTTTGCGATTTTGATTGTTATCTTGGTTGTTCTAGGAGCTTTCAAATACGGTGGAACAAGTCCTCAAGTTGCTTCAGATGCTTATCAAGCTTCTGCCTTTGGTACAGGTTTCCTAGAAGGTTACAATACCTTGGACGCCCTTGCTTCAGTTGCCTTTAGTGTAATCGCAGTTCAAACCTTGAAACAACTTGGATTTTCAAGTAAGAAAGAATACATTTCGACTATTTGGGTTGTTGGTATCGTTGTTGCCCTTGCCTTCAGCGCTCTTTACATCGGTTTAGGTTTCCTTGGAAATCATTTCCCAGTACCTGCTGAAGCGATGAAGGGTGGAACACCAGGTGTTTACATCTTGTCACAAGCCACTCAAGAAATCTTTGGCTCAACAGCTCAACTCTTCCTTGCAGCTATGGTGACCGTAACCTGTTTTACAACAACAGTTGGTCTGATTGTGTCAACAGCTGAGTTCTTTAATGAACGCTTCCCACAAATCAGCTACAAGGTTTATGCGACAGCCTTTACCTTGATTGGATTTGCGATTGCCAATTTGGGTCTTGATGCAATTATCAAGTACTCAATCCCTGTACTGGTTATCTTGTACCCAATCACAATTGCCATTGTTATGATTGTCATCGTGAACAAATTTGTGGCTCTTTCAAAACCAGGTATGCAGTTGACAATTGCTGTTGTTACAGCCATTGCCATTGCAAGCGTACTAGGAAGCTCATTTAAAGTTGAGTTTCTTGCAAATCTTATCAACGCTCTTCCATTTGCCAAGGCATCACTTCCATGGTTGGTACCAGCCGTTGTCGGAATCCTGCTCTCATTGGTTCTACCAAACAAGCAAGAAAGTGATGTTTTTGAAATGGAATAATCACTTAAATCACTTTTGTAGTCAAGTCTACAGGAGTGATTTTCTTTTTTTATCCGATGATAAATGTGTTATAATAGGTAGCAAAAGAGGTGAAGAAATGAATCAAACAGTAGAATATATCAAAGAACTGACAGCCATTGCGTCGCCAACAGGCTTCACTCGTGAGATTTCAGACTATTTAGTCAAGACTCTAGAAGGTTTTGGTTACCAACCGGTTCGCACAGCCAAAGGCGGTGTCAATGTAACTATCAAAGGGCAAAATGATGAAGAGCATCGCTATGTGACTGCTCATGTAGATACGCTGGGTGCTATTGTCCGTGCTGTCAAACCAGATGGTCGTCTCAAATTGGACCGTATCGGTGGTTTTCCTTGGAACATGATTGAAGGAGAAAACTGTACCGTTCATGTGGCTAGCACAGGTGAAAAAGTATCAGGCACCATCCTCATCCACCAAACTTCTTGCCATGTCTACAAGGATGCAGGAACTGCAGAACGTACCCAGGAAAATATGGAAGTGCGTTTGGATGCAAAAGTGACCAATGAAAAAGAAACTCGTGCTCTTGGGATTGAGGTTGGTGATTTTATCAGTTTTGACCCACGAACTGTCGTGACAGAGACAGGTTTTATCAAGTCTCGTCATTTGGATGACAAGGTCAGTGCAGCGATTTTGCTTAATCTGCTTCGTTTTTATAAGGAAGATAAGATTGAATTGCCAGTAACAACTCACTTTGCTTTTTCAGTATTTGAAGAAGTGGGACACGGTGCTAACTCTAATATTCCTGCTCAGGTAGTAGAATATCTGGCTGTGGATATGGGCGCTATGGGCGATGACCAGCAAACAGACGAATATACAGTATCTATCTGTGTCAAGGATGCTTCAGGTCCTTATCACTATGACTTCCGTCAACACTTGGTGGCCTTGGCGAAAGAGCAAGATATTCCATTTAAGTTGGACATCTATCCATTTTATGGATCGGACGCTTCAGCGGCCATGTCTGCAGGGGCAGAGGTCAAGCATGCTCTTCTCGGTGCTGGTATCGAGTCTAGCCACTCTTATGAGCGTACCCATATTGACTCGGTGGTCGCAACGGAACGTATGGTTGATGCTTATCTTAAGAGCGCATTGGTAGACTAATATGTGTCTTATTTGCCAGAGAATTGAGCTCATCAAGAAGGGAGAAAATCCCTATTTTGTCAAAGAGTTGGAAACAGGATACCTTGTAATCGGAGATCACCAGTATTTTGCAGGCTATAGTCTCTTTCTAGCCAAGGAACATGTCACCGAATTGCACCATTTGAAAAAGGAAACAAGACTCCGTTTTCTAGAGGAAATGAGTTTAGTCCAAGAAGCAGTTGCTAAGGCCTTTGCTGCTGAGAAAATGAATATCGAACTTCTAGGAAATGGTGATGCCCATCTTCATTGGCATCTGTTTCCTAGACGGACGGGTGATATGAATGGTCACGGTCTCAAGGGGCGTGGTCCAGTTTGGTGGGTTCCCTTTGAAGAAATGACCTCAGAAACTTGCCAAGCAAAACCAGATGAGATTAAAAGATTAGTCAAACGTTTATCGTCAGAACTAGATAAACTATTAGAAATAAAGGAGTAAAAATGAAAAAAAGATACCTAGTCTTGACAGCCTTGCTAGCCTTGAGTCTAGCAGCTTGTTCACAAGAAAAAGCAAAAAATGAAGATGGCGCAGCTAAGACAGAACAAACAGCCAAAGCTGATGGAACAGTTGGCAGTAAATCTCAAGGAGCTGCCCAGAAAAAAGCAGAAGTGGTCAATAAAGGAGACTACTACAGCATCCAAGGAAAATACGATGAAATCATCGTAGCCAATAAACACTATCCTTTGTCGAAAGACTACAATCCAGGGGAAAATCCGACAGCCAAGGCTGAGTTGCTCAAACTCATCAAAGCTATGCAAGAGGCAGGTTTCCCAATCAGTGACCATTACAGTGGTTTTAGAAGTTATGAAACTCAGACCAAGCTCTATCAAGATTATGTCAATCAAGATGGGAAGGCAGCGGCTGACCGTTACTCTGCCCGTCCTGGCTATAGCGAACACCAAACAGGTTTGGCCTTTGATGTGATTGGGACAAATGGTGATTTGGTGACAGAAGAAAAAGCGGCCCAATGGCTCTTGGACCATGCTGCTGATTATGGCTTTGTTGTCCGTTATCTCAAAGGTAAGGAAAAGGAAACAGGCTATATGGCTGAAGAATGGCACCTTCGTTATGTCGGAAAAGAAGCCAAAGAAATTGCTGAGACTGGACTCAGTTTGGAAGAATACTACGGCTTTGAAGGTGGAGATTACGTCGATTAAAAAATAAACTTTTCTCTTGCAATTATAGATAAATAGTGTATAATAGATGAGTATGTGTAAAGCATACTTGTGGGAGGTAAAAATCTCTAATTACCGCCAAAACCACAAAGGAGGATTTAAAAATGGCTAAAAAAGTCGAAAAACTTGTAAAATTGCAAATCCCTGCTGGTAAAGCTACACCAGCTCCACCGGTTGGTCCTGCTCTTGGTCAAGCTGGTATCAACATCATGGGATTCACAAAAGAGTTCAACGCTCGTACAGCTGACCAAGCTGGTATGATCATTCCAGTTGTTATCTCAGTTTACGAAGATAAATCATTTACTTTCATCACTAAAACACCACCAGCTGCTGTTCTTTTGAAAAAAGCTGCAGGTGTTGAAAAAGGATCAGGTACACCTAACAAAACTAAAGTTGCTACAGTTACTCGTGCGCAAGTACAAGAAATTGCAGAAACTAAGATGCCAGATTTGAACGCAGCAAACGTAGAGTCTGCAATGCGTATGATCGAAGGTACTGCTCGTTCTATGGGATTCACTGTTGTTGACTAATCAATAACACAGTAGAAAATCTCACAGCAGTTTATTAGTTGCTTTTCATACTAGGCAAGTGACTGAGGCTTGTACTTGGGTACAGCAAGGGAACTTAACGACGTAGGAAAAGAAAAAATAATAGACTGAAAACCCGCAAGACTTCATCATTTCGAGAAGTGACGTGGGAGATGAAAATCGATTGAACCACTTACAAGGAGAATAGAAAATGGCTAAAAAAAGCAAACAACTTCGTGCTGCTCTTGAGAAAATCGACAGCACAAAAGCATACAGCGTAGAAGAAGCTGTAGCACTTGCAAAAGAAACTAACTTTGCAAAATTTGACGCAACTGTAGAAGTTGCTTACAACTTGAACATCGACGTTAAAAAAGCTGACCAACAAATCCGTGGAGCAATGGTATTGCCAAACGGTACTGGTAAAACTTCACGCGTTCTTGTTTTCGCACGTGGTGCAAAAGCTGAAGAAGCAAAAGCTGCTGGTGCAGACTTTGTAGGTGAAGATGACCTTGTTGCTAAAATCAACGACGGTTGGTTGGACTTCGACGTAGTTATCGCTACACCTGACATGATGGCTCTTGTTGGACGTCTTGGACGTGTCCTTGGACCACGTAACTTGATGCCAAACCCTAAAACTGGTACTGTAACAATGGATGTTGCTAAAGCAGTTGAGGAGTCTAAAGGTGGTAAAATCACTTACCGTGCTGACCGTGCAGGTAACGTTCAAGCAATCATCGGTAAAGTATCATTTGAAGCTGAAAAATTGGTTGAAAACTTCAAAGCTTTCAACGAAACAATCCAAAAAGCAAAACCAGCTACAGCTAAAGGGACTTACGTAACAAACTTGACTATCACAACTACTCAAGGTGTTGGTATCAAAGTTGACGTAAACTCACTTTAATCAGTAGTTTATAAACAAAGACGAGTACGAAAGTGCTCGTTTTTTTGTCTCTTGGTTTTATGCTATTTTCCACCTTTATGGAAAATTCAAAAAGATGGAAAAAGGCTTTGTAATCACTTTTATTATAGTTGCAATCCTTTTAAAATTAATCGACAAAAGATAAACGTATAAAAATTAGGTAAAGAGAACGTTTTAAAAGGGTATATTTGAATAAATATCCATATTGCTTGATATACACAAACGGGTAAAAATGTAAAAAGATTGTGGTGAATATTCAGAAAACAGAAACAAAAACAAACATTTTAAAAGTTCATTTCTTGCCTTTATATTGCTAATTCAAGTAAAAAGTTTCACTTCTTTTTTTACTCAAAAAAATTATTATTTTCTTTAAATTTTACTTCAAATTTCTTGTGTAATGCGTTTAGATGTGTTATTATGAATATACATGTTAATTGTGAATTATATAAAATTTCCTCTCAATTATGTAAAAAAATTGTTGAGGGATTTTTTGGGGATTTTTAACTAACATGATGAAAATAAAAGGAGGTTGTTGGTCTCAATGAAAGGCAAGCAACAACAAGATTTTAGAGTAGAAAAGTACATCCGTTACGGTATCCGTAAGTATAGCTTTGGAGCAGCATCTGTAGCGATTGCGGCTGGTTTAATGTTCCTTGGAAATGGAGCGGTATCAGCCAATGAAAACAAGCAGGTAGAAGATCCTACCATTACAGTGAAACAGGCAACTGATTTAACTGATAAGGTTGAGGACAAGAAGGATCAAGCTCCAGTTCAAAAAGAAACAGAAGATAAGAAAGTAGCAGCAGAAAAAACAGCAGAAGTTCCTAAAGCTAACACTGAAAAAGCTGCTGAAAAGGTTGCTGCTAATAAAACGGTTCTCTACCAAGCAATTTCAAGTTTAGAGATTCGTATTGCTGTAGCTAAAAATGCAGATGCAAGTGCTCTTTCTGCTGCAAAGGAAGCCTTGGCAACAGCAAAATCAGTGTTTGCCAATCCAACAGCAGAACAAGCAGAAGTTGATAGCCAAACAGAAGCTCTCAAGGCTTTAGTGACGGTTCTTGTTGAATCTGACGCTGCTGGAACTGCCAAGAAGGAAGAAGCGGCTAATCAGAAACAAGAAGCTCCTGCAGTAGATACGAATGCTTTGAACCAAGTTTCATCTGAAGCAGAAGTTACCAATCAATTGGCTTATTCAGAGATGAATAAAAAGGATCTTGCTGCTGAAGGTAAAGCGGCTATTGAGGCTGCAGTTGCTAAGAACCAAGCGGTCCTTGCAGAAACTAACAAACTCTTGGCTGATAAGAGTTTGACGAAAGAACAAGTGGATGCCCAATTGAACCGTTTGAACGATTCTATCCAAGCAGTTTATGATGAGTTGAAACGAAATGGGATTGGCCGTGATGGGAAATTCTCAGTAGCTCTTTCAGCTAACGAAGGATATACAGCTTCTTCTACAGAATTAAGAAAAGAAAATGGAGAATTTCTTGGTTCTACAGGTAAATCTTACAAAGTACTAGATGGTAACAACAACTACAAAATTTATGTTCATGGATATCAATCTGAGAATACGGATACGCCTGCGGTAGGTAATGGACAATCAGGAGTAAGTGGTCGTACTGATATTCCGCTATCAAAAACGGAAGCTCAAAAGCTTGGTCGTGAAGCACAACTATGGAATGGAAAAATTCGTGCTACAGGAAAAGCTAATGGGAAAACAACTTGGGGAGCTAGCGGAGCGTATGAGTATCTAGCTACAGAAATCTACGGATATACTTATGAACAAGGAAATCACTATGTATATCTTACAGATGTAAAAAAACGCTTTAGTTTATCGCCAGAGGCAACTGCTGCAGGATATACAATTTCAAAAGTTGATATGAGCAACTTACCTCCTGGATTAGCTTATAATGCAACTACAGATACTGTAGAAGGATATGTAGCATCTACTCTTCAAAATGGTGTATATGACATGCGTTATGTTTTAACTGTAGAGAAAGGTGGAACTACTCAGCAAGTTACTTTCAGAGACTTAACGGCTGGATGGATAGGATGGCAAGATACATCTGCACCACTTATTCAAGGAAAATCAAAATTAGTAACAATAGGCGACCAAGTCAATCATAATATTAAATATGTTGATAACGATGGAATGACTCGTGATGAAAGAGCTGATTATGTATACAGAGATGGTGGAGAAAAAGTTGTTGCCGGTTCAAAAACTGCTCCTAAAAAAACAAGTGGAGCAACCTTTACTGCAGTTGATGGATCTAAAGTAAATACCGAGAACGGACCACAAACTGTCACAGCGCATACTGCTTTAAACGGTAATTATACAGGAAACAAAACTTCGATAAATGACGTTGTACCAGGATTAAATTATAATCCACAAAATGGAGATATTACTGGAACAGCAACAGAAGCTGGAATTTTCACAGCGGCTGTTTATGCGAAAGATTATAACAATACAACCAATGCGAGAAATATGGATTGGAATATGTATGGTCAAGAAGCTCATGAAAATATTACGATCGCAGTAGCACCAAAAGTTACAGTATCTAACGTAGAAGCATATGCTACAAAAGTACCAGTAACTGTTTCAAATGGAGCTAACACAGCAGAAATTACAATGCCTGATGGTACTGTAACTAAATTAGCAGTTAAGGATGGAAACTGGACAGTAGCAGCTGGAACAACAAATACTGCTGTAAATGAAGGAGATGTACTAGGAGCAGCTTCTACAACAGCACCTTCAAAATTCAATATTCCGGTAACATCTGATGCTACACAATATGTAGGTGTAGATAGCATCGCAGCAAAAGCAACAACTGATAAGGTAAAAGCAAACATTCAACGTGAATTTGCTATGGTAACTGACGCAGCAGGGAATACGTATAAAGCGGAATTTAACCGTGCAACAGGTAAATATTCGTTACCTACTGAAAAAGCTTATGAACTAAAAGACAATGGTAATGGCACATCAACTCTTATTGAACGTCGTGTTTATACAGATGCTCAAGCAAATGGTGATGTTAAGTTCGTTGTTTATGAATTTGAACGTACATGGAATACAACATCTTCTGCGTCAACATTAGTGGACAAGATTGCTGAAATCCGTAAAAATGGTGAGGTAACTGCAGTAGGTAATGTTACACGTACAGAGACTCTAGTTAAAAAAGATAACACATCTTCAGAACAAGGGATGGTAGTTACAGTAAGTTATGACTCAGTAACAAACCAATGGACATCTTCTGACGGAACAGCAGTAACAGCTAAAAAATCAAATGCTGGTTGGGAAGTTGAAACAGCATCAGGATTTAAAGGGTATATAGCATACCGTGAAGCAAGCTCAACAGACGTAGCATCAATTCAAAATGCTAAACCAGCTGGGACTTCAACAAGTTACTCAGAAGCAAAAGATGCTTCAGTAGATTTACTAAAATCAGAAAAAGCTAACGTTGATTTCACAGATACTATCGATGATAAATCAGACGATGCTCAATCAGAAACAATTAAAACAAAATTAACGGTAACAGCTCCAGACGGAAGCCAAAAAGTATTCGATGCGGCAAAAGCAGAAGAAGCAGCGTACATCACAGCTCAACGTACAGCAGCAGCTAAAACTCAAGCGGCAGCAACAGCTGTAAAAGAACAACAAAATGCACAAAACGAACTAGCTCGTCTTCAAGAACTATTAGATCGTTCAACAAGAACTGTAGAAGATGCGCAGAAAGCATTAGATGACTTGAAATTACGTACAATTTCGCCAACAGCTCAAGAATTAGCAGAAAGAAAACTTGCTAATGTAAAAGAGTTCAAAGCATCTATCGAGGCGCAATTAGCAACAGCTCAAGAAAATCTTTCAACAAAAAATACCGAAGTAGAGACAGCACGTACAGCAGCTTCAGAAGCTGAAAAAGCAGTAGAGACAGCACGTACAGCTCTTAAAACAGCTGCAGCAGCAAACTTAGCGAACCCAGAAATCGCAGCTTACACATTAGGTCAATATGGAAGCTATAAAGTTACAGTAAGAGCAGTAGATTCTAACGGTGTTGTAACGACTCCTACTATAGGTGGAAGTGATTCAGGTGAAGTAACAGATGATGCAGTAGCAGAAACAACTTACTACATCGTAGTTCCTAAACCAGAAATCTCAGGTGGTGCACAAGATACTCCTCAAAGCGATACAATGGAAAAAGGCTTCAAAACAGGTCTTCCTGAAAATTCTACAGTGTCTGCCTACAAACTAGTAGATCCAGCAACAGGTGAGAAAAAAGATTCTGTAACGACAGATGCAGGAACTTACACAGTGGATTCTACAACAGGAAAAGTAACGTTCACACCAGCTCAAGGATACATCGGAACTGCTAAACCAATTTCAGTTGCAGCAAATGTAACGATTCCAGGCGATAATGGTACTCCTGTAACTGTAGAAGCAACTACAACTTACACACCAACTGTTTACGGTATTAAAGGAAATGACGATACTACAAAAGATGTACAAGGAGCAGTTCAAACTTCTAAACTAGGAAGCGAACGTTTCTCTAAGTTTAATACTCCAGAGAACACTCCTGATGGTACAAATGTAGACTTAACTACATCTAAGTACTCATTAGAAGGTGCTGATACCGAAGGGAAAGTTGTTGTTCCAAACGAAGGAACTTATACAATTGATCCATCAACAGGTGTTGTAACATTTACTCCACTTCCAACATTCACAGGAACAGCTCAAGGGGTAGATGTAAAAGTAACAGCCAATGCAACGGATAAGGAAGGTAATACTATTGAAGTATCTGCTAAAGGAAACTATACTCCAGTAGTTGAACCGGCAACTCCAACTGCAGAAGCGGCAACATCAACAGATGTACAAGGTGCAACTCAAGAGCAACCTGTAACATTCAACGATTCGAAAACAACAATCGATGGTGTTGAGAAAAAAGTACCAATCGATCCAACAACATACACATTATTAGATGAGAATGGTAACCCAGCTTCTGAAGTACCAGCTAAAGACGCTACAGGAAAAGTAGTAGGTACTTACACTGTTAAGAATGTAGATGGAAAAGCAGTTGCAGTATTTACACCAACTGACAAAACATATGTAGGTAAAGTAGAACCAGTAACGGTACAAGCCAAAGATAAAAACGGGACACCTGTAACAACTACTTATACACCAAATATTACACCGGTAACACCAACAGGAACTCCAGCAAGTACAGAAGGAATTCAAGGTTCACCTCAAGAAGGAACTCCAACATTTACACAAGGACACCCAGTTGCTCCAATTAAAATTGATGAGACACAACCTGCTAAATTAGTAGATCCAACAACAGGTAAACCAACAGATGAACCAACAATTCCAGCTAAAGATGCAACAGGAAAACAAGTTGGTACATATACAATTGATCCAACATCAGGAAAAGTGACATTCACACCGAATAAAGACTTCGTAGGTACTCCAGTACCAGTAACAGTAGAAGTTAAAGATGAGAATGGAACACCAGCAACAGCAACTTACACACCAACTGTTAAACCAGTAACGCCAATTGGTAAAGTTGCGTTCACAGAAGATATCCAAGGTGCAACTCAAAGTGGAAAACCAGCTTTTGAAGGTGGTAAGACAACAGTAAACGGTAAAGAAGAATCTGTACCAATGGATGACACTGTACCAGCAACATTCGAAGACGGTAAAACGACTAAGACAATCGATGGAGAAGGTACTTACACAGTAGCTCCAGATGGAACAGTAACATTTGTGCCAGAAAAGAAATTCTCAGGTAAAGGTACGACTTTAACAGTAATCCGTAAAGACAAAAATGGAACACCAGCTCGTGGAGAATACACTGCAGTCGTTCACCCAGTAACACCTACAGGATGGGATGTCATCTCTGCAGATATCCAAGGTCAAGAACAACATGGAAAACCTAAGTTCAAAGGTGGAACAGTCGAAATCGGTGGAGAAGAGAAAACTGTAGAAATCGATGAAAATGTTGCGCCAGTAGTACTTGACCCAGCTACCAAACAACCGGTAGCAGTAGGAACTCCAATAACTGTTAAAGGAGAAGGGGTTTATACGCTTAAAGAAGACGGAACAGTTGATTTCGTTCCTGAGAAAACATTCGTTGGTGAAGCTAAGGGGGTAATCGTTCAACGTGTTGATAAACTTGGACAACCAGCTATTGGTAAATATCGTCCAATCGTTATCGGAGCTAAACCGAAAGCACAACCAGCTACATCACAAGATGTTCAAGGTCAAGTTCAAAAACAACCTGTTACATTCATCGATAGTGTAGTAGATAAAACGACTGTACCGGATATTGATCACCCAGATGTAAAAGTAGCAACTACGAAAACTGTCCCAATTGATCCAAAATCTTACACATTATTAGATGAAAATGGACAACCAGCTCCGAAAGTTCCTGCAAAAGATCCAAAAGGAAATGTTATCGGGGAATACACTCTTGAAGTAGTAGACGGTAAAGCTATCGGAGTCTTAACTCCAAATGCAACTTACCACGGTGAAGTTCAACCAGTTAAAGTTCGTGCAGCAGACGAAAATGGTATTACAGTAGAAACAACTTACACACCATATATCACACCAGTAACACCAACAGCGTCTCCAGCAACTTCAGAAGGAATCCAAGGTAAACCACAAGAAGGTACACCAACATTCAAAGAAGGTGACAAAAAAGTACCTATTAACTTAGAGAAAGCACCAAAACTAGTAGATCCAACAACAGGTAAACCAACAGAAGAAAAATCTGTAAAAGTACCGAACGAAGGAACTTACGAAATTGATGAAAATGGTAAAGTAACCTTCACACCAGAACCAAACTTCACTGGTGAAGCTAAAGGAATTGAAGTTCAACGTGAAGATAAAAACGGTACACCAGTAAATGGTAAATACACGCCATTCGTTAAACCAGTAACACCAAAAGGTGACGATAAAGGTACTGAAGATATCCAAGGAGCAACGCAAAAAGCAACTCCAACATTCACAGGTGGTAAAACTACTGTTAACAGTAAAGAAGAAACAGTAGAAATTGATAACGATAAACCAGCTAAATTGGTAGATCCAACAACAGGTAAACCAACAGATGAAACAACTGTAAAAGTTCCAAATGAAGGAACATATACAATTGATCCGAAAACTGGAGAAGTAACCTTCACACCAGAATCAAACTTCACAGGTAAAACTTCTGGAATTAAAGTTCAACGTGTTGATAAGAATGGAACACCAGCAACAGCGACTTATACACCAACTGTAGTTCCAGTAACACCAACAGGTGAAGAAAAAACGACTGTAGGTATCCAAGGAGCACCACAAAAAGCAACTCCTAACTTCACACCAGGTAAAACAACTGTTAATGAAGTAGAAAAAACTGTAGAAATCGATACAACTAAACCAGCTAAATTGGTAGATCCAGCAACTGGACAACCAACGAATGAAACGACAATTAAAGTACCGAACGAAGGAACATATACAATTGATCCGAAAACTGGAGAGGTGACATTCACACCAGAACCAAACTTCACAGGACGCGGAACAGGTGTGTCTATCCAACGTGTGGACAAAAATGGTACTCCAGCTGAATCAACATACACACCAACAGTTGTAGGAGTCACACCAAAAGGTAAAGAAGCTAAATCCAAAGACCTACAAGGTGAAACTCAAACAGGAAAACCAACCTTCACAGGTGGTAAAACAACTGTAAATGGTAAAGAAGAAACAGTAGAAATCGATAACGATAAGCCAGCAACATTCGAAGATGGTTCGACTACAAAAGTAGTGCCAAACGAAGGTACTTACACTGTAGCACCTGATGGAACTGTAACATTCGTACCAGAACCAAACTTCACAGGTGTAGCAACAGGTGTAACTGTAAAACGTGTGGACAAAAATGGAACACCAGTAACAGCGAAATATACACCAACTGTTATTCCAGTATCACCATCTGGAGAAGATGTAACATCAGTTGGACCTAAGAACACACCTCAAGAAGGAACACCAATCTTCAAAGGTGGATCAGAAACTGTTAACGGTAAGAAGAAAACAGTAGAAATCGATAAAGATGTACCAGCGACATTCGAAGACGGTTCAACTACAAAAGTAGTACCAAACGAAGGAACTTACACAGTAGCACCAGACGGAAAAGTAACCTTCACTCCAGAGAAAGACTTTGTAGGTGTAACAAAAGGTGTAACTGTAAAACGTGTGGATAAAAATGGCACACCAGTAACAGCCACATACACACCAACAGTTCTCGGAGCAACATCAACTAAAGATGTAGAATCTGAAGGACCAAAAGGTAAACAACAATCAAATACTCCAATATTTGAAGGAGACATTGATAAAGAGGTACCACCAACATTTGAAGATGGTTCAACTACAAAAGTAGTACCAGGTCAAGGAACTTACACTATCGATCCGAACGGAAAAGTAACCTTCACTCCAGAACCAGAATTCGTAGGTACAGCAAACAGCGTAACAGTTGTAAGAAAAGATAAAAATGGTAAAACAATTTTTGCATCTTACACACCAACAGTACGTCCAGAAACTATCTTCAGAGATAAAGAAGGCAAAGAAATTCCAGGATATCCAAGTGAAGACGGAACAACTCCTAACAAAGAAATTCCAGGATATAGATTTGTAGAAACTATTACAGATAATGATGGTAATACAAAACACGTCTACGAAAAAGTTAAGACTTCATTCAAGGATAAAGAAGGAAATGAGATTCCAGGAAATCCAAGTGAAGATGGCGAACAACCTAAGAAAGATATTCCAGGTTACAAATTCGTAGAGACTAAGAAGCTTGATAATGGCGATATTGAACACGTTTATGAAAAAGTAACGCCACCAGCTCCAATACCATCACCTGTTCCTCAACCAAATTCAGGTAAACAAAATACAACTACTTGGACAGATGGAAAAGGAAATCCATTGAAACCAACGGAACCAGGTTCTAAAGAACCAGGAACAATTCCAGGTTACGAATATGTGAAGACTGTGACAGATCCAAATGGAAATATCAGACATATCTTCAAGAAAGTTGAGATGCCAACTCCAAGACCAGTTGAACCAAGTCAACCAGTTCAGCCAGTTTCTCCACAAGAGCCAACAAGCCCTGAGAAACCAGTAGCTCCAGACATGCCAGTAGTACCTGAGCAACCAAAACAACCAGCAACACCTAAATATGTTGAAGGTCAAAAAGAGTTGCCAAATACTGGTACAGAAGACAATGCTAGCCTTGCAGCACTTGGACTTCTCGGAGTCTTGAGTGGATTCGGTCTTGTAGCTCGCAAGAAGAAAGAAGACTAATCAGTTCTTTATATCTTATAAATAAGAAAAATGAATGAAATGTAGATAGCTTTATAATGAATGGCTATTTACTTCATTCATTTTTTTATATATTAAATTTCACTTTCCACTATTATACAAATAGTGAGATGAATATTGCTGCTTTATTCTCTATATAAATCTTTTATATTAAAAATATTTATATAACGTATTTTAATCTTTACTGTAAGATGAAATTATATGATAATACATAAAGTATAGAAAAAAGCTTTCTTTTTATAAAATAATAAAATTGATGCATTATGTATATAAAATGATAAAAATATCAATAAAAAAGTTTGTTTTTATAAAAATAAAATCACTATATAGAAAATGATTTAAACAATTATTTATTTATTATTATATTTATTGCTAAATGAATAAAAAAATGGTAGAATGACTGTGAATATTGATGGTGTTTGCTGGTACTATCTAAAAGATAGTCCTCTTAGTATTTTAGAAAATATAAAGGGGCATTTTTTACGTGTTATCTTATCCATTGATTTCGTCAATAAACATACTATTTTATGGAGGATATTTGTCAAAAATGAAGGACAAGCAGAAAGATTTTCGAACGGAAAAGTACATTCGTTACGGTATTCGTAAGTATAGTTTCGGTGCAGCATCAGTAGCGATTGCGGCTGGTTTGATGTTCTTAGGTAATGGAGCGGTTTCAGCGACGGAGGTACAAGGTACCGAAACTGCAGTAGCAGCAACTTCAGCTGAAAAAGATAATCAGAATACTGAAGAAATAAAACCAGAAACTGAAAAAGTTACAGAAGCAAAACCTGAAGTAAAAGCAGTAGAAACTAAGAAAGTAAACAAGGCTATCCTTGAAGCAAGTATAGCTACCTTAGAGTCTAAACTTTCAACTGCTAAATTTGCAGATGCTACAGTAATAAGTTCAGCTAAGGAAGTATTGGCAACAGCTAAAGCAGCTCTTGCAAAGGCTGAAACTAACCAAGCAGATGTAGATGCACAAGCAGAAACTGTATCAGCATTGAGCACAGTTGTTACTGAGTCAAATACTGCTGGTTTCGATAACAAACAAGCAGCTGAAAAAGAAGCTACGAAAGCTGAAGCTGAAAAGAAAGCTACTCCAGCTGAGAAAGCTCTTTCAGTAGCAACAACAACTCTTACACAAGTATCATCAGAAGCTGAAGTAACAAACAAATTAGCTGAGACTGAACTTGCTAAGGCTGATGTCAAAGAAGAAAACAAGGCAGCAGTTACAGCGGCAGTCGCTAAGAACCAAGCAGTACTTGCTGAAACTAAGGCTCTTTTGGTTGATAAGAGTGTCACAAAAGAGCAAGTAGATGCACAATTGGAACGCCTTAACGAATCAATCCTTGCAGTCTACAACGAGTTGAAAAATGCAGGGATTAACCGTGATGGTAAGTTCGCAGTAGCTCTTTCAGCTAATGAAGGATATACAGCAGCCTCTACAGAGTTAAGAAAAGAAAATGGCGAGTTTGATGGAGCGACTGGTAAATCTTATAAAGTATTAGATGGTAACAATAACTATAAAATTTATGTTCATGGATATCAATCAGACAATACAGATGTGCCTGCGGCTAATAGTGGACAAGCAGGGATAAGTGGTCGTACTGATATTCCTTTATCAAAAACAGAAGCTCAGAAACTTGGTCGTGAAGCTGCTCTATGGAAAGGGAAACTTCGTGCTACAGGAAAAGCTAATGGGAAATCAACATGGGGTGCAGGAGGTGCTTATGAGTATCTAGCTACAGAAATCTATGGTTATACTTATGAGCAAGGAAACCACTATGTATATATCACTGATGCTAAAAAACGTTTCACATTATCACCAGAAGCAGAAGCTGCGGGATATAAAATTAAAGATATCCAACTAAGTAACTTAGTTCCTGGTACAGGATATAATGAAAAAACAGATACAGTAGAAGGATACGTAGCATCTACTCTTCAAAACGGTGTTTATGATATGCGTTATATCGTTACAGTTGAAAAAGATGGTCAATCTCAACAAGTTACTTTCCGTGACTTAACAGCTGGATGGATTGGATGGCAAGACTCAACAGCTCCATTAATTAAAGGTAAATCTACAATGGTCACAATTGGAGATAAAGTGAACCATAATATTAAATATGTTGACAACGATGGAATGAGTCGTGATGAAAGAGCTGGTTATGTATACAGAAGTAATGGAGAAAAAGTTGTTGCCGGTTCAAAAACGGCTCCTGGAGGCACGAATGGAGCAACCTTTACTGCAGTTGATGGATCTAAAGTAAATACCCAGAACGGACCACAAACTGTCACAGCCCACACAGCCTTAAATGGTAATTTTACGGGAAGTAAAACTTCGATAAATGATGTTGTACCAGGATTAAATTATGATCCAAAAACTGGAGATATTACAGGAACAGCGTCAAAAGCTGGAATTTATACAGCAAATGTTTACGCCAAAGACTATAATAATACAACCAATGCGAAAAATCAGGATTGGAATATGTATGGTCAAGAAGCTCATGAAAATATTACGATTGCAGTAGCACCAAAAGTTACAGTATCTAACGTAGAAGCGTATGCAACAAAAGTTCCAGTAACAGTATCTAATGGTGCTAATAAAGCAGAAATTACAATGCCTGATGGAACTGTGACAAAACTTGTTGTTAAAGATGGTAAATGGACTGTTGCTGCAGGAACTACAAATACTGCTGTAAAAGAAGGAGATCAATTAGGAGATGCATCAACTACAACATCTTCGAAATTCAATCTTCCAGTAACATCAGATTCTACACAATACGTTGGAGTAGATAGCATTGCAGCGAAAGCAACTACTGATAAAGTTCGTGCGGACTTACAACGTGAAGTTGTGAAAGTGAAAGATGCAAATAATAAAGAATATACAGCTACATTTAATAGCGCAACTGGTAAATATGCTCTTGCAAATGAAGATGCCTATGTCCTAAAAGACAATGGAGATGGAACTACAACATTAACAGAACGTCGTGTTTATACAGATGCAAAAGCAGATGGTAGTGTGGATTACATTGTATACGAATTTACTCGTACATGGAATGCAACTTCAAATGCAGCTACTTTAACAGAAAAAGTTGCAGAAATTCGTAAAAATGGTGAAGTAACAGCAGTAGGAGATGTAACTCGTACAGTTACTGCATTGCCAAAAGAGCAAACAGCTGATGCAAAAGGAGTTACGGTTACTGTAACTTATGATTCAGCAACAAATAAATGGACTGCTTCTGATGGATCTACAGTTACTGCTGAAAAATCCAATGCGGGATGGAAGATTTCTACAGATTCAGGATTCAAAGGATATGTAGCATATCGTGAAGCATCAAGTACAGATGTAGCATCTATCCAAAACGACAAACCAGCGGGGACATCAACAAGTTACGCAGATACACAAGGAAACTCTGTAGACTTATTGAAATCACCAAAAGCAAATGTAGCATTTGAAGATAAAATTGACGATGAATCAGATGATGCTCAATCTGAGACAATTAAAACTAAATTAACGGTAACTTCACCAAGTGGAGCTAAAAAAGAATTTAACTTAGCAGATGCAGAAGAAAAAGCATTTATTCAAGCACAACGTGCTGCAGCAGAAAAAACAAAAGCAGCAGCAGAAGCTGTAGCAAATGCTCAAGGTACAGCAAATGAATTAGCTAAACTTCAAGAATTAGTAGACCGTCAAGATAGAATTGTAGAGGATGCACAAAAAGCAGTAGATGATTTACATCTACGTACAATTTCACCAACAGCAGAAGACTTAGCTGAGAAAAAATTAAAAGCAGCAAAAGAACAACAAGCATCACTAAAAGCTGAGTTAGATAAAGCAAAAGCAGCATTACCTGGTGTAGAAGCAAAAGTAAAATCAGCTCGTGATGAAGCTCTTGCAGCTGAAAAAGCTGTAGAAACAGCTCGTGAAGCATTGAAAACAGCAGCTGAGAACAACTTAGCAAACTCACAAATTGCAGCATATACTCTAGGTGAGTATGGAAGTTACAAAGTAACAGTAAGAGCTGTTGACTCAAACGGTGTTGTAACAACTCCAACAGTAGGAAAAACAGATTCAGGAGAAGTTACTGAAGATGCAGTTGCAGAAACAACTTACTACATCGTAGTTTCTAAACCTGAAAAATCTTCTGGTGCAGAAGGACAAGAACAAACTGATTCAATGGAAAAAGGATTCAAGACTGGATTACCAAGTGATGCAGAAGTATCTGATTACAAACTAGTTGATCCAGAATCAGGTAAAAAAGTAAGTTCTGTAACTACTGATGAAGGTACTTATGAAATTGATGAAAACACAGGTAAAGTAAACTTCACACCAGCTCCAGGATTTATTGGTACGGCTAAACCTTTAACAGTTTCAGCTAATGTAGCGTTAACAGGAGATGATGGTCAACCAGTAGTAGTAGAATCTTCAACTACTTATACACCAACTGTATATGGTGTTAAACCATCTAATGATGAAACTAAAGGAAAACAAGGACAAACTCAAGAATCTAAATCAGGAAAAGATCGTTTCTCTGAATTAAACACAGGAACTAATACTCCAGATGGAACAAATGTAGACTGGACAACAGCGAAGTACTCATTAGAAGGTGCTGATGAAGAAGGTAAAGTTGTAGTACCAGGAGAAGGAACATATAAAATCGATAAAGATGGTAAAGTAACATTCACTCCAGAACCAAGCTTCAAAGGTAAAGCAAAAGGAGTAGATGTTAAAGTAGCTGTAACAGCGACAGACTCAGAAGGAAATAAAGTTGAAGTTACATCTAGTGGTGACTACACTCCAGAAGTGGAAGCGATAGAACCAACTGCAGAACCAAAAGAGACAAGTGGAAAACAAGGTAAACCACAAACTCAAGATGCAACTACAATGTTTAAAGAAGGTGACGAAACAGCCCCAATCGATAAATCTACAGTGAAACTTGTAGATCCAACAGGTGCAGAAGTCACAACAATGCCAGCTCTTAAAGATGGAAAAGAAGTAGGTACTTATACTTTAGACCCAGAAACTGGAGTAATTACATTCCAACCAAATAAAGACTTTACTGGAACACCAGACCCAGCGAAAGTAACAGCGGCAGACAAAAATGGTACAAAAGTAGAAACAACTTACACTCCAACTGTGACTCCAGTAGTACCAGAAGGACAAGATAAAACTACTACAAATCTACAAGGTAAACCTCAACAAAGTAGAGTAACCTTTACTCCGGGAGATAATGAATTCCCAATCGATAATAAAGTACCAGCAACATTTGAAGATGGTACAACTAAAAAAGTAGTATCAGGAGAAGGAACATATACAGTAGATCCTGACGGAACTGTTCATTTCCAACCTGAAGAACAGTTTACAGGTGTAGCTAAAGGTGTAACGGTCAAACGTGTGGATACAAACGGCACACCAGCTACTGCGAAATATACACCAATTGTTAAACCAGTAGTACCGGAAGGATTCGACAATGTTACAACGGGAGTTCAAGGTCAACCTCAAAACGGTAAACCTTACTTCAAACCAGGAAATGAAGCAGTGCCAATCGATTACGATAAACCAGCAACACTACTTGATCCAGAAACGAAGCAACCTGTTCCTTCAAATGAACTTCCAGCGAAAGATCCAGAAGGAAATGTAATCGGTAAGTATACTTTAGATCCGACTACAGGAGTAGTGAAATTCACACCAATAGATAAAAGTTATGTAGGGCCAGTACAACCAGTAACAGTTCAACGTGTTGATAAAAACAATACACCGGCAACAGCTGATTATACTCCAGTAATCGTAGGGGTTAAACCAACGGCTAAGCCAGCTGAATCAACGGATGTACAAGGTGCAACTCAAAAACAACCGATCACATTCAAAGGTGGAACTGCAGATTTAGAAGATCCAGTTGGAAATCCAATTAAATCAGATCCAGTACCGATTAATCCAGGTTCAGTTACATTAGTAGGTGAAGATGGACAACCAACTGATGAAGTAGAAGTGAAAGATCCAAAAGATCCAACTAAAGTCATCGGTAAATATACTCTTGTAAAAGAAGAAGGTAAAAATCCAGTAGCTGTTTATACACCAACAGATAAAACATATGTAGGTTCAGTTCCACCAGTAACAATTGAAGCAAAAGATACTAACGGAACTCCAGTAAAAACTACGTATACACCGAACATCAAACCTGTTAAACCAACAGCAACACCAGCTAAAACAACAGATATTCAAGGTAAAGCACAAACAGGATTACCAGAATTCAAAGGTGGAAAAGTAACGGTTAATGGTGAAAAGAAAGTTGTTCCAATTGATGAAACAAAAGCTCCAAAACTAATCGATCCAACAACAGGAGAATCAACTGATAAAGTTGTAGTAGAAGGAGAAGGAACATACACAATCGAAGATGGAAAAGTTAAATTCCAACCAGAACCACAATTCACAGGAACAGCTACAGGTGTAGAAGTTCAACGTGAAGATACAAACGGTACAACTGTAAAAGCTAAATACACGCCAACTGTAACTCCAGTTAAACCAACAGGAGAAGACGTAACATCAGAAGATGTACAAGGTGCAACTCAAACTGGAACACCAGTATTCAAAGGTGGAGACAAAGAAGTTCCGATTGATGAAACAGTACCTGCGAAATTAATCGATCCAGAAACAGGGAAACCAACTGATAAAGTAGTAGTAGAAGGACAAGGAACATACACAATCGATCCTGATGGTGTAGTAACATTCACTCCAGAAAAAGACTTCACAGGTCAAGCAACAGGTGTAACTGTTCAACGTCAAGATAAGAACGGAACAACTGTTCAAGCAAACTATACACCTAAAGTTAAAGGTGTAACTCCAACAGCAACACCAGCTAAATCTAAAGATATTCAAGGTAAACCACAAACAGGATTACCAGAATTCAAAGGTGGAACAGTAACGGTTAATGGTGTACCAAAAACTGTTGAGATTGATGAAGCAAAAGCACCTAAACTTCTTGATCCAGAAACAGGAGAACCAACTGATGAACCAGTAGTAATTCCTGGAGAGGGAACGTACACAATCGAAGATGGTAAAGTGAAATTCCAACCAGAACCACAATTTACTGGAAAAGGAGAAGGTGTAGAAGTTCAACGTGTTGATAAGAATGGAACACCAGTAACAGCTAAGTATACTCCAAAAGTAGTGCCAGTAACGCCAACTGGAGAAGATAAGACATCAGTAGGACCAAAAGGCCAACCACAAACAGGAACTCCAGAGTTTGAAGGTGGTTCAGTTAAAATCAATGGTAAAGAAGAAACTGTTGAAATTGATAAGGCTGTTCCAGCTAAACTAGTTGATCCTAAGACAGGTGATCCAGTTGATTCTGTAACAGTTGAAGGAGAAGGAACATACACAATCGATAAAGATGGTAAAGTAACATTCACACCAGAACCAGAATTCCTTGGAACAGCTACAGGAGTAACTGTACAACGTGTAGATAAGAACGGAACAGAAGTAACGGCTAAATACACTCCAACAGTAACGCCAGTAACAGCAACTGTAGACAAAACATCAGAAGGTGCTAAGAATACTCCACAATCTAACACTCCAGAATTTACAGGAGACGTTGATTTAGATGTACCACCAACATTTGATGATGGAACAACTACAAGAACTGTAGAAGGAGAAGGAACGTATACTATCGATAAAGATGGTAAAGTAACATTCACTCCGGAAGAAGATTACGTAGGAACTGGAGAAGGTGTAACTGTTGTAAGGAAAGATAAAGCAGGAAAAACAATTGCTGCTAAATACACTCCAACAGTTCGTCCAGGTACAGACTATGTAGATGAAAATGGTAAAGAAATTCCAGGATTCCCAAGTAAAGATGGAGAACAGCCTAAGGTAGATATTCCAGGATACAGATATAAAGAAACAATCACTGATGAGCATGGAAATACTCGTCATATCTATGAACAAGTGAAAACATTCTTCAAGGATAAAGATGGAAACGAAATTCCAAAAGTTCCAACTGAAAAAGGTAAAAAACCGAAGAAAGACTCAATTCCAGGCTACCGCTTCGTAGAAACTAAGGAACTTCCAAACGGGGACACAGAGCATGTCTACGAAAAAGTGAAAACATTCTTCAAGGATAAAGATGGAAATGAAATTCCAAATACTCCAACAGAAGAAGGGGAACAACCTAAGAAAGATATCCCAGGCTACCGCTTTGTAGAAACTAAACCACTTCCAAATGGAGATGTCGAGCATGTTTATGAAAAAGTAACACCACCAGCTCCAACACCTTCACCTGTTCCTCAACCAAATCCAGGTAAGCAAAATACAACTACTTGGACTGATGAGGATGGAAATCCATTGAAACCAACTGAGCCAGGCTCTAAAGAACCAGGAACAATTTCAGGTTACGAATATGTGAAGACTGTGACAGATCCAAATGGAAGTATCAGACATATCTTCAGAAAAGTCCAAACTCCAACACCAGTTGAACCAAGTCAACCAGTACAACCGGTAGAGCCAGCAACTCCAGCAATGCCTGAACAGCCAGCTAAACCTCAAGTACCGGCAACTCCAGCACAACCAGTACAACCAACAGCAGTGAAAGAAGCTGAAGGTAAGAGTGAATTGCCAAACACTGGTACAGAAGACAATGCTAGCCTTGCAACACTTGGACTCCTCGGAGTATTGAGTGGATTTGGTCTTGTAGCTCGCAAGAAGAAAGAAGATTAATTAAAATCTTTTTGATAAGTTGATACAGTAGAAAACCAATGATATAAAAGTCATTGGTTTTTTTGCAATTTCCAAATATTTTCTGGAACCAGGTGCGTTATCATTTGTTAAAAACTGGTAAATATTTACTGTTATTTTACTAGATAAAAGATAAAAATTTAAAGTAAAACATATATTTATTATTTTAAGCATAAAGAACAAGTTTGAAAGATAAAATTTATTTATTATAGTGAAAGTTTTAAGTTGAATTGCTTGCTTATAAGGGATGGATGTGATATCATTAAATTGTATCTGAAGTACGAATTTTCGACATACAAAACATTGTTATGTTAAATGTTTAAAAATGCCGAAGATTTTTTTATGTCTAAGATATTAAAAAACGCAATAAAATAAATTATAAGGAGGTTGTGAGTCTCATGAAAGGCAAACAACAAGATTTTCGAACGGAGAAGTACATTCGTTACGGTATTCGTAAGTATAGCTTTGGTGCAGCATCAGTAGCAATTGCGGCTGGTTTGATGTTCCTTGGTAACGGTGCGGTATCAGCGACTGAAGTACAATCTGCTGAAACAACTATTTCAGCAGCTGCTCCTAGTCAAGATGATAAGGAGAAAGAAAAGGCTGAGCCTAAAGCTGAAACAGTTGAAACTGTAAAACCAGAAACTGAAAAAGCTGTAGAAGCAAAACCTGAAGTAAAAGCAGAAGAAACTAAGAAAGTTAACAAGGCTATCCTTGAAGCAAGTATTGCTACTTTGGAGTCTAAACTTTCAACTGCTAAATACGCAGATGCTACAGTAGTAAGCTCAGCTAAGGAAGTGTTGGCAACAGCAAAAGCAGCTCTAGCTAAGGCAGATGCTAGCCAAGCAGATGTAGATGCACAATCAGAAACTGTATCAGCATTGAGCACAGTTGTAACTGAGTCAAACACAGCTGGTTTCGATAAGAAACAAGCGGCTGAAAAAGAAGCAGCAAAAGCTGAAGCTGAAAAGAACGCTACTCCAGCTGAAAAAGCTCTTTCAGTAGCAACAACAACTCTTACACAAGTATCATCAGAAGCTGAAGTAACTAACAAATTGGCTGAAACTGAACTTGCTAAGGCTGATGTCAAAGAAGAAAATAAAGCAGCAGTTACAGCAGCAGTCGCTAAAAACCAAGCAGTTCTTACTGAAACTAAGGCTCTTTTGGCTGATAAGAGTGTGACAAAAGAACAAGTAGATGCGCAATTGGAACGCCTTAACGAATCAATCCTTGCAGTTTACAATGAATTGAAAAATGCAGGAATCGGCCGTGACGGTAAGTTTGCAGTTAACTTGGCAGATGCTCAAACAACAGCGCTTAAAGATTCTTCTACTGAAACAGGTCAAAAATGGTTGGAAGATCATGGATATTCATCATTAAGAGATATTCCAATCTTAAATAAAGGTAAAGATGATAAAGCTCTAAGTAACTTAGGAAAACAAATCCAATGGTTAGATTTTTCTGATACAGCAGCTTGGACAGGATTAAAATCAAATGGTCAATTACAAGTAGGTTCTGTATTTACAAAACAATTAATTCCTGGTTATATCGTTAAAATGACGGTGAAGGAATTAAAACCGTTCCATGCAACTGAAGTTTATAAAAATCGTGTAGCAGGAACTGCGAATGAAGATACTTATGATGCAGCTGCCCAAAACGTTTTCAAAGATGGACAAGCGAATGGTATCGGTGGTTCAGCTCAAACACAATGGTCTCATATTAAAAATGCTGGACTAGATTCAACTCCACATAAAACTACGATTGCAGGAACAGATGATAAAGCAAACCAAAAAGTAGGAACTATCGGTGGGGTAGTATTCAAAGTTGAAGCTACTTACAATGGTAAAGAAACAAAACCTGGTATCGTAATGACTACAGGGGAAGATATTGGAGAAAAAGAATCTGAGATTTATACAACAAATGGTACTCCATGGGATTTAGTTGCCATGGTAGGTAAGGAAGATGAGGTAAATCCGTACGATCCAATTACTTCAAGCAGAATGGATAATGTCACAAGTCCACAATTATTCTCACAAGCAAGTGCAGGGTTACAAAAAGCATTAGCTAATAAATTATTTGCAACACCAGATGCTGCTACAGCAGGTCTTGGTTCGCAAGTGTTTGGAGGATATCAAGATAGTAATGGGCAACGTACACCTCGTGCGACTCCTATTGTATCGACAGCAGGAGCAACAGAAGTTGGTATGTTTATGATTTCTGGTGGTGCTCAATCATCTATGATTGGTATTAAGTTATCTGACTTCGGGGATCTTCCAGAATCATATGGAACAGCAGAACACTTTCTTAAAACTGAAACAGTAAACTATAAAACAAATGGAATTGAAGAAATTCAACAACCATACTTAGGTAAAGTAAAAGCAGACCCTGAGGCAGTTAATGGAGAGCGAGTTCGTGGTAAAGGTTCAGATGATGCAACTGATAATGCCGATGAAGGTGTTGATCAACTTATTGCACCTGATAATGTAGTAAATAATAAAGATACTGGCGAACCAGAAGTTCATTTAATTAAAGGTCCAGATAATACTTATAAAGTAAAAGTTATTGCTTCTGCAAATGGTAATGATAGATATACTGGAACTGTAGAACCAGCTTATGTTCGAGGATTTATCGATTTCAACGGAAATGGTAAATTCGATAAAGGTGAAGAATCATCAATTGCCGAAGTTACAGGTAAAAACCAGGAAGTTGAATTAACATTCACTAATACTCAAATAATTGATACAAGTAAAGATGTTGCTAACTTCCGTGTTCGTATCGCAAAAGATCAAAAACAAATAGAAAAACCTACAGGAATTGCTTATTCTGGAGAAGTAGAAGATAACCAAATTCAAATTTCACATCCACCACGTGGTGACTATGAAGAAACTACTGGTAAACAAGGTGAAAAACAAAATATTGGTATTGAGTTTATAAATCGTGTTGAAGCTGATGCATCTGAATTGGGCTCTAATAATGGTAAAACTACATTCAATGCATATGGTAAAATTAACTATACTGAACAACGTAACTCAATTAGTTTAGCATCGACTAAGAAAGTACAAACTGAAGGTGTAATGATTGTTAACCCAGACGGTTCATTAACAAAAACATATACTAAAGCAGGTCAAGGTACTTATGAAGTAACAGATACTGGTGTAACCTTTACTCCAGAAGCTAACTTTGTTGGGAAAGCGGACGGTATCGTTTTACGTGCAGTAGATACTAATGGTCAATCAACTGGATGGACAGCTTTAACAGATCAAAACAAACTTGAGAATGTTAACGATGGTACTCACTCAGCAGGAACTACAAAAACTATGGATGCTGTTTATGTACCAAACGTAACTCCAAAAGAAATCACTGCAAATCCTGAAACATCAACAGATATTCAAGGTAAAGAACAGAAGAAAACACCTAAATTCACAATTGATGTAGATAAAGATGGTAATGGTACAACTCCAGACCCAGTAACACCAAGTGCTACATACCCAGCTAAATTGGTAGATCCAAAAACGAATGCTAAAGTTGACTCTGTAACTGTTGAAGGAGAAGGAACTTACACAATCAATCCTACGACAGGTGAGGTAACCTTCCAACCACTTCCAACCTTTAAGGGAACTGCTTCAGGTGTTGATGTAACATTGACAGCACCAGTAGGTCAAAATAAAGATGGACAAGATGTAACGGCTACGGCTACTACAAAATACACTCCAACAGTAACAGCTGTAGAACCAACAGCTAAACCTACAGACTCAGCAGGAGTACAAGGTGAAACTCAAAAAGGAACACCTACATTCACAGCTGGAAATGCAGAAGTACCAATTAAAGAAGACTCTCACAAACTTCTAGATAAAGAAGGAAATGAAGTTCAACCTGGACAAACAACTCCAGCATACGCTGAAGACGGAGTAACTGAGGTAGGTACATACTCAATCAATCCAGCAACAGGTGAAGTAACATTTACACCAACTGACAAAAAATACACTGGTAAAGTAACTCCAGCTAAAGTTCAAGCAGAAGATAAAAACGGAACGAAAGTAAACACTACTTACACTCCACACATCGTAGGTGTAACACCAACAGCAACACCAGCAGAATCTTCAGGTATCCAAGGTGAAGTTCAAGAAGGAATGGTGTCATTTGCACCTGGTGATACAACAATCGAAGGTGAGAAAAAATCAGTACCAATCAAAGCTAACTCAGCGGTTCTTCTTGATAAAGAAGGTAACCCAGTAGCACCAGGTACTCCAGTAGATGCTTTAGATCCAGATGGAAACAAAGTAGGGACATACGAAATTGATCCAGTTACTAACAAAGTAACCTTCACACCAACTAACAAAGAATACAAAGGTAAAGTACAACCAGCTAAAGTACAAGCAGAAGACGAAAACGGAACTAAAGTTTCAACAACTTACACTCCAACTATCGTAGGTGTCACACCAACTGCTTCACCAGCTGAAACAACAGATGTACAAGGTGTTGAACAATCTAAAGAAGTAACCTTCAAATCTGGTAAAGCAACTGTTAACGGTGTTGAAAAAGAAGTGCCACTTGACACTAATTCATTCACACTATTAGATGAAAAAGGACAAGCAGCTACATCAGTACCAGCTAAAAACCCAGCAGGAGATGTTATCGGTACTTACACACTTAAAGTTGTAGACGGTAAAGCAACTGCGGTATTTACTCCAACTGATAAAACATATGCAGGTGAAGTTGCACCAGTTACGATTCAAGCTAAAGACACAAATGGAACTCCAGTAACAACAACTTACACTCCAAACATCACTCCAGTAGAACCAACAGGAAAACCTGTAACATCTGAAGGTGCACAAGGACAACCTCAAGAAGGAACTCCAACATTCACTCAAGGTGACGATAAAGTTCCTATGAAGATTGATGCGACTCAACCAGCTAAACTCATCGATCCAGCTACTGGAAACCCAACCGACGAAACAACAATTCCAGCCAAAGACGCTAACGGAAAAGAAGTTGGTACATACACAATCGATCCAACAACAGGTAAAGTAACATTCACACCTAACAAAGACTTCGTAGGTACTCCAGTACCAGCAACAGTTCAAGCCAAAGATGCGAATGGAACTCCAACAACTGCTACTTACACACCAACTATTAAGCCAGTTACTCCAGTAGGTGTAAATACATTTACTGAAGATATTCAAGGTGCACCACAAAGTGGTAAACCGGAATTCAAACCTGGTAAAACAACAATCAACGGTAAAGAAGTAGAAGTGCCAATGGATGATAAAGTGCCAGCAACTTTCGAAGATGGAACAACTACTAAGACAATTCCAGGAGAAGGAACGTACACAGTAGATCCAGATGGAACAGTACACTTTACTCCAGATCCGCAATTCAAAGGTAAAGGAACAACAATGACAGTTGTTCGTAAAGACCAAAACGGAACTCCAGTTACTGCAGAATACACAGCTGTTGTACACCCAGCATCTCCAGAAGGAACAGAAGTTGAAACTGCAGGTGTTCAAGGTAAAGTACAAACTGGTAGACCAAACTTCATCGGTGGTAAAGTAACGATTGGCGGTGTTGAAAAAACTGTTGAAATCGACAATAATGTACCAGCGAAACTAATTGATCCTAAGACAGGACAAGAAGTAACAACTGTAACAATTGACGGAGAAGGAACTTACACAGTTGCAGAAGATGGAACTGTAACATTCACTCCAGATAAAAACTTCAAAGGTAAAGGTACTGAATTAACAGTTAAACGTGTTGATAAGAACGGTACTCCAGCACTTGGTAAATACTCAGCAGTAGTAATCGGTGTTAAACCAACTGCAGAACCATCAGTGACTTCAGACATTCAAGGTCAAACTCAAAGCCAACCAGTTAAATTCAAAGGTGGGGTAGTTGAAGTTGAAGACCCAATGACTAAAGCTAAAACTGAAGAAGTAGTAGCAATTGATCCAGATACTTACACATTATTAGATGAAAATGGACAAAAAGCTGATAAAGTACCAGCTAAAGATCCAAAAGGTAATGTAATCGGTGAATACACTCTTGTTAAAGAAGCTGGTAAAGATCCAGTTGCAGTATTCACACCAACAGATAAAACTTACACAGGAGAAGTTAAACCAGTAACAGTTCAAGCGAAAGATACAAACGGAACAGCTGTAACAACAACTTACACTCCAAATATCACGCCTGTTAAACCAACTGCTAAAGGAACAACTTCTGAAGGTGCGCAAGGTCAAGAGCAAAGTGGAACTCCAACATTCACAGAAGGTCACGAAAAAGCTCCAATCGACCCAACAGTACCAGCTAAATTAATCGATCCAGAAACTGGTGAGCCAACTGAGGAAAAATCAGTAACAGTACCAGGAGAAGGAACTTACACAATCAACCCAGAAACTGGTGAAGTAACATTCAAACCAGAACCAAACTTCACAGGAAAAGCTGAAGGTGTTGAAGTTCAACGTAAAGATACAAACGGAACTCCAGCTACAGCTAAATACACACCAACAGTTAAACCGGTTACTCCAACATCAGATGACGTAGTATCTGAAGATGTTCAAGGTGCTAAACAAACTGGAATTCCAGTGTTCACAGCAGGTAAAACAACAGTTAACGGTAAAGAAGTAACTGTAGAATTATCAGATGAACCAGCTAAATTAGTAGATCCGAAAACAGGAGAATCAGTAGATTCAGTAACAGTACCAGGAGAAGGAACTTATACAATTGAAAATGGTGTAGTAACATTCACTCCAGAACCACAATTTACAGGTAAAGCTAGCGGTGTAACAGTTAAACGTACTGACAAAAATGGTACAGAAGTAACTGCTAAATACACACCAACAGTTAAACCAGTAACACCAACATCAGATGACGTAGTAACTACTGATGTACAAGGTGCAACTCAAAAAGGTAACCCAGCCTTTGAAGCAGGTAAAACAACAGTTAACGGTGTAGAAAAAACTGTAGAATTATCTGATAAACCAGCTAAACTAGTAGATCCGAAAACAGGAGACCCAGTTGATTCTGTGACTATCGAAGGAGAAGGAACTTACACAGTTGCTCCAGATGGAACTGTAACATTCACTCCAAATAAAGACTTCACTGGTCAAGCGACAGGTGTAACAGTTAAACGTGAAGATAAAAACGGAACACCAGTAACAGCTAAATACACTCCAGTAGTATTACCAGTAACTCCAACAGGTAAAGACGTAACAACAATCGGTGAAAAAGGAGAACCTCAATCAGAAACTCCAGTATTCACAGCTGGAACTACTAAAGTAAACGGTAAGACTGTAACAGTACCAATCGATGAAACAGTAGCTCCAACTTTAGAAGGTGCTGATAAAGACGGTAAAGTAGTAGTCCCAGGCGAAGGAACTTACACAATCGATAAGAACGGTAAAGTAACCTTCACTCCAGAACCAGACTTCGTAGGAACAGCTAAAGGTGTAACTGTTAAACGTGTTGACGAAAACGGGACACCAGTCACAGCTACTTACACTCCAACTGTATTAGGTAAAACAACTACTGAAAACGTAGTATCAGAAGGTGCTAAAGGACAACCTCAATCGAATACTCCAGTATTCAAAGGTGATGTAGATACTACAGTAGCTCCAACATTTAAAGATGGATCAACTGAGAAGAAAGTACCAGGAGAAGGAACTTATACAATCGATAAAGATGGTAAAGTAACATTCACTCCAGAACCAAACTTCGTAGGAACAGCTACTCCAGTAAAAGTTGTACGTAAAGATAAGAATGGTAAGACAATCAAAGCTTCTTACACACCAACAGTTCGTCCTGACACTAAATTTGTAGTAGTAGGAAAAGACGGTAAAGAAACTGAACTTATCCCATCTAAAGATGGTAAGAACCCATCAGAAACGATTCCAGGATACAAACTTGTTAAGACTGAAATGGATGAAAAAGGGAATACTAAACACATCTACGAACCAGTAACAACTAAACACGTAGATAAGAATGGTAACCCAATCCCAGGAACAACAACTGAGGAAGGAACAAAAGATCCTAAGAACATTCCAGGATACAAAGTAGTAGAAACTCGTAAACTTCCAAATGGAGATACTGAGTATGTATACGAAAAAGTAACGACTTCTTACATCGATGAAGCAGGTCATCCAATTCCAGGAACAGAAACTGAAGAAGGAACTAAAGAAGCTAAGAAAGTTCCAGGTTACAAACTAGTAAATACAACAACTACTCCAGAAGGAGATACAGTTCATATTTACGCTCCAGTTCAAACATTCTTCAAGGATAAAGATGGTAATCCTATTACTGTTGATAAAAACAATAACCCTGTAGAGTCAACAGAAGAGGGAGAAAAACCTAAGAAAAATATCCCAGGTTACCGCTTCGTAGAAACTAAGACTCTTCCAAACGGCGATGTAGAACACGTTTATGAAAAAGTTACAACTCCATCACCAACACCATCAGTTGAAAAACCAAGAATTATTGCTCGTGACACTGAAGGAAATATCATTCCAGGATTTGAATTTGATATGTTGTCACCAATCTTGGATATTCCTGAGTATGAGTATGTAGGTGAAGAGACTCTTCCTGATGGTACAATCAAACGTATCTATAAGAAAGTGAAGAAATCAACTACACCAGTGACTTCATATAGTCCAACACCAACACCAGTTACAGAAAAAGTATTAACAACTTATGTAGATGAAAATGGTGAATTGATTATTCCGAATGAAGATGGTTCACATCCACGTAAATCATTAGAAGGTTATGAGCTAGTTCGTACAGAAACAGATGCGAATGGAAATGTTCGCAATGTTTACCGTAAGGTGCAATCTCAAAAACCAGTACAACCGGTAGAGCCAGTAACTCCAGCAATGCCTGAACAGCCAGCTAAACCAGAAGTACCAGCAACTCCAGCACAACCAGTAGAACCAACAGCAGTGAAAGAAGCTGAAGGTAAACGCGAATTGCCAAATACTGGTACAGAAGACCATGCTAGCCTAGCAGCACTTGGACTTCTCGGAGTATTGAGCGGATTTGGTCTTGTAGCCCGCAAGAAGAAAGAAGACTAATCTTTCTAATTGACATGATTTGTTTGCAATGAACAGATCTGTTTAAACCTGATGAATCATTCGATTCATCAGGTTTTTTCGGCTCTTTGTCAACTGTAGTGGGTTGAAGAAAAGCTAAGATCGAGAAAGGACGAATTTTGTCCTTTCTTTTTTTGAGTATAACAGCCATGTCGTTCATCTGAGATGTAAGTACTCCGTGGTTACCATCTACTAGTGAACCTATATGAGTAAACTACGTGAGCAATTGATACTCTTCAAAAATCTCTTCAAACCACGTCAGCGTCGGCTTGTCGTACTCAAGTACTGCCTGCGCCTAGCTTTCTAGTTTGCTCTTTGATTTTTATTGAGTATGAATTCGAACTAGAGAGGTAATTAATAGATTTATGCTATAATCATGGCAGACTGTATGCGTTTGATTATAGTTCATCAAAAACTAGATTAGAATTATCAGATAATATCATTTTATGTTATAATGAAGAAAAAAACAGAGGTGTTCAAATGTCAGAAGCAGGTCATAAGTTTTTAGCGAAACTGGGGAAAAAACGCTTACGTCCAGGTGGAAAACGTGCCACAGATTGGTTAATTGCGGAAGGAGGATTTTCAAAAGAAAAGAGAATACTAGAGGTTGCGTGTAATAGGGGAACTACAGCAATTGAGTTGGCACAGCGTTTTGGTTGTAAGATAACTGCTGTTGATATGGATGGTCAAGCTTTAGAAGTGGCTAAAAAATCTGCTAAAACGGCAGGTGTTGGTCATTTAATCAGGTTTGAAAGAGCAAATGCAATGAAACTTCCTTATGAAGATGCTAGTTTTGATATTGTTATAAATGAAGCTATGCTGACTATGCAAGCCGATCAAGCTAAGAAAAAATGTGTAATGGAGTATCTAAGGGTTTTAAAACCTGAAGGTCTTCTTTTGACACATGATGTACTTCTTAAGGAAGATAAAGAGTCTGTCAGACAGGAATTGTCACAAGCAATTCATGTAAATGTAGGTCCTTTAACTCAAGATGGTTGGGAAGAGGTGATGATAGAATCAGGTTATCGTGATGTGAAAGTATTGACTGGTGAAATGACATTAATGAAATTATCAGGTATGATTTATGACGAAGGTTGGCTAGGAACTTTGAAAATTTGTGTAAATGCTTGTAAAAAGGAGAATAGAAAGCAGTTTTTAACTATGTATAAAATGTTCGCTAAGAATAAAAAGAACTTGGGCTTTATTGCTATGGCTAGTTATAAATCGTCAAATCGTTAGATAATCATTGAAGTTAACTTTTCCTTTTTTCTTTCTTAAAAAATATGCTATAATAGAGAGTAAAAACTTTGAAAGAAAGAAAAAGATGAATTTAAAAGATTACATTGCAACAATTGAAAATTATCCAAAGGAAGGCATTACCTTCCGTGATATCAGTCCTTTGATGGCTGATGGAAATGCTTATAGCTATGCTGTTCGTGAAATTGTTCAGTATGCTACTGACAAGAAAATTGATATGATTGTAGGTCCTGAGGCTCGTGGATTTATCGTGGGTTGTCCAGTTGCCTTTGAGTTGGGAATTGGTTTTGCTCCTGTTCGTAAGCCAGGGAAATTACCACGTGAAGTTATTTCTGCTGACTATGAAAAAGAGTACGGTGTTGATACCTTGACTATGCATGCTGATGCCATTAAGCCTGGTCAACGTGTTCTTATCGTAGATGACCTCTTGGCGACAGGTGGAACTGTTAAGGCAACCATCGAGATGATTGAAAAACTTGGTGGTGTTGTAGCAGGTTGTGCCTTCCTTGTTGAATTGGATGAATTGAACGGCCGTGAAAAAATCGGTGACTACGATTACAAAGTTTTGATGCATTATTAATGAAAAACAGTCCCTAGGGCTGTTTTCTCTACATTGGGATATAAAAATAGACTATAGCTAGTTAGAGAAAAACTATAATTGAAAACTATATCTTCTTGCAGTATAATAAAAGGACTAAGTGTTTGAATTTTAGCTTCAAACGCATGCAATTATTCCTGAAAGAGTACAGTTAGGAGAGGGTTATGCCGATTCGAATTGATAAAAAATTGCCAGCTGTTGAGATTTTACGGACAGAGAATATCTTTGTCATGGATGATCAACGTGCTGCCCACCAAGATATCCGTCCCTTGAAGATTTTAATCTTAAATCTCATGCCACAAAAAATGGTCACAGAGACTCAATTGTTGCGCCATTTGGCCAATACACCCCTGCAACTGGATATTGATTTCCTCTATATGGAGAGCCATCGTTCTAAGACAACTCGTTCAGAACACATGGAGACCTTCTACAAAACTTTTCCTGAAGTCAAGGACGAGTATTTTGACGGAATGATTATCACGGGTGCTCCAGTTGAGCATTTACCATTTGAGGAAGTGGACTATTGGGAGGAATTCAGTCAGGTTATCGAGTGGTCCAAGACCCATGTCTATTCGACCCTTCATATCTGTTGGGGGGCTCAGGCTGGGCTTTATCTCCGCTATGGTGTTGAAAAATACCAGATGGATAGTAAGTTATCAGGTATTTATCCTCAGGATACCTTAAAAGAAGGGCACCTTCTCTTTAGAGGCTTTGATGATAGCTATGTATCCCCTCATTCACGGCACACAGAGATTTCTAAGGAAGAAATCTTAAACAAGACCAATCTCGAGATTTTATCGGAAGGCCCTCAGGTTGGGGTTTCGATTTTGGCCAGTCGTGATTTACGAGAAATTTATAGTTTTGGGCATTTGGAGTATGATCGTGATACCCTGGCAAAAGAGTATTTCCGAGATCGTGATGCAGGTTTGGATCCTCATATTCCAGAAAATTACTTTAAGGATGATGATGTCAACCAAACACCTTGTCTTTGTTGGTCTTCATCAGCAGCCCTCTTTTTCAGTAACTGGGTAAACTATGCGGTCTATCAGGAAACACCTTTTGACTGGAGAAAGATAGAAGATGATGCATCTGCATATGGGTATTTATAAGAGGAATTATGACATATTTAGACGCTTTTAAATCAGGGAACTTGGTTTTACCGAGTGCCCTGCTCTTGCATTTTAAGGAACTCTTTCCTTCCAGCGACGATTTTCTGGTTTGGCAATTTTTCTATTTGCAAAATACGACAGGTTTGGAAGAAATGTCCCCAAGCCAGATTGCTGAAAGGATTGGCAAGGAAATCTCGGATGTCAACCAGGCTATTTCCAACTTGACAGAGAGGGGACTGCTTCAGTACCGTACTATCGAATTAAATGGCGAAATCGAATTGCTCTTTGATGCCAGTCTAGCCTTGGAACGTTTGGATGACTTTCTTGGAGCTAGTGCTTCGAGTTCAGACCAGTTGACACCTCAAAACCAGCTTAAGGATTTGGTAGAAACCTTCCAGCAGGAGTTGGGACGCTTGTTGACGCCTTTTGAGATTGAAGATTTGACTAAGACCCTTAAGGAAGATGGAACCAGTGCTGATTTGATTAAGGAAGCTCTTCGTGAAGCTGTTTTAAATGGAAAAGCAAACTGGAAGTACATTCAGGCAATTTTGAGAAATTGGCGCCATGAAGGTATTAAAAGTGTGGCTCAAATTGAGGCCAAGCGGGCAGAGAGAGAAGCAAGCAATCCTCAGTTGACACAGGTATCTGCAGATTTTCGAAGTGCCATGGATCTCTGGAAGGATTAATCAATGCAAGCAGTCTTGAAATCCGAGTAAGATTTGCAAGCTGTGTATAATTGTGATAAAATAAATAGAAAATAAATTGAAAAAAGAGGTATGTGAAATGTCACGTAAACCATTTATCGCTGGTAACTGGAAAATGAACAAAAATCCAGAAGAAGCTAAAGCATTTGTTGAAGCAGTTGCATCAAAACTTCCTTCATCAGATCTTGTTGAAGCAGGTATCGCTGCTCCAGCTCTTGATTTGACAGCTGTTCTTGCTGCTGCTAAAGGTTCAAACCTTAAAGTTGCTGCTCAAAACTGTTACTTTGAAAATGCAGGTGCTTTCACTGGTGAAACTAGCCCACAAGTTTTGAAAGAAATCGGTACTGACTACGTTGTTATCGGTCACTCAGAACGCCGTGACTACTTCCATGAAACTGACGAAGATATCAACAAAAAAGCAAAAGCAATCTTTACAAACGGTATGCTTCCAATCATCTGTTGTGGTGAGTCACTTGAAACTTACGAAGCTGGTAAAGCTGCTGAGTTTGTAGGTGCTCAAGTTTCTGCTGCATTGGCTGGATTGACAGCTGAACAAGTTGCTGCATCAGTTATCGCTTACGAGCCAATCTGGGCTATCGGTACTGGTAAATCAGCTTCACAAGACGACGCACAAAAAATGTGTAAAGTTGTTCGTGACGTTGTAGCTGCTGACTTCGGTCAAGAAGTTGCAGACAAAGTTCGTGTTCAATACGGTGGTTCTGTTAAACCTGAAAACGTTGCTTCATACATGGCTTGCCCAGACGTTGACGGTGCCCTTGTTGGTGGTGCGTCACTTGAAGCTGAAAGCTTCTTGGCATTGCTTGACTTTGTAAAATAATTAGGTAAGTAGCAAAAGCTAGGTGGAACAGCATTCAGATGTCTGTTCCGCTTTTTTATAGGGGAGGAAAGATTGAAAACAAAGATTGGAAAAATTGGATTAGCAAGCGTATTTTTACTAGGTTTGGCAGTCAATCAAGTAGCTGCAAATGAAGCTGAGGCAAAAGCATCTACGGAAGAAAGCAGTGTTCAAACTTCTTATAGCCAGAAAACAGAGAAGAAAGAAGAGACTAAGGAGACTCTAGCTAGCAGTCAGAGGCAAGAAAGTAAGCCAACTTCAACATCAGCACACTGGGAAGGCGACTTTTATGTGAAGGCAGATGGTTCAAAAGCTAAGAGTGAGTGGATTTTTGATAACTACTATAAGGCTTGGTTTTATATTAAGTCAGACGGTCGTTATGCTCAAAATGAGTGGCAGGGCAATTACTACCTAAAATCAGGTGGTTATATGGCTAAGGATGAATGGGTTTATGATAACGCCTATAAGAATTGGTTTTACCTGAAGTCCGATGGCTCTTATGCTAACCAAGAATGGCATTCTGTTGGAGGTAAATGGTACTATTTTAAGAAATGGGGCTATTTAGCTAAAAGCCAATGGCAAGGAAATTATTTCTTGAATGGTCAAGGTGCCATGATGCAAAACGAATGGCTGTATGACCCAGCTTATGCTTCTTATTTCTACCTTAAGTCAGATGGTTCTTATGCTAATGAACAGTGGCAAAAGATTGATGGCAAGTGGTATTACTTTAAGAAGTGGGGCTACATGGCCAAAGATGAGTGGCATGGAAATTACTATCTTACTGAAAGTGGTGCTATGGCGACTGGTGAATTAGTCATGAATGATGCTCGCTATATTTTTTCTGACTCAGGTGAGTTAAAAGAAAAGAAAGACTTGAATGTCGGTTGGGTTTATCGAAATGGACACCGTTACTTCTTTAACCATCGTGAAGAACAGGTTGGAACAGACCGAGCTAAGAAGGTTATTGATGTCAGTGAACATAATGGCCACATTAGTGATTGGAAAAAGGTCATCCAGGAAAATGGAGTTGATGGTGTTATTGTTCGCTTGGGATATAGTGGTGCAGAAGATAAGGAATTGGCTCATAATATACAAGAATTTAATCGTTTGGGCATTCCTTATGGTGTCTATCTTTATACTTATGCAGAGAATGAAACAGATGCTGAGAACGATGCCAAACAGACTATTGAACTCTTGAAGAAATATAAGATGAACCTGTCTTACCCTATCTATTATGATGTTGAGAACTGGGAATATGTCAATAAGACCAAGAGAGCTCCAAGTGATACTGGAACCTGGGTCAAGATTATCAACAAGTATATGGCAATAATGAAACAGGCTGGTTATCAAAATGTGAAAGTCTATAGTTATCGGAACCTATTACAAAATCGACTAAATCATCCTGATATCTTACAACATGTAAACTGGGTTGCAGCCTATACGGATGCGCTCGACTGGACAAATCCGTACTATTCAGGAGAAAAAGGATGGCAGTATACTTCGTCAGACTCTCTTAAAGGGATTCGGGGTCATGTTGATGTTAGCGTCTGGTATTAAGATGTAAAACTGAGAAAAGAGTGTACAAATTGTATGCTCTTTTCTTTATTTTATCGCTGTTAAGAGAGTTTGAAAGTGACTGTATTTCATTCTAAAAAATTCTTAAATTATCAGTCTATTGCAACTTTTCTCATGTGAGTCATTTGGCTTGCTATTGGTTTTCCTTAGTAGTATACTAAGGTAGTAATCATTAAGAAGTGGTTACAAATAATAATGAACGAGGTAAAGAAAATGGTAGAATTGAAAAAAGAAGCAGTAAAAGACGTAACATCATTAACGAAAGCAGCGCCAGTAGCATTGGCCAAAACTAAGGAAGTGTTGAACCAAGCTGTTGCTGATTTGTACGTAGCACACGTTGCCTTGCACCAAGTACACTGGTACATGCGTGGTCGTGGTTTCCTTGTATGGCATCCAAAAATGGACGAGTATATGGAAGCTCTTGATGGTCAATTGGATGAAATCAGCGAACGTTTGATTACACTTGGAGGAAACCCATTCTCTACTTTGACAGAGTTCCTTCAAAATAGTGAAATCGAAGAAGAAGCTGGTGAATACCGCAATGTTGAAGAAAGCTTGGAGCGTGTCCTTGCTATCTACCGTTATTTGTCAGAACTTTTCCAAAAAGGTTTGGATGTTACTGATGAAGAAGGTGATGATGTGACAAACGGTATCTTCTCAGACGCTAAAACTGAAACAGATAAAACAATCTGGATGCTTGCAGCAGAACTTGGACAAGCACCTGGTCTGTAAGAAATAAGGCAACATAGATAAATCTGTAAGAAATTTCTTACAGATTTTTTCTATTCTGTAAGCTATTCCAAACCAGTCTTTTTTTGAGTTTTTTGATAAAATAGTACTATCAGTAAAAAGGATGGAAGCATGACTAAGAAAATCGTAGCTATTTGGGCCCAGGATGAAGAGGGTGTGATTGGGAAAGACAATCGTTTGCCTTGGCATTTGCCAGAAGAATTGCAACACTTTAAAGAAACAACTCTGAATCATGCTATCTTGATGGGGCGTGTGACCTTTGATGGAATGGGACGTCGTCTGCTTCCAAAACGGGAGACCTTGATTTTGACACGTAATTCGGAAGAAAAGATAGACGGGGTTGCTACTTTTCATGATGTCCGGTCTGTTCTGGACTGGTATCAGGGCCAAGACAAGAATCTCTATATTATCGGTGGCAAGCAAATTTTTCAGGCTTTTGAACCCTACCTTGACGAAGTGATTGTCACTCAAATTCATGCTCGGGTGAAGGGAGATACCTATTTCCCTGAGGAGTTTGATTTGTCTCTTTTTGAGACTGTTTCAAGCAAATCCTACGCCAAAGATGAGAAAAATCCTTATGATTTTACCATCCAATACCGCAAGAGAAAGGAAGTCTAATGGAACGTAGTATATTTGGTTTTTTCACAGCCATGCTGTGTTTAGTCTGCTTGCTTGCTGGAGCACAGGCTTTTCGTAAAAAGCGCTATGGACTTTCTGTCCTGCTCTGGTTAAATGCCTTTACCAATTTGGTCAATAGTATCCATGCTTTTTACATGACCTTATTTTAGATAGAATGACAGTATAGAATAGAACGGAAGGAAATCATGCCTACAACTAGGAATAATGATATGATGGTTTATTGCTCATTTTGTGGCAAAAGCCAAGAAGAAGTACAAAAAATAATCGCTGGGAACAACGCCTTTATTTGTAATGAATGTGTGGAGTTAGCCCAGGAAATCATTCGGGAGGAATTGGCTGAGGAAGTCTTGGCAGACTTGTCAGAAGTTCCAAAACCCATCGAACTCCTCCATATCTTGAACCACTACGTAATCGGTCAAGATCGTGCCAAACGTGCCTTGGCAGTAGCAGTTTACAATCACTACAAACGCATCAATTTCCACGATACGCGTGAAGAGTCAGAAGATGTGGATTTGCAAAAGTCAAACATCTTGATGATTGGCCCAACTGGTTCAGGGAAAACTTTCCTTGCTCAGACCTTGGCTAAGAGCTTGAATGTGCCTTTTGCCATTGCGGATGCGACAGCTCTTACTGAGGCTGGTTATGTGGGTGAGGACGTGGAAAATATCCTTCTCAAACTCTTGCAGGCTGCTGACTTTAACATTGAACGTGCAGAGCGTGGCATTATCTATGTGGATGAAATTGACAAGATTGCCAAGAAGAGTGAGAATGTGTCAATTACACGCGACGTTTCGGGTGAAGGGGTGCAACAAGCCCTTCTCAAAATTATCGAGGGAACGGTTGCTAGCGTACCACCTCAAGGTGGACGCAAACATCCTCAACAAGAGATGATTCAAGTGGATACTAAAAATATCCTCTTCATCGTGGGTGGTGCCTTTGATGGTATTGAAGAAATTGTTAAACAGCGTTTGGGTGAAAAAGTTATTGGCTTTGGTCAAAACAACAAAGCAATTGACGAAAACAGCTCATACATGCAAGAAATCATCGCAGAAGACATTCAAAAATTCGGTATTATCCCTGAATTGATTGGACGCTTGCCTGTCTTTGCAGCTCTTGAGCAATTGACTGTTGATGACTTGGTTCGTATCTTGAAAGAGCCAAGAAATGCTTTGGTCAAACAATACCAAACCTTGCTTTCTTATGATGATGTCGAGTTGGAATTTGACGACGAGGCCCTTCAAGAAATTGCCAATAAAGCCATCGAACGCAAGACAGGGGCGCGTGGTCTTCGTTCTATCATCGAAGAAACCATGCTAGATGTTATGTTTGAAGTACCGAGTCAGGAAAATGTGAAATTGGTCCGCATCACAAAAGAAGCTGTCGATGGAACGGATAAACCAATCCTAGAAACAGCCTAGAGGTGACTATGGAACTTAATACACACAATGCTGAAATCTTGCTCAGTGCGGCCAATAAAACCCACTATCCGCAGGATGATCTCCCAGAGATTGCCCTAGCAGGGCGTTCAAATGTTGGCAAGTCTAGCTTTATCAACACTATGTTGAACCGTAAGAATCTCGCTCGTACATCAGGAAAACCTGGGAAGACCCAGTTGCTCAACTTCTTTAATATCGACGACAAGATGCGCTTTGTGGATGTGCCTGGTTATGGCTATGCCCGCGTTTCTAAAAAGGAACGTGAAAAGTGGGGGCGCATGATTGAGGAGTATCTAACGACTCGGGAAAATCTCCGTGCGGTTGTCAGTCTAGTTGACCTTCGTCATGACCCGTCAGCAGATGATGTGCAGATGTACGAATTTCTCAAATATTATGAGATTCCAGTCATCATTGTGGCGACCAAGGCGGACAAGATTCCTCGTGGTAAATGGAACAAGCACGAATCAGCAATCAAAAAGAAATTAAATTTTGACCCAAGTGATGACTTCATCCTCTTTTCATCTGTCAGCAAGGCAGGGATGAATGAGGCTTGGGATGCAATCTTAGAAAAATTGTGAGGAAAAGAAAATGACAAAAACAATTCATACAGATAAGGCCCCAAAGGCTATCGGACCATATGTTCAAGGTAAAATCGTTGGCAACCTTTTGTTTGCTAGCGGTCAAGTTCCCCTATCTCCTGAAACTGGGGAAATTGTTGGAGAAACTATCCAAGAACAGACAGAACAAGTCTTGAAAAATATTGGTGCTATTTTGGCAGAAGCAGGAACAGACTTTGACCATGTTGTCAAAACAACTTGCTTCTTGAGCGATATGAACGACTTTGTTCCTTTTAACGAGGTTTACCAAACGGCCTTTAAAGAGGAATTTCCAGCTCGTTCAGCTGTGGAGGTAGCTCGTCTTCCTCGTGATGTAAAAGTCGAAATTGAAGTCATCGCAGAGATTGGATAAGCTAGTTGAAGTTTGGTTCGGCCAAACTTCTTTTGATATAAGGAGAAAAAGATGACAAAGAAACAACTTCACTTGGTGATTGTGACAGGGATGAGTGGTGCTGGGAAAACCGTGGCCATTCAGTCCTTTGAGGATCTAGGTTATTTTACTATTGATAATATGCCACCGGCCCTCTTGCCCAAATTTTTGCAGTTGGTGGAAACAAAGGAAGACGATCATAAGTTGGCCTTGGTGGTGGATATGCGTAGCCGTTCTTTCTTCTCAGAGATTTCAGCTGTTTTGGATGAGTTGGAAAATAAGGAAGACCTGGACTTCAAAATTCTCTTTTTGGACGCAGCAGATAAGGAATTGGTCGCGCGTTACAAGGAAACCAGACGAAGCCACCCTCTAGCTGCAGATGGTCGAATTTTAGATGGGATTAAGCTGGAACGTGAACTCTTGGCACCACTGAAAAACATGAGCCAAAATGTGGTGGATACAACTGAACTCACTCCACGTGAGTTGCGTAAAACCATTGCAGAGCAGTTTGCGGATCAGGAACAAGCCCAGTCTTTCCGTATCGAGGTCATGTCTTTCGGCTTTAAATATGGAATCCCAATTGATGCAGATTTAGTCTTTGATGTGCGCTTTTTGCCAAATCCATATTACCTTCCAGAATTGAGAAACCAAACGGGTGTGGATGAACCTGTTTATGATTATGTTATGAACCATCCTGAGTCAGAAGACTTTTATCAACATTTATTGGCCTTGATTGAGCCGATTTTGCCAAGTTATCAAAAGGAAGGGAAGTCTGTTTTGACCATTGCCATGGGTTGTACGGGCGGGCAGCACCGTAGTGTGGCCTTTGCTAAACGCTTGGCGCAGGACTTATCCAAGAATTGGCCTGTCAATGAGGGGCATCGCGACAAAGACCGAAGAAAGGAAACGGTAAACCGTTCATGAGAAAACCAAAGATAACGGTGATTGGTGGAGGGACTGGGATCCCCGTCATTCTAAAAAGCCTGCGGGAAAAAGATGTGGAAATCGCTGCTATTGTAACGGTGGCAGATGATGGTGGTTCGTCAGGTGAACTCCGAAAAAATATGCAGCAGTTGACACCGCCAGGCGATCTTCGCAATGTCCTTGTGGCCATGTCGGATATGCCTAAGTTTTATGAGAAGGTCTTTCAGTATCGCTTTTCTGAGGATGCCGGAGCCTTTGCTGGCCATCCACTGGGAAATCTCATTATTGCTGGCTTGTCAGAAATGCAGGGTTCGACTTATAATGCCATGCAGTTGCTGAGCAAATTTTTCCATACAACTGGGAAGATTTATCCTTCCAGTGACCATCCTTTGACCCTTCATGCAGTCTTTCAGGATGGGACAGAAGTGGCTGGAGAGAGTCATATTGCAGACCATCCAGGTATGATTGACCATGTCTATGTGACCAATACCCTCAATGATGATACACCTCTGGCTAGCCGTCGAGTAGTGCAGACCATTCTTGAAAGTGACATGATTGTCCTAGGGCCTGGTTCCCTCTTTACCTCGATTTTGCCCAATATCGTGATTAAAGAAATCGGGCAGGCGCTTTTGGAAACCAAGGCAGAAATCGCCTATGTCTGCAATATCATGACCCAACGTGGGGAGACGGAACACTTTACAGATAGCGACCATGTGGAAGTCTTGCATCGTCACCTTGGCCGACCTTTTATCGATACTGTCTTGGTGAATATCGAAAAAGTGCCACAGGAATACATGAATTCCAACCGTTTTGATGAATACTTGGTCCAGGTGGAACATGACTTTGCTGGGCTTTGTAAGCAGGTTCCGCGTGTGATTTCATCCAACTTCCTTCGTCTGGAAAATGGAGGTGCTTTCCATGATGGGGATTTGATTGTGGATGAGTTGATGCGGATTATACAGGTGAGAAAATGAGTTTCACAGTAGCAGTAAAAGAAGAAATTCTGGGTCAACACCATCTGAGCCAGCATGAATTATCTGCCATTATCAAGATGTCTGGTAGCATCGGTCTCTCAACTTCAGGTTTGACCTTGTCTGTTGTGACAGAAAATGCCAAGTTGGCTCGTCACCTCTATGAGTCCTTTCTCCATTTCTATGAAATCAAATCAGAAATTCGCCACCACCAGAGGAGCAATCTTCGCAAGAATCGGGTCTATACTGTTTTTACGGATGAAAAGGTGCAGGATTTGCTGAGTGACTTGCACTTGGCTGACTCCTTCTTTGGTCTGGAAACAGGTATTGACGAGGCGATTTTATCAGACGAGGAAGCAGGCCGTGCCTATCTCTGTGGGGCTTTCTTGGCAAATGGAAGTATTCGTGACCCCGAATCGGGTAAGTACCAGTTAGAAATCAGTTCTGTTTATCTAGATCACGCGCAAGGTATTGCCTCACTTCTCCAGCAATTTTTACTAGATGCTAAGGTACTTGAGCGCAAGAAGGGAGCTGTGACCTATCTCCAGCGAGCCGAAGACATTATGGACTTCCTGATTGTAATCGGGGCTATGCAGGCGCGTGATGATTTTGAGCGGGTTAAGATTTTACGAGAAACCCGTAATGATCTCAATCGGGCAAATAATGCTGAGACAGCGAATATCGCTCGGACAGTTTCTGCCAGCATGAAGACCATCAACAATATCAGTAAAATCAAAGATATCATGGGCTTAGAAAATCTGCCAGTGGATTTGCAGGAAGTGGCGCAGCTACGGATTCAGCATCCAGACTACTCTATCCAGCAGTTAGCAGATAGCCTCAGCACCCCTCTGACCAAAAGTGGTGTCAACCACAGACTCAGAAAGATAAATAAATTAGCCGATGAACTATAAAACCACGAATCCTATGTGACTCGTGGTTCTTTTTTATAAACTGGTTGAGTGTTTTGGTTGTACTTTTTGCTCAGGATCAATGTAATTAATAGCATTATTTACAGCAGTTGGTGCTTCGCCTAGTCCTGTTGCAATCAAGTCAATTTTTCCGTCATAGTAGCAGCAGTCACCGATAGCATAGATACCTGCTTGGCTGGATTCTTGTTTGCTGTTGACGATAATCTTGTGGCGGTTGAGGTCCAGACCCCAGTTTTTGAGGTTACCGACAGAAGATTTGAAACCATAGTTGACAAAGAGGTGGTCTAGGTCAATCGTTTCGGTTTCATCAGATTTGACTTTTGTGATTTCAAGTTTATCAAGCGTTTTTCCATCTCCAAGGAGTTGGCTAGGGACGAATGGTGTTTTAATGGCTACAGATGATTCTTGTAAGGCTTGGACACTATGTTCCAAGGCACGAAAATTATCTCTGCGGTGAACAAGGGTAGTTGGCGCAATTTTTTCAAAAGCCAAAGCCCAATCCACAGCTGAGTCTCCCCCACCAAGAATCGTCACTTTTTTACCAGCATATTGTTGAATGTTGGAAACGTGGTAGTGGATATTTTCATAGCCCTCAACGCCTTCTAGTTCCAGCGGACGTGGTTTAAAGGCACCGCCACCCATAGCGATGATAACAGTTTTAGACAGGTGACTTCCTTTAGAAGTTGTAATGGCAAAGTCTTCTTCTTGTTTTTCAATCTCAAGAACCGTTTCATTGAGATGAATAGGGGTATCAAAGCCATTTAATTGCTCGATTAGACGATTAGTCAACTCTTCTCCAGTCAGGTTTGGGAACCCTGGGACGTCTAGGATTTCCTTTTCAGGATAAAGAATAGCAGGCTGTCCACCTAGTTGTGGAAGGGAATCGATGATTTGGACCTTGGCTTGGCGTAGGTGGGCGTATAAGGCTGCAAAAAGCCCGACTGGACCACCACCTACAATGGTAATATCATATAGTTGAGACATGGTTTCTCCTTTGTTTTTTCTAGTCAGTTTATTTTATCATATTTTTTCTTTAATTTAAAATGAAGTAGGATAGGGAAAAAAATGTCAGAAAAATGGTATAATAGAAAGGAACGTGTTTGGACAGAGAGGAGACAGCAGATGAACTTTCAACAATTATCCAACCTGCAATATTGGACTAGCTTGTTTTCTAGTCCTTGGAGTATTGCCATCAATTTGTTTGATATTTTGATTGTGACCTATATTTTATATCGTTTTACAAAAGCGATAGCTGGTACCAAGATTATGATTTTGGTACGGGGGGTCTTGATCTTTGTGTTAGCCCAGGTTGTGGCCAATATTCTTGGATTAACAACGATTTCTTGGTTGATTAATCAGATTATCACTTACGGGGTTATTGCTGCAGTTGTTATCTTCTCTCCAGAGATTCGGACTGGTTTGGAACGCTTGGGAAGGGCGACAGATTTCTTTTCTACTACTCAAATTAGTGCTGAAGAGCAAATGATTCGTGCCTTTGTCAAGTCAGTTGAATACATGAGTCCTCGTAAGATTGGCGCTCTGGTTGCCATTCAACGAGTTCGGACCTTACAAGAATACATCGTGACAGGAATTCCCTTGGATGCCAAAATTTCAGCAGAACTTCTCATCAATATTTTTATTCCCAACACTCCCCTACATGATGGTGCTGTGATTATCAGAGAAAATCGAATCGCGGTCACCTCTGCCTATCTGCCTTTGACAGAAAGCACAGGGATTTCCAAGGAATTTGGAACCAGACACAGGGCTGCTATCGGTTTATCAGAAGTGTCGGATGCCCTGACCTTCATCGTCTCAGAGGAAACAGGTGGCATTTCTATTACCTATAATGGAATTTTCAAGCATGACTTGACTCTTGAGGAATTTGAAGCAGAGCTACGAACAATTCTTTTGCCAGCCGTTGAGGAAAAAGTCAGTTTCAAGGACCGTTTGCTAGGAGGTTGGAAATATGAGAAAAAATAGTCTATATATCATTTCATCTCTCTTTTTTGCTTGTGTCTTATTCATATATGCAACGTCAACCAACTTTCAAAATAACAATACGGTAAGGCAGGTTAAATCGGAAACCTACACCAATACGATCACGAACGTTCCTATCGATATTCACTATGATGCTGACCAGTATTTCATTAGTGGATTTGCTTCTGAAGTTTCAGTGGTATTAACAGGGGCGAATCGTGTGACCTTGGCCAGCGAAATGCAGGAGAGCACTCGTAAGTTCAAGGTAACTGCTGATTTGACGGATGCCAGTGTTGGAACAATTGAAGTTCCCTTGAACATTGAAAATCTTCCTAGTGGATTGACCGCTGTGGCAACGCCTCAAAAGATTACAGTGAAAGTTGGGAAGAAGGTTAAGCGAGATGGGATGATTGTTGTGCCACAAGTTGACCAAAGTCAGATTGATCCGAAACTACAGCTTGATAGTGTAACCGTATCAAACGAACGAGTTTCAGTTACAACTGACCAGGAAACATTAGCTAAGATTGACAAAATTATTGCACTTTTACCAACCAGCGAACGCATAACAGGTAATTACAGTGGTTCGGTACCTTTGCAGGCAATAGACCGCAATGGGGTTGTCTTACCAGTAGTGATCACTCCGTTTGATACGACAATGAAGGTCACTACAAAACCAGTAGCACCAAGTTCAAGCACATCAAATTCAACTACAAGCAGTTCGTCGGAGACATCTTCGTCAACGAAAGCAACTAGTTCAAAAACGAATTAAAAATAGGAAAAGGATTTTATAAAAATGGGTAAATATTTTGGGACTGATGGAGTCCGTGGAGAAGCTAACGTAGAATTAACGCCAGAATTGGCCTTCAAACTAGGTCGTTTTGGAGGCTATGTTCTTAGCCAACATGAAACGGAAGCACCGAAAGTTTTTGTGGGACGTGATACACGTATTTCAGGGGAAATGCTAGAATCTGCCTTGGTAGCTGGTCTTCTTTCAGTTGGTATTCACGTATATAAACTAGGTGTTCTGGCAACACCAGCAGTAGCTTATTTAGTTAAAACTGAAGGAGCAAGTGCCGGTGTCATGATTTCTGCCAGCCACAATCCAGCCCTTGATAATGGGATTAAATTCTTTGGTGGTGATGGCTTCAAACTAGACGACGAAAAAGAAGCAGAAATTGAAGCCTTACTAGATGCTGCGGAAGATACTCTTCCTCGTCCAAGTGCAGAAGGCTTGGGAACCTTGGTAGATTATCCAGAAGGCTTGCGTAAGTATGAAGGTTACCTTGTTTCAACTGGAACTCCTCTTGAAGGAATGAAGGTTGCCTTGGATACGGCCAATGGTGCCGCTTCTACAAGTGCCCGTCAAATCTTTGCAGACCTTGGTGCTCAATTGACGGTTATCGGGGAAACTCCAGACGGTCTTAACATTAACCTCAATGTTGGTTCTACACACCCAGAAGCCCTTCAAGAAGTGGTCAAAGAAAGCGGGTCAGCTATCGGTTTGGCCTTTGACGGAGACAGTGACCGTTTGATTGCGGTTGATGAGAATGGCGACATCGTTGATGGTGACAAGATTATGTACATCATCGGAAAATACCTTTCTGAAAAAGGACAATTGGCCCAAAATACAATTGTGACAACTGTTATGTCTAACCTTGGTTTCCACAAGGCCTTGGACCGCGAAGGCATTAACAAGGCAGTCACTGCAGTTGGCGACCGCTACGTTGTTGAAGAAATGAGAAAATCAGGCTACAATCTTGGTGGTGAACAGTCTGGTCACGTGATTTTGATGGATTACAATACCACAGGTGACGGTCAATTATCTGCAGTCCAATTGACTAAAATCATGAAGGAAACTGGTAAGAGCTTGTCAGAGTTGGCCGCAGAAGTAACCATCTATCCACAAAAATTAGTCAATATCCGAGTGGAAAATGCCATGAAGGAAAAGGCTATGGAAGTACCAGCTATCAAGCTCATTATCGAGAAGATGGAAGCTGAAATGGCAGGGAATGGCCGTATCCTTGTTCGGCCAAGTGGAACAGAGCCTCTTTTGCGTGTTATGGCAGAAGCGCCTACAACAGAGGAAGTGGACTACTATGTTGATACCATCGCGGATGTAGTTCGAGCTGAAATCGGGATTGACTAAATCCTAGAAAACTAGATGAAAATAAAAATTTATGGTACAATAGCTTATAATATTGTAGCCGAGGGAGAAAGACATGAATCTTAAACGTGAACAAGAATTTGTTAGTCAGTATCATTTTGATGCGCGTAATTTTGAATGGGAAAATGAAAATGGAGCTCCTGAAACCAAGGTAGATGTGAACTTCCAATTGCTCCAACATGACCAAGAAAATCAAGTGACTTCCTTGATTGTCATCTTGACCTTTATGATTGTATTTGATAAGTTTGTCATTAGTGGAACAATCTCACAGGTAAACCATATAGATGGTCGTATTGTCAATGAACCAAGTGAATTAAGCCAAGAAGAAGTGGAAACCTTGGCTCGTCCATGTTTGAACATGCTTAACCGTTTGACTTACGAAGTAACTGAAATTGCATTAGACTTACCAGGAATCAATTTGGAGTTCTAATATGAAACTAGCTGTTATCACAGATTCTTCTGCCTATCTTAGTAAAGATACCTTACAAAGAGAAGATTTATTTGTCTTGGATATTCCTGTCAATATTGATGGTGAGGAGTATGTCGAAGGTATCAATCTGACTGCTGAAGAATTTTACCAAAAAATGGCTCAGGCTTCTGAATTGCCTAAGACCAGTCAACCAAGCATTGCCAAGTTAGATGAAATTTTAACCTCGCTCAAAGAACAAGGCTATACCCATGCCTTGGGGCTTTTCCTATCTTCTGGAATTTCAGGTTTTTACCAAAATATCCAGTATATGGTGGATGACTATGAAGGCCTAACCATTGCTTTTCCAGACACTTTGATTACAAGCGCTCCGCTGGGTATCATGGTTGAAAGTGTCTTTAACTGGCGAGACCAGGGAGATGATTTTGCCATTATTCAGGATAAGCTAGCTATTCAAATTAGTCACACATCTGCTTTTATCATGGTCGATGATTTGGACCACTTGGTCAAAGGTGGACGCCTTTCAAATGGAGCTGCGATTTTGGGCAATCTGCTAAGCATTAAGCCAATCCTTTATTTCAATGACCAAGGTGTGATTGAAGTTTACGAAAAAGTTCGTACTGAGAAGAAAGCAACCAAGCGTTTAATTGAAATTATCAAGGAAGCAACGGCTTCAGGTCAATATCGGGTCATTGTCATTCATGGAAATGCTCCTGAAAAGGCTGAGGAATTGCGTCAGCACTTGCTTGAATCTGGAGTAGGTACGGATATTTCACTTGCTACATTTGGTAGTGTCATTGGGACACACCTAGGATCAGGAAGTATTGCTCTGGGTTATATTCCAGTGATTTAGTTAGCACTTCTAGACTAGTTAAGATGGCTTGTATCTTAGAAATTGAACACGGACTACCTGCCTCTTGAAAAAAGATGCCTGTCTTGCCTTTTGTGGAAAGTCAGCGCCATTCCCTATTTTTCATGGGTAGCTAAGGTCCTTTGTATCTTAGACAGGAGTAGAGATGAGTATTCGAGTAATTATTGCTGGTTTTAAAGGAAAAATGGGTCAGGCTGCTTGTCAGATGGTCTTGTCTGATCCAGACTTGGACTTGGTAGCAGTTTTGGATCCTTTTGAGTCTGAGTCAGAATGGCAGGGAATTCCTGTTTTCAAGGATAAGGCTGATTTAGCAGGCTTTGAAGCGGATGTCTGGGTAGATTTTACTACTCCAGCTGTTGCCTACGAAAACACACGCTTTGCCCTCGAAAATGGCTTTGCTCCAGTAGTTGGAACGACTGGTTTCACGAGTGAAGAAATTGCAGAGCTAAAAGCATTTTCCCGTGCTCAAGATTTGGGTGGCTTGATTGCTCCTAACTTTGCCTTGGGTGCTGTCTTACTCATGCAATTTGCGATGCAGGCTGCTAAATATTTCCCAAATGTGGAGATTATCGAGCTTCATCATGACAAGAAAAAGGATGCTCCGAGTGGAACAGCTATTAAAACAGCTGAGTTGATGGCAGAAGTTCGGGAGTCTGTTAAGCAAGGTGCGCCTGATGAAGAAGAACTGATTGCTGGTGCTCGTGGTGCTGACTTTGATGGCATGCGCATCCACTCAGTTCGTTTGCCAGGCTTAGTAGCCCATCAGGAAGTCATCTTTGGCAATCAGGGAGAAGGATTGACCCTCCGTCATGACTCCTATGATCGCAGCTCCTTCATGACAGGGGTGAATTTGGGAATTAAAGAAGTTGTCAAGCGTCATGAGCTTGTCTATGGATTAGAACACTTATTATGAGATTAACGAAAATGCCTTCTGAATTTCAGAAGGCTTTACCAGTATTAGAAAAAATTAAAGAAGCAGGTTTTGAAGCCTATTTTGTTGGGGGCTCTGTTCGAGATGCCCTCCTCAATCGTCCCATCCATGATGTGGATATTGCGACGTCTTCTTATCCAGAGGAGACCAAGCAGATTTTTCCTCGAACGGCTGATATCGGAATCGAGCACGGAACCGTCTTGGTCTTAGATGGGGATGAGGAGTATGAGGTAACCACTTTTCGGACAGAAGATGTCTATGTAGACTATCGCAGACCCAGTGCAGTTTCCTTTGTGCGTTCGCTAGAAGAAGACCTCAAGCGTCGTGATTTTACAGTCAACGCCTTTGCCTTGGACGAGACAGGGGAAATCGTTGACTTGTTTCATGGTTTAGAGGATTTGGAAAACCAAGTCTTGCGAGCAGTTGGAGTGGCTAGTGAGCGTTTCAACGAAGATGCTCTGCGGATTATGCGTGGTTTCCGTTTTCAGGCCAGTCTTGGCTTTGAGCTTGAGTCAGAAACATTTAAAGCTATGAAGACTTTGACACCACTTTTGGAGAAAATTTCTGTGGAGCGTACATTTGTCGAGTTTGATAAACTCTTGCTGGCTCCCTTTTGGAGAAGGGGCTTAGCTTCTATGATTGAGAGTCAAGCTTATGACTATCTCCCTGATATGGCAGCTAGCCAGGACAAGCTCAACAGACTGTTTGATTTAGAGACCGATTTTACTTTTGAATCCTCTGAACAAGCCTGGGCAGCTCTACTGTGGGCTTTGGAGATTGAAAATGCGCAGCCATTTTTGAAAGCTTGGAAGACCTCACGCCAGTTTGCTAAGCAGGTTCAGGATTTGCTGACTATTTTGGCTCTGCGTGAAAAGGGAGAATTGAGCAAGCGCGATTGTTACCGATTTGACTTGGATTTGCTTTTACAGGCTGAAAATCTTCGTCAGGCTCAAGGAAAAGAAGTCAATCCACAAGTTATCACAGAAACCTACCAGAGTTTGACCATTCATGATAAGAAAGAAATTCAGATTAATGGTGGCATTTTGATTAAGGAATATGGCTATCAACCAGGGCCAGACTTGGGAGAGATTTTAACAGAGATTGAGTATGCCATTGTCGATGGAGAATTGGAAAATGACCGTCAAGCCATCCATGCTTATCTGAGGGAGAAAAAATGAGTGATTTTATCGTTGAAAAACTAAGTAAATCTGTCGGTGACAAGACCGTTTTTAAGGATATTTCCTTTATCATCCATGATTTGGACAGAATTGGTCTGATCGGTGTCAATGGGACTGGCAAGACCACTCTTTTAGATGTTCTTTCTGGTGTGTCTGGCTTTGATGGGGATATCAGTCCATTTTCAGCTAAGAATGACTACCAGATTGGTTACTTGACCCAGGATCCTGATTTTGATGATAGTAAGACGGTCTTGGATACGGTTCTATCAAGCGACCTCAAGGAAATCCAGCTCATTCGTGAGTATGAATTGATTATGCTCAACTATAGTGAGGACAAGCAGGCTCGTTTGGAACGGGTCATGGCGGAAATGGACTCTCTTCAAGCTTGGGAAATTGAGAGTCAAGTCAAGACGGTTCTTAGCAAGTTGGGTATTCAGGACTTATCAACTCCAGTTGGAGAATTGTCAGGTGGTCTGAGAAGAAGGGTACAGTTAGCGCAAGTTCTTCTTGGCAACCACGACCTCTTGCTATTGGATGAGCCGACCAACCATTTAGATATTGCGACTATTGAGTGGCTGACCCTCTTTTTAAAAAATTCCAAGAAGACCGTCCTTTTTATTACACACGACCGTTATTTCCTAGACGCTTTGTCAACTCGGATTTTCGAATTGGATCGCGCAGGCTTGACCGAGTATCAGGGAAATTACCAGGACTATGTTCGTCTTAAGGCGGAACAGGATGAGCGTGACGCAGCTCTTCTTCACAAAAAGGAACAGCTTTATAAGCAAGAATTGGCTTGGATGCGCAGACAACCGCAGGCGCGTGCGACCAAGCAACAGGCTCGTATCAATCGTTTCCATGACTTGAAGAAAGAAGTTTCAGGTGGAGTTGCTGAGACAGACTTGACCATGAACTTTGAGACCAGTCGTATTGGGAAAAAAGTCATCGAGTTTCAGGATGTTTCTTTTGCCTATGAAAACAAGCCTATTTTGCAAAATTTTAATCTCTTGGTGCAGGCCAAAGATCGTATCGGAATCGTTGGAGACAACGGTGTTGGAAAATCAACCCTGCTTAACCTGATTGCAGGAAGTCTTGAACCGACAGCAGGCCAAGTTGTGATTGGGGAAACCGTTCGCATCGCCTATTTCTCTCAGCAAATCGAGGGATTGGATGAAAGCAAGCGAGTTATCAATTACCTGCAGGAAGTAGCAGAGGAGGTCAAGACCAGCGGTGGTTCTACGACTTCCATCGCTGAGTTGCTGGAGCAATTCCTTTTCCCACGTTCGACGCATGGAACCTTGATTGAGAAATTGTCTGGTGGAGAGAAAAAGCGTCTTTATCTCCTCAAACTGCTTTTGGAAAAACCAAATGTTCTTCTCTTGGACGAACCGACAAATGACCTAGATATTGCAACTTTGACAGTTTTGGAGAATTTCTTGCAAGGCTTTGCTGGTCCAGTTTTGACTGTTAGTCACGACCGTTATTTCTTGGATAAGGTAGCGACCAAGATTCTCGCTTTTGAGGATGGCAAGATTCGTCCTTTCTTTGGTCATTACACCGACTATCTTGATGAAAAAGCCTTTGAAACAGAGATGGCTAATCAAGTGCAAAAGGCCGAAAAGGAGAAAGTGGTCAAGGTCCGTGAAGACAAGAAACGCATGACCTACCAAGAAAAGCAGGAGTGGGCAAGCATTGAAGGTGATATTGAAGCCTTGGAAAATCGTATTGCTACTATTGAAGAGGAAATGCAGGCTAACGGTTCTGACTTTGGTAAGCTAGCGACTCTCCAAAAAGAATTGGATGAGAAAAACGAAGCACTCCTTGAAAAATACGAACGCTATGAGTATCTAAGTGACTTTGATAGCTAGAAGAATAGAAAAATCCCGTCTCATGACAGGATTTCTCTATTCTTTTTTGGTTTCTTGATGAAAGATATTTTGCCAAGTTTCGTGGCGACGCCAGATACTGGTGTGGATGATGCCATCTAGCTCATAGCAGATGAGTTTGGTCTTTTGACTGATGGAAGTGATTTGGATATCCTTGATAGCAGAGTTCAATTCTTTTTCAGCCTTATAGGCCTCTTTATCCATCTGCTCTCCATCCTGACGAATATAAACAAAATCGTCAGCCAAGAGTTCTTCCAGTTGATTTCCCTGGTCAATCAATTGTTCGCGCATAAGCAATTTTTTATAGACATTGTCCAAAATCTCGTCCTCAGGTATAGGTGCTGGTTCGATATGGACATCGGTATCAAAGACCCCAAAACGCTCTTCCAGCATAGACTCGACCTGATCCGCAATCTCATGACTTTCATAGACTGACAAGTCAGGATTCATTTCTAGCGTAATATCCAGGTAAATATTGCTACCGTAGGTGCGCCCTCTTTGGGACTTGACCTTGCTGATTTTGGGAATTTCCATGATAGCCTTTTGATAGTCCTCAAGCAGACGATCGTCGAAACCATCTGAAAGACTAAAGGAAGACTCAATGAAGATATCATAGGCAGTTTTCAAAATAAAGAAAGTGATGATGATAGCGACCAGTTTATCCACAATCGGATAATTGAAGCTGCTGGCTAGGATGGCAATGGTAGTACCAAGTGAGGTAACAGCATCGGAAAGATTGTCCTTAGCAGCTGCCTTTAGTGCCTTGGACTTGGATTTCTTACTAAGGCGAGTGTTGTAGAGATAAACAACAAACATAATCGCTGCAGAAATAATTCCTAGAGTTGCGCCCAGAGGATCAATGACCGTTTCTTCCCGACTGAGAATCTTTTGAATGGTATCCCTCAGCACATCAAAGCCAACATAAAACATGATGATGGAAGTGACTAAGCTAGCCAAATCTTCAATCTTCCAGTGACCAAAACGGTGGTCACGGTCTGCAGGCTGGCGCGCCATCCGAATCCCAATTAAGAGGGCCACATTTCCAATGATGTCCGAGACGTTGTTAAAACCATCGGCCACCAAACTGGATGAATGAAGGAGATGCCCAGTAGCCAATTTTGCTGCAGATAAGAGCAGGTAGGTCGAAATACTGATAATGGCCCCACGCTCAGCTAACTTGAGATTTGAAATAGATTGCTTCATTCAACTTCCTTTCTGGTCATATAGCATTCTACCATTATACTGGTTTTCAAGGGAAAATTCAAATAAGTCAGTTTTTACTCTTTGAAAACTTTCCAAAATTTGGTATAATAGTACCACTCAAGGGAGTAGCTGGCAGAAACCTGTGATAGTGTCGTCATTCCGAATTTTATACTGAAAAGTATGTTTTCCGGCCCTATCTTAAACAGCGAGACTTGTTATGATTAACAGGTCTCTTTTTGTTTGTCGTGAAAAGATACGATGAGGAAAAGAGAGTCTGTTTAGCACACAATGTCAAGGAGGAGACACATGTCAAAAGAACAAAAACGCCAAGCGTTTTACACTCAGAGTCCTGAAGAGGTCTTGAAGGCTGTGGATGCGACCGAGCAAGGTTTGTCATCAAGCGAGGCAGAAAAACGCCTTGCTGAATTCGGCCACAATGAACTCGAAGAGGGCGAGAAACGATCAATTCTGGTCAAGTTCATTGAGCAATTTAAGGATTTGATGATTATCATCCTAGTCGCGGCGGCTATCTTGTCAGTTGTGACTTCTGGTGGTGAAGACATAGCAGATGCCATTATTATCCTAGCCGTGGTTATCATCAATGCTGCCTTTGGTGTTTACCAAGAAGGAAAAGCAGAAGAAGCTATCGAAGCCCTCAAATCTATGTCAAGTCCAGCTGCTCGCGTTCTTCGTGATGGGCATATGGCGGAGATTGACTCTAAAGAATTGGTACCAGGTGATATCGTCGCTCTCGAAGCTGGTGATGTAGTACCTGCAGACCTACGTTTGCTAGAAGCCAATTCTCTTAAAATCGAAGAAGCAGCTTTGACAGGTGAGTCTGTGCCAGTCGAAAAAGACTTGACAGTTGAGCTTGCTGCAGATGCTGGTATCGGTGACCGTGTCAACATGGCCTTTCAAAACTCAAACGTAACCTATGGTCGTGGTATGGGTGTTGTTGTCAATACAGGTATGTACACTGAAGTTGGTCACATTGCTGGCATGCTTCAAGACGCTGACGAGACTGATACGCCCCTCAAACAAAACTTGAACAACCTTTCTAAGGTATTGACCTATGCTATTTTGGTTATTGCCCTAGTTACTTTTGTAGTGGGTGTCTTCATTCAAGGGAAAAATCCACTTGGTGAGTTGATGACCTCTGTTGCGCTTGCCGTTGCAGCCATTCCAGAAGGGCTACCAGCTATCGTAACTATCGTTCTTGCTCTTGGTACTCAAGTTTTGGCCAAACGAAACTCTATCGTTCGTAAGTTGCCAGCAGTAGAAACCCTTGGTTCAACAGAAATCATCGCTTCTGATAAGACTGGTACGCTGACCATGAACAAGATGACAGTCGAAAAAGTATTCTACGATGCGGTTCTACATGACTCAGCTGATGATATTGAACTAGGTCTTGAAATGCCACTACTTCGTTCCGTTGTTTTGGCCAATGATACGAAAATCGATGTGGAAGGAAACCTGATCGGAGACCCAACCGAAACAGCCTTCATTCAATATGCCTTGGACAAGGGCTATGATGTAAAAGGTTTCTTAGAGAAATATCCGCGTGTGGCCGAGTTGCCATTTGACTCTGATCGTAAGCTCATGTCAACGGTTCACCCATCGCCAGATGGTCGTTTCCTTGTAGCAGTCAAGGGAGCTCCAGACCAACTTTTGAAACGTTGTGTTCTTCGTGATAAGGCTGGGGATATTGCTCCGATTGATGAGAAGGTTACAAACCTCATTCACACAAACAACTCTGAAATGGCTCACCAAGCTTTGCGTGTCCTTGCAGGTGCCTATAAGATTATCGATAGCATTCCAGAAAACCTCACTTCTGAAGAGCTTGAAAATGATTTAATCTTTACTGGTTTGATTGGGATGATTGACCCTGAACGTCCTGAAGCTGCTGAAGCTGTTCGTGTAGCCAAGGAAGCTGGAATTCGTCCAATCATGATCACAGGTGACCACCAAGACACAGCAGAAGCTATTGCTAAACGTTTGGGAATCATTGACGCAAACGATACAGAAGGCCACGTTTTAACTGGTGCTGAACTCAATGAACTGTCAGATGAAGAATTTGAAAAAGTCGTTGGTCAATACTCTGTTTACGCCCGTGTTTCTCCAGAACACAAGGTTCGTATTGTCAAGGCATGGCAAAAACAAGGTAAGGTCGTTGCCATGACAGGTGACGGTGTCAATGACGCGCCAGCTCTGAAAACAGCAGATATCGGTATCGGTATGGGGATTACTGGTACAGAGGTTTCTAAGGGAGCTTCTGATATGATTCTTGCAGATGATAACTTTGCGACTATTATCGTTGCAGTTGAAGAAGGACGCAAGGTCTTCTCAAACATTCAAAAGACGATTCAGTACCTACTTTCTGCCAATACTGCTGAAGTATTAACTATCTTCCTATCAACCTTGTTTGGTTGGGATGTCTTGCAGCCCGTTCATCTTTTGTGGATCAACTTGGTAACCGATACCTTCCCAGCTATCGCTCTAGGTGTTGAGCCAGCTGAACCTGGTGTCATGAACCATAAACCACGTGGACGCAAGGCAAGCTTCTTCTCAGGTGGTGTTTTGAGTTCTATCATCTATCAAGGTGTACTCCAAGCAGCTATTGTTATGAGTGTTTATGGTCTTGCCCTTCTTTATCCAGTTCACGTGGGTGACAACCATGCCATTCATGCAGATGCCCTTACTATGGCCTTTGCAACCCTTGGCTTGATTCAGCTCTTCCATGCCTACAATGTCAAATCTGTCTACCAATCAATCTTGACAGTTGGCCCATTCAAGTCTAAGACCTTCAACTGGTCTATCTTGGTATCCTTCATCCTTCTCATGGCAACAATCGTCGTAGAACCGCTTGAAGGAATCTTCCACGTAACCAAACTAGACTTGTCACAATGGGGAATCGTTATGGGAGGAAGCTTCTCAATGATTATCATTGTCGAAATCGTTAAGTTTATCCAACGCAAACTTGGTTTTGATAAGAATGCGATTTAAAAAGAAAAAGTCATCTTCGGATGGCTTTTTTAAATAACTTTAAAAAGGATAGAAAAAACTTTAAATAGGTGATGTTAAAAGTAAAGTCGCTTACTAAAATATTAGATATAATAATAGCAAAGAATGACTTGGGAGGAAATCATGGGAAATAAAAAATGTATTTACTCTATCCGTAAATTGAGTTTGGGTGTTGCTTCTGTTGTTGTGGCTTGCGGTTTAAGCTTTTTAGCTGGCCCTGTTTCAAGTGTCTCTGCAGCTGAAACTCCTACAACCAGTATTATCTCAGAAACAGAGAAAAGCTCTAGTGAAACTATAGATAAGGACAAGCTTGTTGTAAGTTCGGAAAAAGAAGCTGTTATTTCAGCAGAGCAGCATTTTGATGAAAAACATTTAGATACTCCTAAAGTGACTGAAAAAGAATCTCGTGTTGAATTTTCTTATGTTGATGAATCCACAGGGAAAAAACTTTTTTCAGATGAGCGTACTGGTAAGGTTGGAGAGGATCTTCACTACGATACAAGAAAGAAAATTAGTGAATTCAAAAGGAATGGCTATGTATTGGTTGAAGACGGCTATTTGAAAACGGATGAATCGAAGAAACTGTTTCAAGATAATAAGACTCAGCAAACCTATACTATTAAATTAACTCCAAAACATGAAGTGATTAGCTTACAAAACCAGACCAATCCTAAGTCAAATGAAGAGGTAGAAGCTGGTGTTGTGGATAGTCCTAAGTGGCCTGCAGATGCTGAAAAAATTAGAACCAATCAAGAACAACCTTTAGAAAGAACGATTCAAAGAACCATTAAATATAAATATAAGAATAATGGTAATGAAGCTTTTGCTGAGAAAAAACAAAGTATTTCCTTTGAGCGCTATACGACTGTTAATCTGGTTACTAAAGAAATTTCTTATTCTAATTGGAAAATAAAACATGAGCATAAAAATAATCAAACAGCCAAGATTAGCTATGTGGATATCAGTGAAAACAAGCTACTGAAGGAAGATACAGTTACTGGGGAATCTGGTTATCCTATTGAATACAGTACTCTAAAAACGATTAGTGACTACAAGCGACAAGGTTATGACCTTGTTTCAAGTGACTATGATCGAGGTTTACAATATTTTGACCAAGATAGTAAGACTGATCAAACATTTAAGGTTGCCTTAACCCCTCGCCTAGAATTTATTTATCCTGAAGATACCATTCCAACTGCTCATAAAAAAGTTGATGAGGATGTTCAAGATTCACCTTTATGGTCTGCTAGCGTTTCTAAAATCGTCAATAAAAAATCTATTGACCGAAACATTGCTTATCGAGATTTTGTGACACATGATAAGGTTGCTGAAGATCGAAATGATCAAGTTGATTTCAAACGCGTTGCCAAGGTTGATTTTGTAAAAGGAGACCTTTATTATCGTGATTGGACGAGTGATCAACCAAATCTACCTAAAGTAGCGACTCCACTGATAAAAGGTTTGGTGGCAGATAAAGAAGCAGTTGCAGAAAAAAGAGTGGCGGTAACAGATCCAGCAATCAAGGAAACTGTCTACTACAAACACCTAGGAAAATGGATAGCCATTTCTCCAACTGCAAATGAGAATCTGGCTTCGATTCAATATCCCAATGACCAAGATGGGAACCCATCTAAGCCAGGTCTTGCCAACAATCCAGGTTTGGGAACAATCCCTTATCTTAAAGGCTATAAGGCTGCGACATCAGCTACTGATTTGGTGTTGAAGGATTCTTCTCATCCAGAATTGGGTTACTTATTACCTGAAGTACCAGAAGATTTTACAAAAGACACAGTGATTCATTACCTACCTGTGAAAGCTACTGAGCCCGAACCACCAAGAGGTGATCAACCCAAGACGCCAGAAACTCCAACTCCAGAGGAGCCAAAGAAACCAGAAGTTCCAGCTGTTGATCAACCTAGGGTTCCTGAAAAGCCAACGCTTGAGGAACCTAAGCAACCGGAAGTGCCGACTACTGAGCAACCTAAGATGCCAGAAATTCTAACTTCCGAAGATCCCAAGCAACCAGAAGTTCCGACTGTTGATCAACCTAAGACTCCAGAAATTCCAATTCCTGAGGAGCCAAAGAAACCAGAAGTTCCAGCTGTAGAGCAACCTAAGATTCCTGAAAAACCAGCGCCTGAGGAACCCAAGAAACCAGAAACTCCAACAACACGGAAAGCTAGTAAACTACCAGAGACAGCTAGTCATGATTCTATTTTACTAATAGTCGGCTTCCTATCAGCTCTATCTGGCGTCCTATTGTTTAAAGGAAAAAAAGATTAAGAATTTACAAATAGCAAAAAAGTCATCTTCGGATGGCTTTTTACTACAGTTGAGGGAAAGGGGTTACAGTTATCAGCTTTTGTGCTATAATTGCTATAATATAGTAAAAAGCAAGAGGAGTGTGAGGAAGTGGAAAAGAAAATTGTGAAGGATATCTTGTTTTTATCTCAGGTGTCTCAGCCGGCAAGTCAGGATGATCTGTATCTTGCCAGAGATTTACAGGATACGCTCTTGGCAAATCGTGAGACCTGTGTCGGGCTGGCTGCTAATATGATTGGGGTGCAGAAGCGCGTGATTATCTTTAATCTTGGCTTGGTTCCGGTGGTTATGTTTAACCCAGTGCTCCTGTCCTTTGAGGGCTCTTATGAAACAGAAGAAGGCTGTTTGTCCTTGACAGGTGTGAGACCTATTAAGCGTTATGAAACTATAACAGTTGCCTATCGGGACAGCAAGTGGAAGGAACAGACCATTACTTTGACAGGCTTCCCAGCTCAGATTTGCCAGCATGAACTGGATCACTTGGAAGGACGAATCATTTAGGAGGAAAGCAAATGAAACGAATAGTCTTCGAACTTATTTTTATCGCAACGACCTGGTATATCTTTTTACCGCCTCTTAATCTGACCAGCTGGGAATTTCTCTTTTTCCTTTGTGGGCATTTGCTGGTTGTGGCAGTCTTATTTGGTTTTGGCAAGGGGATAAACCTTGTCAAAACGGTTCATGTGCGCCACGGCAAGGCGGAAGCTGCCTTAAATCTAGAGGATGTCAAAATCAATCGGTTAGGGAAAATTCTTGTAGCTTCTATTGGAGGAATTCTGCTCCTGGCAGGTTTGGTTTCCTTGGTGACTTCTAGTATTTTCCAGGCTAAAAATTATGCCAATGTAGTTACGGTCACGGAAAAAGAGTTTACTGAATTTCCTAAGAGTGACACTAGTAAGGTTCCTATCCTAGATAGAAGTACTGCTGAAAAAATTGGGGACCGCTACTTGGGTTCCCTAACGGATAAGGTATCGCAGTACGTGGCGGCAGATACCTATACTCAACTAACGATTGATGGGAAGCCTTATCGAGTTACGCCACTAGAATACGCAGACCCTATCAAATGGTTTAACAATCAGGCCAAGGGAATCGGCGAGTATATCAAGGTGGATATGGTAACTGGAAATGCGGATTTGGTGGACTTGAAGACACCAATCAAGTATTCGGACTCGGAGTATTTTAACCGTGATGTCAAACGCCACCTGCGCTTGAAGTACCCAACCAAAATCTTCAAAACACCATCCTTCGAGGTGGACGATGAGGGCAATCCTTTCTATGTGGCGACGGTTTACCAAAAGCAATTTGGCTTAGCGGTTCCTCGTCCTGTTTCAGTCATTATCTTGGATGCCACAAATGGAGAAACCAAGGAATACAGCTTGGCAGATGTTCCAGAATGGGTGGACAGGGTTTATCCAGCTGAGGAAACCATTGAGCAAATCAACTACAACGGCAAGTACAAGGACGGTTTCTGGAATGCCATGATTTCCAAGAAAAACGTGACCCAGACTACCAAGGGCTATAATTACTTATCTATCGGAAATGACATTTACCTCTACACAGGTGTGACGTCGGCCAATGCAGATGAAAGTAATCTTGGATTCATCCTTGAAAATATGCGAACAGGAGAAATCACTAAGTACAGTTTGGCTTCTGCGACCGAAGAATCAGCCCGTGAATCAGCCGAAGGTGCTGTTCAGGAGAAGTCCTACAAGGCAACCTTCCCAATCCTCATCAACCTCAATGACAAGCCTCTGTATATCATGGGCTTGAAGGACAATGCTGGCTTGGTCAAAGAGTACGCTCTGGTAGACGCAGTTGAGTACCAAAATGTTATCGTAGCCACTACAGTGGAAGAACTGCTCAGCAAGTACGCCAATAAAAATGACCTTGAAATTGACAATGCAACAACTGAAAGCATCAAGGGTGTGGTAACAGACCTCAAATCAGCTGTTATTAAGGGAGACACGGTCTACTTCTTTAAAGTTGATGGCAAGATATACAAGGTCAAGGCCTCAGTATCCGATGAACTTCCTTACCTAGAAAATGGTAAAAACTTTGAAGGTCAAGTAGGAAAAGACAATTATCTCAAGATCTTTAAAGTGCAGTAAGATAAACCTCGGTCAAACCGAGGTTTTTCAGATGAATTTCTTGGTAGTAGCTAAAAAATATGCTACACTATCAATATGAAAATTTTAATCCCAACAGCAAAAGAAATGAACACAGATTTGCCAAGTATCGAAGCCACTCCTTTAAAACCAGAAAGTCAGGCTGTGCTTGATGCCTTGGCACTCTATTCTGCTAACCAATTGGAGAGTTTTTACAAGGTATCAGCTGAGAAGGCTGAGGAAGAATTTCAAAATATTCAAGCTTTAAAAAACAAAACTGCTCAACACTATCCAGCCTTGAAACTTTTTGATGGGCTCATGTACCGCCACATCAAGCGAGACAAATTGACCGAGGTAGAACAAGCTTATCTTGAAACTCATGTCTTCATTACCTCGGCTTTGTACGGTGTTGTTCCAGCCTTGTCACCTATGGCACCTCACCGTTTGGACTTTTTGATGAAGTTAAAAGTTGCTGGTAAGACTTTGAAGAGCCATTGGAAGTCAGCCTATGATGAAGCTGTGACGCAGGAAGAAGTGATTTTCTCTCTCTTGTCATCCGAGTTTGAGACTGTATTTTCTAAGGAAATCAGAGAAAAGATGGTGACCTTTAAATTCATGGAGGATAAGGGTGGTCAGCTGAAGATTCATTCAACCATTTCCAAGAAAGCGCGTGGTGCCTTCCTAACAGCACTGATAGAAAATCAAGTACAAACTGTGGAAGAAGCTCGCCTCTTAAGCTTTTCTGGATTTGTCTACAGAGAAGACCTGTCTCAACCACAGGAATTGGTTTTTGTTAAGGAAGTATAGAAAATCGATAGAAGAAAAAGTCAGCATGATTATGCTGACTTTTTTTCTAGCTTATAAAGTATTGGATAAATGAATCTCATTTGATAAAGTATTAAGATGATTGACCAAATCCATGATTGACAGATGGTTTCGACAAATAAACCTCTTGGTGATATCTGGAATATAGAAATTAGAGACGATGATGTCGCAATCTGTCTGATTTAAAATCTCAGGACTTGTTTGCAATTCATCCCAAATTTCGAAGGTAAAGCGATTATTACAGTAGTAGGAAAGCATATCAACAAAGGTAAGGGATATAGCATGGTCAAAGTTACTGATAATCAAAACCTTGATAGGTGGTCGATTTTCTAACAACTGAGTAGAGAGATTTTCAGCATGGGTTAAGATGGTATACATCAAATGTTCCAATTGTTCAGGATGGTCATGCTGTCCAATCGCTTGACGGTATTGAGCCAGTTCTTGACGCGCACTCCCCATAAAGTCTGGGAAGTAAACTTCGAATTTTTTAATCGTCAATGCTTTTTGTTCAAATAAGATTGGGGTAGAAAAGATTTCCTGTCTTTCAAAGAAAGCCGTGTTGTGTAAATGCCAAATAAGTTCATCGCGGTTGGTAAAAGTAATCTTATATTGTTTTGCTAGACGTTCTAATATTTGACTAAGTAATTGGTAAGAGTATCTTGCTTCACTGTTTTCTTCTAATGAATTAAAGAACTCTTGAGGATCTAGGAAAAGATTGTTTTGAATAAAGGAAATAAAAATTTGTGCGATGATATCTGGAGTGATTTCAAGTCCTAATTTTTCAGAGAAATGGAGAAGTATCTCCTCAAAGTTTGGAATTCCCATCAAAAGAGGATAGTATTCTTCGTTAAAATGATTGGGTAAGTCGATGAAATGACCATTTTTGATGCGGTAAATACTGATAGCTATCATCAATTTATACATTCTATAAATTGAAAAGCGTATTGGATAATTGGTGATTTTATAGAAGAAATCAGCAAATTCTGTTAAGTCCTCTTCAGGGATATCGGGGAAAGGCCAGTCTAGGAAATAATAACGCTCGGAAAAGTATTGAGCATAAAAATAGCGAATATCGATTTCATTTCCGCGTATCTCAGTTGGAGTAAAAGATAGTTCAATTTGGAATTGAGAAGATAGAGTTTTTGTGATATTTCGACCTAATCGATAGAGATTGGCATTACTTGAGTGAAGATTTTCAACGGTTCGATAAATAGGTAGTCCTTCATTGAAAAACATATACTCTAGTAATTGAAAAGATTGAGAATGGGCAAGAAAATGTTGATATACATCTTCCACGCTAGTCTGCACATCTAAATCTATCATAATTCCGTTAATAGAAGATTGGATATCGATAGTTGGAAAGGCGGTACGTAATTCATTTAAATCACTTTTTAGAATTCGTTCTGTACATCCTAAATTGTCAGCGAGTTCATGTAATCTCATCCAATTACGATTCTGGATTAAGATCTCCATTAAGCGTAGTTGTCTTTGATCTTTTGTGGATAAAAGGTTGCGCATGTAGGTAATTTCCTCCAATTTTCATTATATCATATTATTGTCTAAAGTGTACAAAAATGTTGGAGTAGAAAAAGTGTCTGAATTAGTCAGAAAAATTAGAATAATATAAGTGGCTTTTAGGTACAAAAAGAGAATATATTAATTACATAGAAAATATTGATTTATATATCAAATAGTTGTAGAGTGAGAACTATAAAATACTATCTAGGAGTTAACAATGAAACATTCACATAAAAAATCATTTGACTGGTATAGCTTGCAACAAAGATACTCTATTCGTAAGTATCACTTTGGTGCAGCTAGTGTCTTGCTCGGGACAGCCTTAGTCTTGGGAACTGCTGCCAATGCGCAAGCAGTACAAGCAGAGGAACATAACCCAGAAGCTACTAACAGTGTTTCTGTTGATAAGGTAGAAGAAGCTACAAAACCAGCAGAAGTTGCTACACCTAAAAAAGAAACAACCTATGCAGCTCCAACTGTAGCTAATCCAGTAGAAACGACTCCAGCTAAAACTGAAGAAGCTACTAAACCAGCAGAAAAAGTTGAAGAAGCAAAAGACAAAAAAGAGGAAGTAAAGCAGCAAGATGCTCTTGACAAGTCAAAATTGTTAACGGCTCTTTCACGTGCTAAAAAATTAGAAAGCAAGTTATATACAGAAGCTAGTGTTAATAACTTGCAAGCAGGTATCCAAGCTGGTCAAAGTTTGCTTGGGAAAGCAGATGCAACTGAAGCTGAATTATCAGCAGCAGAGTCATCTATTCAATCGGCTATTATTGGTCTAGAACTTCGTTCTAACTCTGATAAAGGAACAGTATCAGAAACTCCTGTAGTGAAGAAAACTGACACAGCAGAAGCCAAAGAAGAAGCTAAACCAGCAACATCAACGACTGATCGTTCAGCTGTTGATAGTGCTGTTTTGTCAACTAGCACACCTGCTAAAGTGGAAGCGACTTCAGCTCCAGAAACAACTAATGAAATCTTGAAACCAGGATTGAGCCTTTCTGACGCTCGCCAAAATCCAGCAATCCGTAAAGAAGACTTGGATAAAGGGCATAGTGGCTTTAGAGCTTCTAGCAATCCAGCCAACCCAATTGTCTCAGGTTCTGGAAATACAGTTGCATTTTCAGATATTAGTAGAGGATCTCATACTTTCCGTGGTAATGGAAATTCACGTGGTGGAAACCCAATTCATTATGATGTAACAACGACAAGAGTTGGAAATAAAATTGATTTTTCAATTTTTTATTCAGGCCCAGGTGAGTTTGTTAATAACAACTTTATCTTAGATAAAGGAAACGGATTCGGAGAACCTTCTCGTGCAACTGTTTCAACGAACAGATTAAGAGATCAAACTAAAGATATAAGAAAGGGTGCAAACTTTGTATCTCATTCAGGCTATAATTTAACATCTGCAGTTGAAACAAATACTAATCAAACTATTAAATTTAGTTTACCTATAGCTAATCCTAATGGTGACTTGTCTGTTCGTTTAAGACCAGTTACATTTAACGTTGGTCAAGGCGAGTCAGGTTCTGCAACTAGCAATGACCCATACAGCAACTCTAACTATTACTTTAGAGAAAAACCGCTCCTCTTGGATGCTAACCCGAATGGCGGTACTAATAACAAAGTTGTTTCAGAAGACATTGATTTTCAAACTGTCTATCTTCCAACTAGTAAGTTACCAGAAGGTCAAACTAGATTAGTTCGAGAAGGTGAAAAAGGTCAACGTCAAATTACCTATAAAGTCCATCGATTTGGTAACGAAACAATCCTAGGATTGCCAATTAGTAATAGAGTTACTAAAGAATCTAAACCACGTATTGTTCAAATCGGTGTTGCTAAAGAGCTAATCGATACAGTAAAACCACGTGTTGATCAAAATAAAGTCGGTGATACAAATAACCTCACTTTCTATCTTGATAATGATGGCAACGGTGTTTATACTGAGGGTGTAGACGAACTTGTTCAAAGAATTGCTATTAAAGATGGAGCCAAAGGTGAAAAAGGAGACCAAGGTGAACGCGGTCTAACCGGAGCACAAGGTGCTAAAGGTGAAAAAGGAGACCGAGGTGAACGTGGTCTAACTGGAGCGCAAGGTGCTAAAGGTGAAAAAGGGGACCGAGGTGAACGCGGTCTAGCCGGAGCACAAGGTGCTAAAGGTGAAAAAGGAGACCGAGGCGAACGTGGTCTAACTGGCGCCCAAGGTGCAAAAGGTGAAAAAGGAGACCGAGGTGAACGCGGTCTAACCGGAGCGCAAGGTGCTAAAGGTGAAAAAGGAGACCGAGGTGAACGTGGTCTAACTGGCGCCCAAGGTGCTAAAGGTGAAAAAGGAGACCAAGGTGAACGAGGTCTAACTGGCGCCCAAGGTGCTAAAGGTGAAAAAGGAGACCGAGGTGAACGCGGTCTAACCGGAGCGCAAGGTGCTAAAGGTGAAAAAGGAGACCGAGGTGAACGTGGTCTAACTGGCGCCCAAGGTGCTAAAGGTGAAAAAGGAGACCAAGGTGAACGAGGTCTAACTGGCGCCCAAGGTGCTAAAGGTGAAAAAGGAGACCGAGGCGAACGCGGTCTAACCGGAGCGCAAGGTGCAAAAGGTGAAAAAGGAGACCAAGGTCAGGCAGGTCGTGACGGTGTAACTCCAACCGTAACCGTTACAGATAATAAAGAAGACGGTACTCACACTATCACTATTAACGACGGTAGAGGTAATGTTACAAATACTGTTGTAAGAGATGGTCTCGATGGAGCAAGTCCATTAGTTGCGACTCAACGAAATGAAGCTGATAAAACAACAACTGTTATCTTCTATTACGATAAAAATGGAAACAATGAATTAGATGCTTCTGATAAGAAATTAAAAGAAGTTGTCATTGCAGATGGTGCTAAAGGTGAAAAAGGTGACAAGGGAGCAACTCCTAAAGTTACAACTGCTCGTGGAGCAGATGGTCGCAGTACTGACATTACATTTACAGTTCCTGGAGAAGAGCCTGTTGTAGCTAACATTAAGGATGGTAAAGATGGCCGTACACCAACTATTGACTTAAATGCCTTAGCAGAAGCTGCAGTAAGAATTAATAATCAAAGAAGTGGAAGAGTAAGAAGAGCATTAGCAGACGACCCAGCTACAGCACCAGCATCACAACCAGTAGATGGTACTCGTATTACAGCATACTATGATAATAATGGTAACGGTAAATACGATCCAGGTGTGGATGAATTAATTGGTACAAGTGATATCTTGAATGGTACAAATGGACGTAATGGTGCAGATGGAGCTTCTGGAGCAGATGGACGTAATGGTGCTGAATTATTAAGTGGACCTAAATCACCAACAGCAAATGATGGTAAAGATGGTGACACTTATATCGACGCCAATACAGGTGATGTTTATAAGAAAGAAAACGGAACTTGGGATAAAATTGGTAACATTCGTGGACCTCAAGGCCTAAAAGGTGAAGACGGAGTTGCAGGACCACAAGGGCCACAAGGACCTAAGGGAGATCAAGGTGCCCAAGGTCTTCAAGGACCTGCTGGTCGTGACGGAGCACAAGGTTTACCAGGCCGCGACGGACGTGATGGAGCGCAAGGTCGTGACGGCCGTGATGGACGCGACGGTAAAGACGTATTGAACGGCAAAGTTGATCCAACTACAGAAGGTAAAGACGGCGATAAATACGTTAACACAGAAACAGGTGACGTCTTCGTTAAGAATAACGGCAACTGGGAAAAAGAAGGCAACATCAAAGGACCTAAGGGTGATAAAGGTGCAGAAGGTGCGCAAGGACCTAAAGGTGCGGATGGAGCACAAGGTTTACCAGGCCGCGACGGTCGTGACGGAGCCCAAGGTCGTGACGGCCGTGATGGCCGCGACGGAAAAGACGTATTGAACGGCAAAGTTGATCCAACTACAGAAGGTAAAGACGGCGATAAATACGTTAACACAGAAACAGGTGACGTCTTCGTTAAGAATAACGGCAACTGGGAAAAAGAAGGCAACATCAAGGGACCTAAGGGTGATAAAGGTGCAGAAGGTGCGCAAGGACCTAAAGGTGCGGATGGAGCACAAGGTTTACCAGGCCGCGACGGTCGTGATGGAGCCCAAGGTCGTGACGGACGTGATGGCCGCGACGGAAAAGACGTATTGAACGGCAAAGTTGATCCAACTACAGAAGGTAAAGACGGCGATAAATACGTTAACACAGAAACAGGTGACGTCTTCGTTAAGAA
>CAJNCA010000002.1 GCA_905221145.1 bacterium
CTTCTCTATGCTATATCCTTGTTTTCTAAGTTCATAGATCTGAACTTTATCATCATAAGTTAATTTCATAATAAAAACACCCAAAAAGTTAGATTTTTTCTGTCTAAATTTTGGGGCGCAGTTCAATATTATGCGTTTTTTTGATTTTAAAGACTTTTTACCAGCCTCTTTGTAGTTTATATGATAACCCTCAATCAGTTTTTACGATAAGCTTTAATACTATGACTATACCATTCTTGCATTTCTTTTGATGGTGGTGTCATATAATCGCCATACATCTGGGTTAAAAATTGATCATATTTTTTAGGAATAGGTAGCATACGGCCTTCAAACTCAGTTAAGATGAGTTCTTTAAAGGTATCAACTGGGAAGACTTCTTTCATTCCTTCCTTACCAATTCCAATTCCTCCTTCATATTGAGGATTACTAGTTGCAGCATTTTTGACTAACTGATCAATTTTCTTGTAAAAGTAGCGAGGATTGACAAAGCGGAGGGCGTACCAGCTACATAATCTTAGAAAATCTTTTAACTTGCTGTCACCGTGAACTGCGCGTGATTTTTTGATATAAGCTAGTTGACGAAGGGCTACATACTTATAGCTCTTGTCGACAATGCTCAAATCTGTAAAACGATCAATTGGGAAGACATCGATAAAGAGACTGGTGTCATGACGCTTGTACTTAACATGGTCTTCGATAACGGTAGAGGTATCTAAAATCGATGCAAAATTATGGAAGTACCAAGAAGAGGTATCGTAGGAAAGAACCTTGTAGCGAGGGTGATTTTCTTCCTCAATAATCTTCAATAAACGTTCATAATCTTCACGATAGAGAGAAATATCAATATCATCATCCCAAGGAATCATACCTTTGTGGCGGATAGCACCAAGCATGGTTCCATAACTGAGAAAATAAGGAATATTATGTTTCTTACAAGTCTCATCAATATAATCTAGCAGAGCTAGTTGAATTTCTTTAATTTCTTCTTTTTCTAAATATTGCATCCTAATCCTCCAATTTGTAGGCATGAAATTCATGACTGTAGAAGCGTTTTTCTTCAGGTGGCAAGGTCATATAATCCCCATAAAATTGAGTCAAAATAGTATCAAATTTTTCAGGTGCAGGAAGGGTCAAATTCTCAAAGGGTAAATCAATTGTGTTATCAAAGGTACCACTTGGGAAGACTTCCTTTTCCTTAAATTTAGAAGGGATAAAGGCCATATACTGACCATTCTCACGACTATATTTTTGAATTTCTTTTTCGATTTTATTTGCAAAATAACGAGGAGAAACAGGCCGCAGGAGCAACCAAAAGGCTGTTCGTATCCAATCTTTTAAAATGCTGTCTTTATAGACGATATTTTTGTGTTTGCTGAAAGACAGAAGTTTGAAGCTTTCCAGTTTATAACAAATATCAATAACCTTAGGATCATCAAATCGGTCCATAGGGAAAATGTCAATAAAAACACCAGACTCATAGGTTTTTGTATTTCGAGTATCGATTATTTTAGTCGTACTGTCGATGATTTTAATAAAGTTGTTAAAGTAGTTCTTATCTGTCTCTAAGGATAAGAGTTTATATTTGCTTTTTTCCTTTTGAAAAATGTTGATAAATCGTTGATAGTCTTCTCGAGGCATAGATAAATCAACATCGTCGTCCCAAGGGATAAAGCCCTCATGTCGAACTGCCCCAATCAGAGTCCCGTAGTTAATAATATAGTTGATATTGTGTTTTTTACAGAGAGTATCAATGTAATCCAAAATTTCTAATTCAATTTGTTTGGCATCTTCAACAGTTAGTTGTTTCATTTTAAACTCCTATGATTTTTTGAATTTATTTTTTAAGGCTAAGACATGGTTTAAAAATTCATAGAAAATGCTATCTTTGGTAAAGACTAGTAGACCAATATAAGAGATAGCTGATAGCAAGACAATCAAACCAGTATTAATCAAAAATGGTAAATTAATGACCATATCTACAGGATACAAGAAATTAATCAGGAAATAAATTGCTACAAAGGAAAGTGAAAAGAGAGAGTATCGAACAGTATAGCTAAAGATATGTCCCAAGTGGATAAGCTGTTTTCTATGGATGAAAATGATATAGAAAACAAGTAGAGAGGCCTCTGATAGCATAGTTGTTAGTAGGTAGTATTCTGGAGCCACGATATGGTTGAAAAAGAGGAGACTATTTAAGCCCAAATTGAGTAATCCAGCGAAGACTGTATAGACTGTGATACGTTTTTCATAGCCATTTGTAAAGAGAATTTGGGAACCAAGAATGGTATCTAAAGCTAGGATAATCGTCCGAAAAGCGAAGAGAGAGGTCAAGATGCCACCTCCGATATATTTTTCACTACCGTAAAGTAGGATGGCATTTGGTCCTAAAACCATGAGCCCAAAACTTAAAGGAATGATAAAGAAGTTAAAGATTCGACTACCTCTATTAACCAGGGCAACATAGGCTTCTTTGTCTCCTTTCCCCAGATAGTAACTGAGACGGGGTACACTCACTCCAATTGCACCTGTCACAACACCAGCTATAACGGTCACAATTCGTTGGGCCATGGTATAGTAACTAACGTTGACATCAATCCCTGTTTTAACGAGGAAGAGACGATCCAAAAAAGTGAAGAGCATATTGGCATTGGCAAAGACCAACATGGCTGTCAAAGGGAGAAAGAGTGGTTTAAAATCACTTAGGTGAATTTTAACAAGTTTGATGTCTCTTTTTATCCAAAAATAACTAATCAGGTAGTTAATCAGTGTCGATAAACTCATCACCAGTGTATAGACAACAATATCGTGCTCATTTTTAACAAAAAGGAAAATAGAGACCAGCATCAGGATACGGATGAAGGCAGTTTTGTAAAAGAGAAAACTGTAATTTTCCAGAGCTTCATTGACCCATTCGATTGAAAAAATCTGGGCAATGAGTTGAATCCCCATAACAAGGTAGACCTTTTTGACGATTGGATTATCAGTAAAGAAGAGAGGATAGGCTAGGATATAGACTGCAGTGGTCAAAACTGTACAAGCTATGCACAAATAAAAAAGACTAGAGAAGGTTCTATTCAGATCTTTTTTGTTATCCTTGACATTACTGATGGCCCGTAAACCGTAGTTATAGACCCCATAAGTCGCAAAGGGCAAGAAAAATGACAAAATAGTGTCGACTGAGTTGAAATAACCATAGTCAGTTCGGTCCAAGACACGCGCGACATAGGTACCAGTTAAGATGGGAAAAATAATATTTAAGACACGAATTCCCATGTAAGATAGAGCGTTTAATTTTATACTTTTCATTCAATTTACCTCGTTTTTCATTATATCATAAAGTCAGCTAATAAGAAATGAAGGGCAGTAATACTCTTCGAAAATCAAATTCAAACCATAAAAGTGTCGCCTTACCGTACTCAAGTACAGCTTACGGCTAGCTTCCTAGTTTGCTTTTTGATTTTCATTGAGTATAAGTCAAGTAATCACTTTGAAGTTTCAAAGCTTAACTTTAAGTTTTCTTTAAGGAAAGTATATTATTCTGAAGAACTCTAAAATTTCACAGCCATTTATTAGTAATGACTACAGAATTCCTAGTTATTACTAGAAATGGACTAGTTTCTTTGAATAATAGAACTGCTTAACCCTCCTATTCTAGAACGGGAGGGCCGGTATTTCTTTCAAGATAGAACTAGATTGTGGTATAATAGAGAGAATAAGTTTTTTTAGTAAGACAAAGGAGAAAAAAGATGATTTATGCAGGAATTCTTGCTGGTGGAACTGGTACTCGCATGGGAATTAGTAATTTGCCAAAACAATTTTTAGAGCTAGGTGATCGACCTATCTTAGTTCATACAATTGAAAAATTTGTCTTGGAACCAAGCATTGAAAAAATTGTAGTTGGTGTTCATGGAGACTGGGTTTCTCATGCAGAGGATCTTGTAGATAAATATCTGCCTCTTCATAAGGACCGTATCATCATTACAAAGGGTGGTGCTGACCGTAATACAAGTATTGAGAAAATCATTGAAGCCATTGATGCTTATCGTCCGCTTACTCCAGAGGATATCGTTGTTACCCACGATTCTGTTCGTCCATTTATTACGCTTCGCATGATTCAAGACAATATCAAACTTTGTCAAGATCATGACGCAGTGGACACAGTAGTTGAAGCGGTTGATACTATCGTTGAAAGCACCAATGGTCAATTCATTACAGATATTCCAAATCGTGCTCACCTTTATCAAGGACAAACACCTCAAACATTCCGTTGCAAGGACTTCATGGATCTTTACGGTTCTCTCTCTGCTGAAGAGAAAGAAATCTTGACAGATGCATGTAAAATCTTTGTGATTAAAGGAAAAGATGTGGCCTTAGCCAAGGGTGAATACTCAAATCTGAAGATTACAACAGTGACCGATTTGAAGATTGCAAAAAGTATGATTGAGAAAGACTAGTAAAATGATTAATCAAATTTATCAACTAACTAAGCCTAAGTTTATCAATGTCAAATACCAGGAAGAGGCTATTGACCAAGAAAATCATATCCTTATCCGTCCCAACTACATGGCTGTCTGTCATGCGGATCAGCGTTACTACCAAGGAAAACGTGATCCAAAGATTTTGAATAAAAAGCTTCCAATGGCAATGATTCACGAGTCATGTGGAACCGTTATTTCTGACCCGACAGGAACCTACGAGGTTGGGCAAAAAGTTGTTATGATTCCCAATCAGCCTCCTATGCAGAGTGATGAAGAATTTTATGAGAACTATATGACAGGTACTCATTTCTTGTCTAGTGGCTTTGATGGCTTTATGAGAGAGTTTGTTTCTCTCCCTAAAGATCGTGTGGTGGCTTATGATGCTATCGAGGATACGGTTGCAGCCATTACAGAATTTGTCAGTGTTGGCATGCATGCCATGAATCGCCTATTGACTCTTGCTCATAGCAAGCGGGACCGAATCGCCGTTATCGGAGATGGAAGTCTAGCTTTTGTAGTTGCCAATATTATCAATTATACTTTGCCAGAAGCAGAGATTGTGGTTATTGGTCGTCATTGGGAAAAATTGGAACTTTTCTCATTTGCAAAAGAATGCTATATTACTGATAATATTCCTGAAGATTTGGCCTTTGACCATGCTTTTGAGTGTTGTGGTGGTGATGGTACTGGACCAGCTATTAATGACTTGATTCGCTACATTCGTCCTCAGGGAACGATTCTCATGATGGGAGTTAGCGAGTATAAAGTTAACATCAATACACGCGATGCCTTAGAAAAAGGCTTGCTCTTGGTTGGTTCCTCTCGTTCTGGTCGCATTGATTTTGAAAATGCGATTCAAATGATGGAAGTCAAGAAATTCGCAAATCGTCTTAAAAATATCCTTTATCTAGAAGAACCTGTAAGAGAAATTAAAGATATTCACCGTGTCTTTGCGACCGATTTAAATACAGCATTTAAAACTGTATTTAAGTGGGAAGTATAAGTGCTGGAGGTTAATTGTGGAGAAAATCATTAAAGAAAAAATTTCTTCCCTACTTAGTGAAGAAGAGGAAGTCCTCAGTGTTGAACAACTGGGGGGAATGACCAATCAAAACTATTTGGCCAAAACAACAAATAAGCAATACATTGTTAAGTTCTTTGGTAAAGGGACAGAAAAACTGATCAATCGTCAAGATGAAAAGTACAATCTTGAACTACTAAAGGATTTAGACCTAGATGTAAAAAATTATCTTTTTGATATTGAAGCCGGTATCAAAGTAAATGAGTATATCGAATCTGCGATTACACTTGATTCAACGTCAATCAAGACTAAATTTGATAAAATTGCTCCAATATTACAAACCATTCATGCTTCTGGTAAGGAATTAAGAGGAGAATTTGCTCCTTTTGAAGAAATCAAAAAATACGAATCCTTGATTGAAGAAAAAATCCCTTATGCCAACTATGAAGCTGTTCGAGAAGAAGTCTTCTCTTTAGAGAAAAGACTGGCTGACTTAGGTGTTGATAGAAAATCTTGTCATATCGATTTGGTGCCTGAAAACTTTATCGAGTCACCTCAAGGACGACTTTATCTGATTGACTGGGAATATTCATCAATGAACGATCCAATGTGGGATTTGGCTGCCCTCTTTTTAGAGTCTGAATTCACTCTTCAAGAGGAAGAAGCCTTCTTGTCTCACTATGAGAGTGAGCAAACACCTGTCTCTCGTGAAAAGATTGCCATTTATAAAATTTTACAAGATACTATTTGGAGTCTATGGACAGTCTATAAAGAAGAGCAAGGTGCAGATTTTGGTGATTATGGTGTGAGCCGTTACCAAAGAGCTGTTAAAGGTTTGGCTTATTATGGAGGTTCAGATGAAAAATAAAAATGGAGTTTCCTTTGGTCTACTCTCAGGTGTTTTCTGGGGTTTAGGTCTAACAATTAGCGCTTATATCTTTTCAATTTTTACAGATTTGTCGCCCTTTGTGGTGGCCGCTGCTCATGATTTCTTGAGTATCTTTATCTTACTAGCTTTTCTTTTAGTAAAAGAAGGAAAAGTTCGTCTCTCAATTTTCTTAAATATTCGCAATGTCAGTGTGATCATCGGAGCCTTGCTAGCAGGCCCTATCGGTATGCAGGCCAATCTTTATGCAGTTAAGTATATCGGAAGTTCCTTAGCGTCATCAGTATCCGCTATCTATCCTGCGATTTCAGTTTTATTGGCTTTCTTCTTTTTGAAGCACAAGATTTCGAAAAATACTGTGTTTGGGATTGTCTTGATTATTGGAGGGATAATTGCTCAGACCTATAAGGTAGAACAGGTCAATTCCTTCTACATTGGGATTCTCTGTGCTTTGGTTTGTGCTATTGCATGGGGGAGTGAGAGTGTTCTTAGCTCTTTTGCTATGGAAAGTGAACTGAGTGAAATCGAAGCCCTCTTGATTCGTCAAGTGACTTCATTCTTATCTTATCTTGTGATTGTGCTCTTCTCTCATCAGTCATTTGCAGAAGTGGCCAATGGACAATTGCTTGGTCTTATGATTGTCTTTGCAGCCTTTGATATGATTTCTTACTTGGCTTATTATATTGCTATCAATCGCTTGCAACCAGCCAAGGCTACAGGCTTGAATGTGAGCTATGTAGTATGGACTGTCTTGTTTGCAGTTATTTTCTTGGGTGCACCACTAGATATGCTGACAATTATTACATCACTTGTCGTCATTGCTGGAGTTTATATTATTATTAAAGAATAAAGGAGATTCGTGTGAAAGCCATTATCTTAGCAGCGGGATTGGGAACTCGCTTGCGTCCTATGACTGAAAATACCCCTAAAGCCTTGGTTCAGGTTAATCAAAAACCCCTGATTGAATACCAAATTGAGTTTCTCAAAGAAAAAGGAATCGATGAAATCATTATCATCGTTGGTTACCTTAAAGAACAATTCGATTATTTGAAAGAGAAATACGGAGTGCGCCTCGTTTTCAATGATAAATACGCTGACTACAATAACTTTTACTCTCTCTATCTTGTAAAAGAAGAATTAGCCAACAGTTATGTTATTGATGCAGATAATTATCTCTTTAAAAATATGTTCCGCAATGATTTGACACGTTCGACTTATTTTAGTGTTTATCGTGAAGATTGTACCAACGAATGGTTCTTGGTCTATGGAGATGACTACAAGGTTCAAGACATTATTGTTGATAGCAAGGCAGGTCGTATCCTTAGTGGTGTTTCCTTCTGGGACGCTCCAACTGCAGAAAAGATTGTCAGCTTTATCGACAAGGCCTATGCGAGTGGCGAATTTGTTGATCTCTACTGGGACAATATGGTTAAGGACAATATCAAAGAGCTAGATGTCTATGTTGAAGAATTAGAAGGCAATAGCATCTATGAGATTGATAGCGTCCAAGACTATCACAAATTAGAAGAAATTCTTAAAAACGAGAATTAATGATTTCGACATCTGGCTGAAATAGTCGGATGTTTTTTTGATTTTTTTACGAATAAATAGATGAGTAGAAAAAGAAATGGAGCTATTTATGAAAATCACAAACTATGAAATCTATAAGTTAAAAAAATCAGGTTTGACCAATCAACAGATTTTAAAAGTGCTAGAATACGGTGAAAATGTCGATCAAGAATTGTTGTTAGGCGATATTGCAGATATATCAGGTTGCCGAAATCCAGCCGTTTTTATGGAACGTTATTTTCAGATAGACGATGCGCATTTGGAGAAAGAATTTCAAAAATTTCCATCTTTCTCTATTTTAGATGACTGTTACCCTTGGGATCTAAGTGAAATATACGATGCACCTGTACTTTTATTTTACAAGGGGAATCTGGATCTCTTGAAATTTCCAAAGGTGGCGGTTGTGGGCAGTCGTGCTTGTAGCAAACAAGGAGCTAAGTCAGTTGAAAAAGTCATTCAGGGATTGGAAAATGAACTAGTTATTGTCAGTGGATTAGCCAAGGGCATTGACACAGCAGCTCATATGGCAGCTCTCCAGAATGGTGGAAAAACCATTGCAGTGATTGGAACAGGGCTGGATGTGTTTTATCCTAAAGCCAATAAACTCTTGCAAGACTACATCGGAAATGAACATCTTGTTCTCAGTGAGTATGGACCTGATGAACAACCTCTGAAATTTCATTTTCCTGCCCGTAATCGCATCATTGCTGGACTTTGTCGTGGTGTGATTGTAGCAGAGGCCAAGATGCGCTCAGGGAGTCTCATTACCTGTGAGCGAGCAATGGAAGAAGGGCGCGATGTATTTGCTATTCCTGGTAGCATTTTAGATGGACTATCAGACGGTTGCCATCATTTGATCCAAGAAGGAGCAAAATTGGTCACCAATGGGCAAGATGTGCTTGCGGAATTTGAATTTTAAGACGAAATTTTGCTTACTAGACAAACTTTTCTTCTATATATAGGAGCTAAGTCTTGACAGTTATGGCAAAATGGTTTACACTTTATAAAGTTTATTACTTTGAAAAGGTGTGATACTGTGGCTACGGCAACAAAAAAGAAAAAATCAACAGTTAAAAAAAATCTAGTAATCGTGGAGTCGCCTGCTAAGGCCAAGACGATTGAAAAATATCTAGGAAGAAACTACAAGGTTTTAGCCAGTGTCGGGCATATCCGTGATTTGAAGAAATCCAGTATGTCCGTCGATATTGAAAATAATTATGAACCGCAATATATCAATATCCGAGGAAAAGGTCCTCTTATCAATGACTTGAAAAAAGAAGCCAAAAAAGCTAATAAAGTCTTTCTGGCGAGTGACCCGGACCGTGAAGGAGAAGCGATTTCTTGGCATTTGGCTCACATTCTTAACTTGGATGAAAATGATGCCAACCGTGTGGTCTTCAATGAAATTACCAAGGATGCGGTCAAAAATGCTTTTAAAGAACCACGCAAGATTGATATGGACTTGGTCGATGCCCAACAGGCTCGTCGGGTCTTGGACCGCTTGGTAGGCTATTCGATTTCGCCTATTTTGTGGAAGAAGGTCAAAAAGGGCTTATCAGCAGGGCGCGTACAGTCTATTGCCCTTAAGTTAATCATTGATCGTGAGAATGAAATCAATGCTTTCCAGCCAGAAGAATACTGGACAATTGATGCTGTCTTTAAAAAGGGAACCAAGCAATTCCAGGCTTCCTTCTATGGAGTAGATGGTAAAAAGCTGAAACTGACTAGCAATGACGAGGTTAAGGAAGTCTTGTCTCGTCTGACTAGTAAAGACTTTTCAGTGGATCAGGTAGATAAGAAAGAGCGCAAGCGCAATGCTCCTTTACCTTATACCACTTCATCTATGCAGATGGATGCGGCTAATAAAATCAATTTCCGTACTCGAAAGACCATGATGGTTGCCCAACAGCTTTATGAAGGGATTAATATTGGTTCTGGTGTGCAAGGTTTGATTACCTATATGCGTACCGATTCAACTCGTATCAGCCCTGTAGCGCAAAATGAGGCAGCACGCTTCATTACGGACCGTTTTGGTAGCAAGTATTCTAAGCATGGTAGCAAGGTCAAAAACGCTTCAGGAGCTCAGGATGCCCACGAGGCTATTCGTCCGTCTAGTGTCTTTAATACACCTGAAAGCATCGCTAAGTATCTGGATAAGGATCAGCTCAAACTTTATACTCTTATCTGGAATCGTTTTGTGGCGAGCCAGATGACAGCGGCCGTCTTTGATACTATGGCTGTTAAATTGTCTCAAAATGGGGTCCAATTTGCTGCCAATGGTAGTCAGGTTAAGTTTGATGGTTATCTTGCCATTTATAATGATTCTGATAAGAATAAGATGTTACCAGATATGGCTGTTGGAGATGTGGTCAAACAGGTCAATAGCAAACCAGAGCAACATTTCACACAACCGCCTGCTCGTTATTCTGAAGCGACACTGATCAAGACCTTGGAGGAAAATGGTGTTGGACGTCCGTCAACCTATGCACCAACCATTGAAACTATTCAGAAACGCTATTATGTTCGCCTTGCAGCCAAACGCTTTGAACCGACAGAGTTGGGAGAAATTGTTAACAAGCTCATCGTTGAATATTTCCCAGATATCGTAAACGTGACCTTCACAGCTGAAATGGAAGGCAAGCTTGATGATGTCGAAGTCGGAAAAGAGCAGTGGCAACGTGTCATTGATGCCTTTTACAAACCTTTCTCTAAAGAGGTTGCCAAGGCTGAAGAAGAAATGGAAAAAATCCAAATCAAGGATGAACCAGCTGGATTTGACTGTGAAGTGTGTGGCAGTCCAATGGTTATTAAACTTGGTCGTTTTGGTAAGTTCTACGCTTGTAGCAATTTCCCAGATTGCCGCCATACCCAAGCAATCGTGAAAGAAATCGGTGTTGAGTGTCCAAGTTGTCATCAGGGACAAATCATTGAACGTAAAACCAAGCGTAACCGCCTTTTCTATGGTTGCAATCGCTATCCAGACTGTGAATTTACTTCTTGGGACAAGCCTGTTGGTCGTGACTGTCCAAAATGTGGCAACTTCCTCATGGAGAAAAAAGTCCGTGGTGGAGGTAAGCAGGTTGTATGTAGTAATGGTGACTACGAAGAGGAAAAGATTAAATAAGAGGAGAGTCCTGAAAGTGAATTTCAGGCTCTTTTTAGTTGGAACTTGACAAAATTCATCATTGTATGCGAAACTAGAAGAAGATTATTTTAACTAGGAGAAGTTATGCGTATTATCTATCTAATTATTGGTTTTTTATCACTAGCCTTGGCTATTGTTGGGGTTGTTTTACCCTTATTACCGACAACGCCTTTCCTTTTGTTGTCTATTGCTTGTTTCTCCAGAAGTTCCAAGCGCTTCGAAGATTGGCTTTACCATACCAAGCTCTATCAAGCATATGTAGCTGATTTTCGGGAAACCAAGTCCATTGCACGTGAACGTAAGAAAAAAATCATTGTATCTATCTACATCTTGATGGGAATTTCCATTTATTTTGCGCCTCTTTTGCCGGTCAAAATCGGTTTGGGAGCTTTGACCATCTTTATCACCTATTATCTCTTTAAGGTTATTCCAGACAAAGAATAGTTAAAATAGTAGTTATTTGCCTTGATAAAATTGAAAGCATATTCACAACAATATGATATAATAAATTTAAAGTAATCTTCAAGGAGAATCAAATGATTTACGAATTTTGTGCTGAAAATGTGACCTTGCTTGAAAAAGCGATGCAGGCTGGAGCTCGCCGAATCGAACTCTGTGATAATCTAGCAGTTGGTGGGACAACTCCCAGCTATGGAGTGACCAAGGCAGCGGTTGAACTGGCAGCTAACTATGAAACGACTATCATGACTATGATTCGTCCACGTGGTGGCGATTTTGTCTATAATGATATGGAAATTGCTATCATGCTGGAAGATATTCGTTTGACTGCTCAGGCTGGAAGTCAAGGAGTTGTATTTGGTGCTTTAACTGCTGATAAGAAGTTGGATAAAGCTAATCTTGAGAAGCTGATTGCTGCATCAAAAGGGATGGAAATTGTCTTTCACATGGCGTTTGATGAATTGAGCGATGAAGACCAGTTGGAAGCTATTGACTGGCTCAGTCAAGCTGGTGTCACCCGTATCTTGACTCGTGCTGGTGTATCTGGCGATTCACTAGAGGAACGTTTTGCTCATTATCACAGAATTTTGGAGTACGCTAAAGGTAAAATTGAAATTCTTCCAGGTGGGGGGATTGACTTGGACAACCGTCAAATCTTTATCGACCAGCTGGGTGTGACACAATTGCATGGAACTAAGGTTGTCTTTTAAAAAATAGAAAGGAACTGCTAGCTTTTGGTAGCAGTTTTCACTTATGTTTGAAATTTTTAAATCCTATCAGTTTAATCAAGAAAAGGCTCGTGCCTATGGTTTTGTAGAAAATGGGGAAGTCTGGACTTATAGTTGCCAGATTTTGCAGGGTGACTTTTTCATGACAGTCTCCATCACTATTGATAATGTGAATTTTCAGGTCTTTGATCAGGAAACGGGTGACCTCTATCCTCAAGTCCATATGGAAAGTATGAGAGGAAGTTTTGTAGGAAGTGTCCGTGAGTCTTGTTTGGAGATTCTTTACCAGATTCGGAAGGCTTGTTTTGATGTGCAAGATTTTATCTGTCCTCAGACTAAGCGAATCATGGTTCAGGTTCAGGAAAAGTATGGAAATCAGTTGGAGTATCTGTGGGAGAAATCTTCTGATACAGCAGTATTACGTCATGAAGGGAATCAAAAGTGGTATGCCGTCTTGATGAGAATCTCTTGGGATAAGTTGGAAAAGGGTAGAGAAGGATTAGTGGAAGCAGTCAATCTCAAACACGATCAAGTAGTGGACTTGCTTTCAGAAAAGGGAATTTATCCAGCCTTTCATATGAACAAACGCTACTGGATTAGTGTGGCTTTTGATGATACTTTGTCAGATGAAATGGTCCTGGAATTGATAGAAAAAAGTTGGAGCTTAACCTCTAAAAAATGAAATATTTCAAGGATTTTCAAGAACTTTCAATTAGCGAAATATTCTTTACTGAAGAAATTTTCAGAAAATATTGGATTTTTTCTTGACAAGTGCTTTTGCCTATGCTAAAATACTAAACGAGATATCAAACGAAGGAGAAAGTCAAACATGAAAACAGCTAAGTTTAATCAATTTGCTTTGTTGTTGAGGTACTCGGGCTAGTGCAAAAAGCATTAGTCCTGTTTGGCTTACCAAGCGGGAGTAAATCAACATCTCGCTTGGACTTCTAAGCGAGATGTTTTTTTAAAAACCACATTTGGAAAAGGGGAAATCTTATGAGAACAGTTGAATTTCTAGATACCAGCCTTCGGGATGGAGAGCAGACACCGGGTGTTAACTTTTCAATCAAAGAAAAAATTGCCATAGCAAGGCAGCTGGAGAAATGGGGCATTTCGGCCATTGAAGCAGGTTTTCCAGCGGCTAGCCCAGACTCATTTACGGCAGTTCAGGAGATTGCTAAGGTTTTGAAGAAAACAGCCGTGACTGGTTTGGCACGTTCGGTCAAGTCTGATATTGATGCTTGTTACGAGGCCCTCAAGGACGCCAAGTATCCACAAGTTCACGTCTTTATCGCTACCAGTCCAATTCATCGTAAGTATAAGCTTAATAAGAGTAAGGAAGAGATTTTGGAAGCTATTAATGAGCATGTTTCTTACGCCCGCTCTAAGTTTGAAGTGGTCGAATTCTCTCCTGAAGATGCAACTAGAACAGAGTTGGATTTCCTATTGCAAGTTGTTCAAACAGCGGTTGATGCAGGGGCATCTTATATCAATATCCCTGATACGGTTGGATTCACCACTCCAGAAGAGTACGGTGCTATCTTCAAACACCTGATTGAGAATGTTAAGACAGATCGTCAGATTGTCTATTCGCCTCACTGCCACGATGACCTTGGGATGGCAGTGGCAAATAGCCTTGCTGCTGTCAAGAATGGTGCAGGACGTGTTGAAGGAACTATCAACGGTATTGGGGAGCGAGCTGGAAATGCTGCTTTGGAAGAAATTGCAGTTGCTCTCAACATTCGCCAAGATTACTATCAAGCAGAAACAAGTATTGTCCTAAATGAAACGATTAATACTTCAGAAATGGTTTCACGCTTCTCAGGTATTCCAGTTCCTAAAAACAAGGCTGTGGTTGGTGGCAATGCCTTCTCTCACGAATCTGGTATTCACCAAGACGGAGTCCTTAAAAATCCTCTTACTTATGAGATTATCACACCTGAATTGGTTGGTGTTAAGAGCAATAGTCTTCCGCTTGGTAAATTGTCTGGCCGCCATGCCTTTGTTGAGAAACTAAGAGAATTGGCCCTAGATTATACAGAAGAAGATATCAAACCGCTCTTTGCTAAGTTCAAGGCTCTGGCAGATAAGAAACAAGAAATCACAGATGCAGATATTCGAGCTCTGGTAGCTGGAACCATGGTTGAAAATCCAGAAGGCTTCCATTTTGATGATTTACAACTTCAAACTCATGCAGACAATGACATTGAAGCGCTTGTTAGCCTAGCCAATATGGATGGTGAGAAAGTCGAATTTAATGCGACAGGGCAAGGCTCTGTTGAGGCTATCTTTAACGCTATTGACAAGTTCTTTAACCAATCAGTTCGCTTGGTGTCCTACACTATTGACGCGGTAACAGATGGAATCGATGCCCAAGCTCGGGTTTTGGTCACTGTTGAAAACAGAGATACAGAAACCATCTTTAACGCAGCAGGTCTTGATTTTGATGTGTTGAAAGCATCGGCTATTGCCTACATCAATGCTAATACCTTTGTTCAAAAAGAGAATGCTGGTGAGATGGGACGCAGCGTTTCCTATCGCGATATGCCTAGTGTGTAAAGGAGAAGACTATGACAAAGAAAATAGTAGCTCTAGCAGGGGACGGAATTGGCCCAGAAATCATGGAGGCTGGTTTAGAGGTTCTGGAAGCTCTAGCTGAAAAAACAGGTTTTGACTATGAGATTGATAGACGACCCTTCGGAGGTGCAGGTATTGATGCTGCAGGGCATCCTTTACCTGATGAAACCCTCAAGGCAAGTAGGGAAGCAGATGCTATCCTCTTAGCGGCTATCGGTAGTCCTCAGTATGATGGAGTAGCGGTTCGCCCTGAACAAGGCCTGCTGGCTCTCCGTAAGGAACTCAATCTTTACGCCAATATTCGCCCGGTAAAAATCTTTGATAGTCTCAAGTATTTGTCACCACTCAAACCAGAACGAATTGCTGGTGTAGACTTTGTCGTGGTGCGTGAGCTGACAGGCGGGATTTACTTTGGAGATCATATTCTTGAAGAGCGAAAAGCGCGTGATATCAATGACTATAGCTATGAGGAAGTGGAGCGGATTATTCGTAAGGCCTTTGAAATTGCAAGAAGTCGGAGAAAAATCGTTACTAGTATCGATAAGCAAAATGTTCTAGCAACATCAAAACTCTGGCGCAGAGTAGCTGAGGAAGTCGCGCAGGATTTCCCAGATGTAACCTTGGAACACCAGCTGGTGGACTCAGCTGCTATGCTCATGATTACCAATCCTGCCAAGTTCGATGTCATCGTGACGGAGAATCTTTTCGGAGATATTCTATCTGATGAATCAAGCGTTTTATCTGGTACACTTGGAGTTATGCCATCAGCCAGTCATTCTGAAAATGGACCAAGTCTCTATGAACCTATTCATGGTTCGGCACCTGATATTGCGGGTCAAGGGATTGCCAATCCTATTTCCATGATTTTATCAGTTGCAATGATGTTGAGAGATAGTTTCGGACGTTATGAGGATGCAGAGCGTGTCGAGCGTGCTGTTGAGGCAAGTTTGGAAGCTGGTGTTTTAACAAGAGATATTGGTGGACAGGCTTCTACCAAGGAAATGACGGAAGCTATTATTGCAAGGTTATGAAGTTAGACGAAAAAATTACTCTAGTCCTTTTGATTTGGAATGTCATGATTTTCTTGATTTATGGCATTGACAAATCAAAGGCAAGGAGAAAAGCTTGGCGCATCCCTGAGAAAATCTTACTTATTTTAGCCTTTACTTGTGGTGGTTTTGGAGCCTGGTTAGCAGGAATCACCTTTCATCACAAGACTAGAAAATGGTACTTTAAAACGGTTTGGTTTCTTGGGATGGTGACCACACTAGGAGCCTTATATTTTATTTGGAGGTAATGGATGCCAGGAAAATCGATTTTTGATAAATTATGGGACCGTCATGTCATCACAGGAGAAGAGGGGCAGCCCCAACTCATGTATGTGGACCAGCACTATATCCACGAAGTGACCAGTCCTCAGGCTTTTCAAGGATTGCGAGAAGCAGGACGAAGATTGAGACGACCAGACTTGACATTTGGAACCTTTGACCACAATGTCCCGACCGTCAATATCTACGATATTCGAGATGTGATTTCTAAAGCGCAAATTGATAAGCTTGCTGAAAATGTTGAGGAGTTTGGGATCGAACATGCTGCCCACGGTTCTGAAAAGCAGGGGATCGTTCACATGGTTGGTCCAGAAACAGGACGAACCCAACCAGGGAAATTCATCGTCTGTGGGGATAGTCATACGGCAACCCACGGAGCTTTCGGAGCGATCGCCTTTGGGATTGGGACCAGTGAGGTCGAGCATGTCTTTGCTACCCAGACCCTCTGGCAGGTCAAACCCAAGAAAATGCTGGTAGAATTCACTGGTGTTCCTCAAAAAGGAGTTTATTCTAAGGATTACATTCTTGCCTTAATTGCCAAGTACGGCGTTGCCTGTGGTGTTGGCTATGTGGTGGAATATCGTGGACAAGCTATTGATGCACTAAGCATGGAAGAGCGAATGACCATCTGCAATATGTCCATCGAGTTTGGCTCTAAGATGGGAATCATGAATCCAGATCAAACCACCTATGATTATCTCAAGGGACGGGAATGTGTCCCAGAGAATTTCGAAGAGGCTGTGAAGGATTGGAAAACAATTGTCAGTGATGATGATGCCGTTTACGATAAGGTTATCCAGATGGATGTCTCAGACTTAGCTCCAATGGTGACCTGGGGGACCAATCCTGCTATGGGAGTTGACTTTGACAGTAGCTTCCCAGAAATTAAGGATATGAATGATGAGAGAGCCTACAATTACATGGATTTGGAGCCTGGTCAAAAGCCAGCGGATATTGAACTAGGATATATCTTTATCGGTTCGTGCACCAATGCTCGTCTCAGTGACTTGCAGCTGGCTGCGCGATTTGTCAAAGGGAAGAAAATAGCTCCTAACTTAACGGCTATCGTGGTTCCAGGCTCTCGTCCTGTCAAACGAGCTGCTGAGAAGTTGGGCTTGGATAAGGTTTTCCTAGATGCTGGCTTTGAGTGGCGAGATCCAGGTTGCTCAATGTGCCTAGGAATGAATCCGGACAAGGTTCCAGATGGTGTCCACTGCGCCTCAACCAGCAACCGGAACTTTGAAGACAGACAAGGCTTTGGTGCTAAGACTCATCTCTGCAGTCCAGCCATGGCAGCTGCGGCAGCTATCGCAGGGCACTTCGTAGATGTTCGGCAAATGCCAGAGGCCCAGTAAGGAGAGGATATGGAGAAATTTACAGTTTATACAGGAACGACCGTTCCTCTCATGAATGATAACATCGACACTGACCAAATCCTACCCAAGCAGTTTCTAAAGTTGATTGATAAGAAAGGCTTTGGTAAGTACCTCATGTATGCTTGGCGTTATCTAGATGACAAGTATACTGAGGATCCAGACTTTGTCTTTAACCGACCTGAGTACCGAAAAGCCAGTATTCTCATCTCAGGGGATAACTTTGGCGCAGGGTCTTCGAGGGAACACGCAGCTTGGGCTCTAGCGGACTACGGTTTTAAGGTCGTGATTGCAGGATCTTTCGGGGATATTCATTACAATAATGAACTCAATAATGGCATGTTGCCAATTGTTCAGCCCAGAGAGGTTAGAGAAAAGCTAGCCCAGCTCAAACCAACCGATCAGGTAACTGTGGACTTGGAACAACAGAAAATCATCTCACCAGTTGGAGAATTCACTTTCGAAATAGATAGCGAATGGAAACACAAACTCTTAAATGGTTTGGATGATATCGGTATTACTTTGCAGTATGAAGACTTGATTGCTGCTTATGAAAAACAACGACCAGCCTACTGGCAGGACTAGAAAAAATAGAAAAGGAAATAGAACTATGACAAAACACATTCAATGGAACGGAACACTTTCACAAGAAGGCTATGACATTTTAAAAGGTGAGGGCGGATGTATTGTTTGCCCTACTAAAGTCGGTTACATTATCATGACTAGTGACAAGGCAGGACTTGAGCGCAAGTTCGCAGCCAAAGAACGTAACCGTAACAAGCCAGGTGTTGTACTTTGTGGTAGCATGGATGAACTTCGCGCTTTAGCACAACTCAACCCAGAAATTGAAGCCTTCTACCAAAAACATTGGGACGAAGACATTCTTCTTGGTTGTATCCTTCCTTGGAAACCAGAAGCATTTGAAAAACTCAAAGCATACGGAGATGGCCGTGAAGAACTTATGACTGACGTGCGTGGTACTAGCTGCTTTGTTATCAAATTCGGGAAAGCTGGAGAACAATTAGCTGCTAAACTTTGGGAAGAAGGTAAAATGGTTTATGCTTCATCTGCAAACCCATCTGGAAAAGGAAACCGCGGTAAGGTGGAAGGTATTGGAGAACGTATCGAAGGAGCAGTGGACCTTGTCATCGAAGCAGACGACTATGTGGCTTCCATCCAACCTGACAAAACGATTGAAACTCGCTACGAGCAAGGTGTGATGGTGTCTATGGTCGATAAGGACGGCAAACTTATCCCAGAACAAGGAGGAGCACGTTCAACTTCACCAGCCCCAGTTGTGATCCGTAAAGGACTTGACATTGATAAAATCATGATGCACCTGTCAGATACCTTTAACTCATGGGACTACCGTCAGGGAGAGTATTATTAGGATAGATAGGAAGAGGAGAGAAAATGATTTCTCCTCTTTTTTTGTTATTTACGCAATAAAATCCGAACAATATATTTTAATTTATAAAATTATTTGACAAAAACTGTACTTTAGTTTATAATGAATTAAGGAAACGTCGGAAAAAGGCGTAGTGATGCGAGAGCATAGGTAGGTCATTACAAAAGAAACGAGACATCGATATGTTAAATGAATTTCCAATTTTTGATTACGAAGATATTCAATTGATTCCAAATAAATGTGTGATTAAAAGCCGTGCAGAAGCGGATACAAGTGTCACTCTAGGAAATCACACCTTCAAACTACCTGTTGTGCCAGCTAATATGCAGACGATTTTGGATGAAAGTGTAGCAGAGCAACTGGCTAAAGGTGGTTACTTCTACATTATGCACCGTTTTGATGAAGCAGGACGCATTCCTTTTATCAAACGCATGCATAATCAAGGGCTCATTGCTTCTATCTCTGTTGGTGTTAAGGACTATGAGTATGATTTTGTTAGTCAACTCAAAGCTGATGCTCCTGAGTACATTACGATTGACATCGCTCATGGTCATGCAGATAGTGTGATTTCTATGATTCAACATATCAAGAAAGAATTGCCAGATACTTTTGTTATTGCTGGAAATGTAGGAACACCAGAAGCTGTACGTGAATTGGAAAATGCTGGTGCGGATGCGACTAAGGTTGGAATCGGTCCTGGTAAGGTTTGTATCACCAAGGTCAAGACTGGTTTTGGTACAGGTGGTTGGCAGTTGGCTGCTCTCCGTTGGTGTGCTAAGGCTGCACGTAAACCGATTATCGCTGATGGTGGAATTCGTACTCATGGTGATATTGCCAAGTCTATTCGTTTCGGTGCCAGCATGGTCATGATTGGTTCCCTCTTTGCAGGACACATCGAAAGTCCGGGGAAAACCATTGAAGTTGATGGTGAACAGTTCAAAGAGTACTATGGTTCAGCTTCACAATATCAAAAAGGTGCATACAAAAACGTGGAGGGCAAACGAATCTTGCTTCCTGCCAAAGGTCATTTACAAGACACTTTAACTGAGATGGAACAAGACCTTCAAAGTGCTATTTCCTATGCAGGTGGACGTCAGGTTGCTGACCTTAAACACGTTGATTATGTGATCGTGAAAAATTCTATCTGGAATGGGGATGCTTCCCACTAAGACGGGCTATATGGCCAGAAAAAAACTTGTTATTAGAGCAAATTTCTGTTATAATAAAACAAGTTTCCACCCTTAGTGTAATGGATATCACGTAAGATTCCGGTTCTTGAGATGGGGGTTCGATTCCCTCAGGGTGGATGTAAACATCCTAAAAAGCCTTTAAATAGGGCTTTTTTCTTTACACTGTCTCAAATTTGACTCTAAAACTAAAAAGCTCATTCCAAAGAATGCCCAAATCCTCTCCAGTCCCGTTTTAAAGTGACTCAGGGGGCTTTTTTTGATATAATAAAAAGGACTGTTATCAGTTAGAAAGAGGTTGGTATGAAAGAATTACAAACTGTACTAAAGAATCATTTTGCAATCGAATTTGCAGACAAAAAGTTACTGGAAACTGCCTTTACTCATACGAGTTATGCCAATGAGCACCGCCTCTTAAAAATTTCACACAATGAACGCTTGGAATTTTTAGGAGACGCTGTTCTACAGTTATTGATTTCAGAATATCTGTATAAAAAATATCCTAAAAAGCCTGAAGGCGACTTGTCTAAACTCCGTGCCATGATTGTCCGTGAGGAGAGTTTGGCTGGCTTTGCGCGTGATTGTCAGTTTGACCAGTTTATAAAACTTGGTAAGGGGGAAGAAAAATCTGGTGGTCGTAATCGGGACACCATTCTTGGTGATGCCTTTGAGGCCTTTCTCGGTGCCCTCCTTTTGGACAAGGATGTTGCCAAGGTCAAGGAATTTATCTATCAAGTCATGATTCCTAAGGTTGAAGCAGGCGAATTTGAGATGATTACAGACTACAAAACCCATCTCCAAGAGTTACTTCAGGTCAATGGAGATGTGGCTATTCGTTATCAGGTGATTTCTGAAACAGGTCCTGCCCATGATAAGGTCTTTGATGTAGAAGTTCTTGTTGAAGGCAAGAGCATTGGTCAAGGTCAAGGTCGTTCTAAGAAATTAGCAGAGCAGGAAGCTGCTAAAAATGCCGTTGAGAAAGGGCTGGATTCATGTATTTAAAGGAAATCGAAATTCAGGGATTCAAGTCTTTTGCTGACAAGACTAAGGTTGTCTTTGACCAAGGTGTGACGGCAGTTGTTGGACCCAATGGATCTGGAAAGTCCAATATTACAGAAAGTCTTCGTTGGGCCTTGGGGGAGTCTAGTGTCAAGAGTCTCCGTGGCGGCAAGATGCCTGATGTCATTTTTGCTGGAACTGAAAGTCGCAAACCGCTCAATTATGCTTCTGTAGTTGTAACTCTGGATAATAATGATGGATTTATCAAGGATGCAGGTAAAGAAATTAGAGTAGAACGCCATATCTATCGTAGTGGGGATAGTGAATACAAGATTGATGGCAAGAAAGTTCGTCTTCGTGATATTCATGATCTTTTCTTAGACACCGGATTGGGACGAGATTCCTTCTCCATCATTTCCCAAGGGAAGGTTGAGGAGATTTTCAACTCCAAGCCTGAAGAACGCCGAGCTATTTTTGAAGAAGCTGCAGGAGTTTTGAAATACAAGACTCGTAGAAAAGAAACAGAGAGTAAACTACAGCAAACTCAGGACAATCTAGATCGTTTAGAGGACATTATCTACGAGTTGGATAATCAAATCAAGCCTCTTGAGAAACAAGCTGAGAATGCCCGTAAGTTTCTAGACTTGGATGGTCAACGTAAGGCCATTTATTTAGATGTTTTGGTTGCTCAAATCAAGGAAAATAAGGCTGAACTAGAGTCAACAGAAGAAGAGTTAGCACAGGTTCAGGAACTCTTGACTAGTTATTACCAAAAGTGTGAAAAATTAGAAGAAGAAAATCAGAATCTTAAGAAGCAACGCCAAGATTTACAGGCTGAAATGGCCAAAGACCAAGGCAGTTTGATGGACTTGACCAGTCTGATTAGTGACTTAGAGAGAAAATTAGCCCTATCGAAACTGGAGTCCGAGCAAGTAGCCCTAAATCAACAGGAAGCACAAGCACGTTTGGCTGCTTTAGAGGATAAGAGGAATTCACTCAGCAAAGAAAAATCTGATAAAGAAAGCTCTTTAGCCCTCTTAGAAGAAAATCTAGTCCAAAATAATCAAAAACTCAATCGATTAGAGGCTGAATTACTGGCTTTTTCAGATGATCCTGATCAGATGATTGAGCTCTTGCGTGAACGCTTTGTCGCTCTTTTACAAGAAGAAGCGGATGTCTCAAACCAGCTGACCCGTATTGAGAATGAGTTGGAAAACAGTCGTCAGCTTTCTCAAAAACAAGCAGAACAACTAGAAAAGCTGAAAGAACAGCTGGCTACAGCTAAAGAGAAGGCTAGTCAGCAAAAAGAAGAACTTGAAACTGCCAAGGAGAAGGTTCAGAAATTATTGGCCGACTACCAAATCTGTGCCAAGGAGCAAGAGGAACAGAAAACTTCCTATCAAGCTCAACAAAGTCAACTCTTTGACCGTCTAGATAGTCTCAAAAACAAGCAGGCTAGAGCCCAAAGTTTGGAAAATATTCTGAGAAATCATAGCAACTTTTATGCAGGTGTCAAGAGTGTTCTCCAAGAAAAAGACCGCCTTGGTGGGATTATTGGAGCAGTTAGTGAGCACCTGGCCTTTGATGTGCATTATCAAACTGCTCTAGAGATTGCGCTAGGAGCCAGCAGTCAGCATATCATCGTAGAAGATGAAGAGGCGGCAACCAAGGCGATTGATTTCCTCAAACGAAATAGAGCTGGTCGTGCAACCTTCCTTCCTTTAACGACTATCAAGGCGCGTACGATTTCTAGTCAGAATCAAGATGCTATCGCTGCAAGTCCAGGATTTCTGGGTATGGCAGATGAGCTGGTTACTTTCGATACTAGACTGGAAGCTATTTTCAAGAACTTGCTAGCTACGACGGCTATTTTTGACACCGTGGAGTATGCGCGTGAAGCTGCTCGACAAGTTCGTTATCAGGTTCGCATGGTGACATTGGATGGGACAGAGCTGCGTACAGGTGGTTCCTATGCAGGTGGAGCCAATCGTCAGAATAATAGCATTTTCATCAAGCCAGAACTGGAACAATTACAAAAAGAAATTGCTGAAGAAGAAGCAAGCTTGCGTACAGATGAAGCGAGCTTGAAGAACTTGCAAGATGAGATGGTTTCATTGACAGAAAGATTAGAAGCCATCAAATCTCAGGGAGAGCAAGCTCGTATCCAGGAGCAGGGCTTGTCCCTCGCTTATCAGCAGACCAGTCAGCAAGTTGAAGAACTGGAAACTCTTTGGAAACTCCAAGAAGAGGAATTAAATCGTCTTTCTGAGGGTGATTGGCAAGAGGATAAGGAAAAATGCCAAGAGCGCCTTACTACTATCGCCAGTGACAAGCAAAATCTGGAAGCTGAGATTGAAGAGATTAAGTCTAACAAAAACGCCATCCAAGAACGCTATCAAAACTTGCAGGAAGACGTAGCGCAAGCACGCCTACTTAAGACTGAACTGCAAGGACAAAAACGTTATGAAGTGGCTGATATTGAGCGTTTAGGCAAGGAATTGGATAATTTAGATATCGAACAAGAGGAAATCCAGCGCCTCCTTCAAGAAAAGGTTGATAATCTTGAGAAGGTTGATACAGAGCTTCTAGCCCAACAGGCTGATGAAGCCAAAACTCAGAAAACAAATCTCCAACAAGGTTTGATTCGTAAGCAGTTTGAGTTGGATGATATAGAAGGTCAGCTGGATGATATTGCCAGTCATTTGGATCAGGCCCGCCAGCAGAATGAGGAGTGGATTCGCAAGCAAACACGTGCTGAAGCCAAGAAAGAAAAGGTCGGCGAGCGCTTGCGCCATCTACAAAGTCAATTAACAGACCAGTACCAGATTAGCTATACTGAAGCTCTAGAAAAGGCACATGAACTTGAAAACCTCAATCTGGCGGAGCAAGAGGTTAAGGATTTGGAGAAGGCTATTCGCTCACTGGGTCCTGTCAATTTAGACGCTATTGAACAGTATGAAGAAGTCCACAGCCGTCTGGATTTCCTAAATAGCCAGCGAGATGATATTTTGTCTGCGAAAAATCTGCTTCTTGAGACCATCACAGAGATGAATGATGAGGTCAAGGAACGCTTTAAATCAACCTTTGAGGCTATTCGTGAGTCCTTTAAAGTGACCTTCAAGCAGATGTTTGGCGGAGGTCAAGCAGACTTGATTTTGACTGAGGGAGACCTGCTGACAGCTGGGGTTGAGATTTCTGTTCAACCACCAGGCAAGAAAATCCAGTCTCTCAATCTCATGAGTGGTGGTGAAAAAGCCTTATCAGCTCTTGCTTTGCTTTTCTCTATTATTCGTGTCAAGACTATCCCGTTTGTTATCTTGGATGAGGTAGAGGCTGCGCTAGACGAAGCAAATGTCAAACGTTTTGGGGATTACCTCAACCGCTTTGATAAGGACAGCCAGTTTATCGTCGTAACCCACCGTAAGGGAACCATGGCAGCGGCTGATTCCATCTATGGAGTGACCATGCAGGAATCAGGTGTTTCGAAGATTGTTTCGGTTAAGTTAAAAGATTTAGAAAGTATTGAAGGATGACAATTAAACTAGTAGCAACGGATATGGACGGAACTTTCCTAGATGGGAATGGGCGCTTTGATATGGACCGCCTCAAGTCTCTTTTGACTTCCTACAAGGAAAAAGGGATTTACTTTGCGGTAGCTTCGGGTCGGGGATTTCTGTCTCTAGAAAAATTATTTGCTGATGTTCGTGATGACATTATTTTCATCGCTGAAAATGGCAGTTTGGTAGAATATCAAGGTCAGGACTTGTATGAAGCGACCATGTCTCGTGAGTTTTATTTGACGACTTTTGAAAAACTGAAAACGTCACCTTATGTAGATATCAATAAATTGCTATTGACGGGTAAGAAGGGCTCTTATGTGCTAGATACGGTTGATGAGACCTATTTGAAAGAGAGCCAACATTATAATGAAAATATTCAAAAAGTAGCGAGTTTAGAAGATATCACAGATGATATTTTCAAATTTACAACCAACTTCACAGAAGAAACGCTAGAAGCTGGAGAAGCTTGGGTAAATGAACATGTTCCTGGTGTTAAGGCCATGACAACTGGCTTTGAATCCATTGATATTGTTCTGGACTATGTCGATAAGGGAGTGGCCATTGTTGAATTAGCTAAAAAACTTGGTATCACAATGGATCAGGTTATGGCGTTTGGAGACAATCTAAATGACTTGCACATGATGCAGGTTGTCGGTCATCCTGTAGCTCCTGAAAATGCGCGACCAGAAATTTTAGAATTAGCAGAGACTGTGATTGGTCACCATAAAGACCAGTCGGTTATAGCTTATATGGAGGGCTTATAATGGCAGATATAAAATTAATCGCATTGGACTTGGATGGGACCTTGCTGACTACTGATAAAAGACTGACGGATCGTACCAAGGCAACCTTGAAAGCTGCGCGTGATCGTGGTATCAAGGTCGTATTGACAACTGGTCGTCCTTTAAAAGCGATGGATTTCTTCCTCCATGAGCTAGGGACTGACGGTCATGAAGATGAGTATACGATTACCTTTAATGGTGGGTTGGTTCAGAAAAATACAGGTGAAATCCTTGATAAAACAGTCTTTTCATATGATGATGTGGCACGCTTGTATGAGGAAACAGAGAAATTATCACTGCCTCTTGATGCCATCTCAGAAGGAACTGTTTATCAAATTCAATCAGACCAAGAAAGTCTTTATGCCAAATTTAATCCAGCTTTGACTTTTGTACCAGTGGACTTTGAAGACTTGTCTAGTCAAATGACTTACAATAAATGCGTGACTGCCTTTGCTCAAGAACCCTTGGATGCAGCCATTCAGAAGATTTCTCCAGAATTGTTTGACCAATATGAAATCTTTAAATCACGTGAAATGTTGCTAGAGTGGTCACCAAAAAATGTTCATAAAGCAACAGGTTTGTCCAAACTAATCAGCCATCTGGGAATCGATCAAAGCCAAGTGATGGCCTGTGGTGATGAAGCCAATGACCTTTCTATGATTGAATGGGCAGGGCTCGGTGTTGCCATGCAAAATGCTGTTCCTGAAGTCAAGGCAGTCGCAAATGTGGTAACTCCAATGACCAATGATGAGGAAGCTGTTGCCTGGGCTATCGAAGAATATGTGCTAAAGGAGAACTAAGATATGGGATTATTTGACCGTCTATTCGGAAAAAAAGAAGAACCTAAAATCGAAGAAGTTGTAAAAGAAGCTCTGGAAAATCTTGATTTGTCTGAAGATACTGAGACTACCCTTACAGAAACTGAGGAAGTTTCTCAAGAAGAAGCAGAGGTTGCTGAAGAAGCTGTGCTCCAAGAAGAGGAAATCCAAGACACAGTTGAAGAAAATTATGATTCAGAGCCAGCTGTAGAAGTTCAACAAGTAGAAGAATTACCAAACTCAGAAGGAGTCCCAGAGGAAGAGAATCCTGAACTTGAAGAAGCTGTAGAAGAAAATAATTCTGAAGTGCTTGAACCAGAAACTACTCAGGTAGAAGAAACTGTTCAGGAAAAATATGACCGTAGTCTTAAGAAAACTCGTACAGGATTCGGTGCTCGCTTGAACGCCTTCTTTGCCAATTTCCGCTCTGTTGACGAAGAATTCTTCGAGGAACTGGAAGAACTACTGATCATGAGTGACGTTGGTGTCCAAGTCGCTTCTAACTTAACAGAGGAGCTACGCTACGAAGCCAAGCTCGAAAACGCCAAGAAACCTGACGCCCTTCGCCGTGTCATCATTGAGAAATTGGTTGAGCTTTATGAAAAGGATGGCAACTACGATGAAAGTATCCACTTCCAAGATGACTTGACAGTCATGCTCTTTGTAGGGGTCAATGGCGTTGGGAAAACAACTTCTATCGGAAAACTAGCCCACCGCTATAAACAAGCTGGTAAGAAGGTCATGCTAGTTGCAGCAGATACCTTCCGTGCAGGTGCAGTTGCTCAGTTAGCTGAATGGGGCCGTCGTGTGGGTGTTCCAGTAGTAACTGGACCTGAAAAAGCTGACCCAGCTAGTGTAGTCTTTGATGGTATGGAACGTGCAGTTGCTGAAGGTATCGATATTCTCATGATTGATACGGCTGGTCGTCTGCAAAACAAGGACAATCTCATGGCTGAGCTGGAAAAGATTGGTCGTATTATCAAACGTGTTGTCCCAGAAGCACCGCATGAAACCTTCTTAGCACTTGATGCATCAACTGGTCAAAATGCCCTGGTGCAGGCTAAAGAATTTTCGAAAATCACACCTTTAACGGGAATTGTTTTGACTAAGATTGATGGAACTGCTCGAGGTGGTGTTGTTTTAGCCATCCGTGAAGAACTCAATATTCCTGTAAAATTGATTGGTTTTGGTGAAAAAATCGATGATATTGGAGAGTTTAACTCAGAAAACTTTATGAAGGGTCTCTTAGAAGGCTTAATCTAATCAGAAGCAAAAATCCTGCAAGGCACAAACTTGCAGGATTTTTTTTATTCTAAACGACCATCTTGACGATAAGCAATATCTGGTTGCCAAGTCCATTTAGCACCGAATTTTTCAAGTAAGTCAAAGCTTGCTTGAGGTCCCATGCTTCCAGCTTTATAGTCATGAAGTGGGGCACCATTTTCAGCCCAGAGTTCTTCGATACGGTCAATCAATTTCCATGATGCACCAACCTCATCCCAGTGGCTAAAGTTAGTTGAGTTGTTATTTAAGACATCATAGATTAATTTTTCGTATGGTTCTGGGGAAGCACCAGTTGCAGTCGCATCTGTACGGTAATCAAGTGAGTTAGGAGCCAAGTTAAATTCTTCTCCTACTTGCTTCCCATTTAGGCTAAGAGAGAAGCCTTCTGTTGGTTGGATATAGATTGTCAAAATATTTGGAGCAAGTGGTTCTCCAAAGATAGAATCCATTTGTTTAAAGACGATGTTGACATGAGTTCCTTTTTCAGTCAGACGTTTACCAGTACGGAAGAAGAAAGGAATACCACGGAAACGATCGCTGTCCACAAAGAAGGCACCAGATGCAAAGGTTTCAGTTGTTGATTCTGGATTTACATTTGGCTCGCTACGATAAGAGATGTATTTCATCCCATCAATCTTACCTGAACGGTATTGACCACGGATAAAGTGTTCTTTAAGCTCTTCATCAGTTGGATGATAGAGGTTTTTAAAGACCTTAATCTTTTCAGCACGAATCTCGTCTTTTGTGAAGCTTGCTGGCTTATCCATGGCAAGGAGGGAAAGTAGTTGCAAAGTATGGTTTTGTACCATGTCGCGGAGGGCACCAGATTGGTCATAGTAGCCACCACGTTCTTCTACACCCAAGCGCTCTGCAAAGGTAATCTGAACATTATCGATAAAGTCCTTGTTCCAAACATTTTCAAAAATCAGGTTGGCAAAGCGAACTGCAAAGATACTTTGGATCATTTCCTTACCAAGATAATGATCAATACGGAAAATTTGTTCTTCGTCAAATGTCGCTAGGAGTTCGTCATTCAACTTGCTTGCAGTTGCGTAATCTGTTCCAAATGGCTTCTCAACGATTAAACGTTCAAAACCTTTACCGTCAACGATGTTTTCAGACTTGAGGTGCTTAGCAATGGTTCCAAAGAACTGAGGAGCCATAGACAAGAAGAAGAGCTTGTTGTGTTCAGCTTGGTACTTGTCATTTAGTTCAGCCTGCAATTGACGTAGAGCAATGTAGTGTTCTGTATCATTGACATCATGACTTTGATAGTAGAAGTGGCTAGCAAACTCCTGAGCCTGTTCGGTACTATCTGCCAAATCAAGGATAGATTCGACTACAACAGATTCAAAATATTCCTTACTCCAAGGACGACGGGCAGTTCCAATAACGGCAAAGTGTTTGGAAAGATTGCCGGATTTATATAGTCTAAATAGGGAAGGGTAGAGCTTGCGTTTAGCCAGGTCTCCACTCGCACCGAAAATTGTAACAATAACCTTAGATGACATCTAGCTACCTAATTTCTATTTTTATTCCTAGTCTTGCTAGGTATGAGGAAACCTCATTTCATAAACTTAATTCTAACATAATTTTCCGAAAAATCAAAAAATCCAATACGAGATAGAAAAAAACTGCAAGGAAATCCTTACAGTTTGAGTTTAGACGTTTAAGACCTTGTCCAAGAACTCTTTCAGACGTGGGTGCTGTGGGTTATCAAAGATTTGATCAGGTGTTCCGTCTTCAAGGAACTCTCCATCTGCAGTAAAGATAACGCGGTTGGCAACCTGACGGGCAAATCCCATCTCATGCGTTACGATAATCATGGTCATACCTTGCTCAGCCAATTCCTTCATAACGTTCAGTACGTCTCCAACCATCTCAGGGTCAAGGGCTGAAGTTGGTTCATCAAAGAGCATGATGTCTGGATTCATTGCTAGTCCACGAGCGATGGCCACACGTTGTTTTTGACCACCTGATAGGCTATCTGGGTTGGCATTAGCTTTATCTGCTAGTCCAACCTTTTCAAGTAACTCCATTCCTAATTTCTCAGCGTCTTCCTTAGTCATCAATTTGTGCTCAATAGGGGCAAAGGTGATGTTGTCCAAAACAGACATGTGAGGGAAGAGGTTGAAGTGTTGGAACACCATTCCGATATTTTCACGAACGTGGTCAACGTTGGTTGTTTTTTCAGTTAAGTCATAACCATTCACAGTGATGTGTCCGCTCGTGACTTCCTCTAGAAGATTAAGGCTACGAAGGAAGGTTGACTTACCAGAACCTGAAGGGCCGATGATACAGACAACATCGCCTTCATAGAACTTAGTTGTAATTCCTTTTAAAACTTCATTTTTTCCATAATGCTTGTGTAAATCATTTACATCAATTTTTAATTTTGCCATTAACGAATCCTCTTTTCTAAGCGTTTCGCTAGTCTAGTCAAAAGTGTGATAATTACAAGATAGAAGATAGCAAGGATAGCATACATCTTGAAACTTTGGTAGTTACGGGCAATGATAATCTTACCAGTTTGGAAGAGTTCAACCAAACCGATAGCAGATACGATTGTTGTATCTTTAAGAGCGATAACGAATTGGTTAACAAAGTTTGGCAACATCAATTTAGTTGCTTGTGGCAAGATAATCTTACGCATGGTTTTTCCATAAGAGATACCCAAGCTTCGGCTGGCTTCCATTTGCCCAACTGGAACAGCCTGAATACCACCACGAACGATTTCAGCGATATAAGCGGCTGCATTGAGCGATAGGGCAATGGTACCAGCTACAAAGTCGTTAATTGGACTTTGTTGGCCTGTAATAGACTCAATGAAGTTTGGAATTCCCCAGAAGATGAAGGCTGCAAGAATCATCAATGGAATACCACGAATAACGTCAACGAAAATCTCAGAGATCACGCGAAGAGATTTGTATGGGCTAACGCTAAACATACCGAAGATAATCCCGATAACAATGGCAATAGCAAATGAGATAAGAGCTAGAGCAAGAGTGATACCAAGACCGCTAAGGAGTTGTTTGTAGTTGTTTTGAAGCAAGCCCCAGATAGTTGTTTCATCAACAGTGCTTGTTGATGTAGTTGATGATTCGCTAGCTAGGTATTTATCAAGAATCTTTTGGAATTCACCGTTTGCTTTAAGGTTAGCAAGTCCGTTATTGAACATTTCAATCAATTCTGGATTTGCTCCTTTTTTAACGGCAAATGCTGTTTCACCGATTGGAGTTCCAGCGATTGGAGTTTTCAATTTTTGCCCTTGGCTGATAGAATATTTGAGAACAGGCTCATCATCCATAGCGGCATCAATAGCACCAGTATTTAAACTGTCATACATTGATGAACCATCAGCGAAGGTTTTGATTTTGTAGCCGTATTTACTTTGGTTATCAGTTAGGAAGGTTTGAGAAGCAGTTCCGTTTTTAACACCGACTGTCTTTCCTTTTAAGTCTTCATAAGAAGCAATAGTGCTTGATTCTTTGACACCAAGGATAGTATTAGCAGTGTAGTATGATTCTGAGAAGTCAAAAGTTGCCTTACGAGCATCTGTGACAGACATACCAGCAATGATACCATCAGCTTGACCAGCTTGGACAGCACTGATAGCGGCATCGAAACCAGGGTTGGTAATTTCAATTTCAAAACCTTGGTCTTTAGCGATAGCCTTAATCAATTCCATATCAATACCAGTAAATTGGTTGCTTGAGTTTTGGAAAACAAAAGGTGCAAAAGAAGAATCGCTGGCAATGATGTATTTAGCTTTAACAGGAGTTGCTTTTAGACCAGCTGCAGTAGTTGTGGTTGGCACGGTTGAAGATGATGAAGCAGTCCATTTCTTGATGATTTTATCAAGACTACCATCTTTTTTCATTTCAGCCAAGGCTTGGTTAAATTCAGTAACCAGGTGCTCGTATTTACTTCCTTTTTTAACACCGAAAGCAAAGCTACCTACAGCTTCCCCATCCATTTCGATATGGAGATCTTGACCTTGGTTAATGGCATACTCAATAACAGGTTTATCATCCATCATAGCATCGATGGCACCAGCACTTAAGCTGTTGTTCATCAAATCACCAGTGTCAAATGTTTTAATAGTAAAACCGTATTTATCTTTAATCGTTTCTAGGAAACGTTGAGCGGCTGTTCCGTTTTTAACACCAACAGTTTTACCAGACAATTGGTCGTACTTGCTAATCTTGTGTGCCTTTGTAGTTGCAATGACAACTTTTGTATCATAGTAAGTATCAGACATGGTAAAGACTTTTTCACGTTCTTTCGTCTTTGTCATCCCTGCCATGATAGCGTCAGCTTGACCAGCTTGAACCGCATTGACCGCTGCGTCAAATCCAGGATAGGACATCTGAATATTCCATCCTTTAATTTCAGCGACTTTGTTGATAATATCAACATCAATCCCTTTATAAGTTTGATCTGAATCTTTAAACTCAAAAGGTGCATAGGCTGTATCAGACACAATTTTAATCGTCTCTGCTTTGGCAATACCTAATGAGAAAATTGGGAATAAAATTAGCAAAAATGCTAGAAATTTTTTCTTCATTTTTAGTCTCCTTTTTCGAATATTTTCCCATTATATCAGAAAAAGTAAAAAAAGGCAAATTTTTATATTTCTGTGTCAGAAAATATAACATAGATTCTTTTTGTTTCTTGATTGAATTGCTACTATAAAGTGCTATAATAATAGTATATAATAGAAGAAAAGAGGACGAGGATATGAAGAACAAAAGAATATTTAAAGACTTCCAAGCTTCAAAAATGAGTTTAAACATTTACACAAGCCCCTTGTTAGCCTTTGTTTTTGTCTTCATAGGAGAGTTTGTGGCTTATACTCTGTATGGTATTAGTTTGTTAGCTCTCATCGGACTTGCTAGAAATTTTGGAGAGGCTGGTCAAAATCTTGCAACCTACTTGCAGACCTTTCATCAGAGCTTGATGGATAAAACAAGTGACTTTCGTTTAATTTTAGAATTGCTGTCTTTTGGTTTCGTTCTCAACACTGTGTTCAGATGGACTAGAAAAGTTGAGAAAAGACCTATTCGAACTTTAGGATTTTATAAAGAAAATTTCTTCAGCAATCTTCTTAAAGGATTTGGTCTAGGCCTGGCACTTTTTCTTCTGACCTTGTTAGGTTTAGTAGCATTAGGGCAATATCATTTGGAGTCCATTCACTTGAATCCTTATTCGCTTGCCTTTGTCATTTTTACCATTCCATTTTGGATTTTACAGGGGACAACAGAAGAAGTGGTGGCCCGTACCTGGCTCCTTCCTCAATTGGCCTCAAGAACCAATCTAAAACTTGCTGTTCTTATATCTAGCCTGTTCTTTACCCTGCTTCATATGAGCAATTCTGGTCTAACACCACTATCTCTAGTAAATCTCTTTTTATTCGGAGTTGCCATGTCACTTTACCTCCTCAAAACCGATACAGTTTGGGGGTTAGCAGGTATTCATGGAGCCTGGAATTTTGCTCAGGGAAATTTATTTGGGATTTTGGTTAGCGGTCAGCCGTCCGGAACGTCTTTGATGACCTTTTTACCACAAGGTAATCAAGATTGGCTATCAGGTGGCTCTTTTGGGATAGAAGGTTCTATCATGACAAGTCTGGTCTTGCTACTGCTGATTGTCTATCTCGCCTATCAATTAAAGAAAGAAAATGAAAGGATGTGACTTAGGTCCGTCCTTTTCTTCGTGAAAATGATACAAGTATGCTAAAATAGGAATAGCATATCGAGAGAGGATTCTTATGATTAACCGCATTACAGATAATCAATTTAAACTAGTATCAAAATATCAACCATCAGGAGACCAACCCCAAGCTATCGAACAGTTGGTAGATAATATCGAGGGGGGCGAAAAAGCACAGATTCTCATGGGGGCGACTGGAACAGGGAAGACCTATACTATGAGTCAGGTCATTTCCAAAGTCAATAAACCCACTCTGGTCATCGCCCATAACAAAACCTTAGCTGGGCAGCTCTATGGGGAGTTTAAGGAATTTTTCCCTGAAAATGCTGTTGAGTATTTCGTATCCTACTATGATTATTACCAGCCCGAGGCCTATGTGCCTTCTAGTGATACCTATATTGAGAAGGACAGCTCTGTTAATGACGAGATTGACAAGCTCCGCCACTCAGCGACTTCGGCTCTTCTGGAGCGCAATGATGTTATTGTAGTGGCTTCTGTCTCTTGTATCTATGGTTTGGGTTCGCCTAAGGAATACGCTGACAGTGTTGTAAGTCTGCGCCCAGGTCTGGAAATTTCTCGTGATAAACTCTTGAATGATTTAGTTGATATCCAGTTTGAACGCAATGATATTGATTTCCAACGTGGAAGATTCCGTGTTCGTGGGGATGTGGTGGAGATTTTCCCAGCTTCTCGTGATGAACACGCTTTTCGAGTAGAGTTTTTCGGTGATGAGATTGACCGTATCCGCGAAGTGGAGGCTTTGACAGGTCAAGTCCTTGGTGAAGTGGATCATTTGGCGATTTTCCCAGCCACTCACTTTGTGACCAATGACGACCATATGGAAGTAGCTATTGCCAAGATTCAGGCAGAGTTGGAGGAGCAGTTGGCTGTCTTTGAGAAGGAAGGCAAATTGCTAGAAGCCCAGCGTTTGAAACAGCGGACAGAGTATGATATCGAAATGTTGCGCGAGATGGGCTATACCAACGGTGTCGAAAACTATTCACGCCACATGGATGGACGTAGCGAAGGAGAGCCACCTTATACGCTTCTCGACTTCTTCCCAGATGATTTCTTAATCATGATTGACGAGAGTCACATGACTATGGGGCAGATCAAGGGTATGTACAATGGTGACCGTTCGCGTAAGGAAATGCTGGTTAATTATGGTTTCCGTTTACCGTCTGCTCTGGACAATCGTCCACTCCGTCGTGAGGAGTTTGAAAGTCATGTGCATCAGATTGTTTACGTTTCAGCGACACCTGGTGACTATGAAAATGAACAGACCGAGACAGTGATTGAGCAAATCATTCGTCCGACAGGGCTTTTGGATCCTGAGGTGGAAGTCCGTCCAACTATGGGACAGATTGATGACCTCTTAGGCGAAATCAATGCCCGTGTTGAAAAGAACGAACGAACCTTTATCACAACCTTGACCAAGAAGATGGCAGAAGACTTGACCGACTACTTCAAGGAAATGGGCATTAAAGTCAAGTACATGCACTCGGATATCAAGACTTTAGAGCGGACAGAGATTATCCGTGACCTGCGCTTGGGTGTTTTTGATGTCTTGGTCGGAATCAACCTTCTCCGTGAAGGGATTGACGTTCCTGAGGTAAGCCTCGTAGCTATTCTCGATGCTGACAAGGAAGGTTTCCTTCGCAATGAGCGTGGACTCATCCAGACTATTGGACGTGCCGCCCGCAACAGCGAAGGGCATGTCATCATGTATGCCGACACAATGACCCAGTCTATGCAACGTGCCATTGATGAAACGGCTCGCCGTCGGAAAATTCAGATGGCCTATAATGAAGAACATGGTATCGTGCCACAAACTATTAAGAAAGAAATCCGTGACCTGATTGCTGTGACCAAGGCAGTTTCCAAAGAAGAGGACAAGGAAGTCGATATCAATAGTCTCAACAAAAAAGAGCGCAAGGAACTCGTCAAAAAACTCGAAAAACAAATGCAAGAAGCTGTCGAAGTGCTTGACTTTGAACTCGCAGCTCAGATTCGTGATATGATGCTGGAAGTCAAGGCGTTGGGGTAGGGTGTTAGTGGAAGATGAAATGGCAAATTTAAATTATTTTACAGGTAAATTTAGTGAATCTGAATTAAAGAATCATTTTGACTCGTTTGACGAAAATAAACTGAAATACGAACTTGAAAACTTTACTAGTCAATATTTGGAGTTATCCGAAGAAGAACAATTGAAATATGCTGGAAGTGTCTTGTCTGTTTGTATGAATTTAATAGAAAAAATAGATAAGATCACAGCAAAAAATATATTAGTTACACTAAATAAAATATTATTAAATAATGTCCAGTTATTTGATTGGTTTGAAAATTTTGAATTTTTAACAAGTTTGTATTATTATTTGTATCAAACAAAAGAATATGAAGATTATTCTATATTGTTTGAAAATGAGAGTTATTTCTTTAAAATTCTTGATTTAATATGTAACTATAATATAGAAAATAGTGAAGAAATTCTTTCAGATATACTTTCAATTTTTGTTCAATTATTTGAACAAAATAGTTTGCCAGAAGAAAGAAGAAACTATTTTAAGAGGGAATTAGAATCATTCATTAACTTCATACTTAAAGAAAATTCTAAAGATAATGATTTTAAACACATTGTATATTGGTATTTTGAATTAGATGAGTTGTTGTCTATTTTTAGAACTGAACATCTCGAAAAGATTAGTAACTATTATATCAATAACCCTCAATCTGATTCTGTTGGGAAATATTTGGACTTTGTATCAAGACATTTTGATGATATAATTGAAGATTCAATAGAAGTGATTCGAAAGATAGCAAAAGAAAATGATTCTGATATAATTCGAGATCAAGCAATTAAATTAGTTAAAATGTATGATGAGATTTATAGTAGTGACGAAAGTGCTATTTTAAAAAAGTATAGTGATTCTTGCTTTATACTGTCTGAAAATTACAAGGAACTTTTGGATCAGGCAGAAGTCATCATTGATGATATTCGTTCTAATTTGACTGTTGCTGCTAAAGATTTAAAAACAATAGGTTCTTTTGGACATTATACAAAGATTGATACTTTAACCAATTTTCTTATAAAAGCAGACTGGAAAAATGAAAATAATTCTGAAACTCAACCTCCATTTTTACGACTTACTAACTTAAAACAGTTAAACGACCCAATGGAAGGAAGGGCAATCCACGATTATTTGGGTATTGATAATACATTTTTCCAAAAATACCAAACTTCTAATGTCTTTATATCTTCTCTAACTATAGTATCTGACAGTCTACCTATGTGGAAAGAATACGCAGATTCGTGTCAAGGAGCATTCCTTGAATATGACATGAGTTATCTTGAACATATTGTTGCTCATCAATCTATTGAATTTGTTAAAATTCATTACTTAGATTTGAATTCTGATACTAAAGATGAATCAGATGTTGGTAAAGCTCTAGATAAACTAAAACAAATTTTTGAAAAAATGAAAGAGTTTGAAGGTGAACCTCCACTAAGTGACCTGGCGGAAAAATTAAAAAAGATTTCATATCTTTTTAAAGTAAAAGATTAAGAATATGAGATGGAGTATCGTATTCTAATCAATCTAGATGATACTTCTGTAAAAACACTTATTGAAAATCATAATAAAAGTTTAGATAAAGATAAGGATTTATTAAAAGATAAGGGTTTATTAAATGAAAAGTACTTGAAGAAAGAAGAAATTGGGTTAGAAATTTTTGATAAAGTTAACTATAATGATTTTAGGAAGTATATCGTATTAAGCCCAAAAGATAATGGCAGATATGATTTATTTGTATATATCAACCTGGCTCCTTTGAAATACTCAAAAGTTATTCTAGGGCCAAAGGTCACTGATGCAGACTATATTGCTCCTTATCTCAAACTTGCCAATCCTGATATAGAGATAGAAAGTTCAAAGATTCCTTATCGATAAGTTGAGAACGATTTAGAGCAGAAGATGGAATGGCAGAATTTATTTCAAACGGATAGATAATTCAGAGGTACCAGATTCCTTATATGAGTTTTCTTACCACTATTGTGCTAAAGGATGGCGTTCAGTTAGTAGTGTCTCTTAACAGTTTCAGAGTTATAAGGTAATTAAGTTTAAAGTGAAATATAATCCAAAATTAGAAAGCGAGTAAATTTATGTCCCGTTCCCAATTAACGATTTTAACAAACATTTGTCTGATTGAAGACCTCGAAACCCAGCGCGTGGTGATGCAGTATCGGTCTCCTGAAAACAATCGCTGGTCTGGTTATGCCTTTCCAGGAGGCCATGTAGAAAATGGCGAAGCTTTCGCAGAGTCTGTCATTCGTGAAATCTATGAAGAAACAGGGTTGACTATCCAAAATCCTCAACTGGTCGGCATTAAAAATTGGCCTCTGGATACTGGTGGGCGCTACATTGTTTTTTGCTATAAGGCGACTGAGTTCTCTGGTACCCTTCGCTCTTCAGATGAAGGAGAAGTTTCTTGGGTGCAAAAAGACCAGATTTCAAATTTGGATTTGGCCTATGATATGTTACCCTTGATGGAAATGATGGAAGCTTCTGACAAGTCAGAGTTTTTCTACCGTCATCGTACAGAAGATGGCTGGGAGAAAGAGATTTTTTAGTTCTATGATTAGTCGATAGGTGTTATCTTTTAAAGTAAGGTACTGAAATATAGGCTAAGTATGGTGGTGTAAGTCAACTGAATATCTCTAAATTTCTTATTATTCTTTTCGATCTATATTTTAAACAATCTCCACCTTCAATTTTGAAATCGGGGATTGTTTTATTTTATGGTATAATCTTAAAATATGAAAGGAAGTACGAGAAAATGGATGATAAAGTAATTGAACAATATGCAAAACAAGATAATCTTGATATTAGAGTAAAAATACATAAGAAGTATTCAAAAAATAAATTAGGATTTAACAATTGGATATTTTCCAACTACCAAATCACTAATGAAGTAAAGATTCTAGAATTGGGATGTGGTACAGGAGAACTGTGGAAAAGTAATAGTGATTCTATAGATAAAATGAAGCAGTTGGTTATTACAGATTTTTCTAAAGATATGGTGAGAACAACGAGATCAGTGATTGGAAATAGAGACAATGTTAACTATGAAATAATGGATATTCAAAAGATTTCTTTTAAGGATGAAACGTTTGATATTGTTATTGCTAATATGCTTCTACATCATGTAAATGATATTCCTAAAGCGCTCTCTGAGGTGAATAGAGTCTTAAAAACAGGCGGAATTTTTTACTGTGCTACTTTTGGTGAAAATGGAGTTGTAGATTATTTGGCAAGTTTATTTAAAGATGAGGTTAATCAAGATTTGGAAAATAAAACTTTTACTTTACAAAATGGCAAAAGGTACCTGAGTAGGTATTTTAACTCTGTCGATACATTACTCTATGATGATGAGTTACAGGTAACTAGCATAGATGATCTAGTTAAATATATCCAATCCTTTAAAGGAATTTCAGAAATAGGTTCGCTAGAAGAAAAAGTCATTCGTAAAAAATTGGAAATACATTTTCATAAGGGGAAGTTTATTATTCCTAAAGAATACGGTATGTTTATTGCTCGAAAGTAAAATTAAGGGAACGAAATTGTGAAAAATTAAGGAGAAGCTTTTCAATATAAAATCAAGCGGATAGTCTTTAGAGACTGCTATAGCTGATTTTATATAAAAGTCTCAATCTTTTGGATTTGGAGAAGTTTCTTGGGTTCAAAAAGACCAGATTCCAAACTTGGATCTGGCCTATGATATGTTGCCTTTGATGGAGATGATGGAAGCTCCGGACAAATCTGAATTTTTCTACCCTCGCTGTACAGAAGACGATTGGGAAAAGAAAATTTTCTAATCCTTTACCAAATAACCAAGTTTATCCAAGGCCTCCTCAATGTAGTGGAGGTCTTGTTGCGTTTCAGCTTCAACTAGGTGGTAATGGATACCATCTGTCAATTCAGATAAAGGTTTAAAATCAGAATGCTCGACTTGTTCTAGAAAATGCTGCACATCTCTACGACAAGACAGTTTCAGCAAGGTTTCAATTTCTCCATAAACGGGATGGTCAATCAAGGTGTTTTGAACACGTCCACCATTATCGACGATAGCAAGGAGTTCCTGACCGATTTCTTCAACTTCATGTTTCACCTTGAAAAGTTTATGAACATAAGAATTGGTATCAACTTGCTTATAGATGTAGCCACGATTAGTAGATAGGATAGGAGCACCATCGGCTCTCAAAATTGCAATGTCTTGTACAATGACTTGTCGTGTGACATGAAAATGTTCAGCTAAACTTTGGCCATTGAGGGCTTTAGGAGCTTCTTTCAAAAGTTGGAGCAGGGATTGTTTGCGATCTTTTGTCATAGTTTTTCCTTTTAACGGCGTTTTCGGAGCACTTTATAGACAGCTAGTGCTAATGTATAGTCTACCATACTATGGATAATTGTGCCAAAGCCAACTAGCACAAATAGAACATAAAACATATTTTCTACATTGGTACCGGAAGTAGCATAAAAAAGGACACAGGCCAATACTTCAGCAAGGGCATGAACAACAGCCAAAACAAAGTTGAAAATCCAGGAAGCTTTTGGTTTATCTAGGGTATCGGGGAATTTTTGTAGGTAAAGAGCCCCCAAAGTCCCAAAAAAGATATGGGAAAAAGCTCGAAAAACGATAACCATAGGATATCCAGCCATCAAAAATCCAAAACTAGAGGCTAGGATGACAAAAACTGCCATCAAGGGCGATAAGAACATGGCAATAAAAATGGCGATGTGGCTCCCCAAAGTGTAAGAAGCAGGTGGAATGACTATCTTGAAAGGCATAACAATTGGAATCAAAATCGCAATAGCCGTTAAGAGGGCTGTCATTGTCATAAATTGTGTCTTTTTCCGTGTGTTCATAAGAATCTCCTTTTTAACTGTATATACACTAGTATAGTACTATAAACAAGACAATAAAGCAAGGATTTACTTGGGTTTATAGGTCATTTTTAAGTTGAAAGCTGGTAAAAATTTCACTAAAAAACAAACTACATCAAACAAAATCTCCACCTTCAAGCTTGAAAGCGGAGATTGTTTTTATTTCTTCAAGGTTTGTAGTCGTGGAACAATAGCTAAGGTCAGAACTGCAGAAATGACTAATTCAGCAATCGAATTTGTCGAGATAACAGTTGCTAGGAGTTTTTGGATATTACCATCAAAAACATTTCCAAAAAGGTAGAAAATTCCACCAAGTACAAAGACTGTGTTGGTAAGTGAACCAAGGGCACCAGCTAAAATCAGACCAGCCTTGTTTTTCATTAGTTTATAGACTAGATACGGAGTTAAACCAATCAAAATACGTGGGACAATGGCAATGATAGCTGAGTAGATATTTCCATTTGGTACGAAGGGAGAGAAGAGGTAGCTTGTCGGTAGAATTGTAATTGTGTTAACCGTCAAGCTAAGTAGCCCCATCAAAAATCCAAGTGTAACCCCAACGCGTGGACCGTAGATAATGCTGGCAATAATGACAGGAATATGAACGATGGTCGGTTTGATTGGGAATGGAAAAAGGTTAAAGATAAGTGAGCTCAGAAAGTGTATCACGAGCATGGTTGCAAAAAAGATAGCAATGGGTGCAATATTAGAGCGTTTTTTCATCGAGAGTTTCCTTTATTCTTTCTAAAATAATTGTGAGGTCAGCTAAAGCTCCTCGTCCGTGGTCTCCACAAGCTAGTAGGGATTCCTTAGGAGCAATCAGCTGATAGCCGTAGCTTTCTAATGTTTTCAGATTAGCCTGAGTTGCTGGATGGTCATACATTTTTGTATTCATTGCTGGTGCGATGAGTCTTGGGATATGACTTGGCAGGGCTAAAGCCGTACTGGTCACCATGTTGTCCGCAAAGCCGTAGGCTAGTTTTGCAATAGTGTTAGCAGTTGCAGGGGCTACGATAAATAAATCCGCCTTTTTTCCCAGTTCGATATGATTGACTTGATCGGGATAAGGTTCCTTCATGACATCCAAGTGGACAGGATTCTGTGAGAGTACTTGTAGTGTTAAAGGTTGGATAAACTCTGTAGCAGCCTGAGTTATTAAGACAGTGACTTGATGGCCTTGTTTTTTTAGAGAACTGACTAAATCTGCCGACTTGTAAGAGGCGATTGAGCCCGTTACAGCCAAGAGAATATGTGCCATAGCTTTCCTTTCTATGAATGATAGGCTTGAATTTTTTCAAGGAGGAGTTTTGCAACTTCTTCTTTAGTCTGGACTGTTTGAAGCTGTTCTTTCTCAACAAAGATAGCTCTGTGCTGGTTTGCTGAGATTTGAGTGAGGTCATTTGCGATAATCAAGTCTGCTTGGTTCTTGATAAGACTTTTTCTGGCAATCTCGATGAGATAATCCTCAGAGACATCAACCAGCAGTTTAAAGCCAATCAGATGAATAGCAGGATTCCATTCCTTGACTAGGGATATGATTTTGGGTGTTTTTTTCAGAAACAAAACCTGAACCTCATCAGTTGAAGAAATCTTAGCTTGATGATTTTGCTTGTTTAAAAATTCCTCTAGATTGGAACTAGCCTGAACTTCCTCCAGCCCTGTCATATAAACAGGAGTGTAATCAGATACAGCCATTGAGTGAATCAAGACCTGATAGTCCTTGACACGTTCTTGCATTTCAAGGAGAAGGTCGTTTGTATTGTTAATTTCTCGAATGTTTAGGTTGGGATGGGCTTCTGGCTTCAGAGCTCGTTTTGTTGTTATCAGACAAACTTCATGCCCTGCAGCAAGCAGGGTTTCTGTGATGATTTTCCCTAAGCGTCCTGTGGAATGGTTAGTGATAGAGCGGACACTATCGATAGCTTCACTGGTACCGCCCGATGTAACTAAAATTTTCATAGCACTATTGTACACAAAAATAAACGGTAAGTAAAATGAAAGTGATAAAATTTTGGTAAAAGGAAAGAATATAGTTTCAAACTATAAAGCCATATAAAATTTAAGAAAGGGCTCTAAAAACCTTAAAAATAGAGATATTTACGAACGTTTAGAGAGTTTAAGGATGTTAAAAATCTTGTTTTGTGTTATAATGAATTATCATATAAGAGGTTAGAGGAGTTTTGAATGAAAACAGATATTGAAATCGCACAGAGTATTGAGTTGAAGCCAATTGTTGATGTTGTAGAGAAACTTGGTATTTCTTACGACGATTTGGAGTTGTATGGAAAGTACAAGGCTAAGCTCAGCTTTGATAAAATTCGTGCAGTTGAGAGCAATCCAGTTGGGAAATTGATTTTGGTTACTGCCATCAATCCAACACCTGCAGGTGAAGGGAAATCAACCATTACCATTGGTCTTGCGGACGCCTTGAATAAGATTGGCAAGAAAACTATGATTGCAATCCGCGAACCGTCTCTTGGTCCAGTAATGGGAATTAAGGGTGGTGCTGCAGGTGGTGGTTATGCCCAAGTTCTACCAATGGAAGACATCAACCTCCACTTTACTGGAGACATGCATGCCATTACAACTGCTAACAATGCTCTTTCAGCCTTGATTGACAATCACTTGCACCAAGGGAATGAGCTAGGAATTGACCAACGCCGTATTCTCTGGAAACGTGTAGTGGACTTGAACGATCGCGCCCTTCGTCATGTAACCGTTGGACTTGGTGGTCCTCTAAACGGTATTCCTCGTGAGGATGGTTTTGATATTACAGTTGCTTCTGAAATCATGGCAATTCTTTGTTTGGCAACGGACATCGAGGACTTGAAACGCCGTTTGTCTAATATCGTTATCGGATATCGTTACGACCGTACACCAGTTTCTGTAGGTGATTTGCAGGTTGAGGGTGCTTTAGCATTGATTTTGAAGGATGCTATTAAGCCAAACTTAGTTCAGACAATTTATGGAACGCCTGCCTTTGTTCACGGTGGTCCATTTGCCAATATCGCTCATGGATGTAACTCTGTTTTGGCAACAAGCACAGCCCTTCACTTGGCTGATTACACAGTTACTGAAGCTGGTTTTGGTGCGGACCTTGGTGCTGAAAAATTCCTTGATATCAAGACACCAAACTTGCCAACTTCTCCAGATGCAGTAGTTATTGTCGCAACCCTTCGTGCCCTTAAGATGAATGGTGGTGTGGCTAAAGATGCTCTTACAGAGGAAAATGTGGAAGCAGTTCGTGCAGGTTTTGCCAACTTGAAACGCCACGTTGAAAATATCCGTAAGTTTGGTATTCCAGCAGTTGTAGCTATCAACGAATTTGTTTCTGATACAGAAGCTGAAATCGCAGCCTTGAAAGAACTCTGTGCCTCAATTGATGTACCAGTAGAGTTGGCTAGTGTCTGGGCTAATGGTGCAGAAGGTGGTGTAGCTCTTGCTGAAACTCTTGTCAAGACAATCGCTGAAAACCCAGCCAACTATACACGTCTTTATGACAATGAACTTTCTGTTCAAGAAAAGATTGAAAAGATTGTTACTGAAATCTACCGTGGTAGCAAAGTAAACTTTGAGAAGAAAGCTCAAACACAAATCGCTCAAATCGTTCAAAACGGATGGGACAAATTGCCAATCTGTATGGCTAAAACTCAGTATAGTTTCTCTGATAATCCAAATGCCCTTGGAGCACCAGAAAACTTTGAAATTACCATTCGTGAATTGGTACCAAAATTAGGTGCAGGCTTCATCGTTGCCTTAACTGGGGACGTGATGACTATGCCAGGTCTTCCAAAACGTCCAGCCGCTCTTAATATGGATGTTGAAAGTGATGGAACAGTCCTAGGCTTGTTCTAGTAAATTGCAATTGATTTAAATGAGTTTGGAAATACGATCCAAGCTCATTTTCTTATCAAGTTCTAAGGAGTTGTTTTCAGCTAATGAAAGAGTTGACTTCTAGACGCAATCAGTCTAGGTAAAGATATTTTCCCTGATTTCTGATATAATAGAAATATTGACTTCAAGAGTAAGGAAGAGAAGATGAACGCATTATTAAATGGAATGAATGACCGTCAGGCTGAGGCGGTGCAAACGACAGAAGGTCCCTTGTTGATCATGGCGGGGGCTGGTTCTGGAAAGACCCGTGTTTTGACCCACCGTATCGCTTATTTGATTGATGAAAAGCTGGTCAATCCTTGGAATATCTTGGCCATTACCTTTACCAATAAGGCTGCGCGTGAGATGAAGGAACGTGCTTATAGCCTCAATCCAGCTACTCAGGACTGTCTGATTGCGACCTTCCACTCCATGTGTGTTCGTATCCTGCGTCGCGATGCGGACCATATTGGCTACAATCGTAATTTTACTATTGTAGATCCTGGTGAACAGCGAACTCTCATGAAACGTATTCTCAAGCAGTTGAACTTGGATCCTAAAAAATGGAATGAACGGAGCATTTTAGGGACTATTTCCAATGCTAAGAATGATTTGATTGATGATGTGACTTATGCTGCCCAAGCTGGCGATATGTACACGCAAATCGTGGCCCAGTGTTATACAGCCTATCAGAAGGAGCTTCGTCAGTCTGAGTCTGTTGACTTTGATGATTTGATTATGCTGACCTTGCGTCTCTTTGATCAAAATCCTGATGTCTTGACCTACTACCAACAGAAGTTTCAGTACATCCACGTTGATGAGTACCAAGATACTAACCATGCCCAGTATCAATTGGTCAAACTCTTGGCTTCCCGTTTTAAAAATATCTGTGTGGTTGGGGATGCGGATCAGTCTATCTACGGTTGGCGTGGTGCTGATATGCAGAATATCTTGGATTTCGAAAAGGATTACCCTCAAGCCAAGGTTGTTTTGTTAGAGGAGAATTACCGTTCAACCAAAATCATTCTCCAAGCGGCTAACGAAGTTATTAAAAACAATAAAAACCGCCGTCCTAAGAATCTCTGGACCCAAAATGCGGATGGGGAGCAAATCGTATACTATCGTGCCAATGATGAGCTGGATGAGGCTGTATTTGTAGCCAGAACCATTGATGAACTTAGTCGCAACCAAAATTTCCTTCACAAGGATTTTGCAGTTCTCTATCGTACAAACGCCCAGTCTCGTACTATTGAGGAAGCCCTACTCAAGTCCAATATTCCTTATACAATGGTCGGCGGAACCAAGTTCTACAGTCGTAAGGAAATCCGCGATATTATCGCTTATCTCAACCTCATTGCCAATTTGAGTGACAATATCAGTTTTGAACGTATTATCAACGAGCCAAAACGTGGAATTGGGCCAGGAACGGTTGAGAAAATCCGTGATTTTGCGAATATGCAAAATATGTCCATGCTAGATGCTTCAGCAAATATTATGTTGTCTGGAATCAAAGGTAAGGCAGCCCAATCTATCTGGGATTTTGCTAATATGATTCTTGATTTACGGGAACAGCTAGACCACTTAACTATTACAGAGTTGGTTGAGGCGGTTCTAGAAAAAACAGGTTACGTCGATATTCTCAATGCCCAAGCGACTCTGGAAAGCAAGGCTCGAGTTGAAAATATCGAAGAGTTCCTCTCTGTGACGAAAAACTTTGACGACACCTCTGATGGGACAGAAGATGAAACTGGTTTGGATAAACTGAGTCGTTTCTTAAATGACTTGGCCTTGATTGCGGACACAGATTCAGGTAGTCAGGAGACATCAGAAGTGACCTTGATGACCCTGCATGCTGCTAAAGGTCTCGAGTTTCCAGTTGTCTTTTTGATTGGGATGGAAGAAAATGTCTTTCCACTTAGCCGTGCGGCTGAAGATCAAGATGAATTGGAAGAAGAGCGTCGTCTTGCCTATGTAGGTATCACACGTGCAGAGAAAATTCTCTATCTGACCAATGCCAACTCACGCCTGCTTTTTGGTTGTACCAACTACAACCGTCCGACTCGTTTTATTAACGAAATCAGTTCAGACTTGCTTGAGTATCAAGGATTGGCCCGTCCAGCAAATACAAGCTTTAAGGCATCTTATAGCAGTGGTGGGGTTGCCTTCGGTCAAGGTATGAGTCTTGCCCAGGCCATCCAAGACCGTAAACGTGGCGCGGCACCAAAATCTATCCAGTCAAGCGGTCTTCCATTTGGTCAATTTTCAGCTGGTGTAAAATCAGCGTCTAGCGAGACAAATTGGTCCATTGGTGACATTGCTCTCCATAAGAAATGGGGCGAAGGAACTGTTCTGGAAGTCTCAGGTAGCGGTGCTACGCAGGAATTGAAAATCAATTTCCCAGAAGTAGGTTTGAAAAAACTTTTAGCCAGTGTAGCTCCAATTGAGAAAAAAATCTAATTTTCCATCCTTCTCACGAATAATAAAGTGAGGAGGATTTTTATGTATAGTATTTCATTCCAAGAAGATTCACTATTACCAAGAGAAAGGCTGGCAAAAGAAGGAGTTGAAGCGCTCAGTAATCAAGAGTTGCTAGCTATTTTACTTAGGACAGGAACACGTCAAGCTAGTGTTTTTGAAATTGCCCAGAAAGTTTTGAACAACCTTTCAAGCCTAACGGATTTGAAAAAAATGACCCTGCAGGAATTGCAGAGTCTGTCTGGTATCGGTCGTGTTAAGGCCATAGAATTACAAGCTATGATTGAACTGGGGCATCGTATTCACAAACACGAGACCCTTGAGATGGAAAGTATTCTCAGTAGCCAAAAGTTGGCCAAGAAGATGCAGCAGGAGTTGGGACATAAAAAACAAGAGCACCTGGTGGCGCTCTATCTCAATACACAAAATCAAATCATCCATCAGCAGACCATTTTTATCGGTTCTGCTACTCGCAGTATTGCTGAACCGCGAGAGATTCTTCATTATGCCATCAAGCATATGGCGACTTCTCTGATCTTGGTTCACAATCATCCTTCAGGAGCGGTGGCCCCTAGCCGAAATGATGATCATGTCACTAAACTTGTTAAAGAAGCCTGCGATCTGATGGGAATTGTTCTCTTAGACCATTTGATTGTCTCTCACTCCAGTTATTTTAGTTACCGTGAAAAGACAGATTTAATCTAAAGTTCATTAACGATATAGTCAAAGAGGCTTTTATCTTTGGGACGATTTTCAAATAGAAATTCTGGATGCCATTGGACGCCGAGAAAGGCGATATCATCCGTACTTATGACAGCTTCAATGATACCATCCTTAGGATCATGAGCTGCAATCTTTAAGTTAGGTGCTAAATCCTTGATACTCTGGTGGTGGAAGGAGTTGATATGGGAGATTTCTCCATAGATTTCTCGAAGAACAGTATCTGGTTCGGTTACTAAGCGCTGGGTTGTGTACTCGGCCGAACAATCCTGCCAGTGGTCTTCGATATCTTGATACAAAGTTCCACCCATGGCAACGTTAAAGAGTTGAGTCCCGCGGCAGACAGAGAAAATAGGCTTTTTCTGTTTAATAGCTTCCTTGATGAGGGCTAGTTCGAAGATATCTCTTTGAAGGTGGTAGTCATCGCTATCAATGGTTTTTGGTTCACCATAGAATTTAGGATCAACATTTTGCCCACCTGTCAAGATGAGCTTGTCAATCATACTGATATAGTGGCAGGCCATTTCTTGATCACCAATCGGTAGGATGATGGGAATCCCTCCAGCGTCTTTAACGCCTTCCACAAAGCCTTTTGCTGCGTAGCTCATCATGATGTCATCATCTGGATGAGTTTTTTCGTTTCCTGTAATCCCAATAACTGGTTTTTTCATAAAATGATTTTCGCTTTCTAATCCTCTTTTCGCATGAAATAGAGGAGGGTTTGGAGTTCACTTGTCAAATCGACATATTGAACGACCACGTCTTTTGGTAAATGCAGATGGACTGGTGAAAAACTGAGAATTCCTTTCACGCCAGCATCCACCAAGAGATTGGCAACCTCTTGTGACTTGACGCTGGGAACTGTTAGGATAGCAGTCTTCACATCAGCATCCTGGATTTTATCCTTGATTTGGGAAATCCCGTAAATTGGAATCCCGTCGGGAGTTTGGGTACCAACTTCAGGATGGTCATCTAGGTCAAAGGCCATGATAATCTTCATCTTGTTACGCTCGTGGAAGCGGTAGTGGAGAAGGGCATGGCCCATATTACCAATGCCAACTAGCATGACATTGGTAATAGAGTTATCATTGAGCAAATCGGCAAAAAACGTCATCAGTTTTTTGACATCATAGCCAAAACCACGACGACCTAGTTCACCAAAATAGGAAAAATCACGACGTACGGTCGCTGAATCAATCCCAATGGCCTCTGCAATTTGTTTAGAGTTGGCACGTTCAATCTTTTCTGCATGAAATCTCTTAAAAATTCGATAGTAGAGAGAGAGTCTTTTTGCTGTAGCTTTTGGAATAGCAGACTGTTTATCTTTCACAAAATCACAACCTTTCTATTCTTCTATTTTATAGAAACATTGTGAAAAAATCAACAAAAACAAGAAAAAACTAAGAAAAATCTTAGTTTTGATGTAAAAAATCTGCATGTGATAGAAAACGGTAGAGGTCTCCAACCAGACCTTGATAAACTTCTTGGCCCTTAAAGGTCAAAGAAGTCACATAAAGTGTATCTGGTAGGGTTACACAGCCTGACAAAGCTAGCATGAGTGCCTCATAATCTTCGTACTTGAGAGTCCGATCTACATGATAGCTGTCTTTATAGGTTAGTTCAAACATATGGGACCTATCTTTCAGATTTTGTAAAGACACCACGCTCTACCAAGCTATCCATGAGGAAGTAGAATTTTTCCTGATGAATGTGGTGGTCTTCTGATTTGAAAATATCAACCAGACGAAGACCAAACTTGTCAGTGATATTGATTTTAGCCCCTGTGAGCTCCTTGTTAATGATGACTTTTAGTTGGAAGCCTTCACCGCTGTTTGGCACTTTTTCAAGTAGGCGAGTCAGTTCATAGTTACCAACCTTTGTCTCAAAAAAAGTGTTGTCTTTGAGGGTGAATTTCTTAACAGAAGGGCTAAGAGTGTAGTCGTAACGACAATTTTTTAACTGAATGGTTTTTTCAAATGCCATATGGCTAACCTCCGATAATTTCTTTTAAGGTTTTTGCGAGGGTTTGTAGGTCTTCGATAGTATTTTGTGGAGACAAACTGATGCGAACGGATTCCTTCAAGCGTTCTGAATTTGCCCCGTACATGGCTTCAAGAACATGGCTGGATTGGACAATGCCTGCCGTACAGGCTGAACCAGTAGAGATAGAAATTCCAGCCAAATCTAGACGAAGGAGTAAGAGGTCGTTTTTCTGCTCAGGAAATCCAATATTGAGAACATAAGGGAGATGATCCTCTCCTCTATTCAGATAATACCGAACTCCCTCAAGCTCAGAAAGAAAGGCAGTTTCTAGATTTTGTACATGTTGGAAATGTTCTTCTTGTTTTTCTAGGTCTTCTTTCAAGGCTGCAACCATGCTAACGATGGCAGCTAGATTTTCAGTCCCTGCACGTTTTTTCTGTTCTTGGTCTCCACCATGGAGATAGGAATCAAAGTCCATGCTAGATGCGTAGAGGAAGCCGATTCCCTTAGGACCATGGAATTTATGGGCTGAAGCAGTGAGAAAATCAATGCCCAATTCTTCTGGGTGAATAGGGATTTTACCGATAGCCTGAACTGCATCAACATGATAGGCAGCAGAGTGTTGCTTGAGTATTTGGCCAATTTCAGCAATGGGAAGTAGGTTTCCAGTCTCATTATTGGCAAACATGGTAGAAACCAAAATCGTATCGTCACGTAGGGCCTCTTGAATTTGCTGGGCGGTGATTTCTTGATTTTCTGGTTTGATAATGGTTACTTCAAAACCAAAGTGTTGAACCAAGTAATCAATGGTTTCAAGGACAGCATGGTGCTCGATGGCAGTTGTGATGATATGTTTTCCTTGTTCTTGGTGACGAAGACAGTAGCCAATGATAGCAGTATTGTTGCCTTCAGTCCCACCAGAAGTGAAAAATATATGTTGAGGTTTTGTTCCTAGTAATTGAGCTAGTTTCTGACGGGCTTCTCGCAAGAGTTTGCCAGCTTGACGACCATGACCGTGGATACTAGATGGATTGCCATGGGTTTCTTGCATGACCTTAGTCATAGCTGAAATAGCAACTGCTGACATAGGAGTCGTTGCAGCATTGTCCAAATAAATCAAAGAATCACCTTATTTCTTTTTGTTGTAAGCAAAGAGTGGGCTGACTGGTTTTCTTTCGTGAATACGGACGATAGCATCACCAATTAACTCACTAGCAGTGATGTAGCATACGTTTTTAGGAGTTTTTTCTTTTGTTGCTACTGAATCAGTCACAAGAATTTCTTTAATATTAGTATTGTCAAGAAGTTCAGCAGCTCCTTCGACGAAGAGGCCGTGACTAGAAACAGCATAAATTTCTGTAGCCCCTTCACGTTCAACGATTTTAGCAGCTTCAGAGAAGGTACGTCCTGTATTCAGAATATCGTCAATCAAGATGGCTTTTTTACCTTCCACATCACCGATAATATAGCCTTCGTTGCGAGTTGCATCGTCTTGAGGGTAGTCGATAATGGCGATAGGAGCATCAAGATATTCAGCCAAGCTACGAGCACGTTTGACACCTGAATTTTTAGGGCTAACGACAACAACATCTGAACCAAGTAGGCCCTTATCGCAGTAATGTTTTGCAAATAGAGGAACTGTGTAGAGGTTGTCAACAGGAATATCAAAGAAGCCTTGCACCTGAACAGCATGCAAATCAAGCGTAAGGACACGGTCAACACCAGCCTTAACTAGCATATTAGCAACTAGTTTAGCTGTAAGCGGCTCACGAGGTGAAGCGATACGGTCTTGACGTGCATAGCCAAAATATGGAAGGACAACGTTGATACTGTGGGCACTTGCGCGCACACAAGCGTCAACCATGATCAACAATTCCATTAGGTGGTTGTTAACTGGGAAACTTGTAGATTGGATGATGTAGACATCATAACCACGGACACTTTCTTCAATATTGACTTGGATTTCTCCGTCTGAAAATTGACGTGATGATAGTTTTCCAAGTGGCACACCAACAGCTTGTGCAATTTTCTGTGCAATCTCTTGGTTAGAGTTGAGTGCGAAAAGTTTCATGTTTTTTCTATCTGACATTATAGACCGTCCTCTGTAAACTTTTTAAATCCTAGCTATATCTGCCTAGCCTATATGAACTTGGATTTTTGTATTTTATCTTTTCTATTTTACCAAAAAATAGAGATTATTTCAGCTATTTTTCATCCTTTTAACAAATCGAACCAATTTTGAAGGGGCTTTTTGATAATTAATCTGATTTTCCTCTAAAAATTGCTGGAAATCTTGTTTCCCTTGCTCGTGATTCTCAACTTCAAGCTCTAATTCGTAATCTGTAATATCAAAGTATTGACTCTCATCTAGTGCCATGAGGCCAATAGCTGTTTGCATTTCATAGCGAAGTGTTGTTAGACAACCAAGGACCTGCCATTTTTTACTTTGGATACCATGTTTAGCCAATTCTTCGAGCACCAGTCCCTGAGGAAGCTCTTCTTTGCTCAGATAATCTTCAGCATCTGTTAGTTGCAATTTTTTGTTGTACTCCATGTTTCCAACACTTTGAGGGACTTTGAGTGTCAATTCCGCCCAGTCTTCAAAGGTTCGAATGCGCATAGCGACTTTCTTTTCTCGTAGTTCAAAATCAGGCGTGTCGATGTAGTAATTTTTTTGAAGAACAGGTGTAACACCTGTGAACTGGTCTTTTAGACGATCATATTCATCTTTTTTCAATAGTGTTTTCAATTCAATTTCTAAATGTTTCATTTTTCTTACCTTTTCTTTATCTATGAAAGCGGATTATATGATATAATAGCTTTGTATTTATTGTATATAAATCTGGAGAAAAAATCAAAGATATTTTTGAAGGATAATATGAGAACAAGGGAGAATATATGACCTTAGAATGGGAAGAATTTCTAGATCCTTACATTCAAGCTGTTGGTGAGTTAAAGATTAAACTTCGTGGTATTCGGAAGCAATATCGTAAGCAAAATAAGCATTCTCCGATTGAGTTTGTGACTGGTCGGGTCAAGCCAATTGAGAGTATAAAAGAAAAAATGGCCCGGCGTGGTATTACTTATGCGACCTTGGAACACGATTTACAGGATATTGCTGGTTTGCGTGTGATGGTCCAGTTTGTAGATGATGTCCAAGAAGTTGTAACTATTTTGCGCAAGCGTCAGGATATGCGTATCATACAGGAGCGAGATTACATTACTCATCGAAAAGCCTCAGGCTACCGTTCCTATCATGTGGTAGTAGAATATATGGTTGACACTATCAATGGTGCTAAAACCATTTTAGCGGAAATTCAAATACGTACCTTGGCCATGAATTTCTGGGCAACGATAGAACATTCTCTCAACTACAAATACCAAGGGGATTTCCCAGAGGAGATAAAGAAGCGACTGGAAATTACAGCCAAGATTGCTCATCAGTTGGATGAAGAAATGGGCAAAATTCGAGATGATATCCAGGAAGCCCAGGCTCTTTTTGATCCTTTGAGTAGAAAATTAAACGACGGTGTAGGAAACAGTGACGATACAGATGAAGAATACAGGTAAACGAATTGACCTGATAGCTAATAGAAAACCGCAGAGTCAAAGGGTTTTGTATGAATTGCGAGATCGTTTGAAGAGGAATCAGTTTATACTAAATGATACCAATCCGGACATTGTCATCTCCATTGGTGGGGATGGTATGCTCTTGTCGGCCTTTCATAAGTACGAAAATCAACTTGATAAGGTACGCTTTATCGGTGTTCATACTGGACATTTGGGCTTCTATACAGACTACCGTGATTTTGAGTTGGACCAGTTAGTGACTAATTTGCAGCTTGATACTGGAGCTAAGGTTTCTTATCCTGTTTTGAATGTGAAAGTCTTTCTTGAAAATGGTGAAGTGAAGATTTTTAGAGCGCTAAATGAAGCTAGCATCCGCAGGTCCGACCGAACCATGGTAGCGGATGTTGTGATCAATGGTGTTCCTTTTGAACGTTTTCGTGGAGACGGGGTGACAGTGTCAACCCCGACTGGTAGTACGGCTTATAACAAGTCTCTTGGTGGTGCAGTGTTACATCCTACCATTGAAGCTCTTCAGTTGACAGAAATTGCCAGCCTAAACAATCGTGTCTATCGAACGTTGGGTTCGTCCATTATTGTTCCAAAGAAGGATAAGATTGAACTCATTCCAACGAGAAACGATTACCATACCATTTCGGTTGACAATAGTGTCTATTCCTTCCGCAATATTGAGCGAATCGAGTATCAAATCGACCACCATAAAATTCACTTTGTCGCATCACCTAGTCATACCAGCTTCTGGAATCGTGTTAAGGATGCTTTCATCGGAGAGGTGGATGAATGAGGTTTGAATTTATCGCAGATGAGCATGTCAAGGTTAAGACCTTTTTGAAAAAGCACGAGGTTTCTAAAGGACTTTTGGCCAAGATTAAGTTTCGAGGTGGTGCAATTCTGATCAATGACCAACCGCAAAATGCAACATATCTATTGGATATTGGGGACCGAGTTACCATTGATATTCCCGCTGAGGAAGGTTTTGAAACTCTGGAAGCTATCGAGCGTCCATTAGATATTCTCTATGAGGATGACCATTTTCTAGTCTTAAATAAACCCTATGGGGTGGCGTCTATTCCTAGTGTCAATCACTCTAATACCATTGCTAATTTTATCAAGGGTTACTATGTCAAGCAAAATTACGAAAATCAGCAGGTTCACATTGTGACTAGGCTTGACCGAGACACTTCTGGCTTGATGCTCTTTGCTAAGCACGGCTATGCCCATGCACGATTGGACAAGCAGTTGCAGAAAAAGTCAATTGAAAAACGCTACTTTGCCCTCGTTAAAGGAGATGGACATTTGGAGCCGGAAGGAGAAATTATTGCTCCGATTGCGCGTGATGAAGACTCTATTATCACTAGACGGGTCGCTAAAGGTGGAAAGTATGCCCATACTTCTTACAAGATTGTAGCTTCCTATGGAAATATTCACTTGGTAGACATTCGCCTGCACACTGGACGAACTCACCAAATCCGAGTCCATTTTTCTCATATTGGTTTTTCTTTGTTGGGAGATGATTTGTACGGTGGTAGTCTGGACGACGGCATCCAACGTCAGGCCCTGCATTGCCATTATCTATCCTTCTATCATCCATTTTTAGAGCAAGACTTGCAGTTAGAAAGTCCCTTGCCGGATGATTTCAGCAACCTTATAACCCAGTTATCAACTAATACTCTATAAAAACCGTTTAGAGTATAATTATTATCTTAAAGGAGAAAACTCATGGAAGTTTTTGAAAGTCTCAAAGCCAACCTGGTTGGCAAAAATGCTCGTATCGTTCTCCCTGAAGGGGAAGAGCCACGTATTCTTCAAGCGACTAAACGCTTGGTAAAAGAAACAGAAGTAATTCCTGTTTTGCTTGGAAATCCTGAAAAAATTAAAATTTATCTCGAAATTGAAGGTATTGAAGATGGTTATGAAGTCATTGATCCTCAACACTACGATAAATTCGAAGAAATGGTCGCCGCTTTGGTAGAGCGCCGTAAGGGCAAAATGTCTGAAGAAGATGCACGCAAGGTTTTGGTTGAAGATGTCAACTATTTTGGTGTTATGTTGGTATATTTGGGCTTGGTTGATGGAATGGTATCAGGTGCGATTCACTCAACTGCTTCAACAGTTCGCCCAGCCCTACAAATCATCAAAACTCGTCCAAATGTAACGCGTACTTCAGGTGCCTTCCTCATGGTTCGTGGTACGGAACGTTACCTATTTGGAGATTGTGCTATTAATATCAATCCTGATGCAGAAGCTTTGGCTGAAATTGCAATCAACTCAGCAATCACAGCTAAGATGTTTGGTATCGAGCCTAAAATTGCTATGCTAAGCTATTCTACTAAAGGTTCAGGATTTGGTGAAAGCGTCGATAAGGTCGTTGAAGCAACTAAAATTGCTCACGACTTGCGCCCTGACCTCGAAATCGATGGTGAGTTGCAATTTGATGCGGCCTTTGTTCCCGAAACTGCAGCTTTGAAAGCTCCTGGAAGTACAGTAGCTGGTCAAGCAAATGTCTTTATCTTCCCAGGTATCGAGGCAGGAAATATTGGCTACAAGATGGCCGAACGCCTTGGTGGTTTTGCGGCTGTAGGACCTGTTTTGCAAGGTTTGAACAAGCCAGTTAATGACCTTTCTCGTGGATGTAATGCGGATGATGTGTATAAGTTGACCCTTATCACAGCGGCTCAAGCAGTTCATCAATAAGATTTAGTCCTCTTTCCCTTGGGAAGAGGCTTTTTAGTACTGAGAAAAGGACAGTTAGAAGCTTCTATGTTATACTAGATATATGTTAGATTTGAAAGAATACGGTATTGTCATGTGGCCAGAGGAGAAGATCATTTCTTTTCGTGAGAAACTTCTCACTTGGTATGATGAAAACAAAAGAGATTTACCGTGGCGTAGAAGTAAAAATCCTTATCACATCTGGGTATCTGAAATCATGCTTCAGCAGACTAGAGTGGATACAGTTATTCCATACTACGAAAGATTCTTGGACTGGTTTCCAATTGTTGAAAGCCTGGCGAATGCCTCTGAAGAGCGTTTGTTGAAGGCTTGGGAGGGATTGGGTTATTATTCTCGAGTTCGTAATATGCAGGCTGCGGCCCAGCAGATTATGACTGATTTTGGGGGTCAATTTCCAAATACCTATGAAGGAATTTCCAGTCTGAAAGGAATTGGTCCTTACACAGCAGGAGCCATTTCTAGTATTGCTTTCAACTTGACTGAGCCAGCTGTAGATGGTAATGTTATGAGGGTTTTGGCCCGTCTGTTCGAAGTCAACCATGATATTGGGATTCCAAGTAATCGCAAAATTTTTCAGGCAATGATGGAAATCTTGATTGATCCAGAACGTCCGGGTGACTTTAATCAAGCTTTGATGGACTTGGGTTCAGATATTGAGGCGCCAGTTAATCCTAGGCCAGAAGAGAGTCCAGTGAAGGACTTTAGTGCGGCATATCAGAATGGAACCATGGACCGTTATCCAATCAAGGCTCCAAAGAAAAAGCCAGTTCCCATTTATCTAAAAGCACTAGTTGTGAAAAATGTTCAGGGGCAATTTTTACTTGAAAAAAATGAAAGTGAAAAGTTGTTGGCGGGATTTTGGCATTTTCCCTTGATAGAAGTAGATGAGTTTTCGCAAGAAGAGCAGTTTGATCTTTTCCAGCAGGTTGCAGAAGAAAGTGTGAATTTTGGCCCCAGTCCAGAGGAGAGTTTTCAGCAGGACTATGACTTAGAAGTTGATTGGCTTGATGGTTGTTTTGAGACTGTCAAGCATGTCTTTAGTCATCGTAAATGGCATGTAAAGATTGTAGCAGGTCAGGTGACTGACTTTCATGATTTTTCAGATAGGGAGGTTCGCTGGCTTCCACCAGAAGAGTTTAAGGATTACCCACTTGCCAAACCCCAACAAAAAATCTGGCAGGCTTATGCACAAGCCAACTTAGACAGTAGTGAAGACTAGCTATTGTGTCTTCTTGTTATTTTTTTGGTATAATAGTAGAGAAAAAGGTGAACATATGAAAAAAATATTAATTGTAGATGATGAAAAACCAATCTCGGATATTATCAAGTTTAATATGACCAAGGAAGGTTACGAGGTTGTAACTGCTTTTAATGGCCGTGAAGCACTAGAGCAATTTGAAGCAGAGCAGCCAGATATTATTATTTTGGATTTGATGCTTCCAGAAATTGATGGTTTAGAAGTTGCTAAGACTATTCGTAAGACCAGTAGTGTGCCTATTATCATGCTGTCAGCGAAAGACAGTGAATTCGATAAGGTTATCGGTTTAGAACTGGGAGCGGATGACTATGTAACCAAACCCTTCTCAAATCGTGAGTTGCAGGCGCGTGTCAAAGCTCTTCTCCGTCGTACAGATTTGACTTCTGTAGATAATCAAGAGTCTGATGAAAAGAAAACTCAACCCTTGCAAATTGGTGACTTGGAGATTGTACCAGATGCTTATGTAGCTAAAAAATACGGTGAAGAACTAGACTTAACCCACCGTGAATTTGAGCTTTTGTACCACTTGGCGTCTCATATCGGTCAAGTAATTACGCGTGAACACTTGCTTGAAACTGTCTGGGGTTATGATTATTTCGGAGATGTTCGGACTGTTGATGTAACTATCAGACGTTTGCGTGAGAAGATTGAAGATACACCAAGTCGTCCAGAATATATTCTAACACGTCGCGGTGTTGGTTATTATATGAGAAATAATGATTAAACTAATTAAAGACACAGTTTTAACCAGTGATTTTATCTTTATCCTTATTTTACTTGGCTTTATTTTAGTCGTGACCTTGCTTTTACTAGAAAATCGTCGGGATAATATTCGGCTGAAGCAAATCAATCAAAAGGTAAAAGACCTGATTGCAGGAGATTATTCTCAGGTATTGGATATGCAGGGAAGCTCTGAAATTACCAATATTACCAATAATCTCAATGATTTATCAGAAGTAATCCGTTTAACCCAAGAAAATTTGGAACAAGAGAGTAAAAGATTACACAGTATCCTCTCTTACATGACAGATGGAGTCCTTGCGACCAATCGTCGTGGCAAGATTACCATGATCAATGACATGGCTAAGAAACAGTTAGGTGTTCAGAAAGAAGATGTTCTAAACAAAAGTATTCTAGAATTGCTTAAGATTGAAGATGAGTATGAACTTCGTGATTTGATCACCCAAATTCCTGAGCTCATCATTGATTCCCAGGATGCTAATGGTGAGTATCTGAGCCTTCGTGTTCGCTTTGCCTTAATTCGACGAGAGTCTGGCTTTATCTCAGGTCTGGTTGCCGTTCTGCATGATACAACGGAGCAAGAGAAGGAAGAGCGCGAACGGAGACTCTTTGTTTCCAATGTTAGTCATGAGTTACGGACACCTCTGACTAGTGTAAAATCCTATCTTGAAGCTTTGGATGAGGGAGCCTTGTCAGAACCTGTCGCACCAGACTTTATCAAGGTGTCTCTAGATGAAACTAATCGTATGATGCGGATGGTGACAGACCTTCTCCATCTTTCACGGATTGATAATGCAACTAGTCACCTAGATGTAGAATTGATTAACTTTACTGCCTTTATTACCTTTATTCTTAACCGTTTTGATAAGATGAAGGGACCAGACGAAGAGAAGAAATATGAATTAGTCAGAGATTACCCCATTACCTCAGTCTGGATTGAAATTGATACAGACAAGATGACACAGGTCATTGATAATATTCTCAACAATGCCATTAAATATTCTCCAGATGGTGGTAAAATTAAAGTGACAATGAAGACAACTGATGATCAGATGATTTTATCTATCTCAGACCAAGGCTTGGGTATTCCTAAACAAGATTTGCCTCGTATCTTTGATCGTTTCTATCGTGTGGATCGTGCTAGAAGTCGTGCCCAAGGTGGTACGGGTCTGGGACTGTCTATTGCCAAAGAAATTATCAAACAACATAATGGTTTTATTTGGGCCAAGAGTGAATACGGTAAGGGATCAACTTTCACAATTGTGCTCCCTTATGATAAGGATGCAGTGAAAGAAGAAGTATGGGAGGATGAAGTAGAAGACTAGAATGAGTGAAACAGGCTTTAAATACAGTATTTTAGCGTCGGGTTCCAGTGGAAATTCCTTTTATCTGGAAACACCAAAAAAGAAACTTTTAGTAGATGCCGGCTTGTCGGGCAAGAAAATCACCAGCCTACTTGCTGAAATTAATCGCAAACCAGAAGACTTGGATGCCATCTTGATTACCCATGAGCATTCAGACCATATCCATGGAGTGGGCGTTTTGGCTCGCAAGTATGGTATGGATCTTTATGCCAATGAAAAGACCTGGCAAGCTATGGAAAATAGCAAGTATCTTGGCAAGGTGGATTCTTCGCAGAAGCACATCTTTGAGATGGGCAAAACCAAAACTTTTGGAGATATCGACATCGAGAGTTTTGGTGTAAGCCATGATGCGGTCGCACCGCAGTTCTATCGCTTTATGAAGGATGATAAGAGTTTTGTCATGCTGACTGATACAGGTTATGTTAGTGACCGTATGGCAGGGATTGTCGAAAATGCGGATGGCTATCTTATCGAGTCCAACCATGATGTAGAGATTTTGCGAGCAGGTTCTTATGCATGGCGACTCAAACAACGAATCCTATCGGATCTCGGCCACCTTTCTAACGAGGACGGTGCTGAAGCAATGATTCGGACGCTAGGAAATCGCACTAAGAAAATCTACCTAGGACATTTGTCCAAGGAGAATAATATCAAGGAGCTAGCTCACATGACCATGGTCAACCAGCTAGCACAAGCTGATCTGGGAGTTGGAGTAGACTTTAAGGTCTATGATACCTCACCAGATACCGCAACACCATTGACAGATATATAAAAAAGAAGGCGAGCGCCTTCTTTTTTATAAATTAGTAGATATTTGTTGTGGTATAATGTTTAAAAATGACATAGGAGAAGTAGTGTGAAAAGAAAATGGTTTTTTAAGGATTACTATGATACAACGATTATCATACTTGCGTTGATATCTGTTGCTCTAGTCTTGCTTGGATTTGCTGAGATGGTCGATTTGGACAATCCTCCGTACAATATTATTGATTTACTACTTTGGGGTGTTTTTGTGGTAGATTATGGCTGGCGGTTCTTTTTAAGTAAAGGGAAATGGCGATTCATAATTGAAAATATCTTTGATTTGCTAGCTATTCTCCCTTTAAATGCTATTTTTACAGTGTTTCGATTAGGACGCATCTTTCGTCTAGCAAGGCTGACAAAATTACTGAAACTGACTCGTCTTTTAAGAATCGTTGGATTGACTGGTAAGCTGGAAAAGAAGATTGGAAAACTCTTACGAACAAATGGCTTGCTTTATATTTTCTATCTCAATTCCTTTATTGTGCTGGTAGGAAGTTCGATTTTATCCGTTGTTGAAGAAAAATCTTTCTCAGATAGTCTTTGGTGGGCTCTTGTTACTGTAACGACAGTTGGTTATGGGGATATTGTTCCGAATTCGATTTTTGGTAAATGGTTAGCTGTTTTATTAATGCTTGTAGGTATTGGAACAATAGGAATGTTAACGAGTGCCTTGACGAACTTTTTTGTAAAAGATAATCCAGATGAACAGATAAAACTTGATAAACTTCAAGATGAATTATCTAGTCAGAGAATGTTACTAGAGAGACAATCCGAGAAGATAGAAGAACTACATAGAATGATACAATATTTGCTTGAAAAAACGTAATTTTAACCATTAAAAAACCACTCGATGAGTGGCTTTTTTACAATCCTGCAAATTCTTTGATTTCTTGTGCTGACATTGAAGAGTCGCAACGGACATTGATTTGTCCATCTGCGATGTGGACAAAGCCTGGTACTGTTGGGATTCCGTAGCGTGAGCGGAATGCTTGCAACTCATTGAGTTGGCTTGGTTCTTCACTATTGATGAAGTAGATGTGGGCTTTAGTTTCAGCTACGACACCTGCCAATGTACCTGCAAATTTACGGCAGTAAGGGCAAGTTTTGCGACCGATAAAGAAAGTTGCAGTTTCTTTTTTATCAAGAGCTTCTTGCGCACGCGCAACTGTAGTGACTTCAAGGTCTTTGATATTATCTAAAAATTGTTCCATGAGATTACCTCGCTTTCATTGATAAGTCTAGTATGCCATAAAGTTTCTAAAATTGCTTAGATTTGATACGAAAAAAAGATGAGATTGGTTTGTCTCATCTTTTATAGGATTTTATTTTACAAAAGCATTGATTTCTGCTTCGATGTTTGCAATCTTAGCTTGTGATTCTTCGTTGGTTTCCCCTACAACTGCAATGTAGAATTTGATTTTTGGTTCAGTACCTGAAGGGCGAACGGCAATCCATGAACCGTCAGCAAGTGTGTATTTCAAAACATCACTTGGAGGAGTTGTCAAGTTTGTAACAGTGCCGTCAGCAGCAGTAGCTGTTTGAGATTTGAAGTCTTCTACGACAGTGATAGCTGTTGCATTCCATTCTTTTGGAGCGTTGTTACGGAATTTAGCCATAATTGCTTTGATTTGTTCAGCACCATCGACACCAGAAAGGGTAACAGAGATAGTCTTTTCTGCGTAGTAACCGTACTCTTTGTAGATTTCTTCGATACCGTCAGCAAGTGTCAAACCACGTGAACGGTAGTAGGCAGCAAGTTCAGCAACGACAAGAACAGCTTGGATAGCATCTTTATCTCGTACGAATGGTTTAATCAAGTAACCGAAGCTTTCTTCAAATCCCATCATGTAAGTGTGGTTGTGTTTTTCTTCGAATTCTTGGATTTTTTCAGCGATAAATTTGAAACCTGTCAAGACGTTGAACATGGTTGCGCCGTAGCTTTCAGCAATCTTCGTTACCAAGTCAGTTGATACGATAGATTTACATAGGGCTGCATTTTCAGGAAGAGTTCCAGCGTTTTTGTGGGCTTCCAAGATGTATTTAGCCATGATAGCACCGATTTGGTTACCTGAAAGGTTGAGGTAGCTACCATCTTTTTGAAGAACTTCAACACCAACACGGTCAGCATCAGGGTCAGTTGCGACAAGAACATCTGCACCAACTTGGCGACCAAGTTCTTCAGCAAGGGCAAAGGCTGCTTGGCTTTCTGGGTTTGGAGATTTTACAGTTGAGAAGTCAGGGTCAGCAGTTGCTTGCGCTTCAACGACTTGAACAGAGTCAAATCCTGCTTGGGCAAGAGCACGACGAGCCAACATTTCACCAGTACCATGAAGTGGTGTGTAGACAATCTTCATGTCTTTACCGAATTCTTCAATCAAAGCTGGGTTGATGTTTACGTCCTTAACCTCTTTAAGGTATTCTCCGTCAACAGCTTCGCCGATAACTTCAATCAAGCCAGAAGCTTTTTCAGCTTCTACATCAGCAACTTCTACCGCAAATGGGTTTTCGATTGCACGGATATAAGTAGTCAAAGCGTCTGCGTCGTGTGGAGGCATTTGTCCACCGTCTTCACCGTAAACCTTGTAACCGTTAAATGGAGCAGGGTTGTGGCTGGCTGTGACCATAATACCTGCGAAACAGTTGAGGTGACGAACTGCAAATGAGAGTTCTGGAGTTGGACGAAGGCTTTCAAATACATAAGATTTGATGCCGTGTTTAGCAAGAACTGCTGCAGATTCAAAGGCAAACTCTGGTGAGAAGTGACGGCTATCGTAGGCGATTGCGACACCACGTTCTTTTTCGTTTCCACCTTTTGACTCAATCAAACGAGCCAATCCTTCAGTAGCTTGACGAACAACGTAGATGTTGATGCGGTTTGTACCAGCACCAATCAAGCCACGCATACCTGCAGTACCAAATTCAAGGTTTGTATAGAAGGCATCTTCCTTCGTTTTTTCATCCATATTTTCCAAATCTTGACGAAGGTAGTCAGGAAGCTCCGCAAAATCAACCCATTTCTGGTAATTTTCTTGGTAAGACATTAAAATTCTCCTTTTTGTAAATTGTTTTAACCGTTCACATTATAGCACTTTTTGGCATTTTAGTAAAACGGTAGCATAATTTTCAGAAAAGTAGTGACATATGCCTGTTTATCAAGTCTTGAATGCCTTAGGGAAACATGCTATACTACTTGTATGATTATTTTACAAGCTAATAAAATTGAACGTTCTTTTGCAGGAGAGGTTCTTTTTGATAATATCAACCTGCAAGTTGATGACCGAGATCGGATTGCCCTCGTTGGGAAAAACGGGGCGGGTAAGTCTACTCTTTTGAAGATTTTGGTTGGAGAAGAGGAGCCAACTAGCGGAGAAATCAATAAGAAAAAAGATATTTCTCTGTCTTACCTAGCCCAAGATAGCCGTTTTGAGTCTGAAAATACCATCTACGATGAGATGCTTCATGTCTTTGATGACCTGCGTCGGACTGAGAAACAACTTCGTCAGATGGAGTTGGAGATGGGAGAAAAGTCTGGTGAGGATTTGAATAAGCTGATGTCCGATTACGACCGTTTATCTGAGAATTTTCGCCAAGCAGATGGCTTTACCTATGAAGCTGATATCCGTGCTATTTTGAATGGATTCAAGTTTGATGAATCTATGTGGCAGATGAAAATTGCCGAGCTTTCTGGTGGTCAAAACACCCGTCTGGCTCTTGCTAAAATGCTTCTTGAAAAGCCCAATCTCTTGGTCTTGGACGAGCCAACCAACCACTTGGATATTGAAACCATCGCTTGGCTAGAGAATTACTTGGTAAACTATAGTGGTGCCCTCATTATTGTTAGTCACGACCGTTATTTCTTGGACAAGGTTGCGACGATTACACTGGATTTGACCAAGCATTCCTTGGATCGCTACGTGGGAAATTACTCTCGCTTTGTCGAGCTGAAGGAGCAAAAGCTGGCTACTGAGGCAAAAAACTATGAAAAGCAGCAGAAGGAGATCGCTGCTCTGGAAGATTTTGTTAATCGCAATTTAGTCCGTGCTTCAACGACTAAACGAGCCCAATCTCGACGCAAACAACTGGAAAAAATGGAGCGTTTGGACAAGCCTGAAGCTGGTAAGAAATCAGCCAATATGACCTTCCAGTCGGAAAAAACGTCAGGTAATGTTGTCCTGACTGTTGAAAATGCGGCTATTGGCTATGATGGAGAAATATTGTCAGAGCCTATCAACCTTGACATTCGTAAGATGAATGCTGTCGCTATTGTTGGACCAAACGGCATTGGAAAGTCAACCTTTATCAAATCTATAGTAGACCAGATTCCTTTTATCAAGGGTGAAAAGCGCTTTGGGGCCAATGTTGAGGTGGGTTACTATGACCAAACTCAAAGTAAGCTGACAGCAAGTAATACCGTTCTGGATGAACTCTGGAATGATTTCAAATTGACACCTGAAGTTGAAATTCGTAACCGCCTAGGTGCCTTCCTTTTCTCAGGAGATGATGTCAAAAAATCAGTTGGCATGCTGTCTGGGGGCGAGAAAGCTCGTTTGCTTTTGGCTAAATTGTCTATGGAAAACAACAACTTACTGATCCTTGACGAGCCAACCAACCACTTAGATATTGATAGCAAGGAAGTGTTGGAAAATGCCTTGATTGACTTTGATGGAACCTTGCTTTTTGTCAGCCATGACCGTTACTTTATCAATCGTGTGGCAACTCATGTACTAGAATTATCTGAAAATGGCTCAACTCTCTATCTTGGAGATTACGACTACTATGTTGAGAAGAAAGCAGATGTAGAAATGACTCAGACTGAGGAAGCTTCAACTAGCAATCAAGCAAAAGAAGTAACTCCAGTTAATGACTATCAAGCTCAGAAAGAAAGTCAAAAAGAAGTTCGCAAACTTATGAGACAAATTGAAAGTCTAGAAACTGAAATCGAAGAGTTAGAAAGTCAAAGTCAAGCTATTTCTGAACAAATGTTGGAAACAAACGATGCCGAAAAACTCATGGAATTGCAGGCTGAGCTGGACAAAATAAGTCACCGTCAGGAAGAAGCTATGCTTGAGTGGGAAGAATTGTCAGAGCAGGTGTAAAGATGGAACATCTTGGAAAAGTATTTCGTGAATTTCGGACAAGTGGAAATTATTCTTTAAAGGAGGCTGCAGGCGAGTCCTGCTCTACCTCTCAGTTATCTCGATTTGAGCTTGGGGAGTCTGACCTAGCAGTCTCGCGTTTCTTTGAGATTTTGGATAATATTCATGTCACAATCGAAAATTTCATGGATAAGGCAAGGAGTTTTCATAATCATGAACATGTTGCCATGATGGGACAAATTGTGCCTCTTTACTATTCAAACGATATTGCAGGTTTTAAAAAGCTTCAAAGAGAACAACTTGAAAAGGCTAAGAGTTCGACGACTTCTCTTTATTTTGAGCTGAATTGGATTTTGTTGCAAGGTTTGATTTGTCAAAGAGATTCGAGTTATCATATGGAGCAGGATGACTTAGATAAGGTAGCAGATTATCTCTTCAAAACAGAAGAATGGACCATGTATGAGTTGATTCTGTTTGGGAACCTCTATAGTTTCTACGATGTGGACTATGTCACTCGGATTGGTAGAGAAGTTATGGAGAGGGAAGAATTTTACCAAGAGATTGGTCGTCATAAGAGATTAGTGTTGATTTTGGCTCTCAATTGTTACCAGCATTGTTTAGAGCATTCTTCTTTTGATAATGCTAGCTATTTCGAGGCTTATACAGAGAAGATTATTGGTAAAAACATTAGTCTGTATGAACGAAATATTTTACATTACCTAAAAGGCTTTGCCTTGTACCAAAAGGGACAGTGTAAAGAAGGAGGTAAGCAGATGCAAGAGGCTATGCATATTTTTGGTGTGTTAGGTCTTCCAGAGCAAGTAGCCTATTATCAGGAACATTACGAAAAATTTGTCAAAGATTGATTTTCCCAAATAAGGGAAAAAATAAAAAGCTCCTTTCGGTTTTGATACAATAGTTTCAAAATTTGAGAGGAGTTTTTATATGAATCGCTATGCCGTACAGTTGATTAGTCGTGGAGCTGTTAACAAGATAGGAAATATGCTCTATGATTATGGAAATAGTGTCTGGTTGGCATCGATGGGAACGATTGGGCAAACCGTTCTAGGGATTTATCAGATTTCTGAGCTCGTCACATCCATTCTCGTTAATCCCTTTGGTGGAGTTATTTCAGACCGTTTTTCTCGTCGTAAGATTTTAATGACGACAGACCTTATTTGTGGAATTCTTTGTCTGGCTATTTCGTTCATAAGGAATGACAGCTGGATGATTGGAGCTTTGATTTTTGCCAATATTGTTCAGGCTATTGCTTTTGCCTTTTCTAGACCTGCAAATAAGGCCATTATCACAGAACTGGTAGAGAAGGATGAACTGGTCGTCTATAATTCTCGTTTGGAGTTGGTCTTGCAGGTTGTCAGTGTGAGTTCCCCTGTGCTTTCTTTTCTGGTCTTACAATTCGCAAGTCTTCGCATTACCTTGGTATTAGATGCCCTTAGTTTTTTTCTCGCTTTTGGTTTGGTAGCCTTGCTTCCAAAGAAAGAAGTGAAGGCTTTGGGTGATAAGAAACTCACATTTAAAGTTATTATTTCTGATATTAAGGAGGGAGTTCACTATATTGTGAAGCAAAAGGAAATCTTCTTTTTGTTAGTCATGGCTTCAAGTGTCAATTTTTTCTTCGCAGCCTTTAATTATCTCCTTCCCTTTTCAAATCAGCTTTATGGAGTACAAGGTGCCTATGCCACTATTTTAACAATGGGTGCTATCGGATCTATTGTTGGGGCCCTGTTAGCTAGTAAGATTAAAGCTAGTATGGAAATGCTTCTGTTTTTATTGGCTATGACTGGACTTGGAGTGATGATAATGGGATTTACTCTCCCATCCTTCCTCTCTTTTTCAGGGAATTTCATTTGTGAATTATTTATGACGATGTTCAATATTCACTTTTTTACTCAAGTACAAACCAAGGTTGAAGGTGAATATCTTGGTAGAGTTCTCAGTTCGATTTATACCCTAGCTATACTTTTTATGCCAATTGGAACAGGTTTGATGACCTTGCTTCCAAGTGTCCATCTTTATTCTTTCTTGATTATTGGACTTGGAGTTGTAGCCTTATCTTTCTTAGCTCTCGGATATGTTCGAACTCATTTTGAAAAAGAGACATAAGTTTGCTTGGACTTCAAAAATAATTCCAATCTGAGTGTTTTTTCAGCCCTTCTCGTTTGTGAGGAGGGCTTAGTTTATGGTAAAATAGTTTTATGAATAAAAGAATGAATGAGTTGGTCGCCTTGCTCAATCGCTATGCGACTGAGTACTATACCAGCGATAATCCCTCGATTTCAGACAGTGAGTATGATCGCCTTTACCGAGAGTTGGTTGAGTTAGAAACTGCCTATCCAGATCAAGTGCTAGCAGACAGTCCTACCCATCGTGTTGGTGGCAAGGTTTTAGATGGTTTTGAAAAATACAGTCATCAGTATCCTCTTTATAGTTTGCAGGATGCTTTTTCACGTGAGGAGCTTGAAGCTTTTGATGCGCGTGTTCGTAAGGAAGTGGCCCATCCAACCTATATTTGTGAGCTGAAAATTGATGGCTTATCTATCTCACTGACCTATGAAAAGGGGATTCTAGTTGCAGGTGCAACGCGTGGAGATGGTTCTATTGGTGAAAATATCACTGAAAACCTCAAGCGTGTTAAGGACATTCCTTTGACCTTACCAGAAGAGCTAGATATCACAGTTCGTGGGGAATGTTATATGCCACGCGCTTCCTTTGACCAGGTTAACCAATCTCGCCAAGAAAATGGAGAGCCTGAATTTGCCAATCCTCGTAATGCAGCGGCAGGAACCCTGCGACAGTTGGATACAGCAGTAGTTGCCAAGCGAAATCTTGCGACTTTTCTCTATCAAGAAGCCAGTCCTTCAACTCGTGATAGTCAAGAAAAGGTTTTGAAGCACCTAGAACAACTCGGTTTTGTAGTCAATCCTAAGCGAATTTTGGCTGAAAATATGGATGAGATTTGGAATTTTATCCAAGAAGTAGGACAAGAACGGGACAATCTGCCTTATGATATCGATGGGGTGGTGATCAAGGTCAATGACCTAGCAGGTCAAGAAGAACTTGGTTTTACCGTTAAAGCACCAAAGTGGGCAGTAGCCTATAAGTTCCCTGCTGAGGAAAAAGAAGCCCAACTACTTTCAGTCGATTGGACAGTTGGTCGTACGGGTGTTGTTACTCCAACTGCCAATTTGACTCCCGTTCAGCTTGCTGGAACAACAGTTAGCCGAGCGACCCTGCATAATGTGGACTATATTGCTGAAAAAGATATCCGCAAAGACGATACGGTTATTGTTTATAAGGCTGGAGATATCATCCCTGCCGTTTTGCGTGTGGTAGAGTCCAAACGGGTTTCTGAAGAGAAACTAGATATCCCTACAAACTGCCCAAGTTGTGACTCTGATTTGTTGCACTTTGAAGATGAAGTGGCTCTCCGTTGTATCAATCCGCGTTGTCCTGCTCAAATTATGGAGGGTTTGATTCACTTTGCCTCTCGTGATGCCATGAATATTACAGGTCTTGGTCCTTCAGTAGTTGAAAAACTCTTTGCTGCTAATCTTGTTAAGGATGTGGCGGATATTTACCGCTTGAAAGAAGAAGATTTCCTCCTTTTAGAGGGTGTTAAGGAAAAGTCAGCTGCTAAACTGTATCAGGCTATCCAAGCTTCCAAGGAAAATTCTGCCGAGAAGCTCTTGTTTGGTCTTGGAATTCGTCATGTCGGAAGTAAGGCCAGTCAGCTCTTACTTCAACATTTTCACTCGATTGAAAATTTGGCTCAGGCAGATCCAGAGGAAGTGGCTAGTATTGAAAGCCTAGGTGGTGTGATTGCCAAGAGTCTTCAGACTTATTTTGAGACAGAGGGATCTGAAATTCTCCTAAGAGAATTGAGAGAAGCTGGGGTCAATCTGGACTATAAAGGACAGACGGTAGTGGCAGATGCGGCCTTGTCAGGTTTGACCGTTGTATTGACTGGAAAATTGGAACGGCTCAAGCGCTCAGAAGCTAAAAATAAACTCGAAAGTTTGGGTGCTAAAGTGACTGGCAGTGTTTCTAAAAAGACCGACCTCGTCGTGGCAGGTGCAGATGCTGGAAGTAAACTTCAAAAAGCACAAGAACTTGGTATTGAAGTTCGAGATGAAGCTTGGCTCGAAAGTTTGTAAAGAATAGTAGAAGGCTAGATGTTAGATAGTCTGAAACTGTCTATCCTGAAGTGTTTTGACATGAATTGAGTCTATCTTGAGTCAGAAATTAAATTGCTGAATCTATCAGCACCACATAAAAAATTAAATTAAAATTAGAAATTAGGAAAAGAAATGTTAAATTACCCTGTAGTCATCCATTTTCATCGAAAAAACGGGGATTATGCAGCCTGTTCATTTAGTAGAAAACAGGCGGACAATGTTGAAAAATTGTATTATGAAAATAACTTTTTTGGAGCAAAGTTCTCCTTCACAGTTACAAGTCAAGAAAAGTTAGAAAACCTGAAGTTTTCTGTCGAGATTGATGGGACAGTTAAGGAATATTCCGTGCGTTATAACTACTATCCGCTTCTGACAGAAGTTTGGATTTTAGAGGGCGACGAGACTGTTTATTATTCTGAAAACCCAGCCATTGCTAGTCCTTACTACAAAGATCAAAATCCATTTGCTTTTGATAGAGCAATACATAGCGCTAGTTTTGATCACCACTGGGGCTACCAAGGAGAACTAGGTTACAGTCTTTCAGATTATCAGACTAGCTTTAAACTTTGGGCTCCTACGGCTACTGCTGTACAGGTGGTTGTCTACGAAAATACCAGCAACGACGCTCCGATTTGGAAAACCTTTAATCTAGAGCGTGGTAATAGCTATTCATACAGTCATAAGTACAATACCATTGGTGTTTGGAGTCTAGACTTAGATGAAAATCTTGCTGGCAAGGCTTATCAGTATCAGATTGACTTTCCTCACCACCAGACTGTGACGAGAGATCCTTACACGATTGCCACAAGTCCTGACGGCAAACGTTCCGTAATTCTTTCTCATCAAGACAGACAAGTAGAAGGATTTGTGGTCAAACATGGAACAGAAGCGCCTTGGCGTTTGGAAAATCCATGTAAAGCAGTTATCTGTGAAATGCATATCCGAGATTTAACCAAATCTCCGACCTCTGGAGTTGCAGAGCATCTCCGTGGAACCTTCCTTGGTGCTGCCCAGACTGGAACTGTAAACCAATTCGGACAAGCAACCGCCTTTGACTATATCAAAGAACTTGGCTGCAACTATGTTCAACTCCAGCCTATCTTTGATCGCCATAAGGAATACGATGAGGATGGAAATGTAACCTATAACTGGGGTTATGACCCTCAAAACTACAATGCACCAGAACCAAGTTTTTCTAGTAATCCAGATGATCCAGGGCAGGTCATTCGTGATTTGAAGACCATGGTTCAAGCCTATCACGATGCGGGGATTGGTGTCATTATGGACGTGGTTTATAATCACACCTTTTCAACGGTTGATGCACCTTTCCAAACAACTGTCCCTGATTACTACTATCGTATGAATCCAGACGGTACCTTCCAGAATGGAACAGGTGTTGGAAATGAAACAGCCAGTGAACACGAAATGTTCCGCAAGTACATGATTGATTCTCTTCTATACTGGGTACAGGAATACAATATTGACGGCTTCCGTTTTGACTTGATGGGTATTCATAATGTCAAAACCATGCAAGCGATTCGTTGGGCGCTAGATGAGGTTGATCCCCGTATTATCACTTATGGAGAAGGCTGGGATATGGGAACAGGTCTTGCAACTTATGATAAGGCCAAGAAGGATAATGCCTACCAAATGCCAAATATCGGATTCTTCAATGATAATCAGCGTGATGCGGTCAAAGGAGGAGAAGTTTATGGTGCAATCAAGTCAGGATTTGTAAGTGGTGCAGCCACTGAACCAATCATTGCCAAGGCCATTCTTGGTAGCCGAGAATTGGGTTCTTATCTCAGTCCAAACCAGGTTCTCAACTATGTTGAAGCTCATGACAATTACAATCTTCATGATTTGTTGGCGACTCTTCATCCTGATCAAAGTTCAGACCAGATTATGCGCAAGGTTGAGACGGCGACAGTAATGAACCTTCTCATGCAAGGAATGTCCTTTATGGAAATTGGCCAAGAATTTGGTCGAACCAAATTAATTCCGACGGGTGAACATGGACAACTCACTTCGGCAGACCGAGAACGTGCTATGAATAGTTACAACGCTCCTGACAGTGTTAACCAAATAAACTGGGATTTAATCAATGAAAGACAAGAAAGCATTGACTTTGTCCGTCAAATTATTCGACTGAAAACACAGACTAGCGCCTTTTCTTATCCTACATACGAAGAAGTTTACCGTCATGTCTTTGTTCACACAGCTGCAGAAAATAGCGGATGGATTGTTTACGAGATTCACGGGGGGCCAGAACATCTATTGGTAGTATTCAATGCCAAGGGAACTTCCTTATACTTTGAAAATGCAGGAAATCTAGAAATGCTTGTGACCAATAGTCGTTCGAAACAAGAAAATGTCATTGATGATACTAGTGTCGCAGTGCTAAAAGTACTCTCTTAAATGCATAAACTAAAAAGGGTTAGATTGTCTAATCCTTTTTATCATTTATAAGTTTTCAATGAAGATTAGAATCAAGTTTCAAATAGTTTGAAAAACCAAGCTTGTGAAAATAATCTCAAAAAAATTGCAAAAATGGTTGTAATTTTCTGAAAATTTGGTAAAATATATTTTAATCATTTTCAGGAGGACGAGAATTTGACAAGATATCAGAATTTAGTAAATGGAGAATGGAAATCATCTGAAAAAGAAATTACGATTTATTCACCAATCAATCAAGAAGAATTAGGAACAGTACCCGCTATGAGCCAAGCAGAAGTAGATGAGGCTATGAAAGCTGCGCGAGAAGCCCTCCCTGCATGGCGTGATTTATCAGCAGTTGAACGTGCGGCTTATTTGCACAAAACAGCAGCTATTTTAGAACGTGATAAGGAAGAAATCGGTACTATCCTTGCTAAAGAGGTAGCAAAAGGGATTAAAGCAGCTATTGGAGAAGTGGTGCGTACCGCAGACTTGATTCGATATGCTGCTGAGGAAGGTCTTCGTATCACTGGCCAAGCAATGGAAGGTGGCGGCTTTGAGGCAGTGAGTAAAAATAAACTGGCTGTTGTTCGTCGCGAGCCAGTTGGGGTTGTTTTAGCAATCGTACCATTTAACTATCCAGTTAACCTTTCTGGATCTAAAATTGCACCTGCCTTGATTGCAGGGAATGTGGTCATGTTTAAGCCACCAACTCAAGGTTCTATTTCTGGTCTCTTGCTGGCTAAAGCATTTGAAGAAGCAGGAATTCCAGCAGGTGTTTTCAACACCATTACGGGTCGTGGTTCAGAAATTGGGGATTATATCATTGAGCACAAAGAAGTCAACTTCATCAACTTTACAGGCTCAACTCCTATCGGAGAACGTATTGGTCGTTTAGCTGGTATGCGTCCTATCATGTTGGAGCTTGGTGGGAAAGATGCAGCCCTAGTACTAGAAGATGCAGATTTGGAACATGCTGCCAAGCAAATTGTTGCGGGTGCCTTTAGCTATTCAGGTCAACGTTGCACGGCCATTAAACGTGTCATTGTTCTCGAAAGTGTTGCAGATACATTAGCTACTTTGCTTCAAGCAGAGGTTGCTAAATTAACAGTTGGTGATCCATTTGACAATGCTGATATTACACCTGTTATTGACAATGCTTCAGCCGACTTCATCTGGGGCTTGATTGAGGATGCACAAGAAAAAGGGGCTCAGGCTCTTACACAAATCAAACGTGAGGGCAATCTTCTCTGGCCAGTGCTTTTTGACCAAGTTACAAAAGATATGAAAGTAGCATGGGAAGAGCCATTTGGCCCTGTTTTACCAATTATTAGTGTGGCTAATGTAGAAGAAGCAATTGTCTTTGCCAACGAATCTGAATTCGGCCTTCAATCCTCAGTCTTTACAAATGATTTCAAAAAGGCCTTTGAAATTGCTGAAAAACTTGAAGTGGGCACAGTTCATATTAATAATAAAACCCAACGTGGTCCAGATAATTTCCCCTTCCTTGGTGTCAAAGGTTCTGGTGCTGGTGTTCAAGGAATTAAATATAGCATTGAAGCGATGACAAATGTTAAATCCATTGTTTTTGATGTGAGATAAAAGATAAAATCAGGAAATTCTTTTCCTGTTTTCTTTTTTTACTTAAAATTATATTTTTGTTAGCTAAATAACGAACTTTATGATAGTATTATAAAAAAACGATTCGTTTTCAAAGCTTTTCTGAAAATTTCTTGATTTACAAGTGAATACATCAGTGAATTTGTTGAAGACTTTCAAAAGATTTTTTTGCAAATTCCGTAATTTACTTGAATCTTCCCTAAAAAGGTAGTATAATAAATCTATAGAAAACGCTTACAGAAACAGGAGGGTGTATGGATAAGAATAATGCTTTAAAAACCTTTATGACAGGTGAAAATTTTCACCTCCAGCACTATCTGGGAGCTCATAGGGAAGAAAAAAATGGTGTGTATGGCTACACTTTTCGTGTATGGGCACCCAATGCTCAGGCTGTTCACTTAGTAGGGGATTTCACCAATTGGGTTGAAAATCAAATTCCGATGGAACGGAATGAATTTGGAGTCTGGGAAGTCTTTACCAGTCTTGCTCAAGAAGGCCAAATTTATAAGTACAATATCACACGTGCAAATGGTCATCAGCTGATGAAGATTGACCCTTTGGCTGTACGATATGAGGCACGACCTGGTACTGGGGCTATTTTAACAGATATTCCAAAAAAGAAATGGAAGGATGGCCTCTGGCTAGCCCGTAGAAAACGCTTGAGCTTTGAAGAGCGTCCTGTCAATATTTATGAGGCTCATGCTGGCTCTTGGAAGAGAAATCCTGATGGCAGTCCCTATAGTTTTGCTCAATTGAAAGATGAACTCATTCCTTACTTGGTTGAGATGAATTATACTCACATTGAATTTATGCCCCTGATGTCTCACCCACTAGGTTTGAGTTGGGGCTATCAGCTTATGGGTTACTTTGCTTTAGAGCATGCCTATGGTCGTCCTGAAGAGTTTCAAGATTTTGTTGAGGAATGTCACTTAAACAATATAGGCGTTATCGTAGACTGGGTACCTGGTCACTTTACTATTAATGATGATGCCTTGGCTTATTATGATGGAACACCGACTTTTGAATACCAAGACCATAATAAGGCTCATAACTACGGTTGGGGAGCACTTAATTTTGACCTTGGAAAGAATGAAGTCCAGTCTTTCTTGATCTCTAGTATTAAGTTCTGGATTGATTTTTATCATTTAGATGGTATTCGCGTGGATGCGGTTAGCAACATGCTCTATCTTGACTACGATGATGCTCCATGGACTCCTAATAAAGATGGTGGCAATCTCAACTATGAAGGTTATTATTTCCTTCAACGCTTGAATGATGTGATTAAACTAGTTCATCCAGACGTTATGATGATAGCTGAGGAAAGTTCATCAGCTACTCAGATTACTGACACTAAGGATTCAGATGGTCTAGGATTTGACTATAAATGGAATATGGGTTGGATGAATGATATCCTCCGATTCTACGAAGAAGATCCGATTTATCGTAAATACGACTTTAACCTAGTGACTTTCAGCTTTATGTATGTCTTCAAAGAGAATTATCTCCTACCATTCTCACACGATGAAGTGGTTCATGGCAAGAAGAGTATGATGCACAAGATGTGGGGAGATCGCTACAATCAATTCGCAGGCTTGCGCAATCTTTACACCTACCAAATTTGTCACCCAGGTAAAAAATTGCTCTTCATGGGTAGTGAATATGGGCAATTCCTAGAATGGAAATCTGAAGAACAGTTGGAATGGTCAAACCTAGAAGACCCAATGAATGCTAAGATGAAGTATTTCACTTCTCAGCTAAACCAGTTTTACAAAGACCATCGCTGTCTGTGGGAAATCGATACTAGCTATGATGGTATTGAAATTATTGATGCGGATAATCGAGACCAGAGTGTTCTTTCCTTCATCCGTAAAGGTAAGAAGGACGACATGTTAGTCTGCGTCTTTAATATGGCACCTGTTGAACGAAAAGATTTTACAATTGGACTGCCTGTCTCAGGGATTTATGAAGAAGTATGGAATACTGAGTTAGAAGAGTGGGGAGGCGTCTGGAAAGAGCATAACCAAACCGTTCAAACGCAAGAAGGGCTATGGAAGGATTATGAGCAGACCTTGACCTTTACCCTACCGGCTATGGGAGCAAGTGTATGGAAAATCAAGCGCCGCTTGAAACCTACTAAAATTGTCACAAGTAAAAACCAAAAAGGAGTAGAAAATGAAGAATGAAATGTTAGCTTTGATTCTTGCCGGTGGGCAAGGAACTCGTCTCGGTAAACTCACTCAAAGCATCGCAAAACCAGCTGTCCAATTTGGTGGGCGCTACCGTATCATTGACTTTGCTCTTTCAAACTGTGCCAACTCAGGAATTCACAATGTTGGAGTCATTACACAGTACCAACCACTTGCTCTCAACAACCATATCGGGAACGGTTCAAGCTGGGGACTAGACGGTATCAATTCTGGTGTCTCTATTCTTCAACCTTATTCTGCAAGTGAAGGAAATCGTTGGTTTGAAGGGACTAGTCACGCTATTTACCAAAATATTGACTATATCGACAGTGTTAATCCTGAGTATGTCTTGATTCTGTCTGGGGATCACATCTATAAAATGGATTATGATGATATGCTCCAGTCTCACAAGGATAATAATGCCAGCTTGACAGTAGCGGTTTTAGATGTCCCTCTTAAAGAAGCAAGCCGTTTTGGTATCATGAACACAGATGCTAACAACCGTATCGTTGAATTCGAAGAAAAACCAGCTCAACCTAAGTCTACCAAGGCTTCTATGGGGATCTATATCTTCGATTGGCAACGTCTCCGCAATATGCTTGTTGCTGCTGAAAAGAGCAATGTCGACATGTCAGACTTCGGTAAGAATGTCATTCCAAATTACCTTGAGTCAGGTGAAAGTGTCTATGCCTACGAATTTAATGGTTACTGGAAAGACGTAGGTACTATTGAGTCACTTTGGGAAGCCAACATGGAGTACATTTCTCCAGAAAATGCCTTGGATAGCCGTAACCGTCAATGGAAGATTTACTCAAGAAACTTGATTTCACCACCAAACTTCCTTGGTGCAAATGCTCACGTGGAAGATTCTTTGGTTGTCGATGGCTGTTTCGTAGATGGAACTGTTAAACATTCTATCCTTTCAACAGGAGCGCAAGTTCGTGAAGGGGCAGAAGTAGTAGATTCAGTTATCATGAGTGGAGCAATTGTTGGTCAGGGAGCTAAAATCAAACGTGCCATTATTGGTGAAGGTGCAGTTATTTCTGACGGTGTCGAAATTGATGGAACAGAAGAAGTACAAGTTGTAGGATATGACGAAGTAGTGGGGGTAGCAACAGATGAAGATTGATAAATATTCTGCCATTTTAGGAAACACAGTTGGTTTTCATGATATGTCAACATTGACAGACCACCGTCCAGTAGCTAGTTTGCCATTTGGTGGTAAATATCGCTTGATCGACTTCCCGCTTTCAAGTCTTGCTAACGCAGGTGTCCGTAGTATCTTTGGTATTTTCCAACAAGACAATATCAGCTCAGTCTTTGACCATATCCGTTCTGGGCGTGAGTGGGGCTTGTCAACCCTTCTTAGCCACTATTATCTAGGTATTTACAATACCCGTGTGGAAAGTAGTACAGTTGGAAAAGAATACTATCATCAGCTTCTTACTTATTTGAAGCGTTCTGGTTCAAACCAAACAGTTTCACTAAACTGTGATGTTTTGATTAATATTGATTTGAATCAAGTATTCCACCTACACAGTACAACAAAAGGGCCTATAACTGTAGTTTATAAAAAACTAGCTAAGAAAGACATTTCAGAAGTAAATGCGATTTTGGAAGTGGATGAAACAGACCATGTTCGTTCTCATAAACTATTTGATAGCAAATCAACAGATGAAGTCTATAATATGTCTACAGATATTTTTGTAGTTGATACACCATGGTTGATTGAACGCTTGGAAGAAGAAGCTAAGAAAGAACATCCAGAGAAATTGCGTTATGTTTTACGTGATTTGGCGGCCAAAGAAGGGGCTTTTGCCTACGAGTACACAGGCTACCTAGCCAATATTCATTCTGTAGAGTCTTATTACCAAGCTAACAAAGATATGCTTGAATCGCAAAAATTCTACTCTCTCTTCTCACCAAACCAAAAGATTTATACAAAGGTCAAAAATGAAGAGCCGACTTACTATGCTAATACATCTAAGGTAAGTACTTCTCAGTTTGCCTCTGGTAGTATCATTGAAGGTCAAGTGGCTAATTCCGTTCTATCACGTAATATTCATGTCCATAAGGATAGCCTGGTTAAAGATAGCCTACTCTTCCCTCGTGTTGTTATTGGAGAAGGGGCTCAGGTCGAATATGCTATCTTGGACAAGGGTGTTGAAGTTGAGCCTGGTGTTGTGATTCGAGGAACGGCAGAACATCCAGTTGTCGTTAAGAAAGGTAGCAAAGTAACAGAGGATATTCATTCATGAAAATTTTATTTGTAGCAGCTGAGGGTGCACCCTTTTCAAAAACAGGTGGTTTGGGAGACGTTATTGGCGCTCTTCCCAAATCACTGGTAAAAGCTGGGCACGAAGTTGCAGTGATTTTACCCTACTATGACATGGTAGAGGCTAAATTTGGAAATCAGATTGAAGATGTTCTTCATTTTGAGGTGAGCGTTGGTTGGCGCAGACAGTACTGTGGAATTAAGAAAACTGTCTTAAACGGTGTAACCTTCTACTTTATTGACAACCAATATTATTTCTTCCGTGGCCATGTTTATGGTGATTTTGATGATGGGGAACGCTTTGCATTTTTCCAACTGGCTGCCATTGAGGCTATGGAAAGGATTGACTTCATTCCTGACCTTCTCCATGTTCATGACTACCATACAGCCATGATACCTTTCTTGTTAAAGGAAAAATACCGTTGGATTCAAGCCTATCAAGGAATTAAAACTGTTTTAACTATTCATAATTTAGAATTCCAAGGACAATTTTCAGAGGGAATGTTATGGGATTTGTTTGGAGTCGGCTTCGAACGTTATGCTGATGGTACCCTTCGCTGGAACAACTGTTTGAACTGGATGAAGGCAGGTATTCTCTATGCGGACCGTGTTTCAACAGTTTCGCCTAGTTATGCTCATGAAATTATGACCAGTCAGTTCGGATGTAACTTGGATCAGATTCTTCGAATGGAGTCTGGCAAGGTATCTGGTATCGTGAACGGGATTGATGCTGACCTGTATAATCCTCAGACAGATGCTCTTTTAGACTATCATTTTAATCAAGAAGATTTGTCTGGGAAAGCCCAAAATAAGGCAAAATTACAAGAGAGGGTTGGCTTGCCAGTTAGAGCTGATGTTCCACTGGTGGGAATTGTTTCTCGTTTGACACGTCAAAAAGGTTTTGATGTCGTGGTCGAAAGTCTGCACCATATCTTGCAAAATGATGTTCAGCTTGTTCTTTTGGGAACTGGAGATCCAGCCTTTGAAGGAGCTTTCTCATGGTTTGCTCAGATTTACCCAGACAAGCTATCAGCAAATATCACTTTTGATGTCAAGCTAGCTCAAGAAATCTACGCTGCTTGTGACCTCTTCCTCATGCCGAGTCGTTTCGAACCGTGTGGCTTGTCTCAAATGATGGCTATGCGTTATGGAACCTTACCGTTGGTTCATGAAGTTGGTGGTTTGCGAGATACTGTCCGCGCTTTCAATCCAATTGAAGGAAGCGGTACGGGCTTTAGCTTTGACAATCTATCTCCTTATTGGTTAAATTGGACTTTCCAAACAGCATTGGACTTGTATAGGAACCATCCTGACGTTTGGAGAAACTTACAAAAACAAGCTATGGAGTGTGATTTCTCATGGGATACAGCCTGCAAATCATACCTTGATTTGTACCATAGCTTAGTTAATTAATAGATAAAATCGTATGATGACTTCATACGATTTTTGGGCTGTTTAGAGAGGAGAACTTATGTCTCGAGTAAAAGCCTTGTGTGTTATGGATGTTGACGGCACCTTAATCCTAGAAGAAGTGATTGATTTGTTGGGAAGAGAGGCAGGTCGTGAGGCGGAAATTTCGCAGCTTACAAGTCAGGCAATGCGAGGGGAGTTGGACTTTGAAAGTAGTTTAAGAAAAAGAGTTTCCTTGTTGGAAGGTCTTCCTGTTTCGGTCTTTGATACAGTCTTCAACTCTATTCATCTAACGTCAAATGCCCAGGAATTCATTTCCATTCTCCAAAAGAATGACATTCTAGTAGGTCTGGTGTCTGGTGGATTTACACCAATAGTTGATAGACTAACAAAATCCCTCGGAATTGCCTATTTCTCTGCCAACCAACTTGAAGTCAAAGGTGGCTTTCTAACAGGGAAATTAGTTGGACAAATTATCAGTCCCCAGGTTAAAAAAGAGACTCTGGAAAAATGGAGAGAGAAACTAAAACTTCCTAAAGAAAGAACGATTGCAATCGGTGACGGGGCAAATGACTTATTAATGCTAAAGTCGGCGGGAATAGGAATCGCTTTTTGTGCTAAAGAAGTGCTGAAACAAGAAATACCACATCATGTTGACAAGAGGGATTTTTTAGAAGTAATTCCTTTGATTGACTTTTTAGAATGAGGGAAAATATGAAGATTGTAATTGCACCAGATTCATTTATTCATTTAAGGAAAGTTTGACCGCAGAGCAGGTTGCTGAAGCTATTAAGAGAGGCTTCCAAGAATCGCTTGCAGATGTAGACTGTCTCCTCTGCCCTGTTGGTGATGGGGGAGAAGGCACTGTAGATGCTATCCGACATTCTCTTGACCTAGAAGAAAAATGGATTCAAGTGACAGGACCTTTTGGCCAAAAAGAAGCCATGCGCTATTTTCAAAAAGGGGAATTAGCCCTATTTGAAGTAGCTGACTTGGTCGGCCTTGGAAAAATTCCGCTGGAGAAACGAAATCCGCTGCAAATCCAAACTCGTGGTATTGGAGAATTGATTCGCCACCTCATTAGTCAAGAGATTAAAGAAATCTATATTGGCGTTGGTGGTACGGCTAGTAATGACGGTGGTATAGGTATTGCTGCTGGTTTAGGGTATCAATTTTATGATAGGGATGGAAATGCCTTGACTGCTTGCGGTCAGACCTTACTAAACTTAGCTTCTGTTTCAACAGAAAATTGCTATGAAATTCCTGAAGATGTTCACATTCGTATTTTAGCAGATGTCGTGAGTCCCTTATGTGGATATCAAGGTGCAACCTACACTTTTGGAAAGCAAAAAGGCCTAGATCCTACTATGTTTGAGGCCGTAGATCAGGCGATACAAAATTTTTATGAAAAAGTCTCACCTGCAACATTAGAACTGAAAGGAGCAGGAGCTGGTGGAGGCATTGCTGGCGGTTTGTGTGCCTTTGCTCAGGCAAGTATCGTATCTGGAATTGACACTTGTTTAGATTTGATTGACTTTGATAAGAAAGTTGCAGATGCTGATTTGGTTATCGTTGGTGAAGGAAGACTAGATTGTCAAAGTTTAGCAGGGAAAGCGCCTATAGGCGTAGCAAAAAGAACCCCTGTCGGAGTTCCTGTTATTGCTATTTGCGGTAGTCTCGCTGAAGATTTACCTTCCCTACCATTTGAAAATATCCAAGCTGCCTTTTCTATTTTGGAGAAAAGTGAACCTTTAGAAGATAGTTTGAAAAATGCCAGTCTCTATTTAGAGCACACGGCTGCAAATATTGGACATTTATTAAAGATGCCTAAGATTTAGCCAAACCATTTCTTCCAGATGGATGTTTTGGCTGGTTCTTCCTTTTTAACTTCCCAAAGTTTTGCAAAAGCAAGGCGAAGGTCCTTTTCTTCTACTTGTACTGGTGCATTGCTATGGATAATCAGGCCAAAAGGAGAAGAAGTATGCTCTTCAGATACAATGGTAGCTTGACTATCAGTTTCTTTAGTTTCTTTTAAGTAGAAAACTTGCTTGTCAAATTCGATATTTGGTGAAATCTTCACAAATAGTGGTTCTGCTTTTTCCTGAAGGTTTTCTAAAATAGATAAAAATCCCTTCTCTAGCTGAGGGCTATTTGCCGTATCAATATCTGCATAGCCAAGAACTCTTTCTTCAAATGTACCTAGATAGCGTCTTTGCTCATCTGGATTTAATTTTGGTCCACCATGAGCTTTTTCAAGTAATTGTTTTGATAAATCTGTCATGAAAACAGTATATCATAAAAGTTAGAATAAAACAGACAAAAGAAAGCGATTACTTTATAAAGTTAAGGAAAATTTGCACAAAGATAACGTTTTTTCTTGAAAAAGGAGGGGTTTTAAGGTATTATAGAGGTGTAAAAAATTTAACTCATAAGGAGAGTAAAAAATGTCAATTATTACTGATGTTTACGCTCGCGAAGTCCTAGACTCACGCGGTAACCCAACACTTGAAGTAGAAGTTTACACTGAATCAGGTGCTTTCGGACGTGGTATGGTTCCATCAGGAGCTTCTACTGGTGAACACGAAGCAGTTGAACTTCGCGACGGTGACAAATCTCGTTACGGTGGTCTTGGTACACAAAAAGCTGTTGACAACGTAAACAACATCATTGCTGAAGCTATCATCGGCTACGATGTACGTGACCAACAAGCTATCGACCGTGCTATGATCGCACTTGACGGTACTCCTAACAAAGGTAAATTGGGTGCTAACGCAATCCTTGGTGTGTCTATCGCTGTAGCTCGTGCTGCTGCTGACTACCTTGAAATCCCACTTTACAGCTACCTTGGTGGATTCAACACTAAAGTTCTTCCAACTCCAATGATGAACATCATCAACGGTGGTTCTCACTCTGACGCTCCAATCGCTTTCCAAGAATTCATGATTGTACCTGCTGGTGCGCCATCATTCAAAGAAGCTCTTCGTTGGGGTGCTGAAATCTTCCACGCTCTTAAGAAAATACTTAAATCTCGTGGTTTGGAAACAGCCGTAGGTGACGAAGGTGGATTCGCTCCTCGTTTTGAAGGAACTGAAGACGGAGTTGAAACTATCCTTGCTGCTATCGAAGCTGCTGGATATGTTCCAGGTAAAGACGTATTTATCGGATTTGACTGTGCGTCATCAGAATTCTATGATAAAGAACGTAAAGTATACGACTACACTAAATTCGAAGGTGAAGGCGCTGCTGTACGTACTGCTGCTGAACAAATCGACTACCTTGAAGAATTGGTAAACAAATACCCAATCATCACTATTGAAGATGGTATGGATGAAAACGACTGGGACGGTTGGAAAGCTCTTACTGAACGTCTTGGTGGTAAAGTTCAATTGGTTGGTGACGACTTCTTCGTAACAAACACTTCTTACCTTGAAAAAGGTATTGCAGAAGGTGCTGCTAACTCAATCCTTATCAAAGTTAACCAAATCGGTACTCTTACTGAAACATTCGACGCTATCGAAATGGCTAAAGAAGCTGGTTACACTGCCGTTGTATCACACCGTTCAGGTGAAACTGAAGATTCAACAATCGCTGACATCGCAGTTGCAACTAACGCAGGACAAATCAAGACAGGTTCACTTTCACGTACAGACCGTATCGCTAAATACAACCAATTGCTTCGCATCGAAGACCAACTTGGTGAAGTAGCAGAATACCGTGGATTGAAATCATTCTACAACCTTAAAAAATAATCGTTGATCTAACAACGTTTTAAGCCCTTCGGATTTTATCCGAAGGGCTTTTTCCTGTTCGAGGGGCACAAAAAGGGCATAACTTTCTAGGAATGAACAGTTACCAACAAATAGGATTCAGCTAATATAATTGAAAATGATGGAAAAAAGGGTGAATTTATGATATACTTTAGAGTAGGACCTTTTTAGAAATTTTGAAAGAGTATTAAAAATTTAAAATGAGAAAAATTGTTATCAATGGTGGTTTGCCCCTGCAAGGTGAGATTACCATTAGTGGTGCAAAAAATAGCGTTGTAGCTTTGATTCCGGCTATTATTTTGGCAGATGATATTGTGACTTTGGATTGTGTACCAGATATTTCTGATGTTGCTAGTCTTGTCGAAATTATGGAGTTAATGGGGGCTACCGTTAAACGTTATGACGATGTGTTAGAGATTGATCCAAGAGGTGTTCAGAATATTCCAATGCCTTATGGAAAAATCAACAGTCTTCGTGCATCTTATTATTTTTATGGAAGTCTTTTAGGTCGCTTTGGCGAAGCCACTGTTGGTTTACCTGGCGGATGTGATCTGGGCCCTCGCCCTATTGACTTACACCTTAAGGCTTTTGAAGCTATGGGAGCAACTGTTAGCTACGAGGGAGATAACATGAAGTTATCTGCTAAAGATGCAGGGCTTCATGGTGCAAGTATTTACATGGATACGGTTAGTGTAGGTGCGACTATTAATACAATGATTGCTGCGGTTAAAGCAAATGGCCGTACGATTATTGAAAATGCAGCCCGAGAACCTGAAATTATTGATGTAGCTACTCTCTTGAATAATATGGGAGCCCATATCCGCGGTGCAGGAACAAATATCATCATTATTGATGGTGTTGATAGTTTACATGGAACGCGTCATCAGGTGATTCCAGACCGTATTGAAGCGGGAACATACATTTCCTTAGCTGCGGCAGTCGGCAAGGGAATTCGTATTAATAATGTACTATACGAACACCTAGAAGGATTCATTGCTAAGCTGGAAGAAATGGGAGTTCGAATGACTGTATCGGAGGACAGTATTTTTGTCGAGGAACAGTCTAATTTGAAAGCAATCAATATTAAGACAGCACCTTATCCAGGTTTTGCTACTGACTTACAGCAACCAATTACTCCTCTCTTGTTAACAGCAGAAGGGCGTGGTACCATTATTGATACCATTTATGAAAAACGTGTAAACCATGTTTTTGAACTAGCAAAGATGGACGCGGATATTACGACTACAAACGACCATATTTTATATACTGGTGGCCGTAGTTTACGTGGTGCAAATGTAAAAGCTACTGACCTTAGAGCTGGGGCCGCACTTGTCATTGCTGGTTTAATGGCTGAAGGCAAAACTGAAATTACAAATATTGAGTTCATCTTACGTGGTTATTCAGATATTATTGAAAAATTACGTAATCTTGGAGCGGATATTTCATTAGTTGAAGAATAAACCATAGAGGTGTTTATGAATATTTGGACCAAATTAGCAATGTTTTCTATCTTTGAGACGGATCGCTTGTATTTGCGTCCTTTCTTTTTTAGTGATAGTAAGGACTTTCATGAGATAGCTTCAAATCCTGAGAATTTACAATTTATTTTTCCAAGTCAAGCTAGTCTTGAAGAGAGTCAATATGCACTGGCCAATTATTTTATGAAGACTCCTTTAGGAGTTTGGGCTATTTGTGACAAGAAATCTGAGAAAATGATTGGTTCTGTTAAGTTTGAAAAACTAGATGAAATTAAAAAAGAAGCAGAACTTGGCTATTTTTTGAGAAAAGATGCTTGGTCCCAAGGCTTTATGACAGAAGTTGTTAACAAACTTTGCCAACTTTCTTTTGAAGAATTTGGTTTAAAACAATTGTCTATCATAACCCATCTAGAAAATGAAGCTAGCCAAAAGGTTGCACTTAAGGTTGGATTCCGTTTGTTCCGTCAGTTTAAAGGAAGTGATCGCTATACAAGGAAAATGCGAGATTATCTTGAGTTTCGCTTTGTAAAGGGAGAAATCAATGAGTAAACACCAAGAAATTCTAAGCTATTTGGAAGAATTACCTGTTGGTAAAAGGGTCAGTGTTCGTAGCATTTCCAACCATCTAGGAGTCAGCGATGGAACGGCCTATCGGGCTATCAAGGAAGCTGAAAACCGTGGAATTGTGGAGACTCGTCCTAGAAGTGGTACTATTCGTGTTAAATCTCAGAAAGTTGCTATCGAAAGATTAACATTTGCAGAAATTGCAGAAGTGACTTCTTCTGAGGTTCTAGCTGGGCAAGAAGGTTTAGAGAGAGAATTTAGTAAGTTTTCAATCGGTGCCATGACTGAACAAAATATCTTGTCTTACCTTCATGATGGGGGACTTTTGATTGTCGGAGACCGTACTCGTATCCAATTACTAGCACTTGAAAATGAAAATGCAGTCCTGGTTACAGGTGGATTTCATGTCCATGATGATGTTCTTAGACTGGCAAATCAAAAAGGAATTCCTGTTCTGAGAAGCAAGCATGACACTTTCACCGTCGCGACCATGATCAATAAAGCACTGTCAAATGTTCAAATCAAGACGGATATTTTGACAGTTGAGAAACTTTATCGTCCAAGTCATGAGTATGGTTTTCTGAGAGAAACCGACACCGTTAAAGATTATTTGGACTTGGTGCGTAAGAATCGTAGCAGTCGTTTCCCAGTTATCAATCAACATCAGGTCGTTGTTGGAGTTGTAACCATGAGAGACGCTGGTGATAAGTCACCAAGCACCACAATTGACAAGGTCATGTCTCGTAGCCTATTTTTAGTTGGATTATCGACAAATATTGCCAATGTGAGTCAACGGATGATTGCTGAAGATTTTGAAATGGTACCAGTTATTCGGAATAATCAAACCTTGCTTGGAGTTGTGACACGACGAGATGTCATGGAGAAAATGAGTCGTTCCCAAGTTTCTGCTCTACCGACTTTTTCTGAGCAGATTGGTCAAAAACTTTCTTATCACCATGATGAAGTCGTCATTACAGTGGAACCCTTTATGCTTGAGAAAAACGGTGTTTTAGCTAACGGTGTATTGGCGGAGATACTGACTCATATGACACAAGATTTAGTTGTGAATAGCGGGCGCAATCTCATTATCGAGCAGATGCTGATTTACTTTTTGCAGGCTGTTCAGATTGATGATATATTGCGTATTCAAGCACGTATTATCCATCATACGAGACGATCAGCTATTATTGACTACGATATTTATCACGGTCATCAGATTGTTTCAAAAGCAAATGTGACTGTTAAAATTAATTAGAAACTAGGAGAAAAAATGATAACATTAAAATCAGCTCGTGAAATCGAAGCTATGGATAAAGCCGGTGATTTCCTCGCAAGTATTCATATCGGATTACGTGATTTGATTAAGCCTGGCGTAGATATGTGGGAAGTTGAAGAATACGTGCGCCGTCGTTGTAAAGAAGAAAATTTCCTTCCACTTCAGATTGGGGTTGACGGTGCCATGATGGACTATCCTTATGCTACCTGCTGCTCTCTTAACGATGAAGTAGCTCACGCTTTCCCTCGTCACTATATCTTGAAAGAGGGTGATTTGCTCAAGGTTGATATGGTTTTGGGAGGGCCTATTGCTAAATCCGATTTGAATGTCTCAAAATTAAACTTCAATAATGTCGAGCAAATGAAAAAATACACTCAGAGCTATTCTGGTGGTCTTGCAGACTCATGTTGGGCTTACGCTGTAGGTACACCGTCCGAAGAAGTGAAAAACTTGATGGATGTAACCAAAGAAGCTATGTACAAGGGGATTGAACAAGCTGTTGTTGGAAATCGTATCGGTGATATCGGTGCAGCGATTCAAGAATACGCTGAAAGCCGTGGTTACGGTGTAGTGCGTGATTTGGTTGGTCATGGTGTTGGTCCAACAATGCACGAAGAACCAATGGTTCCTAACTATGGTATTGCAGGCCGTGGACTTCGTCTTCGTGAAGGTATGGTCTTGACCATTGAACCGATGATTAATACAGGTGACTGGGAAATCGATACAGATATGAAGACTGGTTGGGCGCATAAGACCATTGACGGTGGCCTATCTTGTCAATATGAACACCAATTTGTCATTACTAAGGATGGTCCGGTAATCTTGACTAGCCAAGGTGAAGAAGGGACTTATTAATACAAAGCAGAAAGGCTGCTGGAAGTTCATTTCCTAAAGAATTCAGTAGAATTTTTCATAATAAAATGCATTGTATCAAGCTTTTAAATGCCTGGTATAATGCGTTTTTCTGATTTTAAAAATATAATTCTTTTAAAATAGTACACTTCAGGTGAAAAAAACGACATTTCAGATTTTCTGCTCCAGAAATAGCTTTCACTATGATATAATTATTTTATGATTATTACTATTCCTATAAAAAACCAAAAAGATATTGGCACACCATCTGATTCAGTCGTTGTTCTCGGCTATTTTGATGGTATACACAAGGGGCATCAAGAATTATTTCGTGTTGCCAATAAGGCTGCGAGAAAGGATTTATTGCCTATCGTCGTTATGACCTTTAATGAATCTCCAAAGATTGCTTTAGAGCCTTATCATCCTGATTTGTTTTTACATATTTTGAATCCTGCTGAACGTGAGAGGAAATTAAAGCGTGAAGGTGTAGAAGAATTATATCTCCTTGATTTTAGTAGTCAATTTGCTAGTCTCACGGCAGAAGAATTTTTTGCAACTTATATCAAGGCCATGAATGCTAAAATTATTGTTGCAGGTTTTGATTATACATTTGGTTCTGACAAAAAAACGGCAGAAGACTTAAAGGATTACTTTGATGGAGAAGTTATCATTGTCCCACCTGTAGAAGATGAGAAAGGAAAGATTAGTTCAACTCGTATCCGTCAAGCTATTTTGGACGGAAAAGTGAAAGAAGCAGGGGAACTTTTGGGGGCACCTCTTCCATCAAGAGGTATGGTGGTCCATGGTAATGCTCGTGGCCGTACGATTGGTTATCCGACAGCGAATTTGGTTCTTTTAGACCGTACTTATATGCCAGCAGATGGTGTCTATGTCGTTGATGTTGAAATTCAAAGACAGAAGTATCGTGCCATGGCTAGTGTTGGAAAAAATGTGACCTTTGATGGAGAAGAAGCACGTTTTGAAGTCAATATTTTTGATTTTAATCAAGATATTTATGGGGAAACCGTCATGGTTTATTGGCTTGATCGTATTCGTGATATGACCAAATTTGACTCAGTTGATCAATTAGTGGATCAGTTAAAGGCAGACGAAGAAGTAGCTCGGAATTGGTCTTAAAAATTTGAGTAAATAAAACAAAAAAGAGGTAACTACAAGACCTCTTTTTATTCTTTTTCAAAGGTAAATCCTTCGCCAAGGATTTCGTGGGCTTCTGTAATAGTTATAAAAGCTTGAGGATCGATTCGATGAATCATTTCCTTCATTTTCACAATTTCATTTCTACCGACAATACAGTAAATGATTTTCAAATCTTTTTTACTATAGTAGCCTTGACCGGAAATAAAAGTAACACCTCTCCCAAGGTCATCATTAATCGCTTTAGCAAGTTGGTCAGGACGTTTTGTGATAATCATAAAGCCTTTACCAGCGTAACCACCTTCTCCAATCAAATCAATGACACGAGAAACGATAAAATCAAATAAGAGAGTGTAGGAAACCAATCTCAGATCCTTGAAGATTAGGAGAATAAGCATGAGAATACAAAAATCTAAGATAAAGAGCAGTTTCCCCATAGATATATGAGTGTATTTATTGAGAATACGAGCTAGAATATCGGTTCCGCCCGTCGTACCTCCAGCATTAAAGATAATTCCGAGGCCAATTCCCAATAGAATTCCCGCTATAAGAGCTGTGATTAGTAAATCACCTTGAAGATCAATATGAAGGGGAACACGCTCAAAAAAAGCCAACCAGGCGGACAAAGCTAAGGTTCCGAGCAAACTAGAATAGAGAGATTTTGCTCCAAAGATTTTCCAAGCTAGGATGAAAAGGGGAATGTTAATCAACAGGTTCATGAGGGAAACAGGGATTTTAAAAAGATAAAAGGTGATGAGGGTAATACCTGTCGCCCCTCCTTCAAAGAGATGATGGGGAACTACAAAATAAGTCAGTCCAAAAGCATAAATAGCAGCACCTAATAAAATGGTAAAAATGGGGTAAATTTTTTTAATCATAGGACACCTCTTTTCTTATAAGTTGATTATATCAAATTTTTACGGAAAATTTGATTGACTCCATTAGGATTTTTAATCTTTTTTTGATATAATTAGAAGTAAGAAAAACAATCTGAATCCTAAAATAGAAAGATTGACACTATGACAAAAATTAAGATTGTAACCGATTCATCTGTTACTATTGAACCAGAACTCGTAAAACAATTAGATATTACTGTTGTTCCATTATCTGTAATGATTGATAATGTTGTTTATTCTGATGCTGATTTGAAAGAAGAAGGTAAATTTCTTCAGTTGATGCAAGCAAGTAAGAATCTTCCGAAAACAAGTCAGCCACCTGTAGGTGTCTTTGCTGAAGTTTTCGAAGACCTATGCAAGGATGGTAGCCAGATTCTTGCTATTCATATGTCCCATGCTCTTTCTGGTACTGTAGAAGCAGCGCGCCAAGGTGCCAGCCTATCTACTGCCGACGTGACAGTTATTGATAGCTCCTTCACTGACCAAGCCTTGAAATTCCAAGTTGTTGAGGCTGCAAAGTTAGCACAAGAAGGCAAAGAGTTGGAGGAAATTTTGTCTCGTGTAGAAGAGGTCAAAAACAATACAGAGCTTTATATTGGTGTTTCAACTTTGGAAAATCTTGTCAAAGGTGGACGAATTGGCCGTGTAACTGGATTATTGAGTTCGCTCCTTAACATCCGTGTTGTCATGCAGATGAAGGATCATGAATTGCAACCAATTGTTAAAGGTCGTGGAGCTAAAACCTTTAAAAAATGGTTAGATGAGCTGACAAGTTCGCTTTCAGGACGTTCTGTAGCAGAGATTGGAATTTCATATTCTGGTAGTTCTGATTGGGCAAAAGAGATGAAAGACAATTTGCAGCCTTATGTTGAACAGCCAATTTCAGTTTTGGAAACAGGATCTATTATTCAAACGCACACGGGTGAGAATGCTTGGGCTATTTTAGTTCGTTACAATTCCTAAAAAAATAAATAAAATGGGAAGAAACAGCGTTTTTAACTTGACCTAAAAGGGATTTTAGGATATGATTATATTTGTTAATTAGAAATTAATTTGGAGGAATCATTAACATGGCAAACAAACAAGATTTGATCGCTAAAGTAGCAGAAGCTACAGAATTGACTAAGAAAGACTCAGCAGCAGCAGTTGAAGCTGTATTCTCAGCAGTAGCTGACTACCTTGCAGCTGGCGAAAAAGTTCAATTGATCGGTTTTGGTAACTTTGAAGTTCGTGAGCGTGCTGCACGTAAAGGTCGCAACCCACAAACTGGTAAAGAAATCACAATTGCAGCTTCTAAAGTTCCAGCATTCAAAGCTGGTAAAGCTCTTAAAGACGCTGTTAAATAATCATCCTTTAAAAAGCCTATTGTATCAAGCTTTCTAGCTTGGTCAATAGGCTTTTCTTTTGGTTTTGGGGCAAATAGGGGGCAAAATCTGAATTAACTAGTGGCAGAAATGACTATTCATGTATAGGCTAATTCAATTTGCGTAGCGGAAATCATACAAATAAAATTGATTATAGTAAAATAGGATTAGAAATCTTAAGAAAGTTGGTTCTTTATTGGAAACGATAGTATTTTCAATCTCCGTTTTTCTAGCAGGGATCTTGTCCTTCTTTTCTCCCTGTATTTTTCCTCTGTTACCAGTTTATACTGGAATTTTGCTGGATGATCAGGAAAGTGCAAAAAGCTTTTCTTTGTTTGGTAGAAAGGTTCTTTGGTCAGGTTTGATTCGGACGCTTTGCTTTATCGCAGGTATCTCTCTTATTTTCTTTATTCTAGGATTTGGTGCTGGTTACTTTGGTAATATTCTCTATGCCAATTGGTTTCGCTATACCATGGGTACGATTATCATCATTTTGGGCCTTCACCAGATGGAAATTTTTCATTTTAAGAAATTAGAGGTTCAAAAAAGCTTTACTTTTAAGAAATCAGAAGCCAATCGATATTGGTCGGCTTTTTTACTCGGTATTACCTTTAGCTTTGGTTGGACGCCATGTATTGGTCCAGTTTTGAGTTCTGTTTTAGCGCTTGCGGCTTCTGGTGGTAATGGGGCTTGGCAAGGAGCCATATATACTCTTATTTACACTCTGGGGATGGCCATTCCATTCTTGGTCTTGGCTCTAGCTTCAGGTGTAGTGATGCCTTATTTTAGTAAAATCAAGCGTCATATGATGCTACTGAAGAAAATTGGTGGTTTCCTCATTATTTTAATGGGAATTTTGTTAATACTAGGACAAGTAAATGTTCTAGCTGGAATTTTTGAATAAAGGAGAAAAAGATGAAAAAAGTAATGTTTGCTGGCTTAAGCCTCTTGTCAGTAGTTGTATTGATGGCCTGTGGTGAGGAAGAGACTAAAAAGACTCAAGCACCAGAACAATCCCCAAAACAACAGCAACAAACGCCTGTACAGCAAATTGCTGTTGGGAAAGAGGCTCCAGACTTTACCTTGCAATCCATGGATGGCAAAGAAGTTAAGTTATCTGATTATAAAGGTAAAAAAGTTTACTTGAAGTTTTGGGCTTCCTGGTGTGGTCCATGTAAGAAAAGTATGCCTGAGTTGATGGAATTAGCGGCGAAACCAGATCGAGATTTTGAAATTCTTAGTGTCGTTGCGCCAGGTCTTCAAGGGGAAAAAACAGTAGAAGAATTTCCAAAATGGTTCCAGGAACAAGGATATAAAGATATACCAGTTCTCTACGATACCAAGGGCAGTACTTTCCAAGCTTATCAAATTCGAAGCATTCCTACAGAATATTTGATTGATAGCCAAGGTAAGATTGGAAAAATCCAGTTTGGTGCCATAAGAAATGCGGATGCAGAAGCAGCCTTTAAAGAAATGAACTAGAATCGATAAAAATCTGATTACAATATGTAGTCAGATTTTTTTAGAAAAATATTTAATAAATATTTAATAAATATTCACATTTCTCCTATATTTATGGTAAAATAGAATCATCATTTTATTTTGGAGTCAAAGATGAATATATTTAGAACAAAGAATGTTAGTTTGGATAAAACGGAGATGCACAGGCATTTGAAGTTATGGGATTTGATTTTGCTGGGTATCGGAGCCATGGTAGGGACAGGCGTCTTTACAATTACAGGTACTGCAGCTGCAACGCTTGCTGGTCCAGCCCTAGTGATTTCAATCGTCATTTCGGCCTTGTGTGTGGGATTATCAGCTCTCTTTTTTGCAGAATTTGCTTCACGAGTACCTGCTACAGGTGGTGCCTACAGCTATCTCTATGCTATTTTAGGAGAATTCCCAGCTTGGTTGGCTGGTTGGTTAACCATGATGGAGTTCATGACAGCCATATCTGGTGTTGCTTCGGGTTGGGCAGCTTATTTTAAAGGCTTGCTTTCTCAATATGGGATAGCCCTTCCTCAGGCTTTAAATGGTACCTTTAATCCTCAAGCAGGGACATTCGTTGATTTATTGCCTATTCTTGTTTTGGTCTTGGTGACCTCGCTTGTTTTACTCAATGCTAAAGCAGCCTTACGCTTTAATTCAATTCTAGTTATTTTGAAATTTTCCGCTTTAGCTCTCTTTATTTTGGTGGGAATTTGGCATATCAAACTTGATAATTGGAGCAATTTTGCTCCGTATGGTTTTGGACAAATCTATGGCGCTAGTACTGGTATTATGGCTGGTGCGTCCTTAATGTTCTTTGGATTTTTGGGATTTGAATCCATCTCTATGGCTGTAGATGAGGTCAAGACTCCTCAAAAAAATATTCCTAGAGGAATTGTCTTATCGCTCTCTATCGTAACTATTCTTTATGCCTTGGTGACTCTTGTTTTGACTGGTGTTGTCCATTATAGCCATCTAAATGTCGACGATGCCGTTGCCTTTGCCCTTCGTAGTGTTGGAATCAGTTGGGCAGCCAACTATGTGTCATTGGTGGCTATCTTGACCTTGATTACAGTATGTATTTCGATGACCTATGCCCTATCTCGTATGATTTACAGTTTAGCCCGTGACGGATTGATGCCTGCCGCCTTCAAAGAACTAACGAAGACTAGCAAGGTACCAAAGAATGCTACTATCTTGACGGGTCTAGCCTCAGCAGTTGCAGCAGGAATGTTCCCTCTTGCTAGTATCGCAGCCTTCTTAAATATTTGTACCCTGGCTTACTTGATTATGCTGGCTTATGGTCTGATTCGCTTACGGAAAGAAAAAGGGATGCCCAAAGTTGGAGAATTTAAAACACCATTGGTACCTCTGTTACCAATTTTATCAATCATCATTTGTTTGTCCTTTATGTTGCAGTATAATATGGAAACCTGGATTGCTTTCCTCGTTGCATTGTTAGTAGGAAGTATTATTTACTTCACTTATGGTTACAAGCATTCTACCATAGAAGAATAAAGTGAAAGTCTGTTGAGTTATTGAAACTCAGCAGATTTTTATATGTGAAAGAAATTTCAAATTTTTTCTAAAAATAGCTTGACAGATTAAATTTTTAGGAGTAAACTGTTTACCAGTTAATTAAATAGTTAAGGAGTTATCTATGAAGAAAAAAAGTTTATTTTTAGTATTGTTAAGTGTCTTTCTTTTGTGTTTAGATGCTTGTGGTCAAAAGGAAAGCCAGACAGGGAAAGGGATGAAAATTGTGACCAGTTTCTATCCTATCTACGCTATGGTAAAGGAAGTATCTGGTGACTTGAATGATGTTCGGATGATCCAGTCAAGTAGCGGCATTCACTCTTTTGAACCTTCAGCGAATGATATCGCAGCCATCTATGATGCAGACGTATTTGTTTATCATTCTCATACGCTCGAATCTTGGGCAGGAAGTTTGAATCCAAATCTAAAAAAATCTAAAGTTAAGGTTTTAGAAGCATCTGAGGGAATGACCTTGGACCGCGTCCCAGGCCTAGAAGATGTGGAAGCAGGGGATGGAGTTGATGAAAAAACGCTCTACGATCCGCATACTTGGCTAGATCCTGAGAAAGCTGGAGAAGAAGCGCAAATTATCGCTGATAAACTTTCAGAGGTGGATAGTGAGCATAAAGAAACTTACCAGAAAAATGCGCAAGCCTTTATAAAAAAAGCTCAAGAATTGACTAAGAAATTCCAGCCTAAATTTGAAAAAGCGAGTCAGAAAACCTTCGTAACACAACATACAGCCTTTTCTTATCTTGCTAAGCGATTTGGACTTAATCAACTTGGTATTGCAGGGATCTCTCCTGAACAAGAACCAAGTCCACGACAACTAACAGAAATTCAGGAATTTGTTAAAACCTATAAGGTTAAAACGATTTTTACAGAAAGTAATGCTTCTTCAAAAGTAGCTGAAACTCTTGTCAAATCAACAGGTGTAGGTCTTAAAACTTTGAATCCTTTAGAGGCAGACCCACAAAATGACAAGACTTATTTAGAAAATCTGGAAGAAAATATGAGTGTTCTAGCAGAAGAATTGAAATGAGGAAAGAATGAAAATCAATAAAAAATATGTAGCAGGTTCAGTGGCAGTTCTTGCCCTAAGTGTTTGTTCCTATGAACTTGGACGATATCAAGCTGGTCAAGTTAAGAAAGAGTCTAATCGAGTTGCTTATATAGATGGTGATCAGGCTGGTCAAAAGGCAGAAAATTTAACACCAGATGAAGTCAGTAAGAGAGAGGGGATCAATGCCGAGCAAATCGTCATTAAGATTACGGATCAAGGTTATGTGACCTCTCATGGAGACCATTATCATTACTATAATGGCAAGGTTCCTTACGATGCTATTATCAGTGAAGAATTGCTGATGAAAGATCCGAATTATCAGTTGAAGGATTCAGACATTGTCAATGAAATCAAGGGTGGCTATGTGATTAAGGTAGACGGAAAATACTATGTTTACCTTAAAGATGTGGCCCATGCGGACAATATTCGGACAAAAGAAGAGATTAAACGTCAGAAGCAGGAACATAGTCATAATCATAATGCAAGCACAGATAATGCTGTTGCTACAGCCAGAGCCCAAGGACGTTATACAACGGATGATGGGTATATCTTCAATGCGTCTGATATCATTGAGGACACGGGTGATGCTTATATCGTTCCTCATGGCAATCACTTCCACTATATTCCTAAGAGTGACTTGTCTGCTAGTGAATTAGCTGCAGCCCAAGCCTTCTTATCTGGAAAAGGTGGCCAATTAAGTACCGTTGAATATCGTTCAAGCAGAGGTGAAACAAGATCTAGTGTGAGAACGAGTCAAGCTGAGACTCCTCAAAATCCTACAACGTCTTCTGAGAGTCAAAATGAGGACTTGGATAGTCTCCTTCAAGAATTGTACGCTTTGCCACTTAGCCAACGTCATGTGGAGTCTGATGGATTAGTATTTGACCCAGCACAGATTACAAAACGTACAGCAAATGGTGTGGCAGTGCCTCACGGGGATCATTTCCATTTCATTCCTTATTCGCAAATGTCTGCTTTGGAAGAAAAATTGGCTCGAAATCTACCAATTGGAGGTCAGCCAGTTCAAAGTCATTCTGATAATACGAAACCAAGCAGTCCTGAGAAAACAAGTTCAACACCAAGTTCAACCATTAAACCAAACTTTAATCTCAATACGCAGGCACCAAATCGAGGAACTGGAGGTGCCTATACAACGGATGATGGGTATGTCTTTAGTCCAACAGATGTGATTGAAGATACAGGTGACGCTTTTATTGTCCCTCATGGAAATCATTTCCACTACATACCAAAAGGCACTTTGTCGGCAGGAGAATTAGCTGCAGCTCAAGCTTATTGGAATGGTAAGCAGGGCTCTCGTACTTCTACAAGCTCAAGTAAACCAAGTAGTGATAATGGTAATCCAGCCCAACCAAGTTTGACAGAGACTCCAAATCTGACTGTTACCCCAACATATCATCAAAATCAAGGGGAAGACATTTCAACACTTTTAAGTGAATTGTATGCCAAACCTTTATCAGAACGTCATGTTGAATCAGATGGCTTAGTCTTTGATCCGGCACAAATCATCAAACGTACAGCTAATGGGGTCGCAGTGCCCCACGGAGATCATTATCACTTTATTCCTTATTCACAAATGTCACCACTGGAAGAAAAATTGGCTCGTATGATAGCTGTTAAGGGTCAAAATGGCAGTGTCTTGCCAAGTGTTACTCCTCTGAAGCCAGCCCCTACTACCAAACCTCTAGCACCAGTGGAAAATAAACCGACAGAATTTGATGTCAACCAGGTTGTTAGAAAAGTTGGCGACGGTTATATTTTCGAGGATAAGGGAGTCAGTCGTTATGTTCTAGCTAAAGACCTGGCTAAGGATAAGATTGACGATATTGAAAATCTCTTGTCTAAGAAAACTCAAGAGACACATGCCCTAGTTGCGAAGAAAGAAAATGTCGCTCCTCGTGATCAAGAATTTTATGATAAAGCGTATAATTTATTGGCCGAGGCTCATAAATCCTTGTCTGAAAATAAGGGGCGTACTTCTGATTTTCAAGCTTTAGACAAATTAGCAGAGCGCTTGAATGATGAATCTACTAATAAAGGAAAATTGGTAGATGATTTATTGGCATTCCTAGCCCCAATTACCCACCCAGAACGTCTTGGTAAACCAAATTCTCAGATTGCTTATACAGACGATGAAATTAAATTAGCGAAATTAGCAGGTAAGTATACAACAGAAGATGGCTATATATTTGACACTCGTGATATTACCAGTGATGAGGGAGATGCTTATGTCACTCCACATATGACCCATAGTCATTGGATTAAGAAAGAAAGTTTGTCTGAAGATGAAAGAGTAGCAGCTCAAGCTTATGCTAAAGAGAAAGGTTTGACACCTCCTTCAACAGATAATCAGGGCTCAGGAAATACTGAGGTTAAAGGAGTAGAAGCAATCTATAATAAAGTTAAGGCTGCTAAGAAGGTTCCACTTGATCAAATTCCTTACAATTTACAACATACTGTTGAAGTTAAAAATGGTAGCTTAATTATACCTCATTACGACCATTACCATAACATTAAATTTGGGTGGTTTGACGAAGGACTTTATGAGGCACCTAAAGGCTATAGTTTAGAGGATCTCTTTGCGACTGTAAAATACTATGTAGAACATCCAAACGAACGTCCGCACTCAGATAATGGTTGGGGAAATGCCAGTGACCATGTTCGTAAAAATAAGCCAGAAGACAGTAAAACTGATGAAGATAAGAAACATGATGAAGTAAGTGAGACAACTCGCCCTGAATCTGATGAAAAAGAGAATCACGCAGGTTTAAATCCTTCAGCAGATAATCTTTATAAACCAAGCACTGATACGGAAGAGACAGAGGAAGAAGCTGAAGATACTACAGATGAGGCTAAAGTTCCTCAAGTAGAGACTGAAAAAGTAGAAGCCAAACTCAAAGAAGTAGAAGCTCTACTTGATACAGTAACCGATGCTAGTTTGAAAGACAATGTGGCAGAGAGTCTAGCTGGTTTACGAAATAATTTGAGTCTCCAAACCATGGATAATAATGGCATTATGGCAGAAGCAGAAAAATTGCTTACTTTGTTAAAAGGTAGTGAGTCAGTTACGACGAAACCAGCAGTATAAGCTTTATACTATAAATCAAAATGATGTAAGAGTCAGTAGCAATACTGGCTTTTATTTTTTAAAATGATATAAAAATCTTGACAGATAAACTTAAAAAAGGTAAACTATTTACTGGTTAATTAATTGGTTAAATAACCGGTTTAGAAAAACTGTTTAACCGAGAAAAAGAAGTTAAGAAAAGCTTCATCATTTATTGAAATGAGGGATTTATGAAATTCAGTAAAAAGTATATTGCAGCTGGATCAGCTGTTATCGTATCCTTGAGTCTTTGCGCCTATGCACTGAACCAGCATCGCTCGCAGGAAAATAAGGACAATAATCGTGTTTCTTATGTGGATGGTAGTCAGTCAAGTCAGAAAAGTGAAAACCTGACACCAGATCAGGTTAGCCAAAAAGAAGGAATTCAGGCTGAGCAAATTGTTATTAAGATTACAGATCAGGGCTATGTGACGTCACACGGTGACCACTATCATTACTATAATGGGAAGGTTCCTTTTGATGCGATTTTTAGTGAAGAACTTTTGATGAAGGATCCAAACTACCAACTTAAGGATGGAGATATTGTCAATGAGGTCAAGGGTGGTTATATCATCAAGGTCGATGGAAAATATTATGTCTACCTGAAAGATGCAGCTCATGCTGATAATGTTCGAACTAAGGATGAAATCAACCGTCAAAAACAAGAACATGTCAAAGATAATGAGAAGGTTAGCTCCGATGTTGCTGTAGCAAGGTCTCAGGGACGCTATACGACTGATGATGGTTATGTCTTTAATCCAGCTGATATTATCGAAGATACGGGTGATGCTTATATCGTTCCTCACGGAGGTCACTATCACTATATTCCAAAAAGTGATTTGTCTGCTAGTGAGTTAGCAGCAGCAAAAGCTCATCTAGCTGGAAAAAATACGCAACCGAGTCAGTTAAGCTATTCTTCAGCAGCTAGTGACAATAACACGCAATCTGTAGCACAAGGATCAACTAGCAAGACAGAAAGCAAAGCTGAAAATCTTCAAAGTCTTTTGAAAGAACTCTATGATTCACCTAGTGACCAACGTTACAGTGAATCAGATGGTCTGGTTTTCGACCCTGCCAAGATTATCAGCCGTACGGCAAATGGAGTTGCGATTCCGCATGGCGACCATTACCACTTTATTCCTTACAGCAAACTCTCTCCTTTAGAAGAAAAGATTGCCAGAATGGTGCCGATCGGTGGAACTGGTTCTACGGTCTCTACAAATGAAAAACCTCATGAAGTAGCGTCTAGTCTAAGAAGTTTTTCAAGTAGTCCATCTACTTTGAATAATGCCTCATTGACTACAAATAAGGCTATCTCTGCAACATCTGATGGCTATATCTTTAATCCAAAAGATATCGTTGAAGAAACAGCTACAGCTTATATCGTCAGACATGGTGATCATTTCCATTACATTCCGAAATCGAACCCAATTGGGCAACCGACACTTCCAAACAATGGTCTGACAACACCTTCGCCATCTCTTCCAGCCAATCCTGGTGTTTCACATGAGGAACATGAAGAAGATGGACACGGCTTTGATGCCAATCGTATTATTGCTGAAGATAGTTCGGGATTTATCATGAGTCACGGTGATCACAATCATTATTTCTTCAAGAAGGATTTGACAGCTGATCAAATTAAGGCAGCGCAAGACCACTTGAAAGGTGCAAATACAGCAACACCAAGTCCAGCTCATGATGACGATCACGACGAAGATCATCATGGACACCATCATGATGAAGACCATGATCACGGCTTTGATGCCAATCGAATTATTGCTGAAGATGAAGCAGGATTTATCATGAGTCACGGTGATCACAATCATTACTTCTTCAAGAAGGATTTGACAGCTGATCAAATCAAGGCAGCGCAAGACCACTTGAAAGGTGCAAATACAGCAACACCAAGTCCAGCTCATGATGACGATCACGACGAAGATCATCATGGACATCATCATGGTGAGGAACACGATCATGGTTTTGATGCCAATCGTGTTATCAGTGAGGATGAGCAAGGCTTTGTTATGAGTCACGGTGATCACAATCATTACTTCTTCAAGAAGGACTTGACAGCTGACCAAATTAAGGCAGCTCAGGATCATTTGAAAACACATCATGATGCAGAGCCTATAAAACCTCTTGCTAAAACGGTAGAGTCTTTCTCAAGAGATGCTAGCGATGAAGAAAAAATTGCTTACATTTCTAAGACCTACGGTGTTCCACTTGAAGCGATTAGAATTTCAAACGGCTTCTTTGTCTTTGGAAATCCTGACCAAGCCTACGATCCAACTCATATCCATCCCTATGCTGTTCGTAAGGAACATGTTCGTTTGCCACTCCAAACTGGAAATCCAGAACTTGATTTCCTAAATGAACTTTATACGACTGCCTTACGTGATGGTGTGTCTCCTTATAGCTTACAGGTAGAAAATGGTAGTTTTGTGATTCCTCATGGTGACCACAATCACTACATCAAGGTTCAAACCAAGGGCTATGAAGTGGCTTTGAAAAACAAAATTCCAGCCCTCCAATCCAACTACCAACCTGGAGCTTTTGATGAGAAGGCAGTCTTGGCAAAAGTAGATCAACTTCTAGCTGAAAGCAGAAGCATCTACAAAGACAAGCCTATCGAACAAAGACAGATTGAGTTAGCCTTAGGTCAGTTTACTGAAAACATGAAGAAACTGGCAACTAACTCTACAGCAGGTTATCTTGCAACCCTTGATCTCTTTGATAAGCAATATATCCATATTGATGAGAGTGTCAAACCTGTTGAAACGAGCGCTCTAGATAAGAAATATCAAGCCTTGATTGATAAAATCAATACACTGGATACAGACTCTTATGGACTTCCTAAGAAAGACCTACTCGTTCGACTCCAAGAAGCTAAGTTGGCTAAAGATGAAGCTGGTTTAGCAGCGGTTGAATCACAACTGCAAGCCTTGCAAGATTTTAATGACCGAACAGGTGTTACAACTGTAGAATACATCAAGTATTTCTACGAACACGTAAATGACGGTCGTTTGAGTGATGAACTTCGAAACAAAGTAGCTCAGTTGACTTGGACCTTGTATCAATCTCAATCCTTCCTTAAGGCAGCAGAATTAAACAAATTATTCCCAAGCATCTATCAAGCAAAACAAGAAGTGGAAGAAGCTTTGAAAGCTCAGCCAACTACTGCGAAATCAAGTCAGACAGTTCTAGATACTGAAAAAGTAGATAATCAAAGTGCTAAGACAGCTATTTATGGATTCTTGAAAGAATTGTATGGGGACTTTATGCCTGAAGAACATGTCAATCATGTTAGCAAGGAACAAGTAGAAAGTCTCTTGAGCAAGGCAACTCAACTCTTGGAACAAGTCCAAGAAGAAGGTATTAGACAATCCTTGGCAGAAGAAGTAGAAAATCTCAAAGCTGCCACAAACAAGGCTGATGCAGACTTGGATGAAGTAAATAGTCAGGTGAAAGATGTCTTGACTCGTATCGCTAGCGCTCTTCAACAAGAGAAAGAAAATGCTGAGCAAGATCCTCAGACACTTGTGCTCTATCAAAAACTTTACGATATCCTCATGTCACTTCACGCTTATTTAGAAAACAATAAGGGTTCTGATGCGGACTTTGATAAGGTGGATGCTCTACTAGATCAACTTTCTGCTAAGAGTAAAGATAAAGCTGCTTTACTTGAATTGACAAAAGCTATTCTGGTCTTGAATCAAGAAATCAAGTCAAAATCAAGTGCAAGTGAAGAAGCAACTCCATCAACAAATGCCGTGGCAAATGGTGATAACACCAGTGCTGAGAACCAACCAAACGCAACTGCAGAATCTAACAGTGAAACTGCTAGCGACGAAAACAAACCGAGCAAGGCAACAGATTCTAAACCTGCTGAATTAGCTTCAGAAAAGGAAACAACAGAATCTACAACAAGTACTGGAAACCAGGAAAAACCAGCAGAGTAAAAAGAAAGGCGAAGTAGCTGAGCTACCTCGTCTTTTTTAGTCTTTATAAGCTACGATACCAATGATAGTATCAACTGCACGTTCCATAGTCTGAAGGCTGACGTATTCAAAACGTCCGTGCATATTTTCACCACCCGCAAAGATATTTGGAGTAGGGATTCCCATAAAGGAAATTTTAGAGCCGTCTGTCCCGCCGCGGATTGGTTCGATTATAGGAGTGATACCCAAATCTTCCATAACGGCTTTAGCAATGGTAATTGGAGTCATATCTTTTTCAATGACTTCTTTCATATTGTAGTACTGGTCTGTCAAGTTTAGGGTGACACGGTCACTCCCAAGTTCTTGATTCATCTTATCAGCGATAGACTGCATAGTTGCTTTACGTGCTTCAAAGGCATCTTTTTCAAAATCGCGAATGATGTAGCTTGCACGCGCCTCCTCGACACTACCTGTCACATCCAATAGATGGTAGAAGCCTTGGTAACCTTCTGTTAACTCAGGTCGGTCATTCTCTGGAAGTTGATTATGAAAATCAATTGCTAGCTGAAGGGCATTGACCATTTGCCCTTTGGCGGTACCAGGGTGGACATTGCGTCCTTGGAAATGCAATTCAGCCCCAGCTGCGGAAAAAGTCTCGTATTGAAGCTCACCTAGTGGACCACCATCCACAGTATAGGCAAAATCCACATCAAAATCTTCTGCATCAAATTTATTAGCACCAACACCAATTTCTTCATCTGGACCAAAACCAACACGAATCTCACAGTGTTTGATTTCAGGATGGGCAGTCAGATATTCAATGGCTGTCATAATCTCAGCAATTCCTGACTTGTCATCAGCACCTAGCAAGGTTGTTCCATCGGTTGTGATGAGTGTTTGGCCTGGATATTTCTCCAGACTCTTGAAGTCAGCTGGATCCAGTTTAAAACCAGAATTCCCTAGTTCAATCACACCACCATCATAGTTTTCAATTACCTGTGGATTGACTCCTTCGGCATTAAAATCAGCAGTATCCATGTGGGAAATAAAGCCAATCTTACGTGTTAAAGACGGATCGTTGGCTGGCAAGGTACCAATAGCAAAACCATTTGGTAGATAATAAACATTTTGTAAACCAACACGCTTCATTTCAGGAATCAGGACATTGGTTGCGAAATCAACCTGACTCTGTGTACTTGGAGTAGTAGTAGAGTGTTCATCAGAGCGCGTGTTGACCTTAACGTAGGTTAAAAAGCGGTCCAAGAGATTGGGATAAGTCATAAAAAACTCCTTTTGAATTCATTTTTTCCATTGTATCATAGAAAGAAGAGAAAAACAAAAGACAGAAGATTGAGGATGTCCCTATGTTAGCGTTTACTTATTGATGAATTAATGATAAAATAGTCATGATAAAAAAATCACAAGGAAGCAGTTATGAAAAAAGCAATTTTAATGATGACCTTCGGTTCACCAGAAGAGATTACCTTTGAAGGTGTAGCTGATTTTTTCACAAATATTCGTCGTGGAGTGAGACCCCAAGATCACGAGATTCAAACTCTCTATGATAATTATGTACGAATTGGAGGCACGCCTCTGCAAAGAATTACTCGTGAAGAGGTTGCCTTGGTAGAAGCTAGGCTGGGTAATGAATACAGTGTCTACTTTGCCAATAAATTTTCCAGTCCCTTTATTCCAGATGTGATTGGTCAGATGGAAGCAGACGGCATCGAACAGTGTATTTGCTTGATTTTGGAGCCCCATTATTCTTTCTACTCTGTCATGGGCTATGAAAAATTTTTAGAAAGCAAACAAATTCAATTTTTAGTCATTAAGGACTGGTATCAAGAAGAAGTACTCTTAAACTATTGGGCGGATGAAATTGGTAAGATTTTAAAAGAAGAAGTAAAGCAGGATAGCTTTAAAGTTATATTTTCAGCCCACAGTGTGCCCATTTTTGCCTTGGATTTTGGTGACCCATATATTGACCAAATTTTTGAAAATAGCAAGCTAGTCGCTGAAAAGTTGGGCTTGAGTTCAGAACAATATACCAATACTTGGCAGAGTGAAAGTGATATCGGTATTCCATGGATTAAGCCTGATGTCTTGGAGTATCTCAGAGAACAGACAGAACATCCAGACCATTATATTTTTGTTCCTATCAGCTTCATCAGTGAGCATATTGAAGTCTTATTTGATAATGATGTAGAATGTTATGACTTATGTCAGGAATTTGGAGTAAACTACCATCGTCCACCAATGCCAAATACAGATTCTCGCTTGATTGATGCCTTGGTCAATACCGTCAGAGCTAATGAGGACAAAGAATTTAAGGAATTTCTCCCAGAAGAAGAAACCTTTGATGAATTAGTTCCTTCAGATGAGACGAAAAACATTTTGGCTGAATCTCAAGATTTACAAATGCCAGAATTTGTAAAAAAACTAATTGAGAAAAAAGGTCGTGAAAATGTTAAGATGCCTTATCTGATTAAGAAAATGCTTGAGAAAGCAGGCAAGTTGCCGAAAGAGTAAAGGAAAAAGGATTTAGCTTTGTGCTAGATCCTTTTAATTGATTATTTTTTCTCAAGAAGAGCTTTGATTTCTTGAAGTACTTCCAACTCAGTTGGACCAGCTGGAGCTTCCTCAGCAGCTTCTTCTTTCTTAGTAAGGCTTTGTGCTTTTTCAATACCTTTGATAACGAAGAAGAGAACAGTACCGATAACTAGGAAGTTGATAACAGCGCTCAAGAAACTACCGTAACCAACACCGTTCCATGAAAGTTCAGCGATACGCTCAACTTTAGCAGCCTTCAAAGCTGGGTTCAAAATAAGTGGAGTGATGATATCGTTAACAAGTGATGTAACGATTGCACCAAAAGCAGAGGCAATGATCACACCGACAGCAAGGTCAACAACATTACCACGAAGCAAAAATGCTTTAAGATCTTTTAACATTTTCATAATTTCCTTTCAAAAAATTTTTACTCTTAATTATATATTAATTAAGAAGTTCATGCAAGCAATATGCTTAAATTTTTTCTTATTTTTTAAAAATAAAAACCTTACTAAAAATGTAATTGAGGATAATTATCAAGAATTGTGAAATAACTGTTTCAATACTATTAACTTTGTCAATATCATCATTTACAAATTGTCCGATAATATTAGGAAACTGGGTTACAAAGAGAAAAGTTAAAAATAAGTCTAACAGAAAAGTAGAAAGACGTGCTAGAGTAAATTTCACTAAACGCTTAGGCCAATTCTGTCTAGACTGCTTGAATACAATCCTATCATTTGTAATAAATGCAAAGAGGATACCGATAATATTTGCCAAGGCAGTCGCAAAGAGTTCTTGATGAGTTAGTTGATAAATGACTAATCGGGATAGGATCGAAACAAGAGTAGTCGCTATACCAAAAAAGAGATAAGCAAAGAGTTCATTATCCAAGAGACATTGAATACGTTTTTTCATGCTTTTAGTATAGCATAAAGGAGGCTATTGTGCTATACTAGTAAGGTTGATTCAAGCAACCCTTGGTGCTTAGCTTCTTTCACCAAGCATATTACACGCGGACAACCCGCCAAAGGAGAAAAGATGAAAAAATTAACTATTCGTGATGTAGCAGATATTGCAATCGTTGCTGCTATCTATGTCGTTTTGACTGTCACACCGCCTCTAAATGCCATTAGCTATGGTGCTTATCAGTTCCGTATTTCAGAAATGATGAACTTTATGGCTTTTTACAATCCTAAGTACATCATTGGAGTTACCATTGGTTGTATGATTGCTAATTTCTTTAGCTTCGGACTGCTAGATGTCTTTGTTGGTGGTGGATCAACCCTAGTATTCCTCAGTCTAGGTGTTTGGCTTTTTGCAAAATACAGCAAAGATTACCTCTTTAATGGATTAATTCGAAAAGATCATTTCTTCTTTTCAATCCTCTTTTCAATTTCTATGATTACTATCGCTGCCGAGTTGAATATCGTAGCGCAATTACCATTTTTCCTTACTTGGTTCACAACAGGAATCGGTGAATTTGCCTCATTAATTATTGGTGCGATTATCATTGGTAAAATTGGTCGTCGAATCGATTTAACTAAATAGAACCAGAAAAGCTAGGTAGCTATTCCCTGGCTTTTTCTTATGGAAAATATCTAAGGAAACTTGACAAGATTTTCTAACTATAGTATACTTTTTAGGTAAGCTGATTTAGCTCAGTTGGCAGAGCGCATCCATGGTAAGGATGAGGTCGCCGGTTCAATCCCGGCAATTAGCATGATATTTACAGGGAAACTCTTGAGCACAAGAGTTTTTTTCTTATGCTCGCGAGAAAAAATTCTGACTTTTGTATAATAAAAGTCATCCTGCAAAGATTTCTTATTGACAAAACCACTTATTTCTAGTAATATAATAGACGCGATGAGTCGATAGGTAGTCTTCGGACTACTATTGAGCATAAGGAGGTCATAACGCAGGAGCGGACCTTGATGAGTTGTGTGAACCTGCTCATCACATGAAGATGCCTCTTAGTCCCTAGTCTAGCGACTGGGGATTTTTATTTTCTAAAAAATGATGAAAAAGCTTTGCAATTCATGGAAAAAGTAGTATAATACATCTATTATAGAAATTTTTAGAAAATTCCAAAAGAGGTTATTTATGGGATATACAGTTGCTGTAGTCGGCGCGACAGGTGCTGTCGGAGCTCAGATGATAAAAATGTTGGAAGAATCAACACTTCCAATCGATAAAATTCGTTTACTTGCTTCTGCACGTTCAGCAGGCAAGACTTTGAAATTTAAAGATCAAGATATTACGATTGAAGAAACAACTGAAACAGCTTTTGAAGGAGTTGATATTGCTCTCTTTTCAGCAGGTGGTTCTACATCAGCTAAATATGCACCATACGCAGTTAAAGCTGGAGCGGTAGTAGTAGATAATACATCTTACTTCCGTCAAAATCCAGATGTTCCTTTGGTTGTTCCAGAGGTCAATGCTCATGCACTTGATGCCCACAACGGGATTATTGCCTGCCCTAACTGTTCAACAATCCAAATGATGGTAGCTCTTGAGCCAGTTCGCCAAAAATGGGGCTTGGACCGTATCATTGTTTCAACTTACCAAGCAGTTTCAGGTGCTGGTATGGGAGCAATTCTTGAGACACAACGTGAACTTCGTGAAGTCTTGAATGATGGTGTAACCCCACGTGATTTGCATGCTGAAATCTTGCCTTCAGGTGGTGACAAGAAACACTATCCTATCGCCTTCAATGCTCTTCCACAAATCGATGTCTTCACTGATAATGATTACACTTACGAAGAGATGAAGATGACTAAGGAAACTAAGAAAATCATGGAAGATGACAGCATTGCAGTATCTGCAACATGTGTGCGTATTCCAGTCTTGTCAGCTCACTCTGAGTCTGTTTACATCGAAACAAAAGAAGTGGCTCCAATTGAAGAAGTAAAAGCAGCTATCGCAGCCTTCCCAGGTGCTGTTCTTGAAGATGATGTGGCTCATCAAATTTATCCTCAAGCCATTAATGCAGTGGGTTCTCGTGATACCTTTGTTGGTCGTATCCGTAAAGACTTGGATGCAGAAAAAGGAATCCACATGTGGGTTGTTTCAGACAACCTTCTCAAAGGTGCTGCTTGGAACTCAGTTCAGATTGCTGAAACTCTTCATCAACGTGGATTGGTTCGTCCAACAGCTGAATTGAAATTTGAATTAAAATAGTCATATCGTTTAGGAGTTCAGATGAACTCCTTCTTTGAAATAGAGAGGTGTTTTCATGTCTTATCAAGATTTAAAAGAGTGTAAAATCATCACAGCCTTTATTACTCCCTTCCACGAGGATGGTTCCATCAACTTTGACGCTATTCCAGCCTTGATTGAGCATCTGTTGACGCATCATACAGACGGAATTCTCCTTGCAGGGACGACAGCTGAGAGTCCAACTTTGACTCACGATGAGGAATTGGAGCTATTTGCAGCTGTACAGAAGGTTGTCAATGGACGCGTTCCTTTGATTGCGGGTGTGGGTACCAATGATACGCGTGACTCTATTGAGTTTGTCAAAGAAGTAGCGGAATTTGGCGGTTTTGCTGCTGGGCTTGCAATTGTTCCTTACTACAACAAGCCTTCTCAAGAAGGGATGTACCAGCACTTTAAGGCCATTGCAGACGCTTCGGACCTACCAATTATCATTTATAACATTCCAGGTCGTGTGGTTGTCGAATTAACTCCAGAAACTATGCTTCGTTTGGCTGACCATCCAAATATCATTGGTGTTAAAGAATGTACCAGTTTGGCTAATATGGCTTACTTGATTGAGCACAAGCCTGAAGAATTCTTGATTTATACAGGTGAGGATGGCGATGCTTTCCATGCCATGAATCTTGGTGCGGATGGGGTTATTTCTGTTGCATCCCATACAAATGGGGATGAAATGCACGAGATGTTTACTGCCATTGCAGAAAGTGATATGAAGAAAGCCGCAGCTATTCAACGTAAATTCATTCCTAAGGTTAATGCCCTCTTCTCATATCCAAGTCCTGCTCCTGTCAAGGCCGTTCTCAACTATATGGGATTTGAAGCTGGTCCAACTCGTCTACCTCTTGTTCCAGCACCAGAAGAAGATGCCAAACGTATTATCAAGGTTGTTGTAGATGGTGACTACGAAGCAACCAAGGCAACTGTAACAGGGGTCTTAAGACCAGATTACTAATAATAAAATCCATGACCGAACGATCATGGATTTTTCTTATTTTCCTAAACAGAATTGGCTAAAGAGTTGGGTAATGAGTTCATCTGGAGCAGCATCCCCTGTGATTTCTCCGAGAATTTCCCAAGTACGAGTCAAGTCAACTTGAAGCAAGTCAACTGGCATACCCAGTTCAAGACCTTCGTTAACAGCCTGTAGGCTTTCAACTGCCTTTTCAATCAAGGAAATGTGACGGGCATTAGACAAGTAAGTAGCATCTTGCTCAACCAAGCCAGCATTTTCAAAGAAGAGGTTGTTGATTCTCTCTTCAATCTTATCAATATTTTGGTTTTTAAGAACTGAAATACGGATGACATCTTCAGGGAGTTCTGAAGTTTCAATTGCTTCAGGAAGATCAGTTTTGTTAAGAAGAATAATACGGTTGGTATCCTGACTGATTTCTAAGAGTTGGCGATCTTGGGCGGTCAGTGGTTCACTAGCATTTAATACAAGTAGTACCAAGTCAGCTTCCTTGAGGGCTTTTTTCGAACGCTCAACACCGATTTGTTCCACGATGTCATCTGTTTCACGAATACCGGCCGTATCAATCAATTTGAGAGGAACACCATTGATGTTGACGTATTCTTCGATGACATCTCGAGTCGTACCAGCAATATCTGTAACGATAGCCTTGTCCTCACGCAAGAGGTTGTTGAGCAGGCTGGATTTTCCAACGTTGGGACGGCCGATGATAGCAGTTGAAATTCCCTCACGAAGGATTTTACCACGACGAGCTGTTCTAAGGAGATTGGTTAGCAATTTCTCAAACTCCATAGTCTTCTCGCGGACAACAGCAGTAGTAGCTTCCTCAACATCATCATACTCAGGATAGTCGATATTGACCTCAACTTGGGCAAGTGTATTGAGGATTTCTTGGCGAGTATTGTTAATCAGGTCAGACAGGGAACCATCTAGCTGTTTGACAGCAATGTTCATGGCTTTGTCTGTCTTGGCACGGATGATGTCCATCACTGCCTCAGCCTGTGTCAAGTCCACACGACCGTTTAGAAAGGCGCGCTTGGTAAATTCACCAGGTTCTGCCAACCGAGCTCCTTCACGGATAGCCAGCTGGAGAATTTCATTGGTCACTGCAATCCCGCCATGAGTGTTAATTTCGATAATATCCTCACGAGTAAAGGTCTTGGGTGACTTCATAGCTCCAACCATAACCTCGTCCATGACTTTCCCTGTCTGAGGGTCAACAATGTGACCGTAGTTGAGAGTGTGGCTAGCAACCTTACTCAAGTCTTTCCCTTTGAAAATCTTTTGCGTAATCGCAAAACTATCTGTTCCGCTCAGGCGGACAATACCGATAGCCCCTTCACCTAGTGGAGTCGAGATAGCAGCGATGGTATCAAATTCACGTGTAATCATAATGTTTCCTTTAATAGCTCTTTTCTTGGAATATTCCAATTCTCTTTTCAAATTGTAACAAATTTAGACTATTTCTTCAATGGATGCTACTTGGAGATTGAAAAAGCCTAAGCATTTCTGCTTAAGCTGACTTATTTGGTGCGCATTTCCCCTTGTGGGAAGTAAGTTCCTTCTGGCATGTCGTTGATGATGACATGGACAGCAGATTGAGGGGCTCCAGTGTTGCGGACAACCGCTTCTGTTACTTCCTTAGCAAGAGCTTTCTTTTGCTCGAGCGTGCGTCCTTCAAATAAATCGATGCGTACAAATGGCATAATAGCTTCCTCCACTAGTTTTTGATTTCTTCTATTTTACCACATTTTGCCGTTTAAAGCTTAAGAAAATTATGATATACTAGAATGTAGCAAAAATTTAGAAATGGACGTGAAGCAAGAAACATGGCACAGTTGTATTATCGTTATGGGACCATGAACTCTGGTAAGACGATTGAGATTCTCAAGGTGGCCTATAACTATGAGGAGCAAGGAAAAGGTGTTGTGATTATGACCTCGGCTCTGGATACTCGTGACGGTGTTGGCTATGTGTCGAGTCGTATTGGCATGAAACGCCCTGCCATTGCGATTGAGGAAACGACGGATATCTTTGGCTATATCCGAGACCTACCAGAAAAGCCTTACTGTGTTTTGGTCGATGAAGCCCAGTTTCTCAAGCGTCACCATGTTTACGACCTAGCTCGTGTTGTTGATGAGTTAGACATACCCGTCATGGCTTTTGGTTTAAAAAATGACTTTCGTAATGAACTATTCGAAGGTTCCAAATATCTCTTGCTCTTAGCAGACAAGATTGACGAAATCAAGACCATCTGTCAGTATTGTAAGAAAAAGGCGACTATGGTTTTGCGAACACAGGATGGACTGCCTGTTTACGATGGAGAACAGATCCAGATTGGTGGTAATGAAACCTATATCTCAGTTTGCCGTAAACATTATTTTGCCCCTGAAATCAACAAGGAGAATGAAGAAAAATGAACATCTATGATCAACTACAAGCTGTAGAAGACCGTTATGAAGAATTAGGAGAGTTGCTTAGTGACCCGGATGTGGTCTCTAACACCAAACGTTTTATGGAGCTTTCAAAAGAAGAAGCTTCAACTCGTGACACAGTAACAGCCTACCGTGAGTACAAACAAGTCCTTCAAAACATCGTTGACGCTGAAGAGATGATTAAGGAATCAGGCGGAGATGCGGACTTGGAAGAAATGGCCAAGCAAGAGCTCAAAGATGCCAAGGCTGAAAAAGAAGAATACGAAGAAAAACTCAAAATTTTGCTCCTTCCAAAGGATCCAAACGATGACAAGAACATCATCCTTGAAATTCGTGGAGCGGCTGGTGGTGACGAAGCGGCACTTTTCGCCGGGGACCTTCTAACTATGTACCAAAAGTATGCGGAAGCCCAAGGCTGGCGCTTTGAAGTTATGGAAGCCTCTATAAATGGTGTCGGCGGTTTTAAAGAAGTCGTTGCCATGGTTTCAGGTCAATCTGTATACTCTAAACTTAAGTATGAGTCTGGAGCCCATCGTGTGCAACGTGTTCCTGTGACAGAAAGCCAAGGTCGTGTCCATACATCGACTGCCACAGTTCTTGTCATGCCTGAAGTGGAAGAAGTAGAATACGATATTGATCCCAAAGACCTTCGTGTTGACATCTATCACGCCTCTGGTGCTGGTGGACAGAACGTCAATAAGGTTGCGACTGCCGTTCGTATCGTTCACTTGCCAACCAATATCAAGGTTGAGATGCAGGAAGAACGTACCCAGCAGAAGAACCGTGAGAAAGCCATGAAAATCATCCGTGCGCGTGTTGCTGACCACTTTGCACAAATTGCTCAGGATGAACAAGACGCTGAGCGCAAGTCAACAATCGGTACTGGTGACCGTTCAGAACGAATCCGTACTTATAATTTCCCACAAAACCGTGTCACAGATCACCGTATCGGTTTAACCCTCCAAAAACTAGATACCATTTTATCTGGTAAATTGGACGAAGTTGTGGATGCCTTGGTGCTCTATGACCAAACACAAAAATTAGAAGAATTAAACAAATAATGAAATTAGCTCAATTATTTTCAGATTTTGAAGAAGAGTTGATAAGACAAGGAGAGGAAGCTGAAAGCCTCTCTTTTGTCTATCGTAGCCTGAAAAATCTATCTTTTACGGACTTTGTTTTTGCCCTCCAGCAGGAAGTGACGGAAGAGGAAGAAGTATTTGTAAAAGGAATTTTCCAACAGTTAGCAGCTCATAAACCGGCACAGTATATCATTGGACAGGCAGATTTTTATGGAATGCAGTTAAAAGTTGATGAGCGAGTATTGATCCCTCGTCCAGAAACAGAGGAGTTGGTGGAGCTTATTCTGGCTGAAAATCCTGAGACGAATCTTTCTGTTCTGGATATTGGAACAGGTAGTGGAGCTATTGCTCTCGCTCTAGCAAAAAATAGACCAGATTGGTCGGTGACAGCAGCAGATATTTCTCAAAATGCTTTAGATGTAGCTAGTGAAAATTCTAAAAATCAAAATCTTCAATTATTTTTAAAAAAATCTGACTGTTTTACAGAAATTTCTGAAAAATATGATATAATTGTTTCCAATCCACCCTATATCTCTCGTGAAGATGCGTCAGAGGTCGGCTTGAATGTTTTGTATTCAGAACCTCATCTAGCTCTCTTTGCAGACGAGGATGGTCTAGCTATTTACCGTAGAATTGCGGAAGATGTAAAAGACTATCTCAAAGATGGTGGTAAGATTTACCTTGAAATTGGATACAAGCAAGGTCAAAGTGTTCCCGAACTCTTTAGGAAACAGCTTCCTGAAAAACGAGTACGAACGCTCAAGGACCAGTTTAGTCAAGATAGGATGGTTGTAGTTGATGATGGACAGGATTAGACAAGAGTTGGAAAATGGTGGAGCTGTCGTTCTGCCTACAGAGACAGTTTACGGTCTTTTTGCTAAGGCCTTAGATGAAAAAGCAGTTGACCATGTTTACCAACTCAAACGTCGTCCAAGAGACAAGGCGCTTAACCTCAATATCGCCTCTTTAGAGGATATCTTGCACTTTTCTAAGAATCAGCCAACTTATCTTCAAAAACTTGTAGAGACCTTTTTACCAGGTCCCTTGACCATTATCCTTGAAGCCAATGACCGCGTTCCCTATTGGGTCAATTCTGGTCTTGCAACTGTTGGATTTCGGATGCCGAGTCATCCCATTACCCTTGATTTGATTCGAGAGATAGGTCCCTTGATTGGGCCGTCTGCCAATATTTCAGGTCAGGCAAGTGGAGTGACCTTTAACCAAATTCTAGAGGATTTTGACCAAGAGGTTCTGGGTCTGGAAGACGATGCTTTTCTAACTGGACAGGATTCGACTATTTTGGATTTGTCTGGAGACAAGGTGAAAATCTTACGCCAAGGGGCGATTAAGCGAGAAGATATTCTTGCTCAGCTGCCAGAGATTTCTTTTGAGGAGGAATGAGATGTTAAGAGACTTAAGAGAAACTGATGTGAAAGCTATATGTGACATTAACCAAGAAGCTTTGGGTTATTCTTTTAGTCCAGAGGAAACGGCTAGTCAATTAGCTAGACTATCTCAGGATTCCCATCATTTCCTTCTTGGCTATGAGGATGCAGCTAGTCATGTCTTACTTGGATATGTCCACGCTGAGGTCTATGAATCACTTTATTCCAAAGCAGGATTTAATATCTTAGCCTTAGCAGTTTTACCTCAAGCGCAAGGACAAGGTATTGGTAAAAGCTTACTGCAAGGGTTGGATCAAGAAGCAAAAAGACGTGGTTATGGGTTTATCCGCTTAAACTCTGCCGATCATCGTCTGGGTGCTCATGCATTTTATGAAAAAGTTGGTTATATTTGTGATAAAATGCAGAAACGGTTTATTCGCATCTTTTAGTTTAATTTTCTAATAAGAAAATTAAACTAATGAACTAGTCACATAATAAAAGGAGAAGACCTATGATTTTTGACAAAGATGATTTTAAAGCATATGATGCTGATCTCTGGAATGCTATTGCCAAAGAAGAGGAACGCCAACAAAACAACATTGAGTTGATCGCTTCGGAAAACGTGGTTTCCAAGGCAGTTATGGCAGCTCAAGGGTCTATCTTGACGAATAAATACGCTGAAGGTTACCCAGGACGCCGTTATTATGGTGGAACAGATGTAGTAGACGTGGTGGAATCTCTAGCTATTGAACGCGCAAAAGAAATTTTCGGTGCTAAATTTGCTAATGTCCAACCTCACTCTGGAAGCCAAGCCAACTGTGCGGCTTACATGGCCTTGATTGAGCCTGGTGATACCGTTATGGGGATGGATTTGGCAGCAGGTGGACACTTGACTCATGGGGCTCCTGTTAGCTTCTCAGGTCAAACCTACAACTTTGTTTCTTATAGTGTGGATCCTGAAACGGAACTCTTAGACTTTGATGCTATCTTGAAACAAGCCCAAGAAGTAAAACCAAAATTAATCGTAGCTGGTGCTTCAGCCTATTCTCAAATTATCGATTTTTCAAAATTCCGTGAAATTGCGGATGCTGTTGGGGCGAAGCTCATGGTAGACATGGCCCATATCGCTGGTTTGGTTGCTGCTGGTCTTCACCCAAGTCCAGTGCCATACGCTCATATCACTACAACAACGACTCACAAAACCCTTCGTGGACCTCGTGGTGGTTTGATTTTGACTAATGACGAAGAACTTGCTAAGAAAATCAATTCAGCTATTTTCCCAGGTATTCAGGGTGGTCCTTTGGAGCATGTTGTAGCAGCTAAAGCTGTTTCTTTCAAAGAAGTTTTGGATCCAGCTTTCAAGGAATATGCTACCAATGTTATCAAGAACAGCAAGACTATGGCGGATGTCTTCTTGCAAGACCCTGATTTCCGTATCATTTCTGGCGGAACTGAAAACCACCTCTTCCTAGTGGATGTGACTAAGGTTGTAGAAAACGGAAAAGTTGCTCAAAACTTGCTGGATGAAGTCAATATTACCCTAAATAAAAACTCAATCCCTTACGAAAGCTTGTCACCATTCAAGACAAGTGGGATTCGTATCGGAGCAGCAGCTATTACTGCACGTGGATTTGGTGAAGAAGAAAGTCGCAAAGTGGCTGAACTTATTATTAAAACCCTTAAGAATGCAGAAAATGAGGCTGTATTAGAAGAAGTGAGAAGTGCAGTTAAAGAATTGACAGATGCCTTCCCATTATACGAGGACTAAAACTTTTATGGACATTTATATTAAGAAAGCCATTATCCATCAGTTTAGCCCGGATGATACCGAGCTGTTTCTAGCGGATAAGTTTCTCAATATTACTCCAAAAATCGAAGAATACTTGCGTAAAAAAATTGAACGTGTGTATTCAGATGAAGCCAAGACTGGGATTTTCGAGGAAGAAAATCCCTTCTTCAATCACATCACAGACGATTTGTTGGAGACATCAGTCACACTGGCTAATCTCTGGAAAGAGGAGTTCAGCATTTCAGAAAATCTCAAGACCAATGACTTGATTTTTGTGCAATTTTCTAAAGAAGGTGTAGAACATTTCGCTTTCTTGCGAATTGCTCTGCGGGAGACCTTGACCCACCTCGGAGGAGAAATTGATAATCCAATCAAGCTAACTCAGAATAACCTGCCTGGATTTGGAACAGGAGCTGATGAAGCCTTAGTGGTTAATCTTCAGAGTCGCAAGTACCATCTGATTGAAAAACGAATCAAGTACAACGGAACTTTTTTGAACTATTTTTCAGAAAATCTCCTTGCTGTCGCTCCTAAGATTTCACCCAAGAAATCTATCAAAGAACTGGAAAAAACAGCCCAGAGAATTGCTGAATCTTTTAACACAGATGATTTTCAATTTCAATCCAAGGTCAAATCAGCGATTTTCAATAACCTGGAAGAAAGCAATGAATTGTCGCCTGAGAAATTGGCTAACGATCTTTTTGATAATAATCTGACTGCTCGTTTGAGCTTTATTGACCAAGTCAAAGAAGCCGTACCAGAGCCTGTTCAATTTGATGAAATTGATGCCAGTCGCCAATTAAAGAAATTTGAAAACCAAAAACTTTCCTTGTCAAATGGAATTGAGCTCATCGTTCCCAATAACGTCTATCAAGACGCCGAGTCTGTTGAGTTTATCCAAAACGACAATGGAACCTACTCTATCTTAATCAAAAATATCGAGGATATCCAAAGTAAATAATGTTTAAACGAATTCGAAGAGTGCTTGTACTAGCAGTCTTCCTTTTTGCTGGCTATAAAGCTTACCGCGTTCACCAGGATGTCAAGCAAGTCATGACCTATCAACCCATGGTGCGAGAAATCTTGAGTGAAAAAGACACCCCAGCAAACGAAGAGCTTGTGCTCGCTATGATTTATACTGAAACAAAAGGAAAAGAAGGCGATGTTATGCAGTCTAGTGAGTCTGCAAGTGGTTCCACCAACACCATCAATGATAATGCCTCTAGCATTCGGCAAGGCGTTCAAACTCTGACAGATAATCTCTATCTGGCTCAGAAGAAGGGGGTTGATGTCTGGACGGCTGTTCAAGCCTATAATTTTGGACCTGCCTATATCGATTTTATCGCCCAAAATGGTAAGGAAAATACCTTGGCTCTGGCCAAACAGTACTCTCGTGATACGGTTGCTCCCTTGCTTGGTAATACCACTGGAAAGACTTATAGTTATATTCATCCCATTTCCATTTTTCATGGATCCGAACTCTATGTAAATGGAGGAAACTATTACTATTCTAGACAGGTGCAATTCAACCTTTACATCATCAAATGTTTTACTCTCTTTTCGACATCTGGCTAGCCCAGGTGTTTTTGTTATAAGTTTTCTTTAAGATAGATATATTACTCTAGAAAGGTAAAGGAGGAAAATCCCTATGAGAAAGAAACTCTTTCTGACTAGTGCTGCGGTCTTGTGGGCAGTAACAGCTATGAATAGCGCCCATGCAGCAACAGATGTTCAAAAAGTTATCGATGAAACCTACGTCCAACCTGAATATGTCCTAGGTTCATCATTGTCTGAAGATCAAAAAAATCAAACTCTAAAAAAACTGGGCTACAATGCCTCAACAGATACCAAAGAACTCAAGACCATGACACCTGATGTCTATTCTAAGATTATGAATGTGGCAAATGACTCTAGCTTACAACTGTATTCATCAGCCAAGATTCAAAAACTAGGTGACAAGTCGCCACTTGAGGTCAAGATTGAAACACCAGAAAACATCACTAAGGTGACTCAGGATATGTACCGCAATGCAGCCGTAACTTTGGGTGTGGAACACGCCAAAATCACTGTAGCAGCACCTATTCCAGTTACAGGTGAGAGTGCCTTAGCCGGGATTTATTATTCGCTAGAAGCTAATGGAGCCAAGGTGCCACAAGCCAATAAAGACTTGGCTCAAGAAGAGTTGAAGGCTTTGTCAGATATCAATGCTGAAAACAAGGATAAGTCAGGCTATGATGCTAATAAATTAAACGTTGCCCTAGCTGATATCAAGTCAGGACTCGCCAAAGCTAAAGAAAGCAAGGGAAATCTGACAGAGGAAGATGTCCGCAAAATTGTTGAAGATACCTTAAAAAATTACAAACTTGATCAGGTTATAACAGGAAACCAGATCAATATCATCATCAACTTTGCTTTGAATCTCTCAAAGAGTGATATCCTCAGTAATACAGACTTCACTAAAACCTTGAATGACCTTAAACAAAGTATTGTTTCACAAGCTGGCGACAGTTTTAAAAATATCAACCTTAACTTTGATGCGGATAAGGCGCTAGAGGATGGCGGGAACTTCTTAAGCTCCCTCTGGCAAGCCATTGTCAACTTCTTCAAGAGTTTTGGTTCTTAAGAAATTTCATGGTATAATAGATGGTAACCGTAACGTTGCCGTCTTTTTTGTCGGCCAATAGAAAGAGAAGAGAATGTTAAAGAAAAATGATATTGTAGAAGTTGAAATTGTGGACTTGACCCATGAAGGTGCAGGAGTTGCCAAGGTGGATGGTTTGGTATTTTTTGTTGAGAATGCTTTACCGAGTGAAAAAATCCTCATGCGTGTCCTCAAGGTTAATAAAAATATTGGTTTTGGGAAGGTTGAAGAATACCTTGTCCAGTCGCCACACCGTAATCAAGATCTAGATTTGGCTTACCTGCGTTCAGGAATCGCGGATTTAGGTCATCTTGCCTATCCAGAACAGCTTAAGTTTAAAACCAAGCAAGTTAAGGACAGTCTCTACAAGATTGCAGGAATTGCTGATGTAGAGGTTGCTGAAACGCTTGGTATGGAAAATCCAATCAAGTATCGCAATAAGGCGCAGGTGCCAGTTCGTCGAGTGAATGGTGTCTTGGAAACAGGATTTTTCCGTAAGAACTCCCATGACCTCATGCCTCTAGAAGATTTCTTTATCCAGGATCCTGTGATTGATGAGGTAGTAGTAGGACTACGTGACTTGCTCCGTCGTTATGACCTGAAACCTTATGATGAAAAGGAACAATCTGGCTTGATTCGAAATCTTGTGGTGCGTCGTGGACACTATTCTGGACAAATAATGGTAATTTTGGTAACAACTCGTCCCAAAGTTTTTCGTGTTGACCAATTGATTGAACAACTGATTAAGCAGTTCCCAGAGATTGTCTCTGTTATGCAAAGTATCAATGACCAGAACACTAATGCTATTTTTGGTAAGGAATGGCGTACGCTTTATGGACAAGACTTTATCACTGACCAGATGTTGGGAAATGACTACCAAATCGCTGGACCCGCTTTTTACCAAGTCAATACTGAAATGGCTGAAAAACTTTATCAAACAGCCATTAACTTTGCTGAATTAAAAGAAGATGACGTGGTTATTGATGCCTATTCTGGTATTGGGACGATTGGTCTTTCTGTTGCGAAACATGTCAAAGAGGTTTATGGTGTTGAAGTGATTTCAGAAGCGGTTGAGAATAGCAAAAAGAATGCTCAGCTGAACAATATTTCAAATGCCAACTATGTCTGTGATACAGCTGAAAATGCCATGAAGAATTGGCTTAAAGAAGGGATTCAGCCAAGTCTTATCCTAGTGGATCCACCAAGAAAAGGACTCACCGAGAGCTTTATCAAAGCAAGTAGCCAAACAGGAGCAGACCGTATCGCTTATATTTCATGTAATGTGGCAACCATGGCGCGTGATATAAAACTCTACCAAGAATTGGGATATGAGTTGAAGAAAGTACAGCCGGTGGATCTATTTCCTCAAACGCATCATGTCGAGTGTGTAAGCTTGTTAGTGAAACGTAGCTAATCCTCAAAAGGTTCACCCAAACCTTTTGAGTCCCGCAGACGCATCATGTTGAGATAATTGTGTTGCTTTCCAAACTAGATTTTAAGAAATATATTAGTGTGGAACTTCCGATGGATATATTGATTTAACGAGTGCTGAAAGTAAGGCAACATATAAACAAATTCAAAACTATGTTTTTGAAACGTTTGGGTTTAAAGTATCGACACTTTATATTGCACAAGTGAAGAAAAAGCATGGTTTAGAGGTTAGGGAACACTATAATATTTCAAAAAATGAGAATCAGAAAGTTCCACAGTGTCCAATTGAAAAGGAAGAAGCTATTTTGGATGTGTTTAAGTATCTTAAGATGTTGTAATATTAAAACAATAGGGGGATTATAGACAGTGGCTAATATTGAAAGTATTAAACAAAAAATACTACAACTGGATGCAGGTTCATTTCAAAATCTTTGTGATTCTTATTTATATAAAACGGGCTATCCGAGTATAGTATCTCTTGGTGGAGAAGCAGGTACACGTAAGACTACTTTAGGTACACCTGATACATATTTTATTGCATCAAATGAAAAGTATGTTTTTGTTGAATACACAACTCAAAGGACAAACTTATTTGCAAAAATTAGGGATGACCTTGAAAAATGTCTTGATACAGCAAAGACAGGTGTTCCATATGACAAAATTTCTGAAATTATTTATTGTCATACTTCATCAAACCTTACACCCTTTCAAGATAGTGAAGTAAAAAAACTGTGTGAAGATGTTGGAATTAAGCTTGTAATTATTGGAATTGATAAGCTTGCAGAAGATATATATCTTTTCCATCATAATCTTTCACGTGATTTTTTGGGAATATCAATAAGTACAGATCAAATTCAATCATATGATGAATTTATTAATAGTTACAATGCAAATAGAATGGCTGCTCCAATTGACACTAAATTTCTATTCAGAGAAAAAGAATTTCAAGATATCATCAATGCTTATCTTAAAGTGGATGTTGTTATACTTAGTGGTTCATCAGGTACGGGGAAAACACGTTTAGCTTTGCATTATGTAAAAAATCATGCAGATGCTAAGAATGAAAAGATTTACTGTATTCATAGTAATGCATTACCAATATACGACGATTTAAAACTTTTTTTAGATAAACCAGGAGATTATTTTCTTTTTATTGATGATGCCAATCAATTGTCAGGACTACAGCATATTATCCGATACATTAGTATGAAATCAGAGGGATATAATGTAAAAATACTTATTACAGTAAGGGATTATGCACTTCAAAAAGTGATAAACGATGTTCGAGCAATCACTTCTTATGAAATTGTGAATGTAAATGTATTTTCAGAGAATGAAATTAAGGAATTACTTGAAGCTTCATTGGGCATTTTGAATTCAGAATATCAAGAACGAATTATAAGAATTGCAGAAGGAAATACTCGTATTGCTATACTTGCTGGGAAAGTAGCATGCAGTTCAAATCGTTTGGAGTCTATTGATGATGTGTCACAATTATATGAAGATTATTATGGTTCTAATTTAGAAAATAATCAATTTTTTATAGACAAAAATCTGTGTATAACCTCTGGTATAATTGCTTTTCTTGAAGCAATTCATTTAGATTATATTGATGCACTTTTACCAATTTTACAGGAAAAAGGGTTAAATCGAGATAGTTTTATTGAAAATATCCGTATGCTTCACGAGCTGGAGATTGTCGATATTTGTAATGATAAAGCTGTTCGTTTTTCTGATCAATGCTTGTCTAATTATTTGTTAAAATATATTTTCTTTGACAAAAAATTACTTAGTTTGTCAAAAATGATTAAATCTTGCTTTTCAAGTTACAGAGAGAGAACTGTATCTTCTGTTAATACGTTACTTAATATTTTTAAAAATAAGGCACTTTTAAATTTTGCTGAGAAAGAAATAAAGTTATTATGGGATGAATTATCAACAGAAAAATCGCCAATCTTCTTTGAATTTGTAAAAGTCTTTTTTCGCATTAATCCTACGGAAACACTTTTGCTCTTGCAAAATAAAATTGAATCTGAAGAAAGAGTGATTTGTGAATGGATCGATATAGATACTGAAAAAAGAAAAAATTATCAACATGTGGAAAATGATATCATTAAAATTCTTGGTGGATTTGCAGATATGACTGATTTGCCAACCGCTTGTGATTTGTTTTTTCAATATTATCTAAAGCGACCAGATTTATTTATGGAATTTTACCATGCAGTTAATATATATTTTGGTATTCAGAGGGCTTCTTTTCGTAATAGTTTTTATACTCAAATAACTTTTTTTGAAAAAATAATAGAATATTCAAATAATTGGAAACAAGAATTTATTGTAATAATTTTTTTGCAGATAGCAGAAGAATTTCTGAAGTTAAATTTTTCTCCAGCGGAGGAAGGACGAAAGAATGCAATAACCATATATCAGATTCCACTAACTATATCTAAAGGTGTTGAAAAATATCGTGAGTTCATTTGGGAATCGTTAACTTCTTTGAGTAAAATTGAAAAGTATAGAGAAAAAGTTAGGGGAATTCTTAGTTCTTATGGTGGCATTGTTGACGATATAAGCATTCCTGTTTTACAATTTGATTTAAAATATATTGAATTAATTTTGAAGTTAAATTTTCCACCAGATAAATTGGCAAATTGCCTTTTAGCAGACAAAATAGTGCAAGTTTTTAGCAGAATGAATTATTCTTGTGAATCCTTGTTTTCTGAATATTTTGAAGGAGAGGGCTTTCAATTATATTGTCTTCTTAAAGGACCAGATTATAAAGAAACTGGTTATGAAGAAAATAGAAAACAAAAGCAGCAATCAATTAATCATTACACTTTGAATTGTGATTTACAGATATTTAAGAAGTTAATTGATGTTTGCAACGGTATTTCTGAGCTAGATAACCATTCATATTGGGAGGTCGGTGAAGGATTAGGCATTGCCTTTGATGCTATTTCCGATAAAGCAGATTGGTATGTTGATGCAATTAAATATTATATCAAAAACGATACACCAAACAATTTACATCCATACCATCTAGTAGACAATTTATTTTCATTATTATCCGATTCAGAAGTGTATGAAATTATTATTAGTGAAGAATATAGTCAGAAAAATGCTTGGACATATGCATATTATCATGAATTACCGCTGGGATTAATTACAGAAAAACATTTACAAGGGCTTTATGATTTTTTGAAAGATACTTCTGACAGATATATTACCTCATCATCAATGCGTGATATAGATTTTCTGGATAAGTATAATGCAATAGATGAATTAGCATTAATAGAAGGTTGCAGAATTATTTTGGATAAAAAAGAGTATTCCTCTTTTATTGTGGATATTTATTTTGGCTTGTTATTTAATTATCATCATAATACACCAAGGGAAGTGATTCAAAAATTTAATTGCAATTTAGAATTGCTTGAAGAAATATACTATGCTATGTTGTCATATGATAAAGATCATGATTATGACGGACAATTTTTGAAGGAAATATATTCGGTTAGACCTTCTATACTGGACAAGTATATAGATTATTTAATAAATAGTGACTCCTTTAGCGACCATCAAGAAAAGCATTGTTGCTTTTTTGATTTGGACGATTTTGTAGAAATATATAATAAAATTTTTGAGCAGTTGATAAGAAACTATCAATATTCTAGATTGTCAGTACCGTATTTTTTAGAATATTTATTATTGCCAAAGCAAAATGAGAAAAAGCTGTTAGAAAGACAAGATATGTGGATTCGACAATGTATTCAACGATTCTGCAATGATAAAGCAAAAATGTATTGCCTATTTTCAGTTGTGTCAAAATTAGAGATCAAAAGAAAAAAAGAGTATATCTTGCTCTTTCTTGAGAATAATCCGTTGTTTGAAGACTTTGAAAAAATACCATTAACACCTACTTCTTGGAGTTGGTCAGGCAGTGTAGTACCTATGTATTCAGCTTGGATTGAATTTCTCGAATCATTGTTACCAAATTTTATAGGTTTAAAGTGGATAAAACATAAAAACTATATTGAAACAAAAATTGATGATTTACAAAAACAAATCGAAACGGAGCAGATAGACGAGATTTTAAGAGGATGATTTATAAATACAAAAAGACTATATAAATATATAAGTAAAACTATCTGTGAATTGACATTTCATGATGGTTTAACCTACAAATAAATTTATCTAAATCTTATTTAAGGTTTAAAAAATATTATTGATGTTGGAGATGTTATTAAGACTGGTTTGGACAATGATGAGCAAGCTGCATATGTATGATTGCTGGTTCGATCTTAGTCAGTCAATAAAACGATATGTTTTTAAAAAATTATAATTTCGAAACGTGAATAAACTTGTTTAAACTTTATATATCTTTAGAAAGTGTAACAGATTGAAAGAACAAATTTTTTTGATGGGTGGAAATCCACCGATAACGAATCTTACCATTATTGATAAAATACTGGCATCAAGGAAGATTGAAAGAATTGTCATTTTTACAGTTTTTCGAGATAATTGGCAACCTTATATGAAAAAGTACACGGAAGTTTTTCAAAGTCAATTTCCTAATCTAAACATTGATTACTTGCTCCTGGACACTGAGAAGATTGATCTTGATAGCTATCTAGATGCTGACATAATTATCATCGGTGGTGGAAATACGGAAAAGTATTTAGCTACTTACGTCAATCAGCAGTTCAAAAATTATATCGATCGTATGCTGAATAAAGGGGCGAAAGTTATGGGATTTTCTGCAGGAGCCCTATTATTAGGAGAAAAAGTCTATGTTTCACCTAATGATAATTCAGATCATCAGATAAAGATAAAAAATGGATTAGGACTCTTTAGTCAGTTTTTAATTTGTGTCCATTATGATTCCTGGAATGATAAAGCTAATAAGGAGAGAGCTGAAGAACTCGTTAATGTGCCCATAATTCCACTAAATAATCATTCCTGTCTTGTATTGAATAAACTTGGAAACATCACAGAGAAAATTGACTAGTTTTAATTATACGAATCTGAATCTACGAAACTAAAGTATTGACGAAATGAATAATGAAAAGCCTTAATTGTAAGGCTTTTTTGGTGTTTTTATGATAGAATATAGGTAGTTATAATCGAGAGCAACTTAGAAGCAGTAAAAAAATATTATACGTAAAATAATCAAAATTAGGAAGATAAAATGACAGAAATTGATAAAAGGAATTTAAAAAATTATCTTTATTGTACATTTGGAATTACTTATATAGCTTGGGGGCTTCTTACCATATTTACTCAATCTCATATTTTGGAATTAGAAACATTTATAGGGAGAATGTTACATATAGTAGGTGCACTTGGACCAGCTATTGCAAGTGGCTTTTATTTAAAAAGTAATAATATAAAATTTAAACATTTTTTATTTAATAAGATAGAAAATAGTAGTATTTATTTCATTTATCATATGTTAGCAATTTTGATACTATTTTCTGTATCTTCCTTAGAATTAAACGGAGTATCAATTTATCTGATGCCATTATTCTTTATACAACTAATTTTTTTTGGTGGTGGACATGAAGAATTAGGATGGAGAGGAATATTACAACCATTACTTGATAAAAAATATACTTATTGGCAATCTAATTTGATTGTAGGATCAATTTGGGGAATATGGCATCTGCCTTTATGGTTTATAGTTGGAGAAAGTCATCAAGGATTTCCTTTTATTTTATTTTTTATATATACATTATTTTTAAGTTTTGTTTTAGGGCTTCTTTACCGTCAAACGAAATCTGTGGGATACTGTGTATTATTTCATTCATTCGCAAATTTGTTAAATCTCTATTTTGTGTTAAAAATTAATCTTATTTTTATTATCATTTTTATTGGTTATTTGATTTATACTATATTGGCGAGTAATAGAATTAGTAAGGAAACAACATTTTAAAATTTAGATCAGGATATCCATTATTGAAAGTAACGTATGGTCATTCTAGATAATCAATGTTAGAGACTTTTCTATTTGTTGAGACATCACTGCTTGTACGAGCTGATTAAACATGAGTGTAGCTAGTGAAAGTTCTACAGTAAGGAGTTTAAACATGAAATTCCATGAATTTGGTGATAAGAATTCGCCTCCTATTTTACTGATACATGGTGGTGGAAGTTCTTGGTGGAATTATCTTCGTCAAGCACGAATCTTGTCAAAAGAATACCGTATTATTCTACCCACTTTGAATGGCCACGGCGAGGAATATCAACTTGATTATGTTTCTACTGAAGATTCTGCTTTGGAGATTATAGACTATATCAAAGCAAACTGTGGTGGGAAATTGTTTGCAATCGGTGGTGTTTCACTTGGTGGTCAAATTGCCATAGAGCTTTTATCTTTAGATAGTGAAATTGCTGAGAAGGCCATTATAGACGGAAGCCTCTGTATTCCTCAACCAAGGTTAGCTAAAATCAGCATCTTTCTAGTGTCTCTATTTGGTAAACTGATGTTCAATAAATTCTCTTGCAAACTTCAGTTAAGCATGATGAACAAACTCTATCCTAAACTGGCTTATCCAGAGGAAATAAAAGCTTATTATTTGGAGGATTTGCCAAGGACGCCTATCAAAACATTGGTGACCATTTACAAAAACTATATGGGATGTTACAAGCTGAAAGATATGATTTCTGCTAGCAAGGCTCAGGTTCTGTATATCTATGGTGAAAAAGAATTGAACTGTGTGAAAGAATCAGCGAAATTATTTCATCAGCTACATTCAAATACAATTTTGTATGAAGCAAAGGGCTATAACCACGGCTATTTATCAGCTTACCTGCCTCATGAGTGGATTAATCTGGTGGTGTCATTTTTAAAGAGTGACTCATTAGAAATGTGTAACGAATTTGATGTGCCATAAGGAGGAATACCATGCTTGGAGCAATAGTTGGAGACATTGTTGGTTCTGTTTACGAATGGAACAATATCAAAACGAAGGATTTTCCTTTATTTCTTGAGGATTGTTTTTTCACGGACGATACGGTAAGTCCGAACCGTTGAATGTGTAAGCTTGTTAGTGAAACGTAGCTAATCCTCAAAATAAAGAAACTAAAACTCCATTATTTTGAGATGACAACCTAAATTGGTTTTAAGGAGGTGTTATATTGATAGAGAGCAGACCTGAGTTTGATAAAATCACATCCTTTGATGAATTTAATAAATACTACTGGTATCGTGATGAACTTTCACAGATATGCAGGTTATTAGGACTTGAATATAGAGGTACCAAGCAAGAACTCAATCATATTATTGAGCAGTACTTTAAGGGGAATTTGATTAAAAAATCATCAACAAAAAGAAAAAAGAAACAAGTAGAAGTCGTTGCCTTAGATACGTCTTTACTTGAATGTGGATTCTCCTTTAATGCAGACTTTAGAGAATATTTCTCAACTTTAACAGATGTTTCGCCCTTTAAATTTACTGCTGATATGGCGACAGCTTGGAGAAAAGTAAAAAAAGAACATGATTTAGCTTTTACAATTCAAGATATGCTAAAAGTTTATTATGGAAATTCAAACTATGCCAAGTATGATCATTCGGTTTGTCAATGGAATCAATTTTTAAAGGATTTTTGTGCAGACAAAAATAGTCGTAACTACTCCAATAAATTAAAAGTGGCCTCTATCCTATGGAAAGAAGTTAGAAATTCAAGTAATGAAAAAATTTATTCAAATAATCTTTTGAGTGAATATGCTGGTAAAATAAAAGAATATTGTAAGTAGAAACGCCATCTCACTTGGTGGCGACAGTGATACACTTGCTGCAATCACTGGCAGCATAGCAGAGGCAGCTTATGGTATTCCTGATTGGATAAAGGAAAAGGCCTACTCTTATTTGGATGAACCCATAAATGATGTACTCAGGCGATGGGATAATAAGGTTGATATAAAATAAAAGCGTTTCAATCTCCAGTACGTCATATTTCTCTTTTCCGTATTTTCATTGTATAATGGTAGTACATTTACTTGCGTACGATGAAATATAAACATTTTTTATGAATATTAAGGAGAAAATCAATGAAAAAAGCAATGTTAATTATCAACCCTACCTCTGGTGGTGAGAAGGCTTTGGATTATAAAGAAAAGCTGGAGAATAAAGCAAAAGAATACTTTGAATATGTGGAAACCAAAATTACTGAAAAAGCGCTGGATGCAACCAATTTTGCTGAAGAGGCTTCTCGTGAGCAGTACGATGCAGTGGTGTGTTTTGGTGGAGATGGGACTGTCAACGAAGTCATTTCGGGTATTGCTGAGAGAGCCTACGTTCCTAAGTTAGGTATTATTCCTGGTGGGACGGGTAATCTCATTACAAAACTGTTGGAAATCAATCAAGACATAGATAGCGCTATTGATGAACTTGATTTTAACTTAACCAATAAGATTGATATCGGTAAAGCAAATGATAACTATTTTGGTTATATCTTTAGTATCGGCTCTCTTCCAGAGGCGATTCACAATGTTGAAATAGAGGACAAGACAAAATTCGGTATTTTAGCCTATGCTGTAAATACCATGAAGTCTGTCATGACGGATAAAGTCTTTAACATTAAGGTTGAAACAGAAAATGGAAATTATGTTGGTGAAGCGAGTCATGTTTTGGTTCTCTTGACAAATTACTTCGCTGACAAAAAAATCTTTGAAGAAAACAAGGACGGCTATGCCAATATTTTGATTCTAAAAGATGCTTCAATATTCTCCAAATTATCCGTCATTCCTGATTTATTAAAAGGCGATGTTGTCGCAAATGATAATATCGAATATATCAAAGCGCGTAATATTAAGATTTCTTCAGATAGTGAATTGGAGTCAGATGTTGATGGCGATAAATCGGATAACCTACCTGTAGAAATCAAAGTCCTAGCTCAGCGAGTAGAAGTATTTTCAAAACCGAAAGAGTAAAAGGTAAAAATTAGTTTATTATTCACAACGAAATTAAGTTCTATATCAACGATTGGAGGAGGAATGAATTCTCTATTTGATGAATTTCGAACAATTTGTTCTCATTTAAACCAAGTCGGAATCACTCCGACGCTCATGGGGTCTTTGGGGTTTGAATACCGATCAAATGAAGAATGGGGGCCGTCTGACATTGACATTCATGTGCCTGGTGATCCTAGAGGTTGGGAAGCACCTGATCATCTCAGAATTTATGAGTGGGACAAGATAATGAAAGTGATGAAACACTTAGGCTATGCCTTAATAGATATTCATGAGCATGAATTCCAAAAAGATGGTCTGAGTGTTGAATTCGGAAGTATCGATTCTTTACCTGATTTTGCAGGAGTTTCGGAATCGGATATAGAGCTGATTCATCTCGAAAACATCACTTTTCGCGTTCCAAGTTTGGAACAGTTTTTAAGTATTTACAAGGCTTCTTCCCAAGATTCTTATCGAAATGAGCACAATAACAATAAGGATTTTAAAAAAATTGAGTGGCTGGAAAAATATTTGTAAATCATCATTTGAAAAGTAGCAAGTTGTAAGACTGGCTGCTTTTTTTATTTATAGAACCAAACCACTAGAATCTACGGACAAGCCTTGAAAATAAAATACGAAAGTAGTATACTAGAATCACAATCATGAAAACGTTTGCGTCGTAAATGCAACCAAGTAAATCAGGAGACAAATACAGTGGAAGTAACAGCCATTTACCACAGACCAGAGTCGGAGTATGCCTATCTTTACAAGAATAAAAAGCTTCATATTCGGATTCGAACTAAGAAAGAGGACATTGAAAGTATCAACTTGCATTATGGTGATCCTTTTATCTTTATGGAGGAGTTTTATCAAGGTACAAAGGAAATGGCCAAGATAACCTCAGATTCCTTATTTGACTATTGGCATGTTGAAGTGTCCGTTGGCTTTGCACGTATCCAGTATCTTTTTGAACTCACAGATACAGAAGGCCAGAGCATTTTGTACGGCGATAAAGGGTGTGTTGAAGATTCTCTAGAAAATCTTCATGCTATTGGAAATGGATTTAAGTTGCCTTATATTCATGAGATTGATGCCTGCCAGGTTCCTGACTGGGTTTCAGATACGGTATGGTATCAGATATTTCCTGAGCGATTTGCCAATGGAAATGCCCTATTAAACCCAGAAGAGACTTTAGACTGGGATTCTTCTATCACACCTAAGAGTGATGATTTCTTTGGTGGTGATTTACAGGGGATTATTGACCATCTGGATTACTTGCAAGACTTAGGAATTACGGGTCTCTATATTTGTCCCATCTTTGAATCTACGAGCAATCATAAGTACAATACGACGGATTACTTTGAAATTGACCGTCATTTTGGAGACAAGGAAAGCTTTCGGGAGTTGATTGAGCAGGCACATCAGCGTGGCATGAAAGTCATGCTGGATGCTGTATTTAATCATATTGGTTCGCAATCGCCTCAATGGCAAGATGTTGTCAAAAATGGTGAGCAATCTGCTTATAAGGATTGGTTCCATATTCAACAATTCCCAGTGACTACTGAAAAGCTAGCTAATAAGAGGGAACTACCTTATCACGCTTTTGGTTTCGAGGACTATATGCCTAAGCTAAATACAGCCAATCCAGAGGTCAAGAACTATCTTTTAAAGGTTGCGACTTATTGGATTGAAGAGTTTGATATTGATGCTTGGCGTTTGGATGTGGCTAATGAGATTGACCATCAGTTTTGGAAGGATTTTCGCAAGGCAGTTTTAGCTAAAAAACCTGATCTTTATATCCTTGGAGAAGTCTGGCATACGTCTCAGCCTTGGTTAAATGGCGATGAGTTTCATGCGGTTATGAATTATCCTTTATCTGATAGTATCAAGGACTATTTTTTACGAGGTGTTAAGAAGACAGACAAATTCATCGATGAAATCAATTGCCAGTCTATGTATTACAAGCAACAGATTTCAGAAGTTATGTTTAATCTCTTGGATTCGCATGATACTGAACGAATCCTGTGGACGGCTAATGAAGACATTCAACTGGTCAAATCAGCCCTAGCCTTTCTCTTTTTACAAAAAGGAACACCGTGTATCTATTACGGAACAGAGTTATCCTTGACAGGAGGACCAGACCCAGATTGTCGTCGTTGTATGCCTTGGGAACGTGTATCGAGTGACAATGATATGCTGAACTTTATGAAGAGGCTGATTAAGATTCGCAAACATGCGTCAACAACCATTCATCATGGCAAGCATAATCTCCAAGAAATCAAAGCTGATGTAGTAACCTTGCAATGGAATTACGATGGACAGGCCCTCAAAGCGATTTTTAACCAGTCCAAAGAAGATTACCTTTTAGAGAAGGAAGCAGTAGCACTAGCAAGCAATTGCCAAGAATTAGAGAATCAGCTTGTCATCTCTCCAAAAGGATTTGTGATTTTTCATTAAAGAGCAATTATGAGCGTCAGGAAAGTTTTAGTATAGAGAGCATTTTACAAACAGACTATTTGTCGTCTTGCTACAATTGATATATAATTTAACTTAGAGTAAATAGGAGGATTAATCAGATGGAATTAAAAGATTTTACAGCAAAAGAACAGGAAATGATTAAGAAGGGACTGACTACGTCTAAGATTAGTGACAAGGAAACTGCTGAGAAAATTCTTGCGCTTGTACCACAAGACTTGATTAAGCGCATCCCGTTTTTCGTCAGAAAACATGCTACGACACGTACGATTAAACGCATTTCAATTGAACACCCTGAACTCTACGCTGCAGCTCAAACAAGTGGTGAAATACCAGAAAAAGAACGCGAAGAATTGCGTCAGATTATCACGACTATCTTTGAACAAAAGATGAATAAGCATAGTATTAAGTAGAGAATGAAGATATTTTTTATTGGCGGTCTAGGAAGCAATGTCTATCATAGCAAGGATTTTCTTCAAGAACTAGATTCGCAGGTCTGTTTTCTAAATCCGTATGAAAAGCATCTTCGAGATGAAACAGAATTGAAAGCATGGTTTAAAAATACGATTGTTGAGAAAGAATCTATCTGTCTGATAGGCCATTCTCTTGGAGGGGATTTGGCTCGTTATCTCGCGTCGGAATTTCATGAAGTGAAAAAACTGATTCTTTTGGATGGTGGTTATCTAGATTTAGATAAGATTTTACCTTTAGATGCAGAGTTAGAGGAAGCTAAAAACTATATCGAATCTCAAGTCGTTTCGGACTTAAATCTTCTTATCTCTAAAGAGAAATCCGAAGCAAAGCATTGGTCAGAAAATATGGAGGAAGCTGTAAGACAGTCTTATCACTGGAATGCGGAGTATGATAGATATGAGTTAGCTATAAATTCTGAAAATATAGAAGCTATTCTTCGACTACGGCGGAAAATACAAGCTTTTAAGAGAGAAGTGGGGGATACCTTATTTATTAGTCCTCGCTATCCTAATGAAGCTACATGGAGAGAGGAAGCCCTAAAAGAATTGCCAGATTATGTTGATACTATTTTTTTAGAAAACTTTAGCCATGAGCTTTATACTGAAGCACCTAAAGAAATTGCTAGTCTCATTAATAAGTGGCTCTCTTGTTCTCACTGAGCTACTTGTATTGCTTGAAATGGTATAAGATTTAAATCTACAAGTCACTAAGTCTCATATAACAAAAAACGAACAGGCTCTTTTTCTGTCATTCAGAAGAGAACTTGTTCGTTTTTTATGAACTTGGTTTGCTTTTTAAAACACTCGATACACGTAGGGATTTTCTGGTTTATCGACTTTGGTAAAGCTGTCAATTTCCAAGGTTGGGAGATTTTGTTTGAGTTCCTTATGGTAGTGATTGACCAGTTTTCCTTTGGCTGTAATCCAGGTGTTGTTTTCATATTGACGGGTATTTCCTTTTGTCAACAATCCATACACACCAGAATCTGCGATACAGTGGATAATGCCGAAGCGGAACAGAAATTGGCTATTGGCATGACTGGGGTCATTGTAGACAAAGCCTGTGAACTGGATTGTCTTGCCCTCAAACTCATCTGGATAGTCATAGATAGCCTCCATGACTTCCATATAGTTTTCGTTGGTGATTTGAATACTATCTTGGGACAAGTATTTATCCGCCGCCGTTCTCATTTCCTTTTCATAGGCTGTTTTTGAGAAATAAGAACTGGTATCTGGTTTCAAATATTGGCTTGTCGTCCCTTCGCTTGTCTGAATGGCTTGATCCGTTCCTTCTGATAAGGGGAAATGATAGCCTTTGGCAGATACGGTCTGAGAATCCAAGCTAACAGTTGGGAAAGTTAAACCAACAACAATTGGAATAGCCAGAAGAGCAATACTTGTTGCCTTCGCTAATCGGCTATTCAGATGACTGTGGGTTTTGACTTGCTTCATCCAGATATACAATTGAACGATTGCCAAGATAAAGGAAAGCACCATAGAAATATAGGCCAAATAGGAATAGTGCATGTTGATGTACTGGTTTAATTTGCCCGACAAATGGAGATAAATGGTCAGTTCAAAATAGCCAGCTAAAACTAAAAATCGAATCATAGGATGACTCCAATCAAGAGAGAATAGACTAAAACGACCAGAGTTACAATCGTTATGAAGTGACTGATGAATCGAGCTTTCAAGTAATTTTTCATCATGAGAATATTTTTAATATCCAGCATTGGGCCAATCACAAGAAAGGCCAGAACTGGTGCCAAACCGAAACTCGAGAGAAGAGAAGCTCCGATAAAGGCATCCGCCTCACTACAGAGCGAAAGAAGAAAGGCCAGAATCATCAAGAGTAGGATGGCAAAAAGAGGGGTCGCACTGATAGAAGTCAAAATGCGTGTCGGAACGTAGACCTGTATTATAGAGGCAAAGAGACAGCCAAATACCAAATAACGCCCCGTATCAAAAAATTCATCAATGGCCTGCACAAAGACCTGAAAAATTTTCTTTGCAGAGTTTAAGTGAGAAAAATTGTGCTCATGACAGGCCAAACGATTTTCTTTTTGAATCGGTTCTTGCCAGAAAAACCCTAGAAAAATCCCAAGTATCACAGCTACAACAATGGAACCCAGAGCTCGTAACAGGGCGATGTGAAAGGAATTGCCAAAGGCAGAATAGGTCGCAAAAAGTACAATTGGATTAATAACTGGTGCAGTCACAAGAAAGGGAACGGCCGTGTAACTAGGAACCTTCTTTTCCAGAAATCGATTGATAATGGGGACAATCCCACATTCACAAGAGGGGAAAAGAATCCCTACGAAGGTGCCAAAAAAGATTCTCCCCCAACGATTTAGAGGGAGAAAATGATAAACTTTTTCAGGTGTGATATAGACCTCAATCAGCCCTGAGACAATACTTCCTATCAGTACGAAAGGGAGGGCTTCAATGATAATGGAGAGAAAAATGGCTCCAGTCTGAAGCACACTAGATGGGAGTTGTTGGAAAGCAGTCATCTAGTTTTTCTTTTCTGCTTTAGCTTTTTTCTCTTTGTCATCAGGGAAAGTGACTTGTTTCAAATCAGGAAGTTTCGCAAACTCTTCAAACATCTTGTCCAAGTCGTCTCGTTTTGTAAATTTTACAGCCATAGGTGTACCTCGATTCTAAATTCTACCTCTATTATACTATTATTTTGAGGAAAAGGGAAAAGTTAAAATTGAGTATCTAACGAATAATAAAGCGTGATATATCCTAATATACACTATGATTGTGATATAATAATTTTGGAATAACGGAGGAAATGATGGAACATAAAAAGATCGGTCAGGTTACTGACGAAGTAAAAGAAATTTTTAATATTGTTCTTGAAGCTAGTGATATCAAAGTTAACAAAGAAGGTTTAAGAAGTCATATGCTGAAACGGCATCATAATGATGTGATTCATCATATCGAAGATCTGGAACTTATACTAAGTAATCCAGATTTCGTTGGGGTCAATCCGCGAGAGAAAGATGCTAGTTTTGAATATGTTAAAAGATTTGATGAAAATGTTCTTGTTGCCATCAAGTTACATAAAAGTGGAGATTTCTTTTATGTTCCTACCATGTATCGTTTACAAGATTACAAGTTACAAAGTCGTATTAAATCTGGTAGATTGAGAAAACTTGACAAAAAAAGTAGATAGTGCTAGAATAATATTAACGAAAGACATTTGAGGGCAGAAAGGTTCCTGCCACACCTTGAAAAAGGTATCTGAGATGCTGGGTACACCGACCAGCCAAGTGTCCGTTATTTCAAAAGAGGGGCTTGAATGCTCCTTTTTTATTAATATATTACACCCACCGCAGGCTCAGGCTTGCGGTTTTTTATTTCTCCAAAACACGCATTTTGAACGATTAGAAACAGAACTTACAATCCTATTGTTCAAAAAAGCGTTTTCTTGAAGAATAGGGAGGGAGAATCGTGGCACATTATTGTCAAAAATAAAAACAGTGAAATTAATCACTGATCCTTTTGTAAACTATTAGAATTAAATTGCAACCTTCTAAATGAATAGAATATTGAAATGAAGTAAATTTATTTCCCAACTTATGTTTTAAAATTGTAAGAGATAATTTGAATAATATTAGCTTGTGGTATAATAGATTCATGGATAAAAAATATGAAAAAATCTCCCAGGATTTGGGAGTGACGTTAAAGCAAATTGATACTGTTCTAAGTTTGACAGCAGAAGGGGCGACAATTCCCTTCATCGCGCGTTATCGCAAGGACATGACTGGTAGTTTGGATGAGGTTGCAATTAAGGCCATTATCGACTTGGATAAAAGTCTGACAAATCTCAACGACCGTAAGGAAGCTGTCTTGGCTAAGATTCAAGAACAAGGCAAGTTGACCAAGGAGTTGGAAGAAGCTATCTTAGCTGCCGAAAAATTAGCAGACGTAGAAGAACTCTACCTTCCTTACAAGGAAAAACGTCGGACCAAGGCAACCATTGCCCATGAAGCTGGACTCTTTCCTCTTGCTCGCTTAATCTTGCAAAATGTAGCTGACTTAGAGAAAGAGGCTGAGAAGTTTGTCTGTGAAGGATTTGCGACTGGTAAGGAAGCCTTGGCTGGTGCAGTTGATATCTTAGTCGAAGCCTTATCGGAAGACGTGACACTGCGCGCCATGACTTATCAGGAGGTGCTGAGACACTCTAAACTAACTTCTCAAGTTAAGGATGAAAGTCTTGATGAAAAGCAGATTTTTCAGATTTACTATGATTTTTCAGAGACAGTTGGAAATATGCAAGGCTATCGTACTTTAGCCCTCAATCGTGGGGAGAAACTTGGTGTCTTGAAAGTCAGTTTTGAACATGCGACAGACCGTATTCTAGCTTTCTTTGCAGCTCGTTTCAAGGTAAAAAATACTTATATTGATGAAGTTGTTCAGCAATCTGTTAAGAAAAAAGTCTTGCCTGCTATCGAGCGCCGTATTCGTACAGAATTAACTGAGAAAGCGGAAGAAGGAGCTATCCAACTCTTTTCTGACAATCTGCGCAATCTCCTCTTGGTTGCTCCGCTGAAAGGGCGCGTGGTTCTTGGATTTGACCCAGCCTTTCGTACAGGTGCCAAGCTGGCTGTCGTGGATGCAACAGGAAAAATGCTGACAACTCAGGTTATTTATCCTGTTAAACCAGCATCAGCTCGTCAGATTGAAGAAGCAAAGAAAGATTTAGCAGATTTGATTGGTCAATACGGTGTAGAAATTATTGCCATCGGAAATGGAACTGCCAGTCGGGAAAGTGAAGCCTTTGTGGCGGAAGTTCTGAAAGATTTTCCAGAAGTCAGTTATGTTATCGTCAATGAAAGTGGTGCTTCGGTCTATTCTGCTAGTGAACTTGCTCGTCAGGAGTTTCCAGAATTAACCGTTGAAAAACGCTCGGCTATCTCAATCGCCCGCCGTTTGCAAGATCCCCTCGCTGAATTGGTCAAAATCGATCCTAAGTCAATCGGTGTTGGTCAGTACCAGCACGATGTTAGCCAGAAAAAACTGTCTGAAAGTCTGGACTTTGTCGTCGATACCGTGGTCAACCAAGTCGGTGTCAATATCAATACGGCCAGCCCAGCTCTTCTTTCCCATGTGGCTGGACTCAATAAAACCATTTCTGAAAATATTGTCAAATACCGTGAGGAAGAAGGAAAAATCACTTCACGCGCTCAAATCAAGAAGGTTCCCCGTCTGGGAGCCAAGGCTTTTGAGCAGGCCGCTGGTTTCCTTCGTATCCCAGAAAGTAGCAATATCCTTGATAATACAGGAGTTCACCCAGAAAATTACGCTGCTGTCAAGGAACTTTTCAAACGCTTGGAGATCAAAGACTTGAACGAAGAAGCCCAAAGCAAACTTAAGTCCCTATCAGTCAAAGATATGGCGCAAGAGCTAGACCTTGGTCCAGAAACCCTTAAAGATATCATTGCAGACCTTCTCAAACCAGGTCGAGATTTCCGTGATTCCTTTGACGCACCTGTGCTTCGCCAAGATGTCCTAGATATCAAGGACTTAGTGGTTGGACAAAAGCTAGAAGGAGTGGTGCGTAATGTCGTTGACTTCGGTGCCTTCGTTGATATCGGGATTCACGAGGATGGCTTGATCCATATTTCTCATATGAGTCGCAAATTTATCAAACATCCTAGCCAAGTGGTGTCGGTCGGAGATTTGGTGACCGTTTGGGTTAAGAAAATTGATACTGAACGTGAAAAAGTTAATCTGTCGCTTCTAGCTCCAAATGAAACTGACTGATTACGTTAAGCAGGTTTCACTAGAAGACTTCGGAAAACCTTTTATCCATCAAGCCCAGTGGAATTCTCGTCTACGGTCGACAGGTGGGCGATTTTTCCCAAAAGATGGGCATTTGGATTTTAATCCTAAGGTTTATCAAGAACTTGGTTTGGATGTTTTTAGGAAGATTATCCGCCATGAACTCTGTCATTATCACCTCTATTTTCAAGGGAAGGGCTATCAACACAAGGATCGGGATTTTAAGGAACTTTTGAAGGCAGTGGATGGTTTACGCTTTGTGCCAACCTTGCCCAATAGCAACACCAAGACAATCAAGCTCTATCGTTGCCAATCCTGCCAGCAAACTTATCAGCGTAAGCGCAGAATTGATACCAAACGCTATCGCTGTGGACTTTGTCGAGGAAAGTTATTACTAGTAAATCAGCCTGAGGACTGATGAAAACCTAGCCTATCCGTGATATACTAAGTCTAACCTAGCAGAAAGAGGAAATATCATGAACAGTAAATTTTATAAAATGAGACGAAATCGCATGATTTCAGGAGTTCTGGCAGGTCTGTCAGACAAGTGGAACTTTGATGTTACCCTTGTTCGTTTCTTATTTGCCATTTTTACAGTCGCAAACTTTGGACTTGGCGTGATTATCTATATCATCCTAGCTTCTGTCATGCCAACCAAGGAAGAAATCGAAGCAGAAATGTACGGAACAGGACCACGCAAACGCAAAGAAGCCCAAGCCATTGACGACAATGAAGGTTGGTTTTGGTGAGGTAAAAACACTTATTTTACTGTTAGTCTGTAATTTCGGCTAATCTATTTTAACATTTCTTGAACCCTTGTATCCGCAAGGGTTTTCTTCTTGCTTTCTTTTTATGGTAAAATATTTTTAATGAATTAACTACATTCCCCCCAATCTTACAAAAATGTAAGATTAAAGTCTCTTTTGTAAGGTTAAGTTATGGCAAGCGGTCTTTTTTTGATGTAAACTAGACTCATAAAGAACAAAGGAGTAACATCATGAAACAAATCTTACATAAGAAAACTAGAAAACCAAGTCACAAAGAAATCGAGCGCGTTCAGCTGGGATGCGCTATGATGCAAGCTACATTTCATTTGATGGGATATTAAGAAAGGAGATTCTCATGACACTTTTAGATGTAAAACACGTTCAAAAAATTTATAAGACTCGTTTTCAGGGCAACCAAGTAGAAGCCCTCAAGGATATTCACTTTACCGTGGAAAAGGGTGACTACGTTGCCATCATGGGTGAGTCTGGTTCTGGTAAATCAACTCTTCTCAATATCCTAGCTATGCTGGACAAACCAACTCGTGGTCAGGTTTACCTGAACGGAACAGACACAGCAACCATTAAAAATTCACAAGCTTCTAGCTTCCGTCGTGAAAAATTGGGCTTTGTCTTCCAAGACTTTAACTTGCTAGATACCCTGTCTGTTAAAGACAATATCTTGCTTCCGCTTGTCTTGTCAAGAAGACCCATTACGGAGATGATGAAAAAATTGGTGGTGACTGCTGAGAATCTAGGTATCAACCAATTGCAAGAGAAGTACCCTTATGAAATCTCCGGTGGGCAAAAACAGCGTGTAGCAGTAGCCCGCGCTATCATTACAGAACCTGAAATTCTTCTTGCTGACGAGCCAACAGGAGCCCTTGATTCCAAGTCATCTGCAGCTTTGCTGGATGTTTTTGACGAAATCAATGAGCGTGGTCAAACAATTCTCATGGTAACCCACTCAACGGCAGCAGCCAGCAGGGCCAAGCGTGTGCTCTTTATCAAGGACGGCATTCTTTACAATCAAATCTACCGCGGAGAGAAGACAGAGCGTCAGATGTTCCAAGAAATCTCTGATACCTTGACTGTCATGGCAAGCGAGGTGAATTAGTATGTTTCGATTAACCAATAAGTTAGCGGTATCGAACTTGATTAAAAACCGCAAACTCTACTATCCTTTTGCTCTGGCTGTTCTCTTAGCAGTCACAGTCACCTATCTCTTTTACTCTCTAACCTTCAATCCCAAGATTGCGGAAATCCGTGGCGGAACAACCATTCAAGCCACTCTTGGATTTGGTATGTTTGTCGTCACCCTTGCGTCAGCTATTATTGTCCTTTACGCCAATAGTTTTGTTATGAAAAACCGTTCCAAGGAACTGGGGATTTATGGCATGTTGGGCTTGGAGAAGCGTCATCTGATTAGTATGACCTTTAAAGAGTTGGTGCTATTTGGAATTCTAACTGTTGGAGCAGGTATCGGTATTGGAGCCTTGTTTGACAAGTTGATTTTCGCCTTCTTACTCAAACTGATGAAATTGAAGGTAGAACTAGTCGCTACCTTCCAGATGAATGTTGTCATTGCAGTACTTGTTGTCTTTGGTTTGATTTTCCTAGGACTCATGTTCCTGAATGCCCTTCGAATAGCCCGTATGAATGCCCTCCAGCTCTCTCGTGAGAAAGCTAGCGGTGAGAAAAAAGGTCGTTTCCTACCTCTCCAAACTATTCTTGGTTCGATTAGTTTAGGAATTGGTTATTATCTTGCCCTTACAGTAAAAGATCCTCTTACAGCCCTAACAACTTTCTTCCTAGCTGTTTTGCTGGTTATCTTTGGTACTTATCTTTTGTTCAATGCGGGGATTACCGTTTTCCTACAAATCTTAAAGAAAAACAAGAAATACTATTACCAACCTAATAACCTCATCTCTGTTTCCAACTTGATTTTCCGTATGAAGAAAAATGCGGTGGGCCTTGCAACTATCGCTATCTTGTCAACAATGGTTTTGGTAACCATGTCAGCAGCGACAAGCATTTTCAATGCTTCAGAATCCTTTAAAAAAGTGATGAATCCGCATGACTTTGGAATTACTGGACAAAATGTTGAAAAAGAAGATTTGGACAAACTCTTGAGCCAGTTTGCAAGTGACAAAGCTTATAGTGTCAAAGAGAAAGAAGTTCTTCGTTACAGTAACTTTGGTATTGCAAATCAAGAAGGAACCAAGTTAACTATTTTTGAAAAAGGACAAAACCGCGTCCAACCAAAAACAGTTTTCATGGTATTTGACCAAAAAGATTATGAAAATATGACTGGTCAAAAACTTTCTCTATCAGGAAATGAGGTCGGACTCTTTGCCAAAAATGACGGACTGAAAGGACAGAAAGCTCTAACTCTAAATGATCATCAATTTTCTGTGAAAGAAGAATTTAATACAGATTTTATTGTCAACCATGTTCCAAATCAGTTTAATATCTTTACTACTGATTACAATTACCTTGTTGTACCTGATTTGCAAGCCTTTTTGGACCAATTCCCAGATTCGGCTATCTATAATCAGCTTTACGGTGGTATGAATGTAAATGCCAGCGAAGAAGAACAACTCAAGGTCGCTGAGGAGTATGAAAAATACCTCAATCAATTTAATGCTCAATTAAACACAGAAGGTAGCTATGTTTATGGTAGCAATCTAGCAGATGCTAGTTCTCAGATGAGTGCCCTCTTTGGTGGTGTCTTCTTTATCGGTATTTTCCTATCCATTATCTTTATGGTCGGAACTGTTCTGGTCATCTACTACAAACAAATTTCTGAAGGATATGAAGACCGTGAACGCTTTATTATCTTGCAGAAAGTCGGTTTAGATCAACAGCAAATCAAGCAAACTATCAACAAACAGGTTTTAACTGTTTTCTTCCTTCCTTTGCTCTTTGCCTTCATACATCTCGCCTTTGCCTACCATATGCTTAGTCTGATTTTAAAAGTGATTGGTGTACTGGATACGACTATGATGTTGATTGTGACCTTGTCTATCTGCGCTATCTTCCTCATTGCCTATGTGCTGATTTTCATGGTTACTTCAAGAAGTTATCGCAAGATTGTGCAAATGTAAAAAAGATACCTCGACTTCAAAAATCGAGGTATTTCTTGTATTTTATACTCAATGAAAATCAAAAAGCAAACTAGGAAGCTAGCCGCAGGTTGCTCAAAGCACTGCTTTGAGGTTGCAGATAGAACTGACGAAGTCAGTAACCATATATACGGCAAGGCAACGCTGACGTGGTTTGAATTTGATTTTCGAAGAGTATTAAATGCTGAAAAGTTGTCCTAGCAGAAAGGTAACGCCCATTGTTAATAGGCCAATAGCGAGATTCCGAATCATAGCTGTTTTGGTTGGGGCTTTTCCAAGTTTTGCACTAGTATAGCCAGTAACCAAGAGTGATAGGGCTACGATAAGAACAGTAGCAGGGATGCGGTACTCACTTGGGAAAATGGTCACTGAGAGCATTGGAGGCAAACTTCCAAGGAAAAAAGCAACAAAGCTGGAAATGGCAGCGTGCCAAGGATTGGTAAACTCTTCATACTCAATCCCGTATTTTTCCTCGACCAGCGCCTTGAGTGGATTTTTAAGGAAGGCCTTGTTGGTCAAGAGTTGGGCTGATGTTTCACACTCGCCATTTTGAATATAGGCAGTATAGAGGGACTTTTTGGCTAGTTCCATATCTTGGTCTAGCAAGACTTGCTCACGCGCAACAGCCGCTTCCTCTGTATCTTTTTGAGTTGAAACGGATACGTACTCCCCACCAGCCATAGAAAAGGCACCAGCCAAGATAGCCGCAAAGCCTGATAAAAAGATAATCCAGATATTGGTCGTGGCACTGGCAACCCCGATAACCACACCAGCAATGGAAATAATCCCATCATTGGCACCAAGAACACCCGCACGCAGGATATTTAAACGACCTGCAAAATTTGAATCAATTTCGTGATTTGTTTCTGACATATTATTCTCCTTTTTATCCAGTATAAAGGAAAAATATAAGGAAATCAATCTTTTAAAACTGTCTGAAAAAAGTTGCACGATTTTAATAATGTAAAAATCTCGTCATCTTTTCTACTAGATCAAGTACCGAATGTAAATAGTTTAGAATAGCATAAAAGAATTTTAAATTAAAGACCATTATCATTTCGTTCACTTTATAATCGTTTACAAAAAATATTCATCGATATTTTTTACATAAACAGAACAATTTACGAACATATTTTTGTTTTTTATCAAAAAATACTTTACAAGCTTTTAAAAACATGATATAGTAATGGAGCTTAGAAAATGAGATGATGTTTTCTAGCAAATATAAACCCGAGTAAAAAATGCCTACGGACAGGCAGGGTTGAATGCCGAAGCGTGGTTGAAAAGCCACATTATTGATAGGGTTAAAAGCCTACTTTTATAAGTTGATGTTAGGACACCTGTCCTAATTCATAAATTTTTAGTGTGGTGAAAGCACACGTCATCTTGTGAAACGATCAATAAAGTACGTAATATTTGCTACTAGAGAGTTAGGAAACATCGGGAACAGACATACTCAACAGAAACAAACATAAAAACGTCAGAAGATTGCAGAGCAGGTGAAAACCTGCTCTTTTTTCATGAGTCAACCTTTAGTTCCTTAGTTTTCATAAGGTTCTAAAAATATGGAAAGGAGTATGTCTTGAAAGAGTTAGATCAAAACCAAGCCCCAATTTATGAGGCCATGGTGAAGTTACGCAAGAAACGGATTGTTCCCTTTGATGTTCCAGGTCATAAGCGTGGACGAGGAAATCCAGAACTTGTTGAACTATTAGGAGAAAAATGCGTTGGTATCGATGTCAATTCGATGAAACCCTTGGATAATTTAGGGCATCCTATTTCGATTATTCGAGATGCAGAGGAGCTGGCGGCGGATGCTTTTGGAGCTAGCCATGCTTTTCTCATGATTGGAGGAACAACTTCATCGGTGCAGACTATGATTCTTTCTACCTGCAAGGCTGGAGATAAGATTATTCTGCCACGTAATGTCCATAAATCTGCTATCAATGCGCTGGTTCTATGCGGTGCCATTCCCATCTATATCGAGATGAGTGTGGATCCTAAGATTGGTATCGCTTTAGGCCTTGAAAATGACCGAGTAGCCAAGGCCATAAAGGACCATCCAGATGCCAAGGCCATTTTGATTAACAATCCTACTTATTACGGCATCTGTTCAGACCTAAAGGGATTGACAGATATGGCTCATGATGCTGGCATGCTTGTTTTAGTAGATGAAGCCCACGGAGCGCATTTACATTTTACAGATAAACTTCCAATTTCTGCTATGGATGCTGGAGCTGATATGGCAGCGGTCTCTATGCATAAGTCTGGTGGGAGTTTGACCCAGAGCTCCATCCTGCTTATCGGGGAGCAGATGAATCCTGAGTACGTTCGTCAGATTATTAACCTGACCCAGTCTACATCTGCCTCTTACCTACTTATGGCTAGTTTGGATATTTCGCGTCGCAACTTAGCCCTTCGTGGTAAAGAATCTTTTGAGAAAGTCATTGAGCTATCCGAGTACGCTCGTCGTGAAATCAATGCTATCGGTGGTTACTATGCCTACTCAAAAGAGTTAATAGAAGGTGTGTCGGTCTGTGATTTTGACGTGACCAAGCTGTCCGTTTACACTCAGGGAATAGGGCTAACAGGGATAGAGGTTTATGACCTCTTGCGAGACGAATACGACATTCAGATTGAATTTGGTGATATTGGCAATATCTTAGCCTATATTTCCATCGGTGACCGCATTCAAGACATCGAACGTTTGGTCGGTGCTTTGGCTGATATCAAGAGACTCTACTCAAGAGATGGAAAAGATTTGATTGCTGGAGAATATATCCAACCCGAGTTGGTCCTATCTCCTCAGGAAGCCTTTTATTCAAAGAGAAAAAGTTTGACCTTAGCCGAATCTGTTGGACAAGTCTGTGGGGAATTTGTCATGTGCTATCCTCCAGGGATTCCAATCTTGGCTCCAGGTGAACGCATTACACGAGAAATTGTAGACTATATCAAATTTGCCAAGGAACGTGGTTGCTCCCTCCAAGGGACGGAAGATCCAGAGGTCAATCACATCAATGTCATTGAGAGAAAGGAGAACTAGATGGATTTATGGTTTTCGGAAGTTCATACTCCAGATGTGAAATTATCCTTGAGAACAGCCAAGCAACTCTACGCCGGTAAAAGTGAATGGCAGGATATTGAAGTATTGGATACGCCAGCTTTTGGAAAAATATTAATCTTAAATGGCCATGTCTTGTTTTCAGATGCAGATGACTTTGTTTACAATGAAATGACGGTCCATGTTCCCATGGCTGTGCATCCCAATCCAAAGAAAGTATTGGTTATTGGGGGTGGTGACGGAGGTGTTGCTCAAGTATTAACACTCTATCCTGAACTAGAGCAAATCGATATTGTGGAACCAGATGAGATGTTGGTTGAGGTTTGTCGTGAGTATTTCCCAGACTTTGCTGCGGGGCTTGATGACCCTCGTGTTACTATTTATTATCAAAATGGGCTTCGCTTTTTGAGAAACTGTGAAGATGACTACGATATCATTATCAACGATGCGACAGATCCATTTGGACATACGGAAGGGCTTTTTACCAAGGAATTTTACGGCAATAGTTACAGAGCTCTTAAAGAAGATGGTATCATGATTTACCAGCATGGGAGTCCTTTCTTTGACGAAGATGAGTCTGCTTGTCGTAGCATGCACCGCAAGGTCAATCAAGCCTTTCCAATCAGTCGGGTTTATCAGGCCCATATCCCAACCAGTCCAGCGGGCTATTGGTTGTTTGGATTTGCATCGAAAAAATACCACCCTGTCAAAGATTTTGACAAGGAAGGTTGGAAAAAACGCCAGCTTTTCACAGAATACTACACTGCAAACTTACACGTGGGAGCCTTTATGTTACCCAAGTATGTTGAGGACATTTTAGAAGAAGAGGAAGGAAAAAAATGAGTCGTTTATTAGTTATTGGATGTGGGGGCGTTGCCCAAGTTGCTATTTCAAAGATTTGCCAAGATAGCGAAACATTTGCAGAGATTATGATTGCTAGCCGTACTAAGTCAAAATGTGATGACTTGAAAGCTAAACTGGAAGGCAAAACAAGTACAAAGATTGAGACAGCTGCTCTTGATGCTGACAAGGTAGAAGAAGTGATTGCCCTGATTGAAAGCTACAAGCCAGAAGCAGTTTTGAACGTAGCACTACCATATCAAGATTTAACCATTATGGACGCATGTTTGGCGACTGGAGTTCACTATATCGATACAGCCAACTACGAAGCTGAGGATACGGAAGACCCTGAATGGCGTGCTATCTACGAAAAACGCTGCAAGGAACTTGGATTTACAGCCTACTTTGATTATTCATGGCAATGGGCTTATCAAGAAAAATTCAAAGAAGCAGGCTTGACTGCTCTTCTTGGTTCTGGTTTTGACCCAGGTGTGACCAGTGTCTTTTCAGCCTATGCTCTCAAACACTACTTTGATGAAATCCACTATATCGACATTTTAGACTGTAATGGTGGTGACCACGGTTATCCATTTGCGACAAACTTCAACCCAGAAATCAACCTACGTGAGGTTTCTGCGCCAGGTTCTTACTGGGAAGATGGAAAATGGGTAGAAGTTGAAGCCATGTCTATCAAGCGTGAGTACGATTTCCCTCAGGTTGGACAAAAAGACATGTATCTCCTTCACCATGAAGAAATCGAATCATTGGCCAAGAACATTCCAGGTGTCAAACGTATTCGCTTCTTTATGACTTTTGGACAATCTTATCTAACACACATGAAATGCTTGGAAAACGTTGGTCTCCTTCGTACAGATGCTATTAACTTCAACGGACAAGACATCGTTCCAATCCAATTCTTAAAAGCCTTGCTTCCAGATCCTGCCAGCCTTGGCCCACGCACGGTTGGTAAAACCAATATCGGCTGTATCTTTACAGGTGTCAAAGATGGTGTTGAGAAGACCATCTACATCTACAATGTCTGCGACCATCAGGAATGTTACGCAGAAGTTGGTTCACAAGCAATTTCTTACACGACAGGAGTTCCAGCCATGATTGGGACAAAATTAGTTATGAACGGTACTTGGAAACAAGCTGGAGTCTATAACCTTGAAGAATTAGATCCAGATCCATTTATGAAAGCTTTGAATGAGTACGGTTTGCCATGGGTTGTGGTTGAAAATCCACAAATGGTGGACTAATGAAGCTAGAACAAGTACCCACACCAGCCTATGTTATTGACCTAGCCAAGTTAGAAGCAAACTGCCGTATCCTACAATATGTTCAAGAAGAAGCTGGTTGCAAGGTTTTGCTTGCCCAGAAGGCATATTCCCTCTACAAAACCTATCCCTTGATTAGCCAGTATCTATCAGGTACAACAGCTAGTGGACTCTATGAGGCCAAGTTGGCTAGAGAAGAGTTCCCAGGGGAAGTCCATGTCTTTGCACCTGCTTTCAAGGAATCAGATATGGAAGAGCTATTGCAAATATCTGATCATATTGTTTTTAACTCAGAGAGACAACTACGTAAATATGGTAAACTTTGTCGTGAGGCTGGTATCAGTGTCGGTTTGCGCCTCAACCCTCAATGTTCAACTCAAGGAGATCACGCTCTCTATGACCCTTGTGCACCTGGCTCCCGTTTCGGAGTTACTCTAGACAAGATTCCGAGTGATTTGCTGGACTTAGTGGATGGCCTTCATTTTCATACCCTTTGCGAGCAGGGAGCAGATGATTTAGAGACAACTTTGAAAGCTGTAGAAGCGCAGTTTGGTCCCTACTTACATCAAGTTAAATGGCTCAATATGGGGGGCGGCCACCACATCACAAGAGAAGGTTACGATGTGGATTTGCTGATTTCAGAAATCAAGCGTATCCGAGAAACTTACAATCTTGAAATCTATATCGAGCCGGGTGAGGCTATTGCGCTCAATGCAGGTTATCTGGCAACTGAGGTATTAGATATTGTAGAAAACGGTATGGAAATCTTGGTTTTAGACGCCTCCGCGACCTGCCATATGCCTGATGTACTTGAGATGCCCTATCGCCCACCTTTGAGAAATGGATTTGAGGCGCTGGAAAAAGCCCATACCTATAGACTCTCTTCCAATACTTGTCTGACGGGCGATGTGATTGGTGATTATAGCTTTGAAAATCCAGTCCAAATCGGTGATAGACTTTATTTCGAAGACATGGCCATTTACTCATTTGTCAAAAATAATACCTTTAATGGTATTGGCTTGCCTAGTCTCTATCTTATGGACGAGCAGGGAGACTGCAGCTTGGTCAAAGCCTTCGGCTATCAAGACTTTAAAGGGAGATTATCATGATGAATAGTCCAAAAAAATTAGGCTATCGCATGCCAGCAGAGTATGAACCACACCATGGTACCCTCATGATCTGGCCTACAAGACCAGGATCATGGCCTTTTCAAGGAAAAGCTGCTAAAAGAGCATTTAGCCAGATTATCAAGACCATAGTAGAAGGGGAAAGAGTCTATCTTTTGGTGGAGCAAGACTATTTATCTGAAGCCCAATCCTATATAGGAGACCAGGTTGTTTATCTAGATATTCCTACCAATGATGCCTGGGCGCGAGATACCGGTCCGACTTTTCTCGTCAACGAGAAAAGAGAAAAATTAGCAGTCGATTGGTCTTTCAATGCCTGGGGTGGTACTGTTGATGGTCTCTACCAAGACTATGAAGCCGATGACCAAGTAGCCAGTCATTTTGCTGAGGCCTTGGAAATGCCTGTTTACGATGCCAAACCTTTTGTTCTGGAAGGCGGAGCGATCCATAGCGATGGTCAAGGAACCATTCTCGTAACTGAAAGTTGCTTACTTAGTTCTGGTCGCAATCCTCATCTAAGTAAAGAGGAAATCGAGAATACCTTATTAGAGAGCCTTGGTGCTGACAAAGTTATCTGGCTTCCTTATGGTATTTATCAGGATGAAACCAATGAACACGTTGATAATGTTGCAGCCTTCGTTGGTCCTGCTGAGCTTGTCTTGGCTTGGACAGATGATAAAAACGATCCTCAGTATGCCATGTCAAAAGCAGATTTCGAACTCTTAGAGCAAGAAACAGATGCAAAAGGTCGTGCCTTCACCATTCATAAACTGCCAATCCCTGTAGTTCGTCAAGTTGTGACAGAAGAGGATTTGCCAGGCTACATCTATGAAGAAGGAGAAGAAGAGCGATACGCAGGTGAAAGGCTTGCTGCTTCCTATGTCAATTTCTATATCGCCAACAAGGCTGTCTTGGTTCCGCAGTTTGAGGATACAAACGACCAAGTGGCCCTAGATATCCTCAGTAAGTGTTTCCCAGACCGTAAAGTTGTCGGAATACCAGCCAGAGATATTCTTTTAGGTGGTGGAAATATCCACTGTATCACCCAACAAATCCCAGAATAGGAGAAAAAGATGAGAAATGTAAAAGTTGCAGCCATTCAGATGCAATGCGACAAGGATGTGGCAACAAATATCCAAACAGCAGAGCGTTTAGTACGTCAAGCTGCAGAACAAGGCGCACAAATTATCCTTTTACCCGAATTGTTTGAACGTCCATACTTTTGTCAGGAACGTCAGTATGACTACTACCAGTATGCCCAGTCGGTGACAGAAAATACAGCCATTCAGCATTTTAAAACCATTGCCAAGGAACTACAGGTCGTTTTACCCATCAGTTTCTATGAAAAAGATGGCAATGTCTTGTATAACTCTATTGCCGTCATTGATGCAGATGGTGAGGTGTTGGGTGTTTATCGAAAGACCCACATACCAGATGACCATTACTATCAAGAAAAATTCTATTTCACGCCTGGCAACACAGGTTTCAAGGTCTGGGATACTCGATATGCCAAGATTGGGATCGGTATCTGTTGGGATCAATGGTTCCCTGAAACAGCGCGCTGTCTTGCATTGAATGGTGCTGAATTGCTCTTTTATCCAACAGCTATCGGTTCAGAGCCAATTTTGGATACAGATAGTTGTGGTCATTGGCAACGTACCATGCAAGGACACGCAGCAGCAAATATTGTCCCAGTTATTGCAGCCAATCGCTATGGCTTGGAAGAGGTCACGCCTAGTGAGAAAAATGGTGGACAGAGTTCCAGTCTTGACTTCTACGGTTCCTCCTTTATGACGGATGAAACAGGAGCTATTCTAGAGCTAGCCGAAAGACAAGCTGAAGCTGTTCTGTTAGCTACTTATGACCTAGACAAGGGAGCAAGCGAGCGCCTAAACTGGGGCTTGTTTCGAGATAGAAGACCCGAAATGTATCAACGAATTACGGATTAGTGTAGGAGAGATGGGAGATTCATTCTGCTAGACTAACTTCTTATTTGCAACTATAAGATACTATGTTGCCTAGTAAGTGGATTTTATATCCTAAACCTCCAAGGCTTCCTCACACTTTTTATGTGAGGAGCTTTTCTGTTTAAGCTTTATCAATAAAACATGCTATAATAGTTGCAGAAAGGTTGGTATTTATGGCTAGGATATTGGTTATTGAAGACAATAGTGACATTCAAGAAATTTTACGAACACTTCTTACTGAGGAGCATGAGGTGATTCAAGCCTTTTCTGGTACAGAAGGAATCATGCGTTTTGATCAAGGTAGGATTGACCTCGTTCTGCTAGATATCATGCTTCCTGGGAAAAATGGGGATCAGGTTTTAAAAGCCATCAGGGAACAAAGTCAAATTCCAGTCATTATGCTAACGGCTTTGAGCGATAAGAAGTTAATCAGCCAATACCTCTTAGAAGGTGCCAATGATTACATAGTCAAACCTTTTGATTTGGACGAAGTCTTTGCCAGAGTTACTGTTCAATTACGCCAAAGCGCAGAAAAACAGCCTATGGAAATAGGAAAAACTGAAAATCTGCCACAAAACTTGAAAAATATCCAGTTCGATGCGGAAAGTTTTGAAATCAAAAATAGTCAGGAAACGATTCGTCTTGCTAAGAAAGAATGCTTGATTCTCCAAACTCTCCTTAAATACCCTAAGAAAATTTTTACAAAAGAAGAACTTTATGAATTAGTCTGGGGGGATAGCTACCTACCTGGAGATAATACCCTCAATACGCATTTGAGTAATCTTCGTAAAAAATTAAACCAGCTTGACCCAAATCAAGAATATATTGAAACCATTTGGGGAGTTGGGGTAAGATTAAAAGGAGACAAGCAATGAACTACATGATAATCTTTGTTCTACTGATACTCCTAATTATTTTATCGATTGTATTAATTCGCTACCACCTAGCACTTGAAAGTCTGAGTCAACAGATTGAAGACAAGATTCTTACAGGTAGTATGAAAAGAGTAGGAGTCAGCATTTTTTCCAAACATTTTTTACATCTCTACCAGCAAATTGAAAATCTATTTCAGGAAGTGGAACAATCTCGATTGGTGATGAAAAGGGAAAAGCAGACTCTGGATATGGCCATCAGCAATATCGCTCATGATATTCGGACACCTTTAACTATCGCTTCAGGTTACACCCAACAATTGATAAAGTCTCCTGAAGACAAAGCAGAAACCTTACAAAAAATAGCCCAGCATCTTGATTTAGTTTCCAAACGTTTGGAGGCTCTCCTAGAATATCGTCGTTTGATGGAAGGAGCTGTCAAACCAAAACTGGAAGAAGTAGACCTTTCAGCTTTTATTACCAAAAAGACTCTGGCTTATTATGATGTTTTTCAGGCGGCAAATATCACACTTGATTTTAAGGTTGAAGCTAGTTTAAAAACGAGGACTGATGAAGACTTGCTGGATCGAATTTTACAAAATCTGCTTGGAAATGTCCTCAAGCATGGTAAGGAAGAAGCGCGGCTATCTTTGAGAAAGGAAAAAGAACAGCTTGTCTTAGAGATTGCAAACCTTGTCAAACAGCCCATCAAAAAAATAGAAAATCTCAGCAACCGTTTTTATTCTGAAAATCTATCTGATACGGAAGAATCCTCTGGTTTAGGTCTTTATATCACTGAGGAATTATGTCACCTTCTCGGTGCAGAAATGAAACTAACCACAGATGGCCAGTGGTTATCGGTTTTCATTTGTTTTTAACGAAAAGAAACCTCCTCTGTAGGCTAGAGGAGGTCATTTTTTATAGACTTTTCTTTTTGAAAACTGCCAGTCCACTTAGATTAAAGATTACAATAACAGCTAAGGTAACTATAAGTGTATAGAAAATGGATTCACTATTAGCAGTCATAGCATAGAAAAACTGCAATGATAAATATGGCAAAATTTTGATACTTGGAAAAATAAGCATTGGCATAGAAAGTAAGATAGAGCTGACCAAATAACCAATAAATACTGCAAGATAAGAGTGACTAATATAGAGAATGAAGGAAACAATGGAAAGCCAAGCAAGGAGGCAAAGGAATTGAAGGGAAATGGTTATCAGTAGATTACCAATAAATCCATCAGGCATAGTTCCAAATCCATTTAAGATAGTTGCTGGAATAAAGGCAATCACAAGACTGATGATAAGTTGCAAGAGTGCAATACAAGCTACTACAAAGGCTTTGGCAAGGAAAAACTCTGTACGAGAAACCCCTACTGTCAAACTATTTTTATAGAGCTTTCCGATTAAATCAACACCGAGAACTAGACAAGTTAGAACAATACAGAGAAAAACGAGGTTTGAACCTTGACTAGATGCGTTAATCAGGGCTTGTACACCGTCCCAACCATGGGTTGGAATGTCTTGCTCTTCTGTCTGAATTGCCATCAAATGGCCAGTAGCCCCAAAAACAGCCCCCATTAACATGAGTACAAAGAGAATGACCTCTGTAATCCAAAAACCTTTGGAACGGAAAAGACGGTAAAAGTCTGCTTGAATGGTATGTATCATGATTTTCCTCCTATTCGACTAATTGAGTGAAGTATTCTTCTAGGTTTTGACGAGCGTAGTAAATCTCGTCAATAGCGACATCTGCCAAGGTTAAGTCCTTAAGAATCTGTTTGACATCTTGTTCCTGACCAAAGATGTGGATTTCGTTTTCAGGATTGACAACCTTGAACTGGAGCTGGATTTGTTCTTTCAATACTTGACAAGCTTTCTCTTGGTCAGCTGTCTTAAGCACAATATAATCCTCACTTAGTGTTTCAAATTCAGCTTTGCTGATTTCACGGATAATCTTGCCTTTATCTAAAATACCAAAGCGATTTGCTACGAGATAGAGTTCTGACAAGATATGGCTAGAGATGAGAATGGTGATTCCTTTTTCTTGATTGAGGCGTTGAATCATCAGACGAAATTCTTTGATACCAATTGGGTCAAGTCCATTGATAGGTTCATCCAAGATTAGGAAGTCTGGTTTGGAGATAAGGGCAATAGCGATACCAAGTCTTTGCTTCATTCCAAGAGAGAAATCTCGAAAGACTTTTTTACCTGTATCTGGCAAACCTACATAGTCCAGCGTTTCTCGAATGACTTGATCAGCATTTGGAATATGACGAATCATACAGTAATATTTCAGATTTTGATAGGCTGTTAAGTGATTATGAGCTACAGGTGATTCGATCACTGAACCTACTCGAGATAGAGACTTGCTCCACTCATTTTCCGTTTTGCTGGAGAAGAGGGAAACAGTCCCTTTATCCGCAAAGAGTAGTTGCGTAATGATTTTTATTAAGGTGGTTTTCCCAGCTCCATTCTTCCCGATAAGTCCATAAATATCTCCCTCTCTTATCGTTAGATGAAGATCTTGAAGAATAGCTTGTTTGGCAAAGTTTTTGGACAATCCATGAATATCAAGTACTGTTTTCATGATTCTCTCCTTTTGATTTATTTTGATAACTCTAGTATAAAGCATAGAAATCAAAGAAAGCTCAAGGATTTCTAAAGAGTTTCTAAAGTTTTAGGAATTCTTAAATATCAAAACCCAGTTGACATGAACTGGGCTTCTTAATTATAAAATATATTTTTCAATCGCACGCGCAACGCCGTCTTCTTCGTTACTGGCTGTAACATCATCAGCTAGGGATTTGACATAGTCGCTGGCATTTCCCATAGCAATGCCAAGTCCTGCAAACTGGAGCATTTCGATATCGTTATTAGCATCGCCCATGGCCATAATTTCTGATGGCTCAATCTTCAAAATATCTGCTAGTCGAGAAAGAGCAGTAGCCTTTGTCGTTCCAAGTGGCATGGCTTCATAGATAACAGGCTGCGAACGAACTCCGCTAAATCGTTGGCAGAGTTCCTCAGCAAAACGCTGCTCAAAATCGTCTGTTTGGCTCTCTGTTCCTAAAAACATACCTTGGAACATCCGGTACTTGCCACTGGTGGCTTCCTCAAGAGAAATTTCAGTCAGGTCTGAAAAGACTAGCTTAGCATCATTTTGAATGATTTCATTGGGCTTGCCACCGAGGACAAAATAATGCTCCTCATCAAAAAGAGTCAACTGCACATCACTTTTTTCAGCTAGGTCATAGAGGTATTCGATGTCTGCTGGACTAAGTTCTTGCCAGTCAACTAGCCCCCAGTCACTAGTCTGGTGAGTTGAACAACCGTTGTTAACAATGACATACTCATTCTGGAGGTCAAGACCCAGTTTTTGATAGTAGGGGAGGACACCGAAAAGGGGGCGACCCGTACAAAGTACCAGTTTGACACCTTTTTCAATAGCTTGGTGAATAGCAGTAATGTGAGCTTGTGGGATTTCCTTTGCTTCATTAAGGAGAGTTCCGTCCATATCCAAGGCTAGTAGTTTAATCATAAGACTTCCTTCTTTATCTTTTGGTATTATTATAGCATATTTTGGAGAAGATAATGGTAAAAGGGTAGGGACTAACTGATTTTACAGTTTAGGATGTTTTGATGACAATTCATGATTTGAAGAGGATACTTTGCGAAGATATGCTATACTAAATTTGTGATTCAATCAAGTATTTTGTAAGCTTATCAAGGAAAACAGAGGATTTAATATGAAAAAACGGATTATTCAGATTTTACTAGCATTGGCCTTAATTTTTTATAAATCAACTTGGTTTTGGAGGCTTTTCACTCACCTCGCGAAGCCCTATCTACCAGCAAGTCGTGAGTTTTTTCAGATTCTACTTTTGCTGGAGAGTGGAGTTCTTTTATTAGCGGTCATCTATCTACTAGTTTTTGCTGGAAAGAAAACTTTTCATTTCAAGTGGCAGCTGAGGTACTTTATCTACCTTTTACTGGGATACATCATTTCGTATATGTCGGACTTCCTCTTGTCTTATTTCATACCCTCGTCCTCGAATCAAATTTCTTTGAATGAAACGATAGAAATGATGGGGCGACAGGAGTTTCCCTATTTCTTGCTCATAGTTTGCTTCATCGGCCCTATTTCTGAGGAATTGATTTATCGCGGTGTGCTTATGACAACCTTTTTCAAAAACTCGCCTTGGTACGGAGATGTCTTGCTTTCTGCTATTATTTTCGGTTGTATTCATATCAATTTCGCTTTAACACCTCTTGCCTTTTTCATTTATGCTAGTGGAGGTCTTATTTTGGCTATATTGTATCGCATGACAAAAAGTCTCTACTATCCAATAGTGGTTCATATCCTCATCAATATCACTGCCTTCTGGAACTTGTGGTTACTCCTATTTTCAGGAAGTTAGCTTACTAAAACAATGTCGGAATTTTCCGGCATTTTCTTTTTAATAGATGAACAAGAACTGATTATTTATAGGATTGAATAGCTAAAAAATGGTATAATAAAAGGTAATCAAAAATTCCAACGAGGCTGAGATGAAACTACTTTATACTGATATTCGGACTTCTTTGACAGAAATCCTAACCAGAGAGGCGGAGGAGCTCGTTGCCGCGGGCAAGCGGGTCTTCTACATTGCCCCCAACTCTCTTTCTTTTGAAAAGGAACGCGCCGTGCTGGAATGCTTGTCCCAGCAGGCTTCTTTTGCGATTACCGTCACGCGCTTTGCTCAAATGGCTCGTTACCTGGTCTTGAATGACTTGCCTGCTAAGACCAGTCTTGATGATATCGGTCTTGGGATGGCCTTTTATAAGTGCCTTGCCGAACTTGATCCCAAAGACTTACGAGTATACGGCGTCATCAAGCAAGATCCTCAGTTTATCCAGCAGTTGATTGAGCTTTATCACGAGATGACGACTGCTCAGATGAGTTTTTTGGACTTGGAAAGTTTGACAGATGAGGATAAGCGGGCAGACTTGCTCTTGATTTTTGAGAAAGTAACCGCCTATCTCAATCAAGGCCAGTTAGCTCAGGGCAGTCAGTTGTCGCATTTGATTGAGGCTATTGAGAATGACAAGGTAAGTAGTGACCTCACTCAAATCTCCTTGGTCATTGACGGATTTACCCGTTTTTCTGCCGAGGAAGAGCGGATTGTGGACTTACTTCATGGCAAGGGTGTTGAGATTGTCATCGGGGCTTATGCTAGTAAAAAAGCCTATACCAGCCCTTTTAGCGAGGGGAATCTCTACCAAGCCAGCGTGGAGTTTCTCCATCATCTAGCTTCTAAATACCAAACACCTGCTCAGGACTATTCTCAATCTCACGAGAAGATGGATAGTTTTGACAAGGCCTCTCGTTTGCTGGAGTCTTCTTATGACTTTTCAGACCTCACTTTGGAGATCGATGAGAAGGACCGTGAAAACCTGCAAATCTGGTCTTGTTTGACACAAAAGGAAGAGTTGGAGTTGGTGGCTCGGAGCATTCGTCAGAAATTGCATGAGAACTCAGACCTGAGCTACAAGCATTTTCGTATTCTCTTGGGTGATGTAGCTTCTTATCAGTTATCTCTCAAAACTATTTTTGACCAGTATCAGATTCCTTTTTATCTTGGTAGAAGCGAATCCATGGCCCATCATCCTTTGACACAGTTTGTCGAGTCTATTTTAGCTTTGAAACGCTATCGTTTCCGTCAGGAAGATTTGATAAACCTCCTCAGAACTGGTGTGTATACCGACCTTAGTCAGGCGGATATTGATGCTTTTGAGCAATATATCCGCTATCTTGGTATCAATGGCTTGCCAGCCTTTCAGCAAACCTTCACCAAATCCCACCATGGAAAATTTGATTTAGTTCGTTTGAATGCTCTTCGTTTGCGTATTTTAGGACCTCTTGAGGCCTTGTTTGCCAGCCGAAAACAGAAGGCTGAAAATCTCTTGCAAAAGTGGAATAGCTTTCTAAAAGAAGGAGCGGTTCCCAAGCAGTTGCAAGATTTGACAGCTACCATGGAAGCTCTTGAACAGGAAAGACAAGCCGAAGTTTGGAAGGCTTTCTGCCATGTTTTAGAACAATTTACGACTGTTTTTGCTGGTTCGCAAGTTAATCTAGAGGACTTCCTTGCTTTGCTTCATTCTGGAATGAGCCTATCTCAATACCGTACCATTCCAGCAACCGTAGATACCGTTCTGGTGCAGAGCTATGATTTGATTGCTCCTCTGACTGCTGACTTTGTCTACGCCATTGGGCTGACTCAGGATCATTTACCAAAAATAGCGCAAAACACCAGTCTATTGACAGATGAAGAAAGACAAAGTCTAAACCAAGCGACAGAGGAAGGCGTTCAATTACTGATTGCCAGCAGTGAAAATCTCAAGAAAAATCGCTACACTATGCTTTCCTTGGTCAATTCTGCTCGTAAGCAGTTGGTCTTGTCAGCTCCAAGCCTTTTTAATGAAAGTGAAAGCAAGGAATCTGCCTATCTTCAAGAGCTGATCCATTTTGGATTTAGTCGGAAAGAGAAGAGGATGAATCACAAGGGGCTGTCTAAGGAAGATATGGGCTCATATCACAGTCTTTTGTCCAGTCTGGTTGCCTATCACCAGCAGGGCGAGCGGAATGATAGGGAGCAAGATTTGACCTTTGTCAAGGTTCTGGCGCGTGTGATGGGGAAAAAACTAAACCAGCAAGGTTTGGAAAATCCAGCCCTCCCAACTAGTCCAAGCAGTAAGCAGTTGGCTAAGGACACCTTACAAGCTCTCTATCCTGCTGATCAGGAGTTTTACCTGTCTACGTCTGGTTTGACGGAGTTTTACCGTAACCAATACAGTTATTTCCTCCGTTATGTTCTAGGCTTGCAGGAGGAATTACGCCTACGTCCTGATGCCCGTAGTCATGGGAATTTCTTGCACCGTATTTTTGAACGTACCTTGCAATTGCCTGACGAAGATTCCTTTGACCAACGTCTAGAACAAGCTATTCAAGAAACCAGTCAGGAACGGGAATTTGAAGCTATTTATCAGGAAAGTTTGGAAGCCCAGTTCACCAAGGAAGTTCTGCTTGATGTAGCACGGACGACTGGACATATTCTCCGTCACAATCCAGCCATCGAAACTATTAAAGAAGAGGCGAATTTTGGTGGGAAAGAGCAAGCCTTTATTCAATTGGACGACGGTCGCAGTGTCTTTGTACGAGGTAAGGTTGACCGCATTGACCGTTTGAAAGCTGATGGAGCGATAGGAGTTGTAGACTACAAGTCGAGTCTAACTCAGTTCCAGTTTCCTCATTTCTTTAATGGGCTCAATTCCCAGTTACCAACCTATCTTGCTGCCCTAAAAAGAGAAGGCGAGCAGAACTTTTTCGGTGCCATGTACTTGGAAATGGCTGAACCAGTTCAATCTCTGATGGCCGTTAAAAGTCTGGCAGGAGCAGTTGCGGAAGCCAGCAAGTCTATGAAATACCAAGGCCTCTTTTTAGAAAAAGAAAGCAGTCACTTGGGTGAATTTTATAACAAAAACAAGGCCAATCAACTGACAGATGAGGAATTCCAGCTCCTACTGGACTACAATGCCCATCTTTACAAGAAAGCAGCTGAGAATATTTTAGCAGGTCAGTTCGCCATCAATCCCTATACTGAAAATGGCAGAAGTATTGCCCCATACGTCCAGCAACATCAAGCCATCACAGGATTTGAAGCCAATTACCATTTAGGTCAAGCCCGTTTCCTAGAGAAATTAGATTTAGCTGATGGCAAGCGTCTGATCGGAGAAAAACTCAAGCAAGCTTGGTTTGAAAAAATAAGAGAGGAGTTGAATCGATGAAACCCATTTCCTTTTTAACTGAGGAAGAAATTCAAAAACTGCAAAAAGCAGAAGCAAGTTCGAGCAAGGAACAGAAGAAAACTGCCGAGCAAATCGAAGCCATTTACACTTCTGGCCAGAATATTCTGGTTTCAGCGTCAGCTGGTTCTGGGAAGACCTTTGTCATGGCAGAACGTATTCTGGATCAGTTAGCGCGTGGAGTGGAAATCAGTCAACTCTTTATCTCAACCTTTACCGTTAAGGCTGCCACAGAGCTTAAAGAACGTTTGGAGAAAAAAATCAGCCAACAAATCCAAGAAAGTAGCGATGTTGACCTCAAACAACACTTAGGACACCAGTTGGCAGACCTACCCAACGCTGCCATCGGTACCATGGATTCCTTTACACAAAAATTCCTTGGCAAACATGGCTATCTGATTGATATTGCCCCTAATTTCCGTATTTTACAAAATCAAAGCGAGCAACTCCTTCTAAAAAATGAAGTCTTCCACGATGTCTTTGAAACACATTACCAAGGTAGACAGAAAGAGAACTTTAGTCATCTGCTGAAAAACTTTGCTGGGCGTGGCAAGGATGAACGTGGTCTGCGCCAGCAAGTCTACAAAATCTATGACTTCCTCCAATCCACCAGCAATCCTCAGAAATGGCTGAGCGAATCTTTCCTAAAAGGCTTTGAAAAAGCTGATTTTACGAGTGAAAAAGAAAAACTGACCCAACAAATCCAGCAAGCACTTTGGGATTTGGAAAGCTTTTTCCGATATCATTTGGATAATGATGCCAAGGAGTTTCCAAAGGCTGCTTATCTAGAAAATGTTCAGTTGATTTTAGATGAAATTGGCTCCTTAAATCAAGAGTCCGATAGTCAGGCTTATCAGGCAGTGCTTACGCGTGTTGTCGCCATCTCTAAGGAGAAAAATGGTCGGGCTCTGACTAATGCCAGTCGTAAGGCTGATTTGAAGCCCCTGACTGATGCCTACAACGAAGAGAGAAAGAGCCAGTTTGCTAAACTAGGACAACTGTCAGACCAGATAACCATTCTCGACTATCAAGAACGTTATCATGAAGACACCTGGGAACTAGCTAAGACTTTCCAAACTTTCATGAGTGATTTTGTGGAGGCTTATCGTCAGCGTAAACGTCAGGAAAATGCCTTTGAATTCGCCGATATCAGCCATTACACCATTGAGATTTTAGAAAATTTCCCGCAAGTTCGTGAGGCTTATCAGGAACGCTTCCACGAAGTCATGGTCGACGAGTATCAGGATACCAACCACATTCAAGAACGGATGTTGGAATTGCTGTCGAAGGGTCACAATCGCTTTATGGTGGGAGATATCAAGCAGTCCATCTACCGTTTTCGTCAGGCAGATCCGCAGATTTTTAATGAAAAATTCCAACGCTATACGCAGAATCCTAAAGAGGGCAAATTAATTCTCCTCAAGGAAAATTTCCGTAGCAGTTCAGAAGTGCTGTCAGCAACCAATGATGTTTTTGCACGCCTTATGGACCAAGAGGTTGGCGAAATCAACTATGACAGTATGCACCAGCTTGTTTTTGCCAATAGCAAACTGACTCCTAATCCCGATAACAAGGCAGAATTTCTCCTCTACGACAAGGATGACACAAGTGAGGAAGAAGAGGACCAAGCAGAAACGAAATTAACTGGAGAAATGCGCCTGGTCATCAAGGAAATCCTTAAACTCCATCAGGAAAAAGGTGTTGCTTTTAAGGAAATTGCCCTTTTGACCTCTAGCCGCAGTCGAAATGACCAGATTCTTCTTGCCTTGTCTGAATATGGAATCCCTGTCAAAACCGATGGAGAGCAAAACAATTATCTCCAATCCCTAGAAGTGCAAGTCATGTTGGATACACTTCGTGTCATTCACAATCCCCTGCAAGACTATGCCCTAGTCGCCCTCATGAAGTCTCCTATGTTTAGTTTTGACGAGGACGAGTTAGCACGATTGTCCCTTCAGAAAGCAGAGGATAAAGTCCAAGAAAATCTCTATGAGAAACTGGTCAATTCTCAAACACAGGCAACAAGCCAGAAAGAGTTAATTCACTCAACACTAGCTGAAAAACTAAATCAATTCATGGATATCTTGACTTCTTGGCGCTTGTATGCCAAAACCCACTCCCTTTATGACTTGATTTGGAAGATTTACAACGACCGTTTTTACTATGACTATGTTGGAGCTTTGCCAAATGGTCCTGCTAGACAGGCCAATCTCTATGCCCTAGCTCTGCGTGCTGATCAGTTTGAAAAGAGCAATTTCAAGGGCTTGTCTCGTTTTATCCGTATGATTGACCAAGTTTTAGAGGCCCAGCACGATCTTGCGAGCGTGGCTGTCGCACCGCCCAAGGATGCTGTAGAACTCATGACCATTCACAAGAGTAAAGGGCTGGAGTTTCCTTACGTTTTTATCCTCAATATGGATCAGGATTTTAATAAACAAGACAGCATGTCAGAAGTCATTCTCAGCCGTAAAAATGGACTAGGTGTCAAGTATATTGCCAAGATGGAGACAGGAGCAGTGGAAGCACACTACCCTAAAACCATCAAACTCTCCATTCCTAGCCTAACTTATAGACAGAATGAAGAGGAATTACAGCTGGCAAGCTATTCTGAGCAGATGCGTCTCCTTTATGTTGCCATGACTCGGGCTGAGAAAAAGCTCTACCTTGTCGGCAAGGGTTCGCGTGAAAAGCTGGAAGCCAAAGAATACCCAGCAGCTAAAAATGGGAAACTAAATAGCAATACTAGACTCCAAGCCAAGAATTTTCAAGATTGGCTTTGGGCTATCAGCAAAGTATTTGCCAAGGATAACCTCAACTTTAGTTATCGTTTTATTGGCGAAGATCAGCTAACTAGAGAAACTATCGGTCAATTGGAAAATAAGAGCCTTCTACAAGATAGCTCCCAAGCTGACAACCGCCAGTCTGAAACCATCAAAGAAGCTCTGGAAATGCTGAAAGAGGTGGAAGTTTATAATACTCTTCACCGCGCAGCCATTGAGCTTCCTAGTGTTCAAACCCCAAGTCAAATCAAGAAATTCTACGAACCAGTTATGGATATGGAGGGTGTCGAGATTGCTGGTCGAGGCCAGTTAGGAGACAAGAAAATTAGCTTTGAGTTGCCAGATTTTTCAACCAAAGAAAAGGTAACTGGAGCTGAAATTGGTAGTGCTACCCACGAACTCATGCAGAGAATTGACCTCAGTCAGCGACCAACACTTGCTAGCCTGACAGAAACTCTCAAACAAGTTCAAACAAGCCAAACTGTCAAAGACAAGATTAATCTTGCTAAAATCCTTGCATTCTTTGACACAGCACTTGGTCAGGAAATTCTTGCCAATACCAACCATCTCTATCGTGAACAACCTTTCTCCATGCTCAAACGAGACCACAAGAGTCAGGAAGACTTCGTTGTTCGTGGAATCTTGGATGGCTATCTGCTTTATGAGGATAGAATCGTTCTGTTCGACTACAAGACAGACCGCTATGACGAGCCAAGTCAACTCATAGACCGCTATCGTGGTCAGTTAGCCCTATACGGAGAGGCTTTATCTCGAGCCTATTCTATTGAAAATATTGACAAATACTTGATTTTACTCGGTAAAGACGAAGTTCAAGTTGTAAAAGTATAATCTAGAAAGGAGACCTCATGACACTTCCAGTTAGAAAATCCCTGCATGATGCGGTTTTACAGGCTTCAAAAGCGGATACTTGGGAACAAGCTACCAAGGAATGGAATGAAGTTTCCTTGATTTTTAACGGTATCGGCCGTAGCAATTGTGTCTGTGGAAATGCTATCAAATACGCTTACGAACTCTTTAACGGAGTGACTGGTCAACGACTATTTCCTATAGGTAGTGACTGCGTTCGTCATTTTCATCGATTGTCCCTTGAGCAGCAACTGGAAGAGGAAGAAAAACTGCTCAGAAAGGTTGAAAATCTGACCAGAAAAGCTCAGAAAAAAGAAAAAATCAAGGTCAATAAAAGTGACTTTGACGAGCGACTTCTAAAGTGGCTCTGGGAAAAAGGTGTTTTCAAACCTAATCGCGGCAATCAATTTGCACCCGAGAGAGACTACCAACTCTTCCTAGAAGTCTTTCAAGGAGGAAGTTGGACCAAGGCAGAGCCAAAGAAAAAGGCTCGGATGGAAGAAGTCCTTGAAAAGTGTATCAAACCCTTTTTACTAGGAAAACCAGATGACCAACTCTACCTTGTCAAATTAGGAAAGGAGAAAATTGATTACGAACAAGAACTACGTATCCAGGCAGAGAAGGAGCGTAAGAAGAGGGATAAAATCGCCAAGCAATATGCAGACAATCTGGTCCTAGCCATGGGGCCGGCAGAGCGTGCCTACCAAGATTATTTTGGCTTTACAGAAACCCTAACTCAAGAAGAACGAAAGTGGGAGAAAATACTTTTTGGTAAAAATCGAACAGAACGGGCTATCAAGGCCAAACAATACCAAAAAGAGCTGGAAAAAGACCAACGAATTGCAGCTCAGGATCCAATTGAAAGAAAGCAGAAGCAGACCTGGCCCCTCAATTCCTATTTCCGTGAGCTTCCTGAAGAAAAAGCTCGATTTGCTCGGCTATTATTAGAATATCGAAAAAGGGGTGAAGTTCCCTTTTCAACCGCATTCCTGTCAGATCAACTCATCGACTTTTTCTATAAAATGAAAGCTTTTGAGTTTGAAATCGCACCAGAACAAGTCAGAGACTTTTTAAAGGAAAGCCTTAAGGCAGAACATCTATCCTCAGCCCAAGAAAGCTGGATAGAAGGAATTCTCCTTAACTGCATCAAACCATTTTTAGAACGATTATTGATATGAGTAACACCTACCGTGGAAATGTCATGGTAGGTGTTGTTTTTTTCATAGTCAGTTTCATTCTCTACATATTTAATAGAACACAAATCATACTTATTTATATATGTTTTATTATACTAGATAATGTGTAAAATCTTATGATACTTTAGGTTATAAGTGGCTTATTTTAGATTTTCGTAGTATAATAGCATTAGGAAAACAGACTGCAAAAACCTATATTTATATGCATTTTATAATGCAAGTATATATAAATTTAAAACCATTTTTACAGCAACAAAAATTCTATTATATAAGGAATTAAAACATGATTGATATCCACTCTCACATTATTTTTGGTGTAGATGATGGACCAAGCACAATTGAAGAAAGCCTAGCTCTTCTGAAAGAAGCTTTTTCACAGGGAGTTCGTACGATTGTATCCACTTCACATCGTAGAAAACATATGTTTGAAACTCCAGAAGATACAATTATGACCAACTTTAAAGAGGTTCAATCACTTGCTAAGAAAGAACTGCCTGACTTAACTCTTTTATATGGAGCAGAAATCTTCTACACACAAGATATTCTTGAAAAGCTGCAACGTAAACAGATTCCTACTCTGAATGACACACAATATGCTTTAATCGAATTCAGCCCGACCACCCCCTATTGGGAAATCCGCAATGCAGTAAGTAATGTTTTATTGTTAGGTATTAGACCTATCATTGCCCATATTGAACGCTATGCTGAACTAGAAAAAAATGAAAAAAGAGTTAAAGAGCTGATAGATATGGGATGTTATACTCAAATAAATAGTTCTAGTGTTCTTAAGCCCAAAATGTTTGGTGATAAGTATCGCGTATTCAAAAAAAGAGCTCAATATTTTCTTGCCCATAATCTAGTTCACTGTGTGGCTAGCGATATGCATAATCTAAGCTCAAGACCGCCATATATGGAGCAAGCATTTGACACGATTAGTCATCAGTATGGAAGGGAAAGAGCAGAAGAATTATTTTTAGTAAATCCTAAGTTGATAATATCGAACAAAAATACTAAAAAAACAATTATTATTTAATTTTTCCAGTTTTATTTTGTGATATCTATCATTTTATGGTATACTAAAATCCAATTTATACACAACGAATATATATATTTATAATAATCCTCTATTTTTAACTTTGGTTAATATATATATATATATATGCAACTGGATACACACTAATATATGTGTATTGTTCAGGAGGAAGATGATGATTTATAGAAGAGCCAAGAGAATGGTAGAACTTCTTATTTCTATATTTTTATTAATTTTAATAATCCCCATTTGTCTCATTGCTTGTATTTTTATTGTTATAGAATCAAGTGGCAATCCCATTTACATACAAGAACGAGTTGGATTGAATGGACGAAAATTTATGATGTATAAACTCCGTTCCATGTATTTGGATGCAGAGAAAAATGGTCATCAATGGGCAAGTAAAAATGATAAACGAATTACCAAAGTTGGACGGTTTATACGAAGAACCAGAATTGATGAATTTCCACAAATTATCAATATTATTAAAGGGGAAATGTCTATTATCGGGCCTCGACCAGAAAGACCGGAGTTTGTTAACGAATTTTTAAAATATATCCCTGATTTTAATAAGCGATTAGCTGTTCGTCCAGGAATTACAGGATGGGCTCAAGTGAATGGTGGTTATGATTTGACTCCTAAAGAAAAATTAGGATATGATATATACTATATCAAACATGAAAGTATTAAATTAGATTTCCTCATTTTACTAAAAACAGCCAAAGTTATTTTTAATGGACATGGATTTAGATAATTCAGATAGGGAAGATGAGCAAAGGACAAAAATAAAAGATGAATATTTTTAATAAAAATGTTAATAGAGTTTTTTCTTTGATAAAAAGTAAACTACTATTTTTACTTCTATTTACTATAATAGGGACGACAGCAGTTGGTCTATATACCGTGTTTATCATTTCTCCTATATACAGCGTCTCCTCTAAGCTCATAATGAAGAATGCATCAACTCAAACAAATGGCCAGAATAATGATACACAAACGATTGAAGCGATAAACCTCTTTCAAAGACAAGCTAAAACTTATTTAGAAATAGCAGATCTTCCCCCTGTAAAAGATGAGACCAATAAAGCATTAAGCTTATCACCAGATGAAATTTCAAAAATCAAGTCTGTTAAATTAACGAATGACTCAGGATCTCAGTTGGTAACAGTAACAGTACGAGCGCTAGATCGAAACTTAGCAGAACGTTATATTAAAGAGTATGTCATTCAGTATAAAAAATTTACAGCAGATCGTTTGGGACGGGATAACTTATCAGTTGTAACAGAAGCACTGGGAAGTAATTCTCCAGTTTATCCCATTCTATGGAAGAATCTTCTTGTATCTATTCTAGTATTTTCTTTCATTGGATTTAATATCATCTTCATTAAGTATATATTGAGTGATTCGATCGATTCTTATGAAGATTTGGAAGAGTTAGTAGGAACACCTGTTCTTGGGATGATCCCTACTATAGAGAAAAAGAGGAAAGGTGACTAAGTTGCATATAGAAGTTATCCATAACAGTAAATCCATCGTAGCTGAGTCCTTTAGAACTTTAAGGAGTAATCTTCAGTTCTCAGAATTTGGAAAAAATATTAAAATTATTGTCGTTACAAGTGCCAATCCTAACGAAGGAAAGAGTGAAGTCAGTATCAATCTTGCTGCCTCATTGGCTCAACAAGGGAAAAAAGTGATTATCATAGACGCAGATATGCGTAAACCAACCCAACATAAATTAACAGAGGTAAGTAATACCGAGGGTCTCAGCACCTTCTTATTAAAAAGATCTGGTGTAGATTCCATTAATCATTTAACGATAAATGATGTGAATTTAGATGTACTGACCTCAGGGCCTGTTCCGCCTAATCCATCTGAGATGTTAGCTAGTTCTTCTATGGAAGAAACACTCAAAGCATTTGAAGATTTTTATGACTATGTCATTATTGATACACCTCCCTTGCTAGCAGCAACTGATGCTCAAGTTTTAGCCAGTATTTCGGATGCTACCCTTCTGGTAGTAGATATCAAAAAATCAAAACGACGACAAATAATAGAAGCAAAAAGAAGATTAGATCATGTTGGAGCTAGACTACTTGGTGTGATAATGAATAAAATGGATTCACATAAAGACACCTATTATTACTATTATTAAACTAACTATTTGAAAGGCAGGAGAGAAAAAATGACAATCTATCTTTTAATGTTCGTCTATGTCTCTTTTCTTGCCTTTTTCTCATTGAAATATGAGGATAAAGCAAAAGAATTAGGTTTCCTTGTTCTTCCGACTTTTTTCTTTTTTTTAATCATTGCGGGTTTTCGTACTTCTAGCGTCGGAGGAGACTTAGGAACTTATATCCATATTTTTGAAACGAATCATTTACAACTTCCGGATTTATCAAATCTATTTCGTTCTCGATTTGAAATTGGTTATTTAGTAAGTAATATTTTTCTAAGAAACTTTAGTGAGCACTATCCATTTTTATTATTTTCCTATGCCTTTATAACTTTAATTGCCTGGTTTCTTGTGCTTTATAAGCATTCTAAAAATGTTTACATGAGTTTACTGATTTACTTCAGCTCGTTAGGACTCTTTTTTTATTCTTTATCAAATATCAGGCAAGGTCTAGCGATCGCTTTAAGTTTTTTAGGGTTTCACTACTTAGTAAATAACAAGAAGATTTTAGCATGGGTATTTATCTTACTAACTCCCTTATTTCATACATCTGGTATCGTCTGCCTCTTGTTTTTCCCCTTTAAAAAAATCGTTTTAAACAAAAGAATATACCAGTTTGTATTCCTTGCATTTCTAATCATCTTACCTTTTATCAAACAAATTTCAACTATCTTTATTTCTTTCTTTCCCCAGTATACTTCCTATCTGGAATCATCATGGTTTTTGGAAAGCAATAAATGGGCACCTGTATTTTTAACAATTTGGTATGGTATCGTTCTGGTCTTTGGTGAATTAGTGATTAGAAAACAGAAATTATCGACTGAAGAAGAATTTATAAGAACTTTGTTCTTTATCTCCTTTTTATTTACTGCGTCAACTTTGCAAACAAGTCTTTTTGGCAGATTCGCACACTATTTTACCCCCTTTATTTGCCTATATATCCCCATGATTTTATCTAAAATAGGTGAAAAAAAAGTTCAATGGATTTTATTTTATTTGATGATATTGGTTTACGCTTCAATCTTTCTAGTCATTGTTTATTTTAAAGCTGACTGGTACCATGTCGTTCCCTACCGTTCAGTTATTGTAGATTGGTTATTTGGAAATTAGGTTTAGGAGTTATAAAATGAAATTTTCAGTTTTAACGACAGTCTATAAAAAAGAGACTCCTACAAATTTAAGGAAAAGTTTACTAAGCTCTTATCAGCAGACCCTTAAACCAACAGAAATCATTTTAGTTTGTGATGGCGAATTGACAGAAGAATTAGATAGAGAAATCCAAAAGTTACAGAGAGAAATTCCGATTTTAAAGGTTTTTCATTTACCTGAAAACTTAGGCTCAGGACCAGCCTCTCTCTTTGGAGTCAATCAATGCCAAACAGAATTCATTGCTAGAATGGACAGTGATGATTATTCTCTAGAAACAAGATTTGAAAAGCAAGCAGCAGCCTTTGAAAAAAATCCCAACCTCATCATGGTTGGTTCCAATATCCTAGAGAAAAATACAGAGTTTACCGCCTTAAAGAAAGTACCAGAAACTACAGCCGAAATTCGTCAATATTCGAAAATGAGAAATCCCTTTAATAATCCTTCAAGTATGATGAAAAAAGAGTATATCTTGAAGGCTGGTAATTATCGTAAGTTCCGCTACCTGGAGGATTATGACCTCACAATGAGATTGTTACACGATAATCCAACTAAGGATTTTTTGAATATTCAGGAACCTTTGGTTGTCATGCAGACAAACGATTCTAGCTATCTGCGTAGAGGCGGTTTCTTGTATGTAAAGACGGACTTTATGCTCCAATTAGATTTTTATCGTAGAAGAGACATTAGTCTAGCAGAATTTCTTAGAAATATTTTCCTTCGTAATGCGGTTCGAATTCTTCCGAATTCAGTTAGGAAATGGGTCTATAAGAAAAAAATGAGAGAAGATGTAGAGGTGATTAGGAAGATATGAAGAGAGTCATTACATACGGAACATTTGATTTATTGCATTACGGTCATATTAATCTCTTAAAAAGGGCAAAAGCCTTGGGAGATTATCTGATTGTAGGATTATCCACCAATGAATTTAATAGACTAGAAAAAAATAAAGAATGTTATTTTGATTACGAAGAAAGAAAATCGCTATTAGAGGCTATCAGATATGTGGATCTTGTCATACCAGAAGAAAATTGGGATCAAAAAATCTCAGACATCGAAAAGTATCATGCTGATGTGTTTGTCATTGGTGATGATTGGCAGGGCAAGTTTGATTATTTAAGTGATTTAGGAATAGAAGTTGTTTACCTACCACGAACAAAAGAAATTTCAACCTCTAAGATAAAGAATGATTTGAATCAAGGAAACTAGGATGAAATATCAAGTCATACATGTAACAGGTGGTGTAAGGAATACCATGAGTGGGGTGCAAAGTTTCATCAAAAATCATATCCCAACTGATGATCAAGAGTTTGATTATATGGTAGGCGAATCAAATGGTGACGCTCATTTCCCATTTAATCAATACATAGATGAAAAAGAAATCAAACGCATTGTATTTCCAGCTCTAAAGATTTCTAAACTATTTGCCTATACGAGAGAGTGCCGACAATTTTATGAAACGAATAAAATTGACATTCTCCATGTCCATAATCCTATAACCGCTTTTATACATAATTACTATGCTCGAAAAAATGGTGTTCCAGTTAGGATTTACCACAATCATAGTAGCCAATTTTCAGATACTTGGTTAAAAAGTATTCGCAATCGATTTTTGGTCTTTTTAGCCTTGAAAAATGCGACCCATCGTATCTCTTGTGGCCAATTAGCTGGACTGAAGATATTTGGAAAGAAATCCTTTCAAATCCTTCCAAATGCAATTGACATCGATAAGTATCGCTTTTCTCCAACTTTTCGAGAAGAAATTCGCAAAGAGTTTCATATAGCTGAACATCAAAAAGTAGTAGGGATGATTGGGATTTTAAATCCCTTCAAAAATCAGAGCTTTTTGATTGAAGTTGCCAAAGAATTACCTGACGTTACCTTTTTCTTTGTTGGTGAGGGACCAGATCGTGCCATTTTAGAAGAAAATAGTAAGGAATTGAAGAATATCATCTTTACAGGAACAAGAGAAGATGTTCATAAGTTTTATTCAGCCTTTGATATTTTTGCCTTTCCGTCTTTGTATGAAGGTTTCCCAATCGTGCTGGTAGAGGCTCAGTGTTCTGGAGTTGATATTCTCATGAATGAAATGATTGATCCAACAACTCAGATTGTTGATGAGCTCTGTACAGCCATGCCTCTAGATAAGCCTAAATGGGTAAACTATATCGAAAAGGCGCCTATCAATGAGAAACAACGACAGCTAAATGAACACCTAAAGCCGTTTGACATTGAAGAAAATGTTCAAAATTTAAAAGAAATTTATAAGCAAGGTTTAAAAAGAGAATGATTAACTATTTAAAACCCTTACTTTTTAAAGTAAGTGATTTTACTTATAAAATAAATAAAATGATTCCCAAGAAAAGGAACAGAATTGTTCTCTATTCTAACTGGGGGTTTAGAGATAATCTTAGAACCCTCTATCACTATTTAGTGGATAATGACTATCAGGAAACTTATGAAATTATTTGTGCTTCAAATGATTTTTATCATTTAGAAAAAGAGAATGATGTAAAGTATGTTTCTATTTATCGAGGTTTCTTTTATTTTTTAACATCTAAATATTTTTTCTATTCATTTGGCAAGTATCCTGTAAAGCCTGCTCCAAATCAGATGGTTGTCAACTTGTGGCATGGAATGCCCTTAAAAAAAATTGGCAATCTTGAAGTTGGCATGGAAAAGATTGACTATAATTTCTTTACAAAATTAGTCTCTTCTTCAGATTTATTTACTCCAATCATGAAAGCAGCCTTTAATGCTAAAGATGAGCAGATGCTTCTTGTTGGCAATATTCGAAATGATGAGCTCTTTAAAGAGAAAGAGGAGAAGAAAATCATCTGGATGCCAACATACCGCAATTCTAAAAATTATCATGACAGCCAAGCAGCATTGATATTTTCTTTAGAAGAAGAGGACTTTCAAAACATGGAAGAGCTGCTTTCAAACTATGGCTATCAACTTTACATTAAACTCCATCCTCTTGAGGAATCTCAGTTACAATTTGAAATGAATGCTTCGACGATTCATCTATTGACAGAAGATATTATTAGTGAGCAGTATGGGACTTTGTATACCTTTTTAGGAACAACCAGTGCATTGATTACAGATTATTCTTCAGTATTTTTAGATTATTATTTATTAGATAGGCCCGTTGCATTTACCATTAATGATTATGAGGAATACAAGGAAAAAAGAGGCTTTGTGTTTGAAGATGTGAAGAGTTTAATGGTGGGAAGTGTCATTCGTGATTCGCATGATTTATTGGAATTTCTAGAGAGTGTCATGAAATCTGAAGATCCTTATATTGACGAACGAAAAAAAGTCAATAACAAGGTTAATGCCATTCAAAAAGATTTTACAAAGACCCTTTTAGATGAAATTGGATTAAGGAAATAAGGTTAGGATTAAGAATGATTAGTGTAATCGTACCCGTTTATAATGTAGAAACTTATTTGGAAGAATGTTTAGACAGTATTCAAAATCAAACCTACACAGACCTTGAAGTCATTTTAGTCAATGATGGTTCAACAGATGGCTCCCAAGCTATTTGTGACAGTTATTGCCAAGCAGATAAGAGGTTCCGATTAATCAATCAAAGCAACCAAGGCCAAAGTGTTGCACGAAATACGGGTGTAGCAGCTTCAAGAGGCGAGTTTATTGCATTTGTAGATAGCGACGATATCATCTTACCGAATTATTTAGAAACCTTAATGCACTATATGAGTGGCGACGTCGATATTGTGGAAAGTCAGTTCACCGTGCAGAAAAAGGATTTCTTGGCTGCAAAGTCTCAAGAGATAAAGATTCTTTTTGAGGGCAATTCTGAAGAAGCAGTGAAAGTTGTCCCTGACCACTTACTTAGTGTCAATCCAGTCACAAAACTTTATAGAATAGCTATTGTCGAAGCTATTCCTTACTTAGAAGGGCTCATTTTTGAAGATATTTATAGCGGAATTGGCATGCTTAAATACATCAGAAAGATTGTTAAAATTGATTATGTAGGTTATTATTACCGACAACACGCGACTAGTACCATGCATCGAACCTTTACTCCCAAAAACTTGGATGTATTTACAGTCAGTGACCAATTGATAGACTTGTATTCTGATAGGGCAGAACTTCTTCCTTATATTGGTAAATACCTAGTGCATGTAGCGACCATGCATTATCAGGACTATATTCAAAAAGGAAATCCCTATGCAGAAGTCTATAATCAGAAATTGGCTGACTATGTAACTATCACCAAAAAAAATCCTGAGGTGGCCAAAAGTTCGCGTATGATTAGACTTTATAAGCTGTGTCCAAGATATTACAACACCATCCTATTTCCATTCTATCACTCTATATGGAAATGGAAAAATGGCATTAAGGAAGACAAGATAGAAGAATGAAGCAGTATCATTCAAGAAGGAAAGAGGAAAATGATCAGTGTAATCGTTCCAGTTTATAACGTGGAAGAATATCTGGAAGAATGTCTAGAGAGTATTCGAAAGCAAACCTATCAAAATATCGAAGTCATTTTAGTCAATGATGGTTCTACAGATGGCTCCCAAGCTATTTGTGAGCATTTTTGCCAAACAGATAATCGCTTCCGATTGATTAATCAAAAGAATCAAGGTCTAAGTGCAGCCAGAAATCGTGGTGTGAAAGAATCCCTTGGCGAATACATCATGTTTGTCGATAGTGATGATGTTGTTAAAGAGAATATTATAGAAGTATTACTCTCCTATATGAAGGCTGATGTGGATTTAGTAGAATGTAATTTAACTCAAAATAAAGAAGAATTACAGAAGAATAAACCGATTCGAGTTGTTTTCGAAGGTAATTCACCTGAATCCATTATAAAATGTATAGCATTTAAAGAAGTAAAGTTTTGTGCATTTACAAAGCTGTATAGAAGAGAAATTGTTGAAAAAGTTCCATTTTTAGAAGGTATTATTTATGAGGATGTTTATACCGGAATGAATTATCTAAAATATATCCGAAAAATGGTAGCTGTTGATTTAAAAGGATATTATTACCGAGTTCGTCCGAATAGTATTATGACGACATCCTTTAGTGAGAAAAATTTAGATATTATTACAGTAGGAAATAAATTAATCGAATCTTTCCAAGATGATGGATATTTATTACCGTATATTGGATACTTTATGTTTTATCTTGGACTTAGCCATTATCAAAGAGATGGAATTACGAGGAAGAGCTCATATGTTGATGTATATGAAAATTTTATCAGAGAGTGTGCTTTTATCGCAAAGCAGTCTCAAGAAGTTGTTTGTAAATACCGTTTACTAAGACTTTATTTAATGGCACCTAAATATTTTACAATAATTACTCATCCAGTATATCAGTTTATTGATAAAATATGGAATAGTTTTAAAATGTTGATTCACAAACTATAACTGAAGGAGATTATGAACAATAATGATTAGTATAATTTTACCAGTTTATAATGTGGAATCCTATTTGAAAGAATGTTTAGAAAGTATCCAAAAACAAACTTATACAAATTTTGAAGTTATATTAGTTAATGATGGATCTACTGATAATTCAAAAGAAATTTGTGAAGAATATTGTAGGAAAGATACTCGTTTTTACTTAATGAATCAAGAAAACCAAGGACAGAGTATTGCAAGAAATAGAGGCGTTGCTGAGTCTACAGGAGAATTCATCGTTTTTATTGATAGTGATGATATAGCAAGGTTTGATTTGTTGGCGCAATTAAATAAGCATATGTCTGATGAAATTGATATTGTAGAATGTAATATAACCGAGGATATTCATTGTTTAAATTCCGAAGGAAAAGAAATTGGTGTTAAAGAATTAGATTCAAATGAAGCGTTATATGAATGTTTTAATCATGGAGTAAGTTGGAGTCCAGTCGCAAAACTCTATCGTCGTAAAATAGTGGAGAAAGTCCCGTTTTTAGAAAATTTAATTTATGAAGATTTTTATACTGGAATCGTCTCTTTAAAATATATTCATAAAATGAGAAAAATTGACTATATTGGTTATTATTATCGATATCATACTTCTAGTACAATGAATCAGAAATATTCAGAAAAGAATCTTGATATTTTTAAGGTTGGCGAAAAATTATTAGAGGAATTTAGAGAAGATAATTGGTTACCTTATGTAGGGAATATGCTATTTTTAGTCGGTATTGGACATTTTAAAAAGTATAACATAAGAGTTGGACATCCATATTATCAGTTATATGTTGATGCAATTGATAACTATTTTGAAATAGCTAAGAAATCATCAGATATTTTCAATTCTAGTAAACTATTAAGATGGTATAGTTACTCACCAAAATATTTTTTAAGTATATTTTATCCTTTATATTTAAGATATTTAGACATTCGAAAAAAATGGAAAATTTAATAGGAGCCTATTTATGATTAGTGTCATTGTACCTGTTTATAATGTTGAAGAGTATTTGGAAGAATGTCTAGATAGTATTCAGCATCAAACTTATACGGATATAGAAGTGATTCTAGTCAATGATGGTTCAAGGGATGGCTCAAAAGAAATTTGTGAGAGATATTGTCAACAAGATTCTCGTTTTCGCTTAATCAATCAAGAAAATCAAGGACAGAGTGCTGCGAGAAATCATGGAGTTACTGCATCTAGAGGTGAATTGATTACTTTTGTGGATAGTGATGATGTAATATCTACTAAATATCTAGAAGTTTTAAATGAATATATGAATGAAGATATAGATATTGTTGAATGCGAGTATAGAGTTACTAGAAGTGTTTTTGAACAATTAAAGGAAGTAGAGAATATTCAAATAGAATTTGAGGGAAATTCAGAAGAAGCTGTAATAAAGAGTTGTAATTACGGTTTGTCTTATTCTCCAGTCTGTAAATTATATCGAAGACATTTAGTGGAAGATTTTCTATTTTTAACGGGAGTTATTTATGAAGATATTTATCACGGCGTGGGAATGTTGAAATTTATCCGTAAAATGGTAAGACTTGACTATGTTGGATATTATTATCGAAAACGTTCAAACAGTACGATGCATAGACAATTTTCTAAGAAGAATCTAGATTTATTTACTTGTTGTGATAAACTCGTGGATTTGTTTGCTTTAAATGAAACATTAATCCCTTATATTGGAAAGTTTTTAGTTCAAATTGTCACGACTCATCATAAAGATTTTATCGAAAAGAACAATCCCTACCAAAATTTATATGAAGAAAAATTAAAAGAATACATAAAACTTGTAGAAAAATCTCCAGAAGTGGCAATAACTAGTAAAATGGTTAAACTGTATCGACTTGCACCAAAATTCTATTTACGCTATACTTTCCCAATTGTGAATAGAATATGGAGAAAGATGCATAGTTTAAAAGAACTTATTTATAAAGGAAAACAACAATGAAATTCAACAAATTGATTAGTGTCATTGTACCTATTTATAATGTTGAAGAGTATCTGAAAGAATGTTTAGATAGTATTCAGTGTCAAACTTATAGCAATATTGAAGTAATACTTGTTAACGATGGTTCTACGGATCATTCACAAGAAATTTGTGAGCGCTATTGTCAACAAGATCCTCGCTTTCACTTAATCAATCAAACAAATAAAGGATTAAGTGGCGCTCGTAATCGTGGTATGATTGAATCTAAAGGCGAATTTATCACTTTTGTAGACAGTGATGATGTCATTAAAGATGATATGTTGGAGCAATTGATAAAACAGGTTACCTCAGATGATATTGATATTGTAGAGTGTTGGTATACGAATGATCAAAAAGAAATAGAAATCCCTTCTCCCGAGAATGTCAAAATTATTTTTCAAGGGAATAGCAAAGAAGCTTTAGTCTCTTTATGTAAAGATAATATTGTCCGTTTGAATGCAGTTGCTAAACTTTTTCGAAGACAAGTGATTCTCAATTTCCCATTTTTAGAAGGTTTATTTTATGAAGATGTATATGGAGGAATGGGAATCTTAAAACATATTCATAAAATGGTGAAAATCGATTATATAGGATATTATTACCGTGTACGTTCTGGTAGTATTATGAATCGCGAATTTAGTTTGAAAAATTTGGATTTGTTTACGATTTGTGATAAAGTGGAGCAACTATATGATGGAAATGCTGACTCACTCCCATACGTACAACGTCGCTTATTCCATTTAGTTTTGATGCACGTTGTCGACTATCGTATATTTGAGGGAAATCCCTATCAAGAAAAATATGTAGAATATTTGAATCGTTACGCTAGAAGTTCAAGCCAATCATTATTAATGCGAGCCTATCGATTATTCCCTAATAATATTGTCTTTATTTCAAGAGTTGTTGGCGCCATTCAATGGAGATTTGAAAAATATATTGTAAAAAGATTTTGGAGAGGGTTGAAGTAGTATGAATTATTACTTAAAAGAATTTTACGCAGAAGCCAAACATGCAGGATCTAAAGCAAGATTAGATGCTGAAAAAATAATGCTAGAAGCAGGATATCAACCTTTTTCCCTAAATAATGATTCAAATCCCATCACTTTGACAAAAAATGATGTGTTAGTTCTTCAATTTCCATTATTATGGCATTCCTTAAAAAAACAAATTTTAACGAGATTTTTGAAAAATAGAACATTCAAAGCTTATTTGCTGATTCATGATATCGAGTCCCTGAGAAATAAAACAATCAAGTCATTTACAGATTTTAAACATTCCATTATCCATTTTTTACAGAATAAAACAGTCCTTGAAAAAGTCGATGGTATCATTGCTCATAATGATAAGATGAAAAGTGAACTCATTCGTTTAGGAATATCAGAAAATAAAATTATTTCATTAGAAATATTTGATTATTTGATTCCCCATTATAAAGAGAAGAAAACTTATGAGAAAAATACGGTTATAGTTGCTGGAAATTTCGATATTCGGAAAACAAAATACGCAAGACAATTACCTGAAAAACCAGATTTTTCTATTTATGGCATTAACTTTGAAGAGGAGAATCTTCCGCACAACGTTCATTATCAAGGTGCTTTTTCCCCTGACAAACTTCCTCATCACCTTCAAGGTGGTTTTGGCTTAGTCTGGGATGGAGATAGCCCCCATACTTGTAGTGGGATGTATGGAGAATATTTAAAGATGAATAACCCACATAAAGCCTCTTTATATTTAGCATCAGGTTTTCCAATCATCGTGTGGAGACAATCTGCTTTAGCGGATTTTGTACGAAAAAACCATTGTGGAATACTTGTTGATTCATTATTTGAAATTGCAGATTGTTTAAACTCGATTGATAAAGAAGATTTTCAAGAGCTGATTAAAAATAGTAAAATAGTAGGTGAGAAACTTCGTAACGGATATTTTCTAAAAACAGCTTTAGAAAAATGTGAAAGGAATTTGTAGAGTTTATGAAACTACAACTCTTACAAAAAAAAATAGCTCGCTATCGTCAAATTTTAAAATATTATGGCCTTAAACTAACATGTGTTTACTTTCTTGCACAAAAATCTGACAAGATGTTTTATGATTTTCGTAGAAAGATTCTTTTGGATTTTGTACTAAAATTAAGAAAAAAAGCACAACTAGTTGATTCGAGTAATGAAAAAGAGGAAGAAACAACAGAATTTCCGAAAATGATTTGGACAATGTGGCAACAAGGAGAAGCTCAAATGCCTGAGACGGTCCAGGCTTCAATGAAGACCATAAAAGACTTCGCCAAAAGAAATGACTGTGAATTCTATTTGTTGACGGATGAAAATCTGGCAGATTTCATCAATATTCCAGGAGACATCACCGAAAAATACAAGAAAAAAGAATTATCAGCTGCGCATTATTCAGATATTATTCGTTTTAGTCTCTTATACCAATATGGTGGCATTTGGATGGATGCAACCTTATTGGTATCTCCCTATGCAACTTTAGAAATGTTTGAAGGGGACTTTTTTAGTTTGAATCATCCACCTATACGATCAGAACAAATAGAACGAACTGTTGGTGACTTTAAATGGGCAGGTTTCTTTCTAGCAGGAAGAAAAGGCGAGCCTTATTTTAAACATATTCGGGATTTATATCTTTACTATGTTCGTAAATATCCAGTCTTTATTCATTACCTGATGATGGATTATTTTATTTTGTCCGAATATAAGTGCAATCCTTATTTTGAAAGCTTAGTGGATAGATTACCTATTTTAGCACCAGCTGAGCGTGTTTGGTTTTTAAGAGACCATGCCCATGATCTTTTTAATGAAAAAGAATGGGAAGAAGTGTTAAAAACAACACCGATTTTGAAAACGACTTATAAAATCAAGAAAGAAAAAGTCCTTCCAGGAAGTTATCTCAATCAACTTTTACAAGGAAAATTAAAGGAATAGATGAAATACACGAAAAAAAGTAGAACCGAATTTGCCACCTTAAATACGAGTATTGCTCTGGCATTGCAACCTTTTCAAGTCCTTCTTGGCTTTATCAATCGAACTATTTTTATCAATTTACTTGGGGTAACCTATCTAGGATTAAACAATTATTTGTCTAGCTTAGTTTCTATCCTGTCTTTGGCAGAATTAGGGGTTGCTGGAGCCATGAGCTATGCACTATATGGACCCTTAGACAGAGAAGAACATGGAAAAATCAATGCCTTTATGATTCTTTTCAAAAAATTATATAGAATCATTGGCTTTTCTATTTTTATACTGGGCGCTATACTTTCTTTATTTCTTCCTTATATGATAAAGGATTATACGGTAAATAGTGAAGTATATTTGATTTTTTTCCTCTTTGTATTTAACTCAGCTTCCAGCTATTTTTTCTCCTATAAACGAACCTTGCTTTATGTCGATCAGCGTAATTATATGATGACTTTGATTGACTTTGGATTAAATACGCTTCGTGTATGCTTGCAAATCGGAATTTTATTCTTTACCAAAAATTATATCTTTTATCTATTGATCAGTATCATCATGAATTTTATAGGGAATATCATCATGTCGGGGATTGTAGATAGATTGTATGGTTACTTGTTTAAGAATGAGATAACCCCCATTAATCAGGAGGAAAAAGAAAAATTTATCCGAAATATCAAAGGCAATGTAGTGAGCAGCATTGGAGAAACCATTGTTTTTCAAACAGATAGTATACTAATGGCAAGTTTTGTCAGCTTAGCAGCTATTGGTATTTATGGGAATTATACCTATGTTTTAGGATTTCTTTCATTGATTTTAAATACTGTGATCAATTCAGTTGTTTCTTCCGTAGGTAACTTAGTTCATTCGAAATCTACGACAGTAGCAGATACGGTTAAATTCCTAAAAAAATTCCAATTTATTGCGTTTAGCCTGATTTATTTTGCTAGCTTAGGCTATTTAATGTTCATTCATCCATTTATGACTATCTGGTTAGGTGAGAGTTTTTCATTTAATCGTACAGTTGAGATTTTGATTGTCCTTCATTTTTTCCTAACTTTTTATAGAAGACCGATTCTAACGTTGATTTCAGTTTATGGATTAAGTTATGAGCAAAATAAAAAAGTTATCGTCGAGATTTTATTAAATATTTCCCTTTCACTCTACTTTTTAGCGATTTTAGATTTAGGAGTAGCTGGAATATTATTAGGAACAATCGGTTCCACAATACTAACTTGTTCTTGGTATGAACCCTATAGCGCCTTTAAGTATGGATTGAAAGCTTCCTCAAAGGACTTTTTTAAAACAATGTTACAAGATTTCTCAGTTGTAGGGATGAGTATCCTACTTTTGAGTTTACTGGATAACTTCCTCTTAACTCAGTTAGATCTCATTCTCAGTTTGACTATTAAAATCGTCCTTTATTTGACAGTATTGGGTGTCTACGTTTTCCTATTTAGAAATCATGAAGGCGGTAAACAAATTATCCTGATGATTCAAAAAGTATTAAAGTTAAAAAAATAAGGAGAAATCAATGAAAAGAATACTAGTGTGTGGTTTGGTTCCAGATATTGGTGGGTTAGAAAAAATTGTTGTAGATTTTTATAACCATATTGATACCTCTGAATTTGAACTAGAATTTTTACTGCAAGGTCCTGAAGGTGTTGAATTTAGTGATCATTTTAAAAAGCTTTGTCGCAATCCTCTAGTCGTTCATAGAATCCCCAAGTTAAGACCTCATATCCAGCAAGCCTTAAAAGAATGGGATGAGTTTTTTAAGAAAAATGCCCATCGATATGATATTGTATGGTCCAATCAAAACGGTCTGACTCATCTAGAATTTTTAAAATTGGCAAAGAAATATGGGATAGAAAAAAGAATCGTTCATGGACATTGTGCTACAGCTGATAAATTTTATCGCTTTGTTCATCCAGTTAATCGTCTTTTTGTTGGCAAATATGCGACAGATTTTTGGGCCTGCGGAACAGAAGCATTGAACCATTTTTATCATGGTCAAGAAAGAAAAAAGGCCTTGGTTATTCATAATGCTATTGAAGTTGAGAAATTTGTATATAATCAAGAAATGCAAATCCAACGTCGAAAAGAATATCAAATCCCTGAAAATTGTTTGGTCATTGGGCAAGTTTCCCGCTTAAATGAGAAACAAAAAAATCAAAGTTTCTGTATTAAGGTCTTTTCTGAAATCGTCAAAAAAGAACCAAATTCTTGTTTAGTATTTATCGGAAGAGGAGATACTGCATTTTTAGAAAATGTGGCAAAAGAATATGGTGTAGAAGACAAAGTCATTTTTACAGGCTTGACCACTAATGTCGGAAAAATGCTAAATTTATTAGATGTGTTCTTCTTCCCATCTAATTTTGAAGGATTGCCAATTGTACTCATTGAAGCGCAAGCAAATGGATTGCCTGTTGTAACTGCAAATCATTTACCAGATGCAAAAATACTAGATAACTACGATAACAGCCTGTCTTTAAAAGATTCTCTTGAAAAATGGGCGGATAAGATTTTGTCTGTCAGAAATCATCGAGAGTTTGATACAGAAAAGATTAAACAGCTGATAGATGAAAATGGCTACGAGATTGAATCAGCAACCAGAAAGTTGGAGAAGTTATTTGAGGAGTGATTAAAAGTTGATGGAGAGGACATGAATGTCTTCTCTAATTTTATTATTATGATTTAATCTTTTGCACACTATTTAATCTAAAAGCAAAAGCGGACAAAATAAAGAAGTCATGATATAATATAAAGTAGATTTCTATGTTATAAAGCAAGAACTGTTTGGACATCATTCATTTGAAAACTCTCTATGTTCAAACGATCGTAAAATAAAATAGGGGCTCTAAACCCTTGCTACGAAAGGAAAAAAACTCAATGCCTACTATTCAATGGTTTCCTGGACACATGTCTAAAGCTCGTCGACAGGTTCAGGAAAATTTAAAATTTGTTGATTTTGTAACGATTTTGGTGGACGCACGTTTACCTCTATCTAGTCAAAATCCTATGTTGACCAAGATTGTTGGTGACAAACCAAAACTCTTGATTTTAAACAAGGCGGACTTGGCTGATCCAGCAATGACCAAGGAATGGCGTCAGTATTTTGAATCACAGGGGATCCAGACGCTGGCTATCAACTCCAAAGAGCAAGTGACTGTAAAAGTCGTAACAGATGCTGCCAAAAAACTCATGGCTGATAAGATTGCTCGCCAGAAGGAACGTGGTATCAAGATTGAAACCTTGCGTACCATGATTATCGGGATTCCAAACGCTGGTAAATCAACTCTGATGAACCGCTTGGCTGGTCAGAAGATTGCCGTTGTCGGTAACAAACCAGGTGTGACCAAGGGGCAACAATGGCTCAAAACCAATAAAGACCTTGAAATCCTAGACACACCAGGGATTCTCTGGCCTAAGTTTGAGGATGAAACTGTTGCGCTTAAGTTGGCCTTGACTGGAGCTATCAAGGATCAGTTGCTTCCTATGGATGAGGTGACTATTTTTGGTCTCAATTATTTCAAAAAACATTATCCAGAAAAGCTGGCTGAACGCTTCAAACAAATGAAAATTGAAGAAGAAGCGCCTGTTATTATTATGGATATGACCCGCGCTCTCGGTTTCCGTGATGACTATGATCGTTTTTACAGTCTCTTCGTGAAGGAAGTCCGCGATGGCAAACTCGGTAACTATACCTTAGATACATTGGAAGACCTCGATGGCGACAATTAAAGAAATCAAAGAACTCCTTGCTACAGTTAAGGAGTTAGAAAGCCCTGTTTTTTTAGAACTCGAGCAGGATAATCGTTCTGGAGTTCTAAAAGAAATCAGCAAGCGTAAAAAGGCCATTCAAGCTGAATTGGATGAGGAGCTTCGTTTGGAATCCATGCTTTCCTATGAAAAGGAACTTTATAAGCAAGGATTGACCTTAATTGCAGGTGTTGATGAGGTTGGTCGTGGTCCTCTTGCTGGTCCTGTAGTCGCTGCAGCCGTTATTTTACCTCAAAATTGTAAAATTAGAGGTCTCAACGACAGCAAGAAAATTCCTAAAAAGAAACATCTGGAAATTTATCAAGCCGTTCAAAACCAAGCCCTGTCAATCGGCATTGGTATCATGGATAATCAAGTCATCGACCAAGTCAATATCTATGAAGCAACCAAACTAGCCATGAAGGAAGCAATCTCTCAGCTCAGTCCGCAACCCGAGCATCTCTTGATTGATGCCATGAAACTGGAGTTGCCTATTTCACAAACATCTATCATCAAAGGAGATGCCAATTCCCTCTCTATCGCAGCGGCTTCTATAGTATCCAAGATGACACGTGATGAATTGATGAAGGAATACGACCAGCAATTTCCTGGCTATGATTTCGCTGCTAATGCAGGATATGGAACAGCAAAGCACCTGGAAGGACTTGAAAAACTAGGAGTTACCCCAATTCACCGAACCAGCTTTGAACCCGTTAAATCACTGGTTTCAGGAGAAAAAGAAAGTTAAGTTAGAAGGAATGATTATGGAGGAACAGTCAGAAACACTCAGTTCCAAGAAAGAATTTGCCTTTGCCTCAAGCACTATATTATCCCAAGTTGGACGAGGAATCATCGTCGGTCTCGTCGTCGGAATCATCGTCGGATCCTTTCGGTTTTCAATCGAAAAAGGCTTCCACCTGATACAAAGACTTTATCAAGATCAAGCGCACCTAGTGCGCAATCTTTTTATCATTGGTCTATTTTATTTAATAGTTTGTTGGCTCAGTGCGAAATTAACTCGGTCAGAAAAAGACATAAAAGGCTCAGGAATTCCTCAAGTTGAAGCCGAATTAAAGGGACTCATGACCCTCAACTGGTGGGGCGTACTTTGGAAAAAATATATTCTAGGAATTTTGGCTATTGCAAGTGGACTCATGCTGGGGCGTGAAGGGCCAAGTATTCAACTCGGAGCGGTTGGTGGTAAAGGTATTGCCAAGTGGCTTAAATCCAGTCCAGTAGAGGAACGTTCCCTGATTGCGAGTGGAGCTGCAGCAGGATTAGCTGCTGCCTTTAATGCTCCGATTGCAGGACTTCTCTTTGTCGTAGAAGAAGTTTATCACCATTTTTCACGCTTTTTCTGGGTATCAACTCTAGCAGCCAGTCTCGTAGCAAACTTTGTCTCACTACTCATATTTGGCCTAACACCCGTACTGGATATGCCAGACAATATCCCACTCATGACCTTAGATCAGTATTGGATTTACCTCCTCATGGGAATTTTTCTGGGCCTTTCCGGTTTTCTCTATGAGAAAGCTGTACTCAATGTTGGTCGAGTTTATGACTGGCTTGGTCAAAAAATCCGTTTGGATAGAGCTTATTACCCAATTCTTGCCTTTATTCTCATCATACCTGTCGGGATCTTCTTGCCACAAATCCTTGGAGGGGGAAATCAGCTTGTTCTTTCCCTAACTGAGCAAAATTTTAGTTTCCAAGTTCTATTAGCTTACTTTTTGATTCGTTTTGTTTGGAGCATGATTAGCTATGGAAGTGGCCTTCCAGGAGGAATTTTCCTACCAATTCTGGCGCTAGGTTCCTTACTTGGTGCCCTAGTTGGTGTCATTTGTGTGAATATTGGACTTGTCAGTCAGGAGCAATTCCCTATATTTGTCATTCTAGGAATGAGTGGCTATTTTGGAGCAATATCCAAGGCTCCCTTAACCGCTATGATACTCGTAACTGAGATGGTAGGAGATATTCGCAATCTCATGCCACTTGGATTAGTAACCCTAGTTGCCTATATCATCATGGACTTACTTAAAGGTGCGCCAGTCTATGAGGCTATGTTGGAAAAAATGCTACCGGAAGAAGCGACAGATGAAGGAGAAGTCACGCTTATTGAAATACCTGTATCTGACAAAATCGCTGGAAAACAAGTACACGAGCTCAACTTGCCTCATAACGTCCTCATCACAACACAAGTTCATAATGGCAAAAGCCAAACAGTTAACGGCTCAACCAGAATGTATCTGGGGGATATGATTCACTTAGTGATTCCAAAAAGTGAAATTGGAAAAGTAAAAGATTTGTTGTTGTAGCTCTTCTTTACATAATTTATATTATGTAAATATTTGATTAAATACATTAGAAAACCGATTCTCAGAAATGAGATCGGTTATTTTTTACTGATGAAGCATTTCACATATAACTAATTGAACTTTTGTAAAAATAAGACTATAATTAAGTTAGAAATAGTAAACCATAAAAGCTAGAAAGGAGTTTACTGTATCAAATCTGTACAGTAAGATTAAAATCATGAAAAAGAAAACAATAGCAATTATACAATGTATTTTGTATCTCATAGCTCCTTATGTAGCTCTTCAGTTATGTAGAATGAACAGAAGTATCGTTACTGATAATCTCTTTTTTATTTTCCTTATTCTGCTGACTATTTCATTCTGGTTTAGTATTTGGAAACTAGAAAAAGCACTAGATAATCATTCACAATAAAAACTCCAAAAAATTTTTAGTAAAACTAAAAATTTTTGTACTTTTCCCTAGACAGTGGATAAACCCTTGATACAACAGAGTTTAAGGCGTAATGTACACTCTTTGAAAAATGTACTTTATTTTAAGGCAAGATAAAGTACATTTTTTGATTGAGTAGCTTAGATGCGTAATGTACAAAAACAGCCCCTTTTAAACCCCTTGTAAGCCTAAAAACCTTGATTTAATAAGGTTTTGAATTTTACATTCGTTACGGTGTACATTTGAAAAAATTCCAGTTTTCACTTTAATAACGTATGAAATTGACTATTTTCTTAATGAAAAAAATTTCCAGTTATAAAATGGATTTAAATCTTTTTATCACTTAAAAAAACTCCTATAATATCTTTCCGAAAAACTATAATTTTCTTGAAAAATATATTAGTCTATGCTATACTACTAGTAGACTTATTTACGGAGAAAATACATGAAACGCGAGATTTTACTAGAACGAATCGACAAACTAAAACAAATCATGCCCTGGTACGTTTTGGAATACTACCAATCTAAACTTGCTGTTCCCTACAGTTTTACAACCTTGTACGAATACCTTAAGGAATACGATCGATTTTTCAGCTGGGTTTTAGAGTCTGGTATCTCAAACGCCGATAAAATATCTGATATCCCTTTATCGGTCTTAGAAAATATGTCAAAAAAAGACATGGAATCCTTTATCCTTTACCTACGTGAACGTCCTTTACTGAATGCCAATACAACTAAGCAAGGAGTTTCTCAGACAACCATCAATCGAACCTTATCAGCCCTTTCTAGTCTTTACAAGTATCTGACTGAGGAAGTTGAAAACGACCAGGGAGAACCTTATTTCTATCGTAATGTAATGAAGAAAGTTTCAACCAAGAAAAAGAAAGAAACGCTTGCTGCCAGAGCTGAAAACATCAAGCAAAAGCTCTTTCTAGGTGATGAAACAGAAGGTTTTTTGACTTATATAGACCAAGAATATCCACAACAGCTCTCAAATCGCGCGCTCTCGTCATTCAATAAAAATAAAGAACGTGATTTGGCCATCATTGCCCTTCTCTTGGCATCTGGTGTTCGCTTGTCTGAAGCTGTTAATCTGGATCTAAGAGATCTCAATCTTAAGATGATGGTCATTGATGTCACTCGAAAAGGTGGCAAACGTGACTCGGTCAATGTCGCGGCCTTTGCAAAACCTTATTTAGAGAATTATCTCGCCATTCGAAATCAACGTTATAAGGCAGAAAAGACAGATACAGCACTCTTTCTGACTTTATATCGTGGTGTTCCCAATCGTATCGATGCTTCTAGTGTTGAAAAGATGGTTGCTAAGTACTCTGAGGACTTCAAAGTCCGTGTAACTCCCCACAAACTGCGCCATACCCTAGCAACCAGGCTCTATGATGCGACTAAATCGCAAGTTTTGGTCAGTCACCAGCTAGGACATGCCAGTACACAAGTCACTGACCTCTATACCCATATCGTCAACGATGAACAAAAGAATGCTCTGGATAGTTTATAAAATACATAAAATAAATTATGTAAAACACAGCTCAAAAAAGAAGCTGGTCAAACAACCAACTTCTTTTCTTTTTATCCCACTACCGCTTCAGCAATTTCTTCACGGCTAATACCAGCGAAGTAGCGTGTAATATCAATAGTTTCTAGGGCTTTAAGAACATCTTCACGTTCGTATTTCACCCCACGAAGGACATCTTCTACTGCAGCAACGTCCTCGATACCAAAGAAGTCACCATAAATCTTGATATCTTGGATTTTTGATTCGACGACATTAGCAAAGACCTCGACCTTACCACTGGTAAATTTTGTACCACGACGGACGTTAAACTCTGGTGATTTGCCGTAGTTCCAGTCCCAAGTTCCAAACTTAGTATCCTTGATGCGATTGATTTCGGCCAATTCCTCTTCTGAAAAGACGTATTCAGTCATCTCTGGGTACTCTTTTTTCATGTATTCCAATAGCAAATCACGGAATTCTTCAACTGTGATTTTTTCTGGTAATTCATTGACAATATTAGTTACACGAGCACGGACAGATTTCACACCTTTTGACTCAAATTTATCTTTTGAAACCTTGAGGGCATTAGCAAGGACTGATAAATCAACATCAAAGAGCAAGCAACCGTGGTGCATGATACGGCCATTGATATAAGCTTGGGCATTGCCACAGAATTTCTTGCCGTCAATCTCAAGGTCGTTACGACCTGTGAACTCAGCTTTAACACCAAGTTGAGCCAAGGTATTGATAACTGGAGTTGAGAAGCTCTTGAAGTCAAAGGCCTTGTTTTCATCTTCTTTTGAGATGATGGTGTAGTTGAGGTTGTTTAAATCGTGATAAACAGCTCCACCACCGCTGATACGGCGGACCACCTCAATATCATTTTCTCGAACATAATCACGGTTGATTTCTTCGATAGTATTCTGATGACGCCCGACAATGATAGATGGTTTATTAATCCAAAGAAGGAAGATTTGATCCTCATCCAAAAGGTGTTTAAAGGCATATTCTTCCAAGGCGATATTAAAAGCAGTGTCGTTTGAATGATTAATAATATATTTCATGATATCCCTTTATACGATAGAGACTGGAAAATATCTTTCCAGCCTAGTCTATCTTCATTTTATTTTTTCTTAGGTGAATGGATAGCCATTCCTAGAACATCTGCAAACGCTTCGTACATCACTTCAGAGTAAGTTGGGTGTCCGTGAATAGTCTTCAGCATTTCTTCAACAGTAATTTCCATTTCGATAATGCTCGACGCTTCATTGATTAATTCTGCAGCTGCAGGACCGATGATATGAACACCAAGGATTTCCCCGTATTTCTTATCAGCGATGACTTTTACGAAACCTTGAGCAGCATCCGATGCAATGGCACGACCGTTCGCAGCAAAGTTAAATTTACCGATGGCTACATCGTATTTCTCACGTGCTTGTTCTTCAGTCAAACCTACTGCTGCTACTTCAGGAAGAGTGTAGATGGCTGCAGGAGTCAAGTTCAATTTGGCAACAGCATGATTTCCTTTAAGGGCATTTTCAGCAGCAACTTCACCCATGCGGAAGGCTGCGTGCGCCAACATCTTAGTACCGTTGATATCACCTGGTGCGTAGATACCTGGAACAGAAGTCTCCATGTATTCGTTGACCTTGATGCGTCCACGGTCCAATTCAAACTCAACTTCGCCAATACCTTCAAGGTCTGGTACACGACCGATTGAAAGAAGAGCTTTATTTGCGATGATATCGTCTTTTCCTTCAACCTTGATACGAAGTTGACCATTTTCCTCAATGATTTCTTGCAGTTTAGTACCAGTCAAGATGGTCATTCCTTTACGCTCAAGGATCAAGCGAAGGTTCTTAGAAACTTCCGCATCCATAGCTGGCACGATACGGTCCATCATTTCGATAACAGTTACTTTTGAACCAAATGTCATGAAGGCCTGACCAAGTTCGATACCGACAACTCCACCACCGATGATAACAAGACTTTCTGGCACTTCGTTCATTTCAAGAATGTCATCGCTGGTCATGACAAGTGGAGATTCCATACCAGGGATGTTGATCTTGCTGACTTTTGAACCACCAGCAAGGATGATTTTCTTGGTTTCAAGCAATTCAGAGCCATTTACCAAGACGTTCTTGTCTTTAGTAATGGTACCAATACCTTTATGTACAGTAACTCCGTAGCTACGAAGAAGACCTGCAACTCCGCCAACCAAAGTATTGACAACCTTAGACTTAGTTTCAAGAAGTTTGTCCATATCTACAGTGAAGTTTGGATTTTCGATTACGATACCACGGTTTGCAGCATGACCGATGTTTTCAATAATTTCAGCGTTATGAAGGTAGGTCTTGGTTGGAATACATCCACGGTTTAAGCAGGTTCCGCCGAGTTCAGATTTCTCAACAAGGGCAACCTTCCCACCGAGTTGGGCAGCTTTGATGGCTGCCACATATCCAGCAGGACCTCCACCAATCACAACGATATCAAAGGCATCATCGCTCTTACCATCGTTGTTTGAGGCACTAGCTGCAGGTGTTGGGCTAGCTTCTGGCGCTACGGCTCCTGCTGTTGGGATATTTTCCCCTTCTTCACCAAGGTAACCGATAACTTCCGTTACAGGGACAGTTTCGCCATCTCCTTTGAGGATAGCAATCAAGTACCCATCTTCTTCGGCTTCCAATTCCATGCTGACTTTGTCAGTCATGATTTCCAAAAGGATTTCTCCTTCTTTTACAAATTCTCCGACTTTTTTATTCCATTGGACGATTTGTCCTTCTGTCATATCCACGCCGGCTTTTGGCATAATTACTTCTAAGGCCATGTCTTCCTTCCTTTATCTATATCTTTAAAATGAATACTCTTGTTCTTAAATCAACATTGAGATTGGATTTTCAATCAATTCTTTCAAGTCCTTCATAAACTTAGCACCAGCCATACCATCTACGACACGGTGGTCGATGGTTAATCCTAGGCTCATGATAGGGCGAATCACAATCTCACCATTGACGACAACTGGCTTCTCGATTGTCGAGCTCACACCAAGGATAGCTGAGTTTGGTTGGTTGATGATAGGACCAAAGGACTGAACGCCAAACATTCCCAAGTTACTGATTGTGAATGTTGAATTTTGCAACTCACTTGGAGCCAATTTACCATCCAAGGTACGGCCAATCACATCTTTAAAGGCTACAACCAACTCTGACAAGCTTAGTTTTTCAGCATTGTAAACAACAGGTGTCATCAATCCATTATCCATACCAACTGCCATGGCAAGGTTGACGTAATTGTGAGTGATAATGGTCTTGCCATCTTCTGTCAATGAAGCGTTGATGTATGGGTGTTTCATAAGAGTCTTAACAACTGCAAGCGAAAGAAGGTCTGTTACAGTAGTCTTCTTCCCAGTTGCTTCCATGATTGGCTCCAGAACCTTCTTACGAAGAGCCAACATTTCCGTCATATCAACTTCATAGTTGAGGGTGAAGGTTGGCGCAGTTAGGTAAGATTCAACCATACGTTGGGCAATAACCTTACGCATTGGTGTCATTGGAATACGCTCAATTTCACCATATGGTGTTACGTTATCAGGAACTTCTTCCACTTTTTCAATCTGAGCAGGAGACTTGATGGTATCGTTTTCGATATTTTCAGGAAGCAAGGCCAAAACATCCTTCTTCATGATTTTACCACGATGACCGGTTCCTTGAATTTCCTGCCAAGCAATATTATGTTCGAGGGCAATTCGTTTTGCAAGTGGCGAAATGCGAACCACGTTTGTGTCTTTATAAGTTTCCACGTCTTCTTTGTGGACACGACCGTTTGCACCTGAGCCAGAAACGTCGTAGAGGTTGATACCTAAATCATCCGCTAACTTTCTAGCTGCAGGAGTCGCTCTTAGCTTGTCATCAGCCATGACCTCTCCAATTCTAATTATGATACTAAGGGCGTTAAAAGCGACTGAAAAATAGGAAATCTACGCGGGCTTCGATGAAGCCAAGGAGATTTATCTTTTTTCCGAGCTTTTAGCCAGTGTTCGAATATAAGATATTAAGGACGAAGAGGGCAATGAAAAAATAGAAGATTGACGATGTGTTCGATGAACACAAGGAAATCTATCTTTTTTTCAAAGACCTCCGTCCGAATTCAATTAAACAATACTAAGGGCGTCAAAAGTCAAAGTGAAAATAGGAAACTTGACGAAGAAACTTTAGTTTCTAGGAAAGTTTATCTTTTTCACACAGACTTTAGCCCGAGTTCAACTCTACAAGTAACTTGGACACAGAACGTGTCTCAAGTTACTACGGTTGCCGCTATCAGGCGGTCAACCTAGTAGACTTACTAAGTCGTTCGTCGAATAACATCGATTCGACTCTCTCCTGTCGCAAATTTGCAAATAACTTGGGTACAATACATATCTCAAGTTACTAAAGTTAAAAACAACCGTTATTTTACATAACTTATCTTATGTAATTCTATTCTTTATTATATGTTTTTCGGATTGCATCTTTGATGCTTTCAACTGTTGGAATCATTGCATTTTCTAGGTTTTGTGCATAAGGCATCGGCACATCTTCTCCTGCACAACGACGAATTGGTGCATCTAGATAGTCAAATGCTTCTGATTCTGAAATAATTGCTGAAATCTCTCCGATATAGCCACTTGTTTTGTGGGCATCGTTGACCAGAACAACCTTACCAGTCTTCTTCACTGAGTTGATGATGATATCCTTATCAAGCGGAACAAGGGTACGTGGGTCAACAATCTCAACAGAAATTCCTTCTTCTGCTAATTCTTCAGCAGCTTGAACCACACGACGGAGCATTTTTCCATAAGTAACAACTGTTACATCTGTACCTTCACGTTTGATTTCCCCAACTCCAAGTGGAATCGTGTAGTCTGGATCAACTGGCACTTCCCCTTTTTGGTTAAATTCTGACTTATACTCAAGAATGATAACAGGGTTATTATCACGGATAGAAGACTTAAGCAATCCTTTCATATCCGCAGGTGTACCTGGTGCCACAACCTTAAGACCAGGAATGTGAGTAAACCAAGACTCTAGTGATTGCGAGTGCTGAGCTGCAGAACCAACTCCGTTACCTGCTGCACAGCGGACTGTCATTGGAACTTGACCTTTACCACCAAACATGTAACGTGTTTTAGCAGCTTGGTTGACGATATTGTCCATGGCAATAACCGAGAAGTCCATGAAGGTCATATCAACGATTGGACGAAGTCCTGTCATGGCTGCTCCTGCTGCTGCTCCTGAAATGGCAGCTTCAGAAATCGGACAGTCACGGACACGTTCTGGACCAAATTCTTCAAGCATTCCAACAGATGTTCCGAAGTCTCCTCCGAAGACACCGACATCTTCTCCCATCAAGAACACATTTTCATCGCGACGCATTTCCTCAGACATAGCAAGGATAATGGTGTCACGGAAGGACATTGTTTTTGTTTCCATTTTATCTCTTTCTCCTTAGTCTGCGTAAATATCTTCAAATGCTGATTCAAGCGGTGGGAATGGACTTTCTTCTGCAAATTTAACAGAAGCTTCCACTGCTTCCTTGACTTGCGCTTGGATTTCTTCCAATTCTTCGGCACTTGCAATGTTGTTCTCAATGAGGTATTTGCGAAGGTTTTCGATTGGGTCTTTTTGTTTCCACAATTCCACTTCTTCACGTGTACGATATTTACCAGGGTCAGATGATGAGTGACCAAGCCAGCGATAAGTTACACTTTCAATCAAGACAGGCCCATTGCCACTGCGAACATGATCTACAGCTTTCTTAAATCCTTCATAGACGTCGATGACATTGTTACCGTCTTCGATGAACATTCCAGGAATTCCATAAGCAGCACTACGTTGATGGATATGTTCTACATTAGTCATTTTCTTGATATCCGCAGAGATACCATAACCGTTGTTGATGCAGTAGAAAATGACTGGCAAATTCCAAATAGAAGCCATGTTGACTGCTTCGTGGAAGACACCTTCGTTGGTCGCACCATCTCCAAAGAAGCAGATAACAATTTTACCGGTATTTTGCATTTGCTGACTAAGAGCTGCACCGACAGCAATCCCCATACCACCACCTACTATACCATTGGCACCAAGGTTACCAGCATCAAGGTCAGCAATATGCATAGAACCACCTTTTCCTTTACAGGTTCCAGTGTATTTCCCAAGGATTTCAGCCATCATTCCGTTGAGGTCAATCCCTTTAGCAATAGCTTGCCCGTGGCCACGGTGGTTTGAGGTAATCAAATCATCTGGATTGAGAGCCAACATAGCCCCCACGTTGGCAGCTTCTTCTCCAACAGAAAAGTGCGTCATTCCTGGCACTTTCCCTTTCTTTACTAATTGTGCAATTTTTAAGTCCATACGACGGATTTCTTCCATCTTACGGAACATTTCTAGCAAAAGATTTTTATCTAAAGTTGACATCTTCTTGCCTTTCTAACTTTCTTCTTACCTTACTATTTTACCGTTTTTAGAAAGTACTGTCAAAGTTTTTCTCAAGAAAATTTCACAAAATAAAAAAGAAAACCCAATGAGAACAAGGGATTTTCTTATTAAGAATATTTTTTCACAAACTTTTATTATTTAGATTTTGCTATAGATTCAAATCTCTTCATAATCACAGTTAAACGCCAACGGTAGAGCGCCCCACTCACAATCAGACTAATAATCAAACCAATCCAGTAAGAATAAGCGCCAAAATCTGTTAGAGAATCAAATAGCATAGCAACTGGGATTGCTCCCCCCCAATAACCAACCAAACCAAGGTAAAAAGGAATAACTGTATCCTTATAACCCCGTAAAATTCCCTGGAGCGGTGCCGCAAAGGTATCTGCTAACTGGAAGAAAAGGCTATAAGTCAAAAAGCGCGCTGTCAAATCGATAAATTCTGGGTTGTTACCATAAAGACTAGCCACATTTCCTCTAAAAATGTAAAGGAAGGATAAGGTGAAGCCTGCAAAAATGAGGGCTGTCCATCTTCCTAGACCAATATAGGTTTTTGCATCATCAAATCTCTTAGCTCCCACTTCATAAGACACGACAATGGCCATAGCCGATGAGATACTCATAGGAAAGGCGTACATGAGACTTGAAAAGTTCATAGCTGACTGGTGACTTGCGATAATCAAGGACGAGAACTTAGCCATAATCAAGCCAACCACGGAAAAGATAGCTACTTCCGCAAAGACCGTTCCCCCAATAGGGAGACCTAAGCGAACCCCTTCCTTGATTTTATCCATATTAAGCGGAATGCGCTTCTCAAGATGCAAGGCTTTGAGCTTCTCCTGTTTAAATAAAACCAGAACAGAAATCCCCAGTAAGACCCAGTAGGCCAAGGAAGTACCTAAACCAGACCCCGCACCTCCCAGCTCTGGAACACCAAAGGCACCGTAAATCAAGAGATAGTTAAATCCACTATTCAAGGGAAGTAACAAAAGCATGAGATACATGGACAGTTTAGTCAACCCTAGAGAATCCAGCAAGGAACGAATAACGCTAAAAAGCAACAAGGGGATAATCCCAATAGATAAAAACCAAAGATAGCGAACCGCTACTGCTGCCACAGGAGCTTCTAGTCCAATATGATTCAAAACAGGTGGTGCCAAGAAAAGTACCATTCCCAACAAGACCACGGATAGACCCAAGGCAAGATAAATGAACTGGTAAAAATCAGATGCAACTTCTTCCTTTTTCCCTCGACCAAGATGGTGGCCAATGATGGGCACCAAGGCTGACACAATCCCTGTTAGGAATGTAAAGAAAGGATTCCAGATACTGGTTGCCATAGACACGCCAGCCAAGTCCATGGTATTGTATTGGCCAGTCATAGTCGTGTCAACAAAGGAGGCAGAATAATTGGCAAATTGATAAATCAGGATAGGGAAAAATATCTTTAAAAATAAGATAAACTTGTCTTTGAAATGATGGGTTTGGTACATATAGGCTCTCTATTCTTTTTGTTTACAGAGCAGACTCCCCCTAGTTCTGATAGACGATTTGTCCCTTACAGATGGTATATTTAACCTGCCCTTTTAAGGTTTCACCGATGAATGGTGAATTAGCTGCTTTCGAAGCAAAATGGGAGTCCACAAGGCGGTCAGCCTTGGCATCAAAAATAGTAATATCCGCTGGACCATTCTCAGCCAAGTAACCTGCTTCAAAGTTATAAAGTTTAGCTGGGTTGTAGGTCATTTTTTCGAGTAATTCCATCAAGCTCAACTCCCCAGCTTCCACCAAATAAGTTAAACCGAGAGAAAGAGATGTTTCCAAACCAGTCATACCAGATGGCGCTTTGGTGATATCTTCAACATTTTTTTCATCCGCATGGTGAGGCGCGTGGTCTGTCGCGATAACTGTAATGACACCTGATTTGAGACCTTCGATAACGGCACGACGGTCTGATTCCAAACGAAGTGGCGGATTCATCTTAGCATTGCTTCCTTGTGTCAAAAGGAGCGCTTCGGTCTTAGAAAAATGCTGTGGCGCTACTTCTGCTGTTACTTGCGCTCCCAATCCTTGAGCAAACTCCACTACTTTAACACTTTCTTCCTTAGACAAATGCTGAATATGAACATGGGCTTTGGTTGCATAGGCAATCATGACATCACGCGCCATCATAGCATACTCAGCCACCCCAGTCGCACCGCAGATATGGAAATGTTCTTTAGCAATGTTTTCATTAAATCCAAGAATTCCATTCAACCCTGGATCTTCCTCATGAAGACTAATAAAGGTATTAAGCTTTTTGGCTTCCTCCATGGCTTCCTTGACAACTTTACTGCTTTCAAGCGGAATACCGTCATCTGAGAAACCAACCGCACCCGCTTCTAAGAGTGCCTTAAAGTCAGTCAAGTCTTGACCATTAAAGTTCTTAGTAATGGTCGCAACTGTCTTGACATTGATTTTTTCCTTGGCAGCTGACTGGAGAACTTCTTGCAAGGTCTCCACGTCCGAAATAGTTGGACTAGTATTAGCCATCATAACAACCGTAGTAAAACCACCTGCAGCGGCCGCTAGGGCACCAGTATGGATATCCTCCTTGTGGGTCTGACCAGGTTCACGGAAATGAACATGGATATCGACCAAGCCAGGAGCAACTACAAGACCTGTAGCATCAAGCACATCTGCCCCTTCTTCCTTGATTTCAGGCGCAATTTTGACAATTTTCCCATCTCGGACCAAAACATCACACACTTGGTCTAAACCAGACTTAGGATCCATTACACGACCATTTTTGATTACTAGCATCTACTTTCTCCTTTATTCATAGAAATCAACTTGGGTATCCAACAATTTATCCCCATCATAAACAAACTTGGCTGAAAAGAAGGGTTTGTCCTCTAGAAGCCACTCAACAAAGGTATGGTCACCTTCCCAAGTTGGCTTGCTCAAAACCTCATCATAGGGAACCCATTCTAAGGTCCCCTCATTGCAGTCAATCAAGTCCCCTTCAAACTCTGTCACCTTAAAAACATAAGTGTACCAGTCTAAATCTGGTGTAAATTCAGGAAAAGTGATAATGCCTTTTAGAACTGGCTTAGCTTTGAGCCCTGTCTCTTCGAGGATTTCACGCGCAGCACATTCCTGAGGGGTCTCCCCTCGCTCTAGCTTACCACCCACACCAATCCATTTCCCTTCATGAACATCATTGGGTTTCTTATTACGATGGAGCATGAGCAGTTCTTTTCCGTTATCAATGTAGCAAATCGTCGCTAACTGAGGCATATTTTCTCCTTATCTAAGCCAATCGATTGGCTCTTGTCCTGTCTCTTCTAAAAATCCATTGGCCTTGGAAAAAGGCTTGGAACCCCAAAATCCTCTATAAACCGACAAAGGACTGGGATGGGCTGATTCGATAATCAAGTGGTGAGGATTGGTAACCAAGACCTTCTTCTTACGTGCGTAAGCTCCCCAAAGTACAAAGACCACTGGTCTATCTAGACGATTGACCACCTGAATCACAGCATCAGTAAAAGGCTCCCATATCTGACCAGCATGACCATTGGCCTGTCCAGCAGGAACCGTCAAACAAGCATTAAGAAGCAAGACTCCTTGCTCAGCCCAAGCCGTCAAATCATGGGATTTCTTAACTCCGATATCATCTGACAATTCTTTCAAGATATTTTGCAAGGATGGCGGAGCTGGAATAGAGTCAGGTACAGAAAAACTCAAGCCCTGCGCCTGACCTGGCCCGTGATAGGGATCTTGCCCTAGAATCACCACCTTCACTTCTTCAAGCGGTGTAGTCAAGAGAGCCTGAAAAACCTTTTCCTTAGGTGGATAAACAGTACCCTGAGCATAGACCTGCTCCATAAACTGATTGATTTTCCCGAAATAACCTGCAGGTAACTGCTCCTTAATCAAAGCATGCCAAGACGAGTGTTCCATCTTTCCCTCCTTTATCTTATCCATCTAAAAGCACGTCTTAATTCATCCGCACCATTTTTAAAAAAGCATAAACCATGTGCAAGTATAATCTTATCCGGTTTCCAGTTTGACATACGGGAAAAGGAAACCTTTGCTTCCCTTTGTCTTCCTAAAAAAGTCATACGATAATCAATAGGAGTTTGACCATCAGGGGCTGTTACACGAGCTAAACGATAGAATTTTCTGCGGATTGGACTAGCTATCTTTTCAGGTTCAAAATTCTCTATAAGGTCTGTTACAATGAGTGTTTTAGTTGATTTATGAAAAAACACGACCTCTTCGATGACAGAACTTCCCTTAAAAATAAGCTGATCAATCTCATCAGACCATAGGTCAGGAGCCTTATCTGTTAAGGCAGCATCAAATTCCACCTTGACATTCTGACTTTTCGCTCTCTCTTCAACTCCTGGACTAGACCATGCTTGCGCATGAGGATATCTTTTTCTCCAATCTGCAATATAGGCGTAGTGAATCTTATTTGGTGAAATCAGGTAAGCTACTCTGCCCAGAGCGTCCAGTTCAGTAAAGAGTTTCTCGTTTGGCGCAATAGGAGAATGAATCCAAAGTTTGCCATCATTTAACTTAATCACCGTCATACGTGTCTGAAAAGGAAGTTTGAAGATCTTCATATCCATTTGAATCAAATCACCATCCACTATCCAGATATTTTGATCAACTTCCTTTAGTGTATACAATGGTTCATAAAGAGAAAGTTCTGGCCTTGACATCGTTAACTATTCCTTCGTTTTTACTGCCTCTATTATAGCAAAAAGTGGCTATCTAAACCACTTTTTACAGTTTATCTAAACAATCCAGCAAGTCTTGGTAAGAATGGACTTCGTAAGTCGGCTGGGCTTGTGTGGGATTTTCGAGGTGATGAGGGTTGTACCAAATCGTATCAATCCCAGCATTATTGCCGCCTTGAATGTCGGCGGTTAGAGAATCTCCAATCATCAACGTCTTTTCTTTGCTAAAACCTGCAATCTGTTGACCAATTTTTTCATAAAAAAGTGCATCAGGCTTTTGGGTTTGCAGCTGTTCAGAGATAAAAACTTGATTGAAATAGGGTGCCAGACCCGATTGAGCCAAACGACCTGTCTGAATGGCAGTAATCCCATTTGTCGCAGCATACAAGTCATAATCACGCTCAATGAGGCTGTCCAAGAGTTCATGAGCGCCCGAAAGAGTTTGTCCCTGTTGGGCTAGATAAAATTGGTAACGCTGGGCTAGAAAACTACCGTCTTTTCCCTGTCCAAAGTGAGCAAATAAACGAGAAAAGCGCGTGTTAACCAGCTCTTGTTTACTGATTTTCTTTTGCTCCAAGTCCCTCCAGAGAGCCTTGTTCATAGGAACATAATAGTCTTTATAATCCTGAATATCTGTAATCCCTTCTTCTTTTAGGAGTTGCGTCAAAGCCACATCCTCAGCAGCATCAAAATCCAGCAAGGTGTGATCGAGGTCGAAGAGTAGAAATTTGTAGGACAATTTGAGAGTTTTCCTTTCTAAAAATTCATTAAGAACATTATAGCATAAAGCATCTCACACAATTAACTAATTTAATAACTTGAAAAAAATTCGAACACTCTCCTATACAACTGACAGCCCAATTCTTTCAGGATAGAACAATCCTAACTATCGAATCCTCTGTTTTCATAAATATCCATGCAATTCTAGACTTAGAATTCCTATAAACTAAATGTTTTCGTACTATTCTAAGGCATTGATCGCTTTAAATCTAAATCTTTGAAGGATTCTAAAGCTAGAATGATCCCATTACAATTAGTTTTGAGTGATTCACAATTTAGAAACACTATAGCTTTACTCCTGTTAAATTAAAAAGGAACTGCCCAAGCAATCCCTTTCTGATTTTGTAATAATCTACTTAAAATTTGATAGTAGAGATAAGTAATAACTCACCTAAAAAGGAATGATAGGAAGATTCCTTATTTATTGATTTCAAGCTCCGCCAACTGTGTTTCAATAACCGGCAGTTCTGCCCCAGCCTGAAGAAGAGCAGCTGCAGTATAAGCACCTTCTACAATTGGAACACTGTTGATGATGATACTCTTATCACTGAAATCAGCCACCATTTCTAAATTCATTTTAGCAGAACCTAGGTCAAAAAAGGCAAGTAAAGTATCTGCTGGATTTTCAGAAACAACCCTATCTACTTGATCAAAACTAGTTCCAATTCCTCCGTCCTCGGTTCCTCCTACATAAGTAATCGAAACATCTTTAGCCACTTCACTAATCAGATCAACAAGACCTTGTGCAATGTTTTTGGAATGTGAAACGATAACAAGACCAATACTTCCCATTAAACCACCCCGGTTTCTAAAAGAGCAGTAAAGAGTAATCCTGATGAAAATGATCCAGGGTCAATATGTCCAAGAGAACGTTCTCCTACATAAGATGCTCTTCCTTTAGTTGCAAGTAAATCTTTGGTAGCATTCACTACCTGATCAATAACCTCTTGAGTCAACTGGCCATCAGACAAGGCGGCAATAACAGGAGTCCAAACATCAACCATTGTCTTTTCTCCAATTTCTGCTTTCCCACGTTTGACAATCATATCCAAACCACTTTGTAGGATTTCTTCTAATTTCGAATTTGAATCAGCCTTGGCCATGCCCATAAAAGCAGAGCCATACAAGGGACCAGAAGCACCGCCTACCTTACTCAGTAGTTGCATTGACACAAGTTTAAAAACATCACTACTTGTCTCAAATTGCTTTCCTTCTAAGTTTTCCATTACTGCAGCCATGCCACGCGCCATATTTCCACCGTGGTCTCCATCCCCTATAGGAGTGTCTAGCTCACTAAGGTAATCTTTCTGTTCTTGAATCTTTTCATTAAAAAGTTTCATCCATTCAAGAGCTTGTTCAGCATTCATTTGACATTTCCTCCTTGAGTTTTACCAAGCTGGTGTAGTAACAGGTGCATTTAGAGCATCCAACCATTCATCATCTGCCAATCGAATCAATGTTAATGATAATCCAGCCATATCAATTGATGTCATATAGTTTCCAATTTTCTTAAATGCCAACTCAACACCTTTTTCATGGAGTAATTTTGCCACATCATTTGCAAATACGTATTGTTCCATAAGAGGAGTGCTTCCTAAACCATTAATGAGAAGGCCATAGCGTTCGCCTGATTTAAGTTGGAAACCTTCAGATAATTTTTCAACCAACTCTGATGCCAATTGTGCGGAAGGCTGCATTTTCTCTTTTTTATATCCTGGCTCACCGTGAATACCAACACCATATTCAAATTCATCATCTTCTAGAACAAATCCTGGTTTCCCAACTTCAGGGACAGTTGCTCCAGACAAGGCAAGGCCAATTGTTTTAATTTCTAACACAAGTTTATCTGCCAAATCCTTCATTTCAGCTAATGATTTACCAGAACGAGCTGCAGCACCCAAAATTTTATGGACTAAAATAGTACCTGCAACACCTCGACGACCTTGGGTATAGAGACTATTTTCAACAGCGATATCATCATCAACCACAACGCTTGCTACATCAATACCTTCCATTTCAGCAAGTTCTTGTGCAATTTCAAAGTTCATGATGTCCCCAGAATAGTTCTTGATAACCATGAAAACTCCAGCACCTTCATCAGCTGCCTTAATGGCTTCTAAAATTTGGTCCGGAGTAGGTGAAGTGAAGACTGCTCCACAAATGGCAGCAGACAACATTCCATCTCCTACAAATCCAGCATGACTTGGTTCATGTCCTGAACCTCCACCTGAAATGAGTCCAACTTTTCCTGTCTTTTCTGACTTTCTAACGATGACATCAAAACCATCTAAGCGTTCTACCAAGTCATCATGCATGAATGACAATCCCTGCAACATTTCATCAACAACTTGTGTCGGTTCATTTATAATTTTTTTCATGAGAAACTCCTTTCGGCATCTACCTTTGTTTTCGCTTTCATTATATATTTTTTATTGCTGGCTGATAAGGGACAGATTCTTTTATTTGTCCCCTTTTAAACCCGTTTCAAACATTTTTTTGGTAAAATGAAGGAAGTAAAAGAAAGGTTTCCTATGGCATCATCACTCATTACAAAAAAACGGATTGCCAAAGCATTTAGAGACCTATTAGCTACTAGAGAATTTGACAAAATCTCTATTGTAGATATCATGGAATCAGCTGGCATTCGTAGACAGACCTTTTATAATCACTTTCTTGACAAATATGAACTGCTCGACTGGATATTTGAAAATGACTTAACCGAGTATATCACCAATAACTTGGACTTCATTTCAGGCCAAAAACTATTACAAGAATTATTTTTTTATTTCGAACAAGAGCGTGACTTTTATATTCAACTTTTTGATATTCAAGGACAAAATAACTTCTATGACCAATTTATCAGCTACTGTCGCTTGCTTGTATCGAAAATTTTAAGAGAATACGGTCAGATTGATATCGATTCATCTGCTTATACTTGTTTTTTGTTAGACTATCATTCACATGCTCTAGCAGAAATCGTGAAGGCTTACGTCAATAAAAAAAGTCCAGTTCCACAACCAGACTTTCTAATCATGACAATTATTGGAAAGAGACCACAATGACATTTATTTCAAATCAAAAACAGAAAATTATTTCAAGTTACATTTCGGCAACTGTCAGCAGTCATCCTGAATTAGAAAAACACCCTACCTTACCATTAGTCTATCAAAAAAATCGAAATCCTCATCAGGTTCCAATATTGTCGGGTGGAGGTTCAGGTCACGAACCTGCTCATATTGGATATGTGGGAGAAGGAATGCTTACTGCTGCTATCTATGGCCAATTATTTACTCCACCTACAAGAACTGAAATCTTAGAGTCCATTCGTTTTTTAAACAATGGTCACGGTGTCTTCATCATTGTAAAAAATTTCGAAGCAGACATCAAAGAATTTAGCTCTGCCATTAACACTGCTAGAAAAGAAGGAATTAAAGTCGGCTATAGTCTAGCACACGACGATATTTCAATTGAACCTCACAATAGATTTCAAATTAGAGGAAAAGGGCTTGCAGGGACAATTTTACTTCATAAAATTCTAGGATTTGCAGCTCAAAATGGAGCCGACATAGAACAACTAACTGATTTAGGTCATGAGCTTGCTCCCGAAATCGCAACGATTGGCTTTGCAAGGAAATCCGCTAGTCTACCCCAAGCCACCCTTCCACTATTTAACTTGGAAGAAGGAAATATTTCCTATGGTATTGGGATACATGGCGAAGAAGGATATCGTATCGTCCCATTTCAATCTTCGGAAATCCTTGCAAATGAAATTATAAGTAAATTAAGATTACACTATCATTGGAAAAAGGGAGATCAATTTATATTGCTTGTAAATAATCTAGGCACTACTACCAACCTAGAAATGGGCATATTTCTCAATGATCTCCTTCAACTCTTAGAAATTGAAGGAGTCACTATTACATTTATAAAATCAGGAACATTTATGACCAGTCTGGATATGGCAGGTATATCCGTAACTCTTTGCCCTGTAAAAAATAAACAATGGTTAGAAGCTCTCAATGCTTCAACGACAGCTTTTGCATGGTAATTTGCTTGTATAATCCAAAAGGGCTACATCACTTGATAGCCCTTTTAAACTTATATAACTCTTGTAAGAACTCATTCTTTCTATTTCAAACAGTCCATCTATCCCTTACAATTCTTCTGATGAGCTTTGAGTTTTTTCAGAGCCCAGTCATAGTGACTGGAGGTGCTACTGACAAAGTAGGAACCTAGACTTGTCCCACCTGTCCACTTATAGACACCTTTGGTAAAGAGTTCGTCAGTGCTAAATCCTTCCACCAACTCTAAAACCTCTCTATGTGATTGCGCCAAGAGTCTAGTTGCTTCTTCTAATGTCGTTTTCTGGTGCTTCTTCCAAAAAGCGTCATTCATTTGTCCATAAGTTTTCCAATTATAAGGCTCAGGGAGAAAAGTTCTTTCTTGACCTTTTTGATTAGAATGTACCCAAGTTAAAAGTAATTGCTGCCATTCATAAAGATGAATCAAGACATCCCGTAGATTCTTATCCCTTTTCCAGTGGGCTTCTTTTTTCTTTGGGTATCTTGAAAAATCAAATGGAGTCTGTAGCTCATCTTCACTTAGTTGGGAGATGAAACGCTTAAGCTTTTCATAGTTTTCCTTAGAGGCCAGCACTAGCTCCTCTTTTGTTTTTGGTCTAGGCACAGGTACTCCCTTCACATTGCTAGTTATTATTAGAAATCTTTTATCCTTTAAATCTCTATAACTTATCCTTTAATTTCTCCACAAAGAGATAGGCTGCTGGACAGGTCAAGGTATTCTTAATCGTCAGATGATTAATTTGATGAATCTTTTTGCGATCTGTATGGGGAAATTCACGACAGGCCTTTGGACGAACATCATAGATGGAACAGAGATTATCTCCTCCTAAAAATGGACAAGGCATGGATTTGAAAACCTTGTCTCCATCTTCATCCACCTGCAGAAATTCTGCTTCAAAGGCCGGCAATTTCATCTTAAAATACTTAGCAATACGGGTAATATCTGCTTCCTTGAAGTCAGGGCCTAAAGACTTACAACAGTTGGCACAGGCAGTACAATCAATCACAGCAAAAACTTCTTGGTGAATCTGCTGGGCAATTTTATCCAAGTTCTTAGGTGGCTTTTTCTTTAGATTGGCTAGCACTTTACGATGTTCCTTCTGCTTTTGTAAAGCTAGCTGATGGTAATACTCAATATCAATTTCTTTAGACATGGTTTCTCTCTTATTCTATTTACTTCCCCCTATTATACCATGCCTCTGACCCATTGAAAAGTGGACTTTATAAGATCATACTTTTCCAAAATGCGTCAAAAAAACCTTGCAACTAAGTTACAAGGTTAATGACATTAATCGAAGTTAACGTATTCTTTTTGAAGTTCAAGAACTTCTTCCATTGTTGAACACTCTGTAAGGGCACGGTTAGCGTACTCTTCCATCTTAGCAGTATCCAATTTCTTCATCAAGCTACGTGTACGAAGTACAGATGTTGCTGACATAGAGAACTCATCCAAGCCCATTCCGACAAGAAGTGGAACAGCTTTTTGGTCACCAGCCATCTCACCACACATACCAGCCCATTTACCTTCAGCGTGAGCTGCCTTGATAACGTTGTTGATCAAGCGAAGGATTGATGGGTTATATGGTTGGTAAAGGTATGAAACTTGTTCGTTCATACGGTCTGCTGCCATTGAGTATTGGATCAAGTCGTTTGTACCAATTGACATGAAGTCTACTTCTTTTGCAAATTGGTCTGCAAGCATAGCTGCTGCAGGGATTTCAATCATGATACCAACTTGGATATCATCCGCAACTGCAACTCCTTCAGCAAGAAGGTTTGCTTTTTCTTCTTCATAAACTGCTTTAGCTGCACGGAATTCTTTCAAAAGTGCAACCATTGGGAACATAATACGCAATTGACCATGAACAGAAGCACGAAGAAGGGCACGGATTTGTGTACGGAACATTGCATCTCCAGTTTCAGAAATAGAGATACGAAGGGCACGGAATCCAAGGAATGGGTTCATTTCGTGTGGCATATCGAAGTAAGGAAGTTCCTTATCTCCACCGATATCCATTGTACGAACAACCACTGGTTTACCATTCATTCCCTCAAGAACAGCCTTGTATGCTTCATACTGCTCATCCTCAGTTGGGAAATCTTGAGAATCCATGTACAAGAACTCTGTACGGTAAAGTCCAACAGCTTCAGCACCATTATTGTTAACACCTTCAACGTCTTTTGGAGTACCGATGTTAGCAGCCAACTCGAAGTGTTTACCGTCAGCAGTCACTGTTTGAGCATCTTTCAAAAGTGCCCATTCAGCTTTTTGTTTAGCATAAGCTTCACCAGCTGCTTTAAATTCTGCCGCTTGTTCATCTGTTGGGTTGATAATCACTTCACCAGTAATTCCGTTAACGGCAAGGATATCACCGTCTTTCACTACTTCAGTGATGTTATTTGTTCCCAATACAGCTGCAATTTCAAGTGTACGTGCCATGATAGCTGAGTGGCTTGTACGTCCACCGATGTTTGTTACAAAAGCTTTTACAAAGTTTTTGTCCAATTGAGCTGTATCAGATGGTGTCAAGTCATGTGCAATCACGATTACTTCTTCATTGATTGAAGCTGGGTTTGGCAATTTCTTACCAAGAAGGTTTGCCAATACACGTTTTGTCACGTCTCGGATATCCGCTGCACGTTCTTGCATGTATGGGTTGTCTTCCATGCCTTCAAAGATAGTGATGAACATGTCAGTCACTTCTTTAAGACCTGCTTCTGCATTGACTTTCTTAGCACGAATTGTTTCTTTAATCTGACCAATCAATTCTGGGTCAGCAAGAACCATCAAATGAGCGTCAAAAACTTGAGCCGCTTCTTCACCAAGCGTACCTACAGCTTTCTCACGGATAAGAGAAAGCTCGTTTTGAGAAGCTTCAAGAGCTACATCCAAACGAGCCTCTTCTGCGTTTGTATCTTCGACTGAAACAGTCTCGAATGACAAATCCGGTTGAACGAGTAGATATGCTTTTGCAACTGCAACACCGTCAGATGCTGCGATTCCTTTAAGCATTTCTGTCATTTTCCTTATGCCAATCCTTCTTTTTCCATTGTTTCTGAGATTGCAGCGATAGCGTCATCTGCATCTGCACCTTCAGCTGAGATAGTTACGTCAGCACCTTGGCCAACACCAAGACTCATAACACCCATGATTGATTTAAGGTTAACTGATTTACCTTTATACTCAAGAGTGATATCTGAAGCAAATTTGCTAGCAGTTTGTACCAACAATGTTGCTGGACGTGCGTGAATACCTGTTTCTGCCACTACGTGGAAATCTTTAGAAGCCATAGTTTGACTCTCCTTTTGTTCTTTCTTTTTTGAGTTATATGTGATAACCCTTACAATTTGGTATTATACCATCTTCTAGGATTTTTTTCAAGCATTTTATGGGATTTATTCGATTTCCTTTCAGATAACTTGCTGAAAATCTTCTATTCTAGATAACAAAACACAGGATATAGTTTTTCAAAAAACAACTTATAGGAGAATTATCATTATTTTCCAAAACAAACACTACATATTGTGTTTTGTTTAGCCATGTATAAAAACAGACCACTATATTTAGTTCTAAATTATTGACAAAATTTTAATTTCTGATATACTAGGATAGTATTAAAATTTTTTAAGAGGAGTTACACAATGGTAACCGTTTATTCTAAAAATAACTGTGTCCAATGCAAGATGACCAAACGTTTCTTGGACAGTAATAACGTTGAATATAAAGAAATCAATCTTGATGAGCAACCTGAGTACATCGATCAAGTTAAAGAGCTCGGTTTCAGCGCAGCTCCTGTTATCCAAACACCAACTGAAGTCTTTTCAGGTTTCCAACCAGGAAAACTGAAACAATTAGCATAATCTTAGTACATCATCCAGAAGAAACTGCTTCTAGGGCTAACTTAGAGGCCTTTCTTTTGTAATTAGATAAGGGAAATTTTATGGGATTAAAACATCTTGAAGACGTGACCTACTTCCGTCTCAATAACGAAATCAACCGTCCTGTTAATGGACAAATCATGCTTCATAAAGATAAGGAAGCCTTAGATGCCTTCTTTAAAGAAAATGTAGTTCCAAATACTATGGTTTTTGATTCAATCAAAGATAAAATCAACTACCTCATTGAACACAACTACATCGAAACAGCCTTTATCAAGAAATACCGTCCAGAATTTTTGGAAGAATTGTCTCAATTTATCAAAGAACAAAACTTCCAATTCAAGTCTTTCATGGCTGCCTATAAATTTTACAATCAATATGCTTTGAAGACTAACGACGGTGAATATTATCTTGAAAGTATGGAAGACCGTGTCTTCTTCAACGCCCTTTATTTTGCTGACGGTGATGAAGCCATTGCAATTGATATTGCCAATGAAATTATCCACCAACGCTACCAACCCGCTACTCCTTCCTTCTTGAATGCTGGTCGTGCTCGTCGTGGAGAATTGGTATCATGTTTCTTGATTCAAGTCACAGATGATATGAACTCTATCGGACGTTCTATCAACTCTGCTCTTCAACTTTCACGTATCGGTGGTGGTGTGGGAATTACCCTCAGCAATCTTCGTGAAGCTGGTGCACCTATCAAAGGCTATGAAGGAGCAGCTTCTGGTGTCGTACCAGTTATGAAGCTTTTTGAAGACAGCTTCTCTTATTCAAACCAGTTGGGGCAACGTCAAGGTGCTGGTGTTGTCTACCTCAACGTCTTTCACCCCGATATCATCGCCTTCCTTTCAACTAAGAAAGAAAACGCTGATGAAAAAGTTCGTGTAAAGACCCTTTCACTTGGTGTTGTAGTACCAGATAAATTCTACGAATTGGCTCGTAAAAATGAAGAAATGTACCTCTTCAGCCCATACTCTGTAGAACTTGAATATGGTGTACCATTCAACTATATCGACATCACTGAAAAATACGATGAATTGGTCGCAAATCCAAACATCCGCAAGACAAAAATCAAAGCGCGCGATTTGGAAACGGAAATTTCTAAATTGCAACAAGAGTCTGGTTACCCTTATGTAGTCAACATTGATACGGCTAACCGTGCAAATCCTGTTGATGGTAAGATTATTATGAGTAACTTGTGTTCTGAGATTCTTCAAGTTCAAGAACCAAGCTTGATCAATGATGCTCAAGAATTCCTGCAAATGGGAACAGACGTTTCATGTAATCTTGGTTCAACTAACGTGGTCAACATGATGACTTCACCTGACTTCGGCCGCTCTATCCGTGCTATGGTTCGTGCCCTTACTTTTGTTACAGACAGTTCACACATCGTAGCTGTTCCTACCATCGACCACGGAAATAGCCAAGCTCACACATTTGGTCTTGGGGCCATGGGACTTCACAGCTACCTTGCCCAACAACTGATTGAGTATGGATCTCCTGAGTCAGTTGAATTTACAAGCATCTACTTTATGCTTATGAACTACTGGACCTTGGTTGAGTCAAACAATATTGCGCGTGAACGTGGTATCACCTTCCACAACTTTGAAAAATCAGACTATGCTAACGGAAGCTACTTCGACAAGTATGTAACTGGCGAATTTGTTCCAAAATCAGAACGTGTTAAAGAACTCTTCAAAGATGTCTTTATCCCAAGTGCTGCTGACTGGGCTGAACTTCGCGACAAGGTTCAAGCAGATGGTCTTTACCACCAAAACCGCCTTGCTGTAGCGCCAAATGGTTCTATCAGCTATATTAACGACGTTTCTGCTTCTATCCACCCGATTACGCAACGTATCGAAGAACGTCAAGAAAAGAAAATCGGTAAAATCTACTATCCTGCTGCTGGCTTGTCAACAGAAACCATTCCATACTACACTTCTGCCTACGATATGGATATGCGTAAGGTGATCGATGTTTATGCTGCTGCGACTGAGCACGTGGACCAAGGACTTTCACTCACCCTCTTCATGCGTAGTGACATTCCAAAAGGTCTTTACGAATGGAAGAAAGAAAACAAACAAACGACACGTGACTTGTCTATCCTTCGTAACTATGCCTTTAACAAGGGTATCAAGTCTATCTACTACGTCCGTACCTTTACTGATGATGGTGGAGAAGTCGGTGCCAACCAATGTGAAAGCTGTGTGATTTAATCTTTACTTGAGGAAACTACATTTTCTTAGGCTATCGATTCATTTACCAAGCTAAGCTGGAATAAGCAGCTATACTATGAAATAACAAAAAGTCGGGCTTCCGACTTTTTGTGCGATACTCCTCTAGAATTATGATAAAATAGAGATAATTGTGAGTTCGCAATATTAAACACAGAAAGAGATTTCAAATGGAAACTTACTACAAAGCCATTAACTGGAATGCCATCGAAGATGTCATCGACAAATCAACTTGGGAAAAACTAACGGAGCAATTTTGGCTTGATACACGTATTCCCTTGTCAAATGACTTGGATGACTGGAGAAAGCTATCAAATGTAGAAAAAGACTTAGTAGGAAAAGTCTTTGGTGGTTTAACCCTTCTCGACACTATGCAATCTGAAACTGGGGTTCAAGCCCTTCGCTCAGATATCCGTACACCGCATGAGGAAGCTGTCTTCAACAACATCCAATTTATGGAATCTGTCCATGCAAAATCTTACTCTTCTATCTTTTCTACCCTGAATACCAAGGCTGAGATTGAAGAAATTTTCGAATGGACCAATACCAATCCTTACCTACAAAAGAAGGCTGAGATTGTCAACGAAATCTACCTAAACGGTAGCCCACTTGAAAAGAAAGTTGCCAGCGTCTTCCTTGAAACCTTCCTCTTCTACTCAGGTTTCTTCACACCCCTCTACTATCTTGGTAACAACAAACTAGCAAACGTCGCTGAAATCATCAAATTAATCATTCGTGATGAGTCTGTTCACGGAACCTACATCGGATATAAATTCCAACTTGGTTTCAATGAATTGCCTGAAGAAGAGCAAGAAAAGCTCAAAGAATGGATGTACGACCTACTCTACACTCTCTACGAGAACGAAGAGGGCTATACAGAAAGCCTCTATGACGGTGTTGGCTGGACTGAGGAAGTCAAAACCTTCCTTCGTTACAATGCAAATAAAGCTCTTATGAACCTAGGACAAGATCCACTCTTCCCAGATTCAGCTGATGATGTCAACCCAATTGTTATGAACGGTATTTCAACAGGAACTTCTAACCACGACTTCTTCTCTCAAGTCGGAAATGGCTACCTTCTTGGCGAAGTTGAAGCCATGCAAGACGATGACTACAACTACGGTTTAGACTAAGTCAACAATTTTATAACTGATATCAATATCATGGTTTGTTTAAAACAACCATGATATTTTTGTTTTTGTTTTCTTTTGTTTTTTAAATTGATTGATTGAATACTTTATGATAAAATAGTAATAGAAATAGAGGTGATAACGATGCTAAAGCAGGAAAAACTAGATAATATTCTAGAAACGGTAAATACAAAGGGAACTATTACTGTAAAAGAAATCATGACTCGCTTGGATGTGTCTGATATGACTGCTAGACGCTACTTACAAGAGTTAGCTGACAAGGATTTACTTGTTCGTGTGCATGGAGGAGCTGAAAAAATTCGTACAGGCTCCATTTTAAATAATGAACGTTCCAATATTGAAAAACAAAGCTTACAAATCGCAGAAAAACAAGAAATCAGCCGTTTTGCAGGTCATTTAATTGATGAGGGAGAGACCATTTTTATCGGCCCAGGTACAACCTTGGAATCTTTTGCCCGTGAACTGCCAATCGATAATATTCGTGTTGTAACAAACAGTTTACCAGTCTTTCTCATCCTAAACGAACGAAAACTAACAGATTTGATTTTAATCGGTGGAAACTATCGCTCTATCACTGGAGCCTTTGTGGGAACACTAACCTTGCAAAATTTGACCAATCTACAATTTTCTAAAGCTTTCGTTAGCTGTAATGGTATTCAGGACAATGCGATTGCGACCTTTAGTGAAGAGGAAGGTGAATCCCAACGCATCGCCCTCAACAATTCCAATAAAAAATACTTACTAGCTGACAATAGTAAATTCAATAAATTTGATTTCTATACCTTCTACAATATCTCTGATATTGATACCATCGTTTCAGATTCTAAACTGAGCAAAGAAACGTTTGAACAACTTTCAAAACAAACAAAAATTATTCTTTCTAAACCATAAAACTGAGGATTGATAAAATATAAAATGCGTCATATCAAGAAAATAAGAATCTTGATATGACGCATTTTTTGATGAAGATTTTTACAAAGAGTTTCCTAGATTCTTTATGATTGTTGAAACGGCATAAAATCTGAATCAAAGGAGATATTATCCCATTCTTCAGAATTGATAAAATTTAAAAACAGATTTTTAAATTCTTCCAGCTCATAATCTGAATGACAAATCCATTCTTTACCAGTCGAGACATACCATTTTCCGAGACTTTTCAATTCTTCATTCGTCAAACACGGTATTTGAGAACATTTTTCGAAATTTATAATATAAACTTTTTCATAAATTGATTGGATAAAATCTTTGAACATCTTTTTGCCTCACTAGAATTCTATATCTAATTACTCATTCTACTACTCAATCACTTGAGTTTCCGCTACTTTCTTGTACCAGTGAGCTGATTTCTTAGGATAACGTTCTTGAGTTTCAAAGTCTACATAAAAGAGACCGTAACGTTTCTCATATCCATTTGACCATGAGAAGACATCCATTAATGACCAAATGAAGTAACCTTTTACATTAGCGCCATCTGCAATCGCATCAGATAATACTTCCAAGTGTTGTTTGACATAATCAATACGACCATCATCGTAAACAGTGTTATCGACGAACTCATCTTTATAACCAAGTCCATTTTCAGTGATGTAGATTTTCTTATAGTTCGGATAATCTTTCTTCACTCGCATGATTTGATCATACAAACCTTGAGGGTAGATAATCCAATCCCAGTCCGTACGTGGTACATAATCAGGAGCCACACGACGACCAACACCTTTGATTTGGTATTTAGAGCTTCCTTTTTCACCTTTACCATTATGGATGATTTCAGTTTCTCCATCAAAGGCTTCCATCCAGTCACTCATATAGTAGTTAATTCCTAGGAAGTCATTCAAGTCTTTTGCGGCTTCTAATACTTCAAAATCTTCTTCACGAAGATCTAAGCTACCACCATTGGCAGCCAAGATAGCCTCTACCCCTGCCAGAGTCTTTTCAGAGTAGTGACCCAGATAAGTTGCATCCAAGATAAATTTGTTATGGATAATGTCCTCCAACTCTGCCGCAATAACATCTGCAGGATTTTCAGGATCAAGTGGGTACTTGGTTGGGAGAGCGTGAACAACACCAATTTCACCTTTATAACCTTTATCTTTATATAGCTTGACTGCACGCGCATGAGAAACCATCATATTGTGGTGAGATTGAAATACTTTGGCAAGGTCGTACTGAATACCTGGAGGGAATTTACCAACTAAATATTGACCATCACCGATTGGTCCAATTTCATTGAATGTTGTCCAATAGTTTACTTCTGGAAATTCTTCAAAACAGAAGGCCGCGTAGTCTACAAAGTATTCGATATTTTCACGGTTTAAGAAGTCTCCATTTGAGTGGAGAGCTTCTGGCGTGTCGAAGTGATGAAGAGTTACAAAAGGCTCAACATGACGTTTATGGCACTCCGCAAATAAATTATGATAAAACTCAACACCTTTCTGATTTACTTGATCATAACCAGTCGGGAAAATACGTGACCAGGCAATGGAAATTCGAATGCCATTGACACCATACTCTTCTGCTAGCTTTAGGTCAACTGGGTATCGATTGTAAAAATCACTGGCTGGTTCGGCAGTGTACCAGTAGTTATCTTCAAGATATTTATCCCAAGCAACTGGTCCTTTTCCATCAGTATGTGTAGCGCCTTCTGCTTGATAGGCAGCTGTTGCGCCACCGAAAATAAAGTCTTTTGGTAATGTTTTTGTCATTTTTTTCACCTATTTCTTGATTTAAAATAAAGTAAAAGTGAGAGGAGAGGAGTCAGTGAGCCATCCTTCTCCATCTCACTTCTTGTACCAAGTCACCGAATTGTGACATGAGGAGGTAAAAACGATATCTTTTTACCGACGAATTAACAAAGCGATTAGGAAATTCGCCATAGCAATTTCCGTAACGAGAGGAGACTGTTTCACAGTCCCTATTGTTAATCGAATTGAGCTTGTACAAATGCAAGAGCACCTTTTCCATCACGAGTTAATTTGATGTATTGAGCGCCTTCTGTTTTCGCAAGTTTAATACCGAGCTTATCTGTTTCTGCTTTCATATCTTCAAAGTTTGAAGCAACTTGAGGAGCAAGGATAACAAGATCAAACTCTGGCAACATTTCACGGTGAGCACCATAGCCACCTGCTGCTGCTTTCACAGGAACATTGTATTCTGCAGCTGCCTTGTTCAAAGCATTTGCAAGAAGTCCACTTGTTCCTCCACCGGCACAAAGAACCAAGACATTTGTTTCTTTTGTAATTGTATTTTGAGCTGCTTCTACACCTGCTTTTTCAAGAATAGCATCTGCTTTCGCAGTGTTGAAGTTTGCAGCAACTTTTTCTTTCAATTCATCATTAGACTTACCTGAACGTTCTTCTTCAAGAATTTGTTCATCATAGACCTTAAGGAATGGATAGTAAATGACTACGTCAACCACAATTAGAAGAGCAGCAAGAATGAATGATAGAACTTGGAAATTCGTACCAAGAACTAGACCCAGTGGAGCTGGAGTTGTCCATGGTAGATTAGCAGTAAATGAATTCATTCCAAGAGTTTCAATAAAGAATTTGAAGATCCATACGTTTGCGATTGGAGCAAAGATAAATGGAATGAAGAAGATTGGGTTCAGTACAAGTGGTGCACCAAACAAGATTGGTTCGTTTACACCAAAGAAAGTTGGAACTACTGAAGCACGACCGATTGCACGGTTACGTTTTGATTTTGTTAACCACATGAACATGAATGGAACAACCAGTGTCGCACCAGTACCACCCATGGTAACGATAAACATTTGTGTACCAGAAGTAAGAATCTTGTCTGCATGCATCCCTTGTTGGAGAAGGTTCAAGTTGACTTCAGCATTTGCATAGGTAATAGCTGCGATAGCAGGCTCAACGATAGATGGACCATGGATACCAACAAACCAGAAGAAGGCAAAGGCACCAAAGATAATCGTAATACCTAGATAACCATCAGCAGCAGAGAATAGAGGAGCAAAGAACTTACCAATTGATTCCGCAACACTCGCACCAACAAAATGACGTGCAAGCAAGTCAAGAGCATAAAGAGAAACAACTGAAAGCGTGAAAGGAATCACATCTTTAAAGACTTGTGAAATATTTGGTGGAACTTCGTCAGGCATGCGAATAGTGACGTTGTTCTTGACACAAACCTTATAGATTGCTACGGTAACAAAGGCAGCAAGGAAGGCTGAAAGCAAACCTTTTGTTCCTAGGAAACCAGTAGCAAGACCGTTTTCAATAGGGTCAGCTGCCAACATCAACAATCCAACAATGGCTGCCAAAAGTGTTGACATATAGTTGATTTGATTGGTTTTCTCCATACTACGGTTGACTGAGTCAGTCAATGACTTAGCTGTTGTACCAGCTACCAAGAGAGCCAAAATTCCCATTGAATAGCTGTAAGGTTTCATCAGAAAGGCTACAACTTCATCAGACCATTTAAAGCCCCATGAGTTTGGTACAAAGGCAATCAAGATAAAGATACTTGAGAAGAGAATAACAGGCATACCTGCAATGAAACCATCACGAATAGCACGAAGGTAGATATTACGCGACAGTTTCTCAAAGAAAGGCTTTCCTTTCTCGATAAATGCAATTAGTTTATTCATTATTTAACTCCTCTCTTGTACAGTTCAATTAAATGATGCATCAAATCTTTTAACAAAATAGTTGTCATCAAGTGATCTTGACCATGCATCATGGTCACACTATAAGCCAAATCCTCGCCAGCTGCTTCCTTGGTCAATAGACTTGTTTGAGCATGATGGGCTTCAGCAATGCAAGAACCAGCTTCCTCTACAAGAGTATCTGCTTTTACAAAATCACCAGCTTCAGCAGCCTTTAAAGCTTCCAATAGTTTTGAACGAGCATCGCCAGCATAGGCTACGATTTCAAAACCTAACAATGTTACTTCTTCTCTATTCATGATAGCATTCTCCTTATATAGTTTTAAATAAATTTTTATGACAATAAACGTTGGATATGTAGAACTAGATAAACTCGTTCACTTTTATACAAATCAAGACCCGTATGTTGCGTAATCACATCATAGATCTTGGAACCAATCTCGAACGCTTTTGGATAGGATAGTTTAATATGTTCTTCCATATCCAGAAGAGATTGGTTATCATCTCTAGATCTGTCTAAATAATCCAAGAAATAATTTAGATGTATCATAAAGCGATCATAGAAATGATTATTCTCTTTTGTACGTTGAATAGCGTAATCTTTTAAAACTTCCTCAACATTCCTGAGAATTTCTTTCCTCTTATCAATCGACTCCACAAGTTCCACTTCATTTTCACCTTCGGCATTAATGAAATGATAAGCAATCCGAATAATTTCGTCCTCAGGAAAATGATCCGCTAGCTTCCGACGGTAAATTTCAAATGCTTCATTTGCGATTTGAAAAGCGACAGGATACTTAGTGGAAATATCTGGCAGATTACTATCCTTGTACCTTCCTTGTGCTAGAGCTTGGTAAGAACAGTAAATATGATCTGTCAAGGTTACGTAGAGATACTCTTGAATCGGATAATGATATTTCTTTGAAAGCTTATCAATAATCTCATAGGTCACTGTGATAAAATCAAGCGGAACATCTTTGAGAAGAGCCATAAAGTTTTCCCTGGACTCTTCGGTCTTCATCCGAAAGATTTTCTCCACCTGCTGTTCAGCAATCAAATCCCCTTTCTTCTTTCCAAATGCAATCCCCTTACCAATCACAATCACTTCTTCTCCTTTATCATTTCTGACAAGCGAGACATTGTGATTCATTGGATTTAGAATTCGATACATGTCAACCTCCTTTTATATCTTAAAGGTATATGAGTACAAAAAATGACCACAAATGAACTAGAAAATCAGCCGATTTCTAATTCACCTGTGATCATGCCTAATATTACTTAGTAACACTCACCTTGTATTAACTTGTGATTTAAGTATAGCACAAGTAAGTTATTTTGTAAACCTTTACATACAACTTTTTTTAAAAATTTTTTAGATTCATGTTCCTAACCTAGGAGGACTTGCTTACACGCGTTCTTTCCATGAAGTTGCTGTTGTTTGAAGAACTTTATTGAGCTCATCAATGTTTTCAAATCCAGTTGTGCGAAGCCATTCGCGAGCTGCTGCTTCACCATCTTTGATGTAAGCTTCAACTGATCCAGCCCATGTTGCACGGCCACAAAGAACTCCATTGAAGTTTGCACCTGATTCATGAGCAAATACAAGAGTATCTTGGAAGAGTTTAGCTGATACACCAGCACTCAAGTAGATGTATGGCAAGTTAGTTGCTTCATCTTGAGCTTTGAAGAATGCTGCTGCTTCTTCACGTGTATAAACTACTTCACCTTCAGCGAAGCCTTCAACATATTTAATGTTAACAGGAACTTCTACTTTCAAGACATCAATGTTAAATCGAGGGTCTGAGAAGACTTTCATAGCGCCGATAACTTTGTGTGGTTTTACTTTAGCGTATTCTACAGAACCAGCATCCGCAATTTTTTCATCGTAAGCAAGGATTTCAAGGAAGAATGGGATATCTTCAGCCACACATTCAGAACCGATACGTTCGATGTAAGCTTGTTTTTCTTGGTTGAGTTCGTCTGAGCTATCTACGTCATAGTAAAGCAAGAATTTAACTGCATCTGCACCTTCTTCTTTAATACGTTTTGCAGACCAAACATCCAAGCAGTCTGGCAAACGTTTTGTACTTGTTGTGTCATAGCCTGTTTTTTCATAAGCAAGGAGAAGACCAGCTTTTTCATCAAGAGCTTTAGTCGCTGGAAGTCCGTATTCAGGGTCAAGAAGCATAGATGAAGCGTATTTAGTCAATTCATCTGCTACCAAGACTTTCAGTTCTTCCATTTGAGCCACTGTTGGTTCTTCTGTTTGGTGTTGTGCCATGAGGCGTTTCAAAGCACCACGTTGGTCAAATGCAAGAGCTGAGATGATACCATTTTCATCAGAAAGTTTTTCTAAGCGTGCACGTTTTTGTTCTGTTAAAGCCATTTTATACCTCTTTTACTATTAATTGATCATATAGAGCTTGATAGTTGGCCATGTTGACATGACCAGTCATTTTTTCTTGAGCATTGAGCATACCAAGGACATTTGCCTTGATGAGTAATTCTGCATCCGATTCTTTATGAAGAAGTCCTGAAGAAATTCCTGCCACAGTAGAATCTCCAGATCCGACAGGGTTGACCACCTGAATTCTAGGAATATCTACCTTGTAGAAAGTGTCCCCATGTTTGGCAAAGGCACCGTTGGCACCAAGTGAAACGATAATCCATTCAATCCCTGCAAACAAAGGTTCTTGAAGTACTTCTTTTAATTCATCCAAATCCTCAGAAACTTCTCTTCCTAGAAGCTGAGATAGTTCCTCATTATTTGGTTTGATGACTGTTGGTTTATGTGGTGATTCAAGAACCGCCTGAAGTGCCGCACCAGAGCAGTCCAAAACAACAGGCTTGCCAGCTTGATTAGCAAGTTCTACCAAGCTCGCATAGTAATCAACTGGAAGACCAGCTGGCAGACTACCTGAGATGGCTACTACTTCAACTGAGCCCAAGAGTTTTTTGAAATGTTCCAAAAAGTCTTGACCTTCCTGTTCCAATACTTCAGGACCTTTTTCAAGAACTTCTGTTTGGTTATCTCCGTGAAGAATAGCGATACAGTTCCGAGTTTCTCCCTGAATTGAGAAGAAATCTTTCTTTACTTGATCATCGATATGTTCAACCAAAAACTCACCAAGTTTGCCACCCACTAAACCAGTAGCAAGAACTGAATCTCCAAATTCTGAAAGTACTCGGGTAACATTGAGTCCCTTACCACCAGCCGTTTTGGTTACATCCACCACACGATTGACAGTATCAATCTTCAACTCATCCAAGGGATAGGAAATATCAATGGATGGGTTCATTGTGACTGTTAAAATCATAGGTTACCTCTTAGTCGTGGTATTCTCCGCGATCCCATTTTTCAAGGAATTCAGTGAAGAAGTTTGCGTCTGTTTGTTGAGCATTGTGACTTTCAAGGTGTTCAATTTTCGCAATCAATTTCTTGTTTTCTTCAGATGGTTTGTATTCAGCATGGATGAAAGCTTCGATGATATCACACATGAGCAATTCACCAGTAATCTTACCACCAAAACCGATAACGTTGGCGTTCAATTGTTCTTTAGCATAAAGGGCTGTTGTCATATCACGAACCAAGGCAGAACGGACACCTGGAACTTTATTTACAGCGTTGTTGATACCAACACCAGTACCACAGATACATACCCCAAGATCAGCTTGACCGCTAGTTACAGCTTCCCCTACTTTTTTACCAAAGATTGGGTAGTGAGTACGTGTATGGTCATATGTACCAAAGTCAATGACTTCATATCCTTTTGATTTCAAAAATTCTGAAACCGCCATTTTTTCATCTGTTACGATGTGGTCACATCCAATTGCAATTCTCATTTTTAACTTACCTTTCTTACTGTAATCTAATTAGCACATTTTGTTCAACATGTCGACACGAATTTGGTGACGTCCACCATCGTATTTACCGTTAACAAATCCTTTAGCGATGTTTTTAGCCAATTCATCACCGACAAGTTGTGCACCCATAGTGATCATACGTGAGTTGTTGTGTCCACGAGTCATATAAGCTGAACGTTCGTCAGATACTTCTGCAGCAACCATTCCTTTGATTTTAGTTGCAACCATGAATGGACCAGCTCCATAAGCATCAATCACGATACCAAGGTTTTGTTCTTCTTTGTTTACTTCTGCAGCAACAGCAAGAGTCACATCAACAAAGTCTTGACCTTCAGCTGTAACATCCACAACGTGGAAGTTTTCTTTTTCCAAGAAGTCTTTCACAACTTCTTTCAATCTCAAACCTGCAGCATCTGCACCAATAACAATAGACATATTGTATACTCCTTTTATTTTTCTAGGCTAGTAAAAACTTTTATGGTTAGCAGTTTACCTACAAAAAGTTTTCTAGCAGTTTATTGACAAATTGGATTGAATGAGATGAATGACACCTTATTCAAGTTTAGGAAATCAGTTTCCTAGAAATAATCTTTCTCTACGAAGGAGAATATAACAAGTGATTGTTTGTTTGTGACAAACATCATTTGTTGCTTACAAACATAATATACTCCTATTTCTTAAAAAAGTCAACAATTAGTGTTTGTTTTTGTGTTTTTTTTAACTAAAAAATTTCGATATCAAAACCAATTTGATCCACTTGACCAGGTTCTAGGAGGCGAACATTCTTCTTATCTTCTAGATGATCTCCTTCTTCAAGGGATGTTGACAAGCCAGACCATGGTTCAAAAGCAATGAAAGGACCTTTATTCAAAGTTGACCAGATAATGAGGTTTGGAAACTCTGTAAAGTGCACTTTCAATCCCTTATCATGTTTACGGGAACGAAGGGCAATTGTTCTAGATTGCAATTCATCTAAGGTAACTGCATCTGTACTGAAAAAATCATAGCTGAGGTCTAATTCTTTTTGACCTTCTAGCCATGGACTTCTATCTTGGAAATCCAACATACCTGTTTCTGGGAAAGGACGTGGAACAGAGCAAGTCTCTTCTTTCTCAAACTCTAAATAGTAATCTTCATAGACTTCATCATCCAGTAGAGGACAATTAAATCCTGGATGGCCACCAATAAAGTAAGGCATGACCTTGCTAGTTTCTTTATTAAATATTTTGTATTGAGTCCGTACTGTCTTTCCAGTAAGGCTATAAGTGATTTCTAGACGGAAATGATAAGGGTAGTTCTGATAGCTATTCTCATCGTCTTCAATTGCAAAAGTTACACTATTATCTGTCTGTTCAACTAATTCAAATTCTTTCTTGCGGACCAGACCATGACGAGGAATTTTTCCTTTACTTTCTTGTCCATTATCATCTATATAAAGTGCTGTATCCCCTCTCAATGAACCACAAATGGGAAAGAGAACAGGAGCTTGTCCACTCCAATAAGTAGCATCCCCTTGCCACAAATACTCAACTCCCTCGGCATCTTTTATAGAAGAAAGAGCTCCACCAAAACTGTTAAATTGAACTCTTAATTGTTCTGATTTTAATTCAATTACCATTATTTTCTCCGATTTCTTGATAGTTTATAAAAAACTAGGCTGTCACTCCTAATGGTATGACAACCTAGTTTCAACAATTTACACTCTGCGAAAATCCAATTCAAACTTCGTCAGCGTCGCTTTGCCGTAGATATGGTCACTGACTTCGTCAGTCTTATCTACAACCTCAAAAATGTATTTTGAGCAACCTGCGGCTAGCTTCTTAGTTTGCTCTTTGATTTTCATTGAGCTTACATTTTATAGGAGCGCATTATTTTGCTTTTGCTGCGTACTCTTCGTTACGTTTGATCATTTGTTTTCTGTACCAAGCAAAGATACCGATATAGAATACAAGGAAGACTACAGCACCAAGGATTGCTTTGATATCACCTGTTGTAGTGTTACCAATTGTCCAACCAAGAAGTTTTTCGATTGGTCCTTCAAGAGTTGAGTGAGTGATCAATTGAGTTTCGCTCACACCTGCTGGGAAGGCACCTACACCTTTAGCAAGTTCTGTTGCAAATGGTGCGATAAGTGTACCTGAAAGAAGGAAGAGTGGCAACAAGAGTGTTCCGAAAATAATCATACGGAGCAATTTACCACGTGTTACAACCAAGAGAGCTGGAGTAACACCCATTGCGATGATACCTGCAAGTGGCAAGATACCATTTCCAACTTTTGAAAGAAGCACTGCTTCAATCAACATGATTGGTGCAAGTACGTTAGCACAAGCCCAGATTTCAGCACGACCAGCGATGAATGGCCAGTCAAGACCGATGTTGAATTTACGTCCTTGAAGACGCTTAGTAGCAACGTTTGTAATACCTTGTGAAAGTGGTTCTACGGCAGCGATGAACCATGAACCGATAAGTGAGAAGAGTTCCAAAGATACACCGGCAGTCAAACCAAGAGACAACCATCCTCTGATAACAAGACGCCATTTATCTGCATCTGCAACACCTGCAATTGGATGTGGAGTTCCCATAATACCGATAACAATACCAAGAATGAAACCGATGAAGAATTTAGATCCCCAGAAACCGATTTTCTTGTTCAATTTAGCAGCATCAAAGTCATATTTATCAAGACCTGGGAAGAACTTTTCAAAAATCTTATCCAAAACCATGATAACTGGGTTCATCATGTAGTTCATGTGAGTTGATGTCATTGGTGATGAACTTGGTGCGTTAAGAAGGTCATCAAATGTAGGTTTCATCAAGTCAGAGTTGATAATTTTCAACACACCAACAAGTACGATAGCTGCTGTAGCAATCAAGAGTGAAACCCCTTGGCTCACACCGTTGTTGTCTGCATACCATTTAATCAAAAGACCTGTGATAGACAAGTGCCAGATATCGAAGATATCGACATCAAGTGTGTCAGTTTTCTTCATAGCAAGCATTACTACGTTGACAATCAACATGATAAGCAAGAAGTAAAGTGTCCAAGCAGATCCCCAAGTGATTGTAGCAAGTGGTGCCCAACCAACGTCAGTGATACTCAATTGGATACCAGTATTTTCAACGAATTTTGCAAGTGATGCTGAGAAAGCACCATTAAGCATACCGATGATAGCTCCGATACCAGTAAGAGCGATGGCAAGTTTGATACCACCTTCAAGCGCTTTGGAGAATTTCACTCCAAAAAGTAAAGCCAATACTGTCAAAATGATTAACATGATGACAGGTCCACCCATATCTAAGATAGGTGTGAAAAATTCTTTGATGAGGCCAAAGATTGCATCCATAACAGTTCCTCCCTTTTTTATGTTATATGAATGTTAACAAATTAGAATTAGCTTAATCCGTGTTCTTTAATAGCTGCTTCAATATTGTCAAATACTGGAGCGCTCATTGCTGGGATACGGAATAAAATTGGTCCAGCTTCGATAACTGGAATACCTGGGTCAAAACCAAGGTCTGTAGCAGCAATTGGTGTAAAGATGTCATAACCTTTGATAAGGTCTTCGTTAACGTCTTTTACCATAACTGCATCACAGTGAACATCAAAACCGCGGTTTGAAAGTTCTTCTTCAAGAGCACTTTTAATTTGGTGGCTTGAGTTAACACCTGCACCGCAGGCAGCAAGAATTTTAATCATATGGATTTCCTCCGATTTAATATTTTTATTAGACAAGATTAAGCTGTTGCTTCAGAGATATAGGTATAGAGAGCTTCTGGTTCAGAAATTTTTGATAGGTCTTCAAGATGACCATTTCCAGTAAAGAAGTCCATCAACTGAGCAAGAATGTTGGTTTGACTTGAACTTGAGTTATTAATGATAAAGAAGAGTAAGGATACTTCTACTTCCTTATCTGGCGCAATCATATTGTGGAAAGTCACTGGTTTTTCTAATCGAACCACCACAACTTTTTCAGCTAGATTATGAACAATATCTGTGTGAGGAATAGCCACATTCGGCAAATCCTTACCCAAAAATTCCATATCTAAGCCAGTTGGAAATGACTTTTCACGCGTGATCAAGGCTTCACGATAGGTTGGAGTCACGATTTCTCGTTCTTCCAATAAAGTTGCAACCTGATCAAAGAGATGTTCTTGATTATCCGCTTCTAAGCAAAACACAAGGTTTTTGTCAAAGAAATAATCTAATCCCATAAGGTTTTCCCTTCTTTCCATTAACTTTATGCTATAAGTATAACACTATATGAAACCGTTGTCAACGGTTTTCTGTTGTTTTTTGTCCTTTTTTTGATTTTTTTGTTTATTTTTTATCTTTACAACTAAAACAAACACTCAAAACAAACATTTTAAACGATTTAATCCTATTCTAAATGCAAAAAACAGGCCTTTCCAGCCTGTTTATCATTCTTTATTATATTAACGCCTTATACACAATAAAAACTATTTTGAAAATCTACTCTTCATCCATGCTCAAGACGCTGAGGAAGGCTTCTTGAGGAACTTCTACTGATCCGATGGCTTTCATGCGTTTCTTACCAGCTTTTTGTTTTTCAAGGAGTTTACGTTTACGAGAAACGTCACCACCGTAACACTTGGCAAGTACGTTCTTACGAAGGGCCTTGATATCTGTACGAGCAACAATCTTGTGTCCAATAGCTGCCTGAATTGGCACCTCAAATTGTTGACGAGGGATGATTTTCTTGAGCTTATCAACGATGAGTTTCCCACGTTCGTAGGCAAAGTCCTTGTGAACGATAAAGCTGAGGGCATCTACCTTATCTCCATTGAGGAGGATATCCATTTTCACCAGCTTAGATGGGCGATACTCTGACAATTCATAGTCAAAGCTTGCATAACCACGTGTTGAAGATTTGAGCTTATCAAAGAAATCAAAGACGATTTCAGCAAGAGGAATTTGATAGATAACATTGACACGGTTATCATCAATATAGTCCATGGTCACAAAATCCCCACGTTTGCGCTGAGCCAATTCCATCACTGCTCCTACAAACTCCTGCGGTACCATGATTTGAGCTTTAACATAAGGCTCTTCAATGGTCGCAATCTTGGTTGGATCTGGAAATTCTGATGGGTTAGATACATCCATTGATTCACCGTCAGTCAAATTAACCTTGTAAATAACAGATGGAGCTGTCATGATGAGGTCAATATTGAACTCACGTTCCAAACGTTCTTGGATAACATCCATATGAAGAAGTCCAAGGAATCCACAACGGAAACCAAATCCAAGTGCCTGAGACGTTTCTGGTTCAAACTGCAAGCTGGCATCGTTCAGTTGCAATTTTTCAAGGGCTTCACGAAGGTCATTGTACTTGTTTGACTCAATTGGATAAAGACCCGCAAAGACCATCGGGTTCATCTGCTTGTAGCCATGTAATGGCTCTTCCGCAGGATTGGTTGCCAAGGTAACGGTATCACCCACACGAGTGTCCTGAACCGTCTTGATAGAAGCCGCAATATAACCAACGTCACCAGTCGCGAGGAAATCACGACCAACTGCTTTGGGTGTGAAAATACCGACTTCGGTAACATCAAAGGTCTTGCCATTACTCATGAGCTGAATTTTATCGCCAGGTTTAACCACCCCATCCATGACACGAACTTGGAGGATAACGCCACGGTAAGCATCGTAAACAGAGTCAAAAATCAAGGCCTTAAGTGGCGCCGTCACATCACCTGTTGGTGCTGGCACTTTTTCTACGATTTGCTCGAGAATTTCTTCGATACCAATACCAGCTTTAGCTGATGCTAAGACTGCTTCACTAGCATCCAAACCAATGACATCTTCAATCTCTGTACGCACGCGCTCTGGATCTGCTGCTGGCAGGTCAATTTTATTAATGACTGGCATGATTTCCAAATCATTGTCCAAGGCCAGATAAACGTTGGCAAGGGTTTGAGCCTCAATTCCTTGGGCAGCATCGACCACCAAAATAGCTCCCTCACAGGCAGCTAGCGAACGTGAAACTTCATAGGTAAAGTCAACGTGCCCCGGCGTGTCAATCAAGTGAAAAATATAAGTTTCCCCATCTTTTGCAGTATAATTCAGCTCGATGGCATTGAGTTTAATGGTAATCCCACGTTCTCGCTCTAAATCCATGCTATCCAAAAGCTGGGCCTGCATTTCACGACTTGAAACTGTCTCTGTCTTTTCCAAAATGCGGTCTGCTAGAGTCGACTTTCCGTGGTCAATATGGGCGATAATAGAGAAGTTACGAATCTTCTCCTGTCGTTTTTTCAATTCTTCTAAGTTCATGATTCTCTTCCTTTCAGGGTATCTATTTATTATAAATTGTTTTTGACATTTTGACAAGACCATACCCTGCTAGGAGTACTAATCTTCAGCGACAAAGCCGTCATTTTCGATAAAGTGATGTTCTGTCATTCCTTGGTCTGCAAAGACAATCCCATGAAGGACACCACCATAAACAGCTCCTCCGTCCATGCCAATCTTGTCATCTTCTGTAGTCCAAAGCTCAGCTGTACCTCGGTCTTGCTTCAGCAAACCATAGACTGGTGTATGACCAAAGACAATGGTTTTTCCAGTATGATTTTCGGCTTCGTGGAATGGCTTTCTGAGCCAGACTTTCTTGTAATCTGTAGTTTCATGCCAGTCATCCAAGGTCAAGTCAATACCCGCGTGAACAAAGATATACTTATCTGTCTCTACCACAAATGGCATTTGACGAATAAATTCGACCAAATCTGCCGCTTCAGTAGCGACACGCTTGGCATCTTCTACTCCATCAACTGGTGCATCCAAGGGACGACCTAGAATAGAGTTAATAGTTGTATCTCCACCATTGCGACGATAGTGGTCATAGCTTTCTTCTGGATCATCTAGCCATGTCAAAAACATATACTCGTGGTTTCCTGACAAACAGATAGCCCCTTGATTGTCCACCAAGTCCTTAACCATCTCTAGGACACGGCGACTATCTTCACCACGGTCAATCAAATCTCCTAGAAAGAGCAACTGGGTTTGACCATCCCAAGTTTTGAGAAGGTCTTCTAGCATCCCAGCTTTTCCATGAACATCTCCAATTACATAATAGTTTGTCATCTTATTTCTCCCTATTTCTCAACAATTCTCTGGCTTGCGTCAGGGCTGCTTCCGTCACATCATCACCTGCCAACATCTTGGCAACTTCCTCCACTCGCTCTTCAACCGTCAAAAGACGAACAGTCGAAACTGTTGAATGCTCATTGCTAATCTTCTCAATAAAGAATTGATAATCCGCAATCGCAATCACTTGTGGCAAATGGGAAATAGCCAAAACCTGACCATGCTGACCAATCTTATGAATCTTTTGTGCAATAGCTTGGGCAACACGACCTGAAACTCCCGTATCCACTTCATCAAAGACAATGCTGGTCTTACCTTCTTTACGTGAAAAGGCAGACTTGATAGCTAGCATGAGACGGGATAATTCCCCACCAGACGCAACCTTGACCAAGGGTTTAAAGTCTTCGCCAGGGTTAGTTGAAATGTAAAATTCGACCATTTCATTGCCCTCACGACTGAATTTGCCCTTGCTAAAACGAACCTGAAACTGGGCTTTTCCCATATAAAGGTCTTGAAGTTCTTGTTTAATCTCAGCTTCGAGCTGCTGGGCCAAATCATGACGAGCAGATGCAAGTTGAGCAGCCAAATCAACAAGATTAACTTCCAATTTCTTGAGCTCTGATTCCATGTCCTCAGACGAAAGGTTATTACCTGTCAAAAGATTGTATTCTTCTGTAATTTTGGCAAAATAAAGCAAGACATCATCCACAGTTCCACCATACTTACGAGTAATGGTATGAAGGAGATCCAAACGATTCTCAACCTGCATGAGACGATTACCGTCAAAATCAAGGTCCTCAATAATAGCTTCCAGACGTTTGCTAATGTCTTCTAAGACATAGTAGGTCTCAGACAGAGAGCTTGAAATTTCACGGTAGTCAGGGTCATACTCTTCGACACTTTCCATATCATTCATGGCCGAACGAACATTAGCTAGACTTGAAAAATCTTCATTGTCCAACATGCTGTAAGCATTGGTCAGTGTATCCGCAATATTTTTATGGTTAAGAAGTTTCTCTCGCTCTTGGTTGAGAGCCAAGTCTTCTCCAGCCTGTAAGTTTGCTGCCTCAATTTCTGCCATTTGAAATTCCAACATTTCAATACGAGCCTTATGTTCCTGTTGGTTTTTCTTGACTTCCAGAACCTGCTTGCGCATTTTTCGATAGGCATCAAAACTCGTCTGGTAGGTTTCTTTTAAGTCCCAAAAAGCTGCATCGCCAAATTCATCCAGCATCTGGATGTGCAGTTGAGGACGCATTAACTCCTCTTGGTCATGCTGACCATGAATATCCACCAGATGTTGCCCGATAGCACGCAAAACAGACAGATTGACCATCTGACCATTCACACGGCTGATACTACGACCATTTTGCAGAATTTCTCGACGGATGATAATCTCATCACCCATTTCCAAACCTTGCTCATCAAAAATTTCCTGTAAAAGGCGACTATTTTCAACTGAGAAAAGCCCCTCAATCTCTGCCTTTGGTGCACCATGACGAATAACATCTGTCGTCGCACGAGCTCCCAACATCATATTCATGGCATCAATAATAATCGACTTCCCTGCACCCGTTTCACCAGTCAGGACTGTCATCCCCTTTTCAAAATTGAGGGAAATAGCCTCAATAATGGCAAAGTTTTTTATCGAAATTTCAAGTAACATATAGACCTACCAATTTTTTACTTGTTCAAAGATTTCCTCAGCTAGATTTTCACTTCTGGCAATGACTAAAATCGAGCTATCATCAGCCAAGCAACTAAAAATCTTGTCCGCAAAAGTCTCGATTAACTGAGCCTTTACAAAAGCTGTATTTCCTGGGATGACTTGGAGATTAATCATCTTGTCCATCAAGTCTGCAGACTCAATATTGTCTTCAGCCAGTTGCAAACTTTTTACGATTGATTTTGGCAATTCATAGACATAGGTGTTGTCTCTCAAAGGAATTTTGACAATACCCAGTTCTTTGATATCTCGGGATACCGTTGCCTGAGTGGCAGTGATACCTGCCTCTTTCAAATGTTCTACGATTTCTTCTTGCGTGCCAATTTGATAATCTGTCACAAATCGTCTAATTTTTTCAAGTCTCTCTTTTTTATTCATTTTTAAATTGACTATGCGCCCTCTCTACTACTTCTTCAATTTCAGCAAGAACCTGATTGCTTGCTGACTCTTCTTTTTTCAAATACGCTAAAAACTCAATATTTCCATGACCACCTTGGATGGGAGAAAAGTCCAAACCAAGGACTGAAAAGCCTTCCTCTACTGCCATAGCTGTGACAGATTCAAGAACATTTTGGTGAACCTTGGCATCGCGAATAATTCCATTTTTCCCGATTTGCTCACGTCCTGCTTCAAACTGGGGCTTAACTAAAGCCACAACCTGGCCTTGATCAGCTAACACTCGGTGCAAGGCAGGCAAAATCAGACTGAGGGAAATAAAACTCACATCAATACTGGCAAAGCACGGTTCCTTTTCGAAATCAGTCTTTTCTGCATAGCGGAAATTGAACTGCTCCATACTGACAACTCGTGGGTCTTGGCGTAGTTTCCAAGCTAACTGATTGGTACCGACATCGACTGCAAAGACTAACTCAGCACCATTCTGCAACATGACATCGGTAAAACCTCCAGTAGAAGCTCCAATATCAATCGTTGTTGCTCCTTCAACTGACAAATCAAAGACTTGCAAGGCCTTCTCCAATTTCAAACCACCACGGCTGACATACTTGAGCTTCTCGCCCTTGAGTTTCAGCTCAGTGTCGTCTGGAATTTTCTCTCCTGGTTTATCAAACCGTTCTCCATTCAGAACTGCTACGACTAGACCAGCCATGACGCCGCGCTTGGCCTGTTCTCGCGTTTCAAACAAACCCTGTTTATAAGCTAGTACATCCACTCTTTCCTTAGCCATTGATTCTCAAACTTTCTACTACACTTACAATCGATTCTATCTCAAAGGGAACCTGCTGGGCAATTTCCTCTAGTTTTGCATTAGCTTGATCAAGAGTTTGGTTACAAAAGACAATTGCCTCTTCCAAGCCCAACAAGGCTGGATAGGTTGATTTTTCAGCCTGCAAATCCTTTTGCGGTGTCTTGCCGATTTCCTCAAAACTAGCTGTCACATCCAGTACATCATCTCTGACTTGAAAAGCAAGCCCTATTAATTCGCCAACAGTTTTCAGTTTTGCTTGTATTTCAGGAGCCAATTCAGCTATAATAGCAGCTGCTTGGAAGGGATAAGCTAGTAATTTTCCAGTCTTATTAGCATGAATGGTCTGGAGTTCTTCCAAAGACAAATGCTGATGTTCACCTTCCATGTCCAAAACCTGGCCTGCTACCATACCCAGACTACCTGAAGCAAGGGATAAGTTGGCAATCAAGTCTACCTTTATCTGACTTGGCAAATCTGCCTGCGCTATCAAGGCGTAAGGATCTAGGAACAAGGCATCTCCAGCCAAAATGGCCATAGCTTCACCAAATTTCTTATGATTGGTCAATCGTCCCCGACGGTAATCATCATCATCCATAGCTGGAAGATCATCATGAATCAAGCTCCCTGTATGGATCATTTCCAAGGCAGCAGCCACCTGCGCATGAGCAGGTTTAATAGCGACCTGCAAGGCTTCCAGAACTTCTAACAGAAGAAAAGGCCGAATACGCTTTCCACCAGCATGAATGGAATAGAGAACAGACTCTCGCAAACTAGAAGCAAACTGCTGGTCTCCATAAAAGTCTTCCAAGGCCGACTCAACAAGAGCTAATTTTTCTTGCTTCTTCATTCAAAATCACTTTCTGTTCCGTCTTCTTGCATGACCTTGACCAAGGTCTTTTCAGCCTTGTCCAGCGTAGCTTGGAGTTCTTTTGACAAGACCATACCCTTTTGAAAGGCAGCAATTGCATCTTCCAGAGCAATTTCACCATTTTCCAAACTTTGGACAATGGTCTCCAGTTCTGCTAGATTTTCCTCAAATTTCTTTTGTTTTGACATCTTTAACCTCTAATTCTACTTGACCATCTCGCATCAAAAGCGTTACTTGGTCTTTCTTCTTCAAATTCTCAACCGAATCGATGACTGACTCTTCTTTTTTGACAATAGCATAGCCACGCGCCACGATACGACTGGTATCCAACATCAGTAAGGCTTCTGAAAGTCGCTTCACTTCAGCAACCTTAGCATCATAAACCAGCGCCATTTGGCTACGGAGGAGCTTGTCCAACTGAGCAAGCCGGTCCTGATAGCGTTGGATTTTGGTAACAGGTGATAATTGTACCAATTGATGTGTTCTTGCTTGGACTAGCTGTTTGTTATCGGAAATCTGTGTTCGCAAACTTTGTTTTAAACGCAGTTGCAATTGATCCAAGCGTTGCAAATAGCCATCATACAAACGCTCTGGCTGTCTAAAGATAACTGACTGACTGCATTTTTTTAAGACTTCTTGTTTCTTAGCTAGAACATTTCGGACTGCTGTTGCCATCCGTTTTTCCTGATTTTGCAAATGAGCTAATAGATCCAACTTGGTCACAGGTGTTGCTAGTTCAGCAGCAGCAGTCGGTGTCGCAGCCCGTCTATCTGCCACAAAATCCGCCAAGGTCACATCCGTCTCATGCCCCACACTAGAGATAACTGGTAAACGAGATTCAAAAATAGCCCGTACCACAATTTCTTCGTTAAAAGCCCAGAGATCCTCGATAGAACCCCCTCCACGACCAATAATGAGCAAGTCCAAATCGTCCCGTTGATTGGCACGCGCAATATTTCGAGCAATTTCTTCTGCTGCTCCATCACCTTGTACCTTGGTCGGATAGAGAAGAATGTCCACACCTGGAAAGCGCCTGCTGACGGTCGTGATAATATCTCGAATAACAGCTCCACTACGACTGGTCACCACACCAATTCTCTTAGAAAATTGAGGAAGAGGTTGCTTGAAGCGTTCTTGAAACAGACCTTCTTCTGTCAATTTTTTCTTGAGTTGTTCAAACTGAATCGCAAGCGCACCAACTCCATCAGGCTCTGCCTTTTCAATGATGATGGAGTAGCTACCACTCGGCTCATAAACCTGCACGCGACCAATTACATTAATCTTCATTCCTTCTTCCAGATCAAAGCCTAATTTTTGATAAATCCCAGACCAGATGGTTGCTTGAATGACTGCATGATCATCCTTTAGGGAGAAATATTGGTGAGTAGGTCGTTTACGAAAGTTGGAAACTTGACCAGTTAAATAGACCCGTTCCAAGTAAGGGTCTTTATCGAATTTCATTTTCAGATACTTGGTCAAAGTTGTTACCGATAAATACTTTTCCATCTCCACCTACTACTCATTTTCTTGATCTTTCATGGGTATTATTATACCAAAAATATGCCTAAAAATCTTCATTTATGTACCATTATAAGGGAAAAATAGAAAAAGGAGGCAAGGCCTCCACATTTGATTATTTGCTGTTTCGAGCTTCTTCCAAAATCTTTGCAATCTTGGTCGTCAACAGGTCGATAGCAACGGTATTGCTGACTCCCTCAGGAATGACGATATCCGCATAACGCTTGGTTGGCTCTATAAACTGATGGTACATGGGTTTAACCACACCTAAGTACTGGTCAATAACGCTATCAAGGCTACGGCCACGCTCCTCCATATCACGCTTGATACGACGAATAATGCGCACATCATCATCCGTATCCACAAAAATCTTGATATCCATCAAATCGCGCAGGCGCTTGTCCTCCAAGACCAAAATCCCCTCAACGATAAAGACATCTTGAGGCTCCTGACGATAAGTCTTGCTACTCCGTGTATGCTCTGTATAGTCATAAGTAGGGATATCCACCGGACGCCCTGCCAACAATTCCTTAATCTGCTCAATCATCAAGTCTGTATCAAAGGCAAAAGGATGGTCGTAGTTGGTTTTGACACGCTCTTCAAAGGTCAAATGAGACTGATCCTTATAGTATGAATCATGCTCAATCATGGAAATCTTTTCATCAGGGAAATGCGATAAAATGGCTCTTGAAACACTGGTTTTCCCTCCACCAGAACCACCTGTCACTCCGATAATGATTGGTCTATTTTGCATGCTATCCTCCGTTTTTTTATCCGTCGTCTATTCTATCACATTTTTTGCAAAATTTATAGTCTGATTTGGATAGTCTAAGGGAAACATTTCCCAATCTCTACACCTCTGTTAGACTATCTAAAAACCTTTCTTGGCTTATAGAGATTGTCCCGTTTTTCTAAAATTGCTAACAATTTATCGCCTTCAAAGGCAGCTAATTCCTTATCCGACTGATCTAGCGCGATAAAACGACCAAAGCGTACTTCTGTAGCCTCTTCTGGACTGAGGAAAACTTTGACAAGTTCACCTGTTCCAATCTCTAGAGGATAGAGAAAGTCTAATTGATTAGCCTCCACTTTTGAAGCAATTTCTTCCAAGGTAAGAGCATCCTCTAGCTGTAAACCGGCTGCACTAGTACGAGTCAGATGTGACATATGAGCTGCATAACCAAGTTTCTCTCCCAAGTCAACTGACAAGGTACGAATATAAGTTCCTTTGCTACATTTCACACGAAAAGTGAATCGTGCAAGATGGCCATCATAAGAAATCGGACTTGTCCTCTCAAAGCTATAAATAGTCACCTGACGTTCTGGACGCTCCACTTCCTGACCAGCACGCGCATACTCATAGAGCTTACGACCATTGACCTTGACAGCCGAATACATAGGGGGAATCTGAGTAATAAGCCCAGTCAAGCTAGCAATCGCTTCATCGACAATGGTTTCATCCAAGGGCGACAAAACAGGGGTCTCTGCGACCACTTCCCCACTGGCATCCTCAGTCGTTGTTGAATAGCCCAGAGTGATTTCCCCCTCATAGACCTTGCCCTCATCCTGCATAAATTCGACCATGCGTGTCGCTTTGCCAACCGCAATAGGCAGAACTCCCACTACATCCGGATCCAAGGTCCCACCATGACCGATTTTCTTGATTCCCAAAATCTTACGCAGTTTAAAAACCGCATCATGCGAGGTCATCCCCGCTTCTTTTTTTAAGTTGATAATACCGTTCATTTTTGCTTTCTCACTCCCCCTTCAATGCTTCAAATTTCGCTTTCATGGTTGGATTTTTCCGGGTCAATTTTTTAACTGAAACATCTTCCAGTTTATTATTTGCAAGACGAAGTTGGTTTTCGGATGTGGTCAGGAATTTCTTAACCTCTTCCATGCGCTTAATGGCCTTGTCGATTTCATCAATAGCTTTGCCAAAGTTGGTCGAAGCTGAATTATAGTTCTTAGCAAAAGCTAGCTTGAAGGCATCCAAATCTTCCTCAAAATGCGTAATATCAATATTTTGCTCCCGAACTAAGGCCAACTCCTGCTTGTATTTCAAAGAATTAAGCGCCGCATTACGCAAGAGTCCAATCAGCTGAATAAAGAACTGAGGGCGAACCACATACATCTTTTCATACTCGTGGCTGACGTCAACAATCCCTGTGTTAAAGTAATCGTTATCGGCCTCAAGCATGGTCACCAGAACGGCATATTCGCAATTCTTTTCACGACGGTCCTTGTCCAATTCCTTGTAAAAATCTGCGTTCTTATGCTTCTTCTCTGTCCCGTCAGCTTCGTTTTTCATCTCAAACATGATAGAAATGATTTCTACTCCATTTTCATCACTCTCACGGAAAATAAAGTCCCCCTTAGACCCACGCGCAGAGACCTTGTTATCCTTCTCAAAGTAGGCATTTGGAAAGGCAAAACTGCGGACCTTGTTAAACTCACTTTCCGCATACTGTTCCAGACTTTCCCCAATCGCTTTTGTAGATTGTTGAGCCTTAAAATTCTTATAAAACTCGACTTGTTCACTAGCTGCTTTAAGTTGGGCTTCGTAATTTTGCTTAACAGAAGCCAAAGATAACTCATTTTCCTTTTCTTGCAAGAGAAGCTGATTTTTAACTTGATCCCGTTCTTTTTCTAGGTCAGAAAGGGTCTTCTGTAGCTTATTTTCATGCTCCAAACGCAAGGTCACCAATTGGTTTTCCAAGGCCTGCACTTCCTTGTCCTTAGCCAAGAGAGCCTGGTGGCTTGTCTGTTCAACTTCTTTCTTGGCCAATTCTTTCTCTGTATCAAAGTTTTGGATTTGACTCTGCAATTGTGCGATTTCTTGGTCTTTTTGAGCTAATTTAGACTGTTGCTCATTCATGGCCTTTTGCTCAGCCAAGGCCAGTTCCTGCTTCATCCGATCGTGCAATTCCTTATCAAACTCTGCCGTTCTCACTTGGGACAAAAGTTCGGCATACTGGCTTTCATTTACTGTAAAGACTTCCCCACAGTTGGGACATTTGATTTCGTTCATAACTTCTCTCTTTCTAGACTTCTTTAACCATTATATCATGCCTGAGGGAAAATCAAAAACAGTGAGTCAAGACCCACTGTTTATCTTCTTTTACTTTAAATTTTTTCCAAGGCCAAGCGCAAGTCTTCAATCAAATCCTCTACATTTTCAAGTCCGATAGACAAACGGATTTGGTTTGGTGTAACTCCTGCTGCTTCTAGGTCTTTTTCTGACAACTGACCGTGAGTCGTTGTGGCTGGATGGACAACAAGAGATTTGGCATCTGCTACGTTTGCAAGGTCAGAGAAGATTTCTAAATTATCAATTACCTTGCGAGCTTCTGCCTCTCCACCTTTGACATGGAAGGTAAAGATTGAACCCACACCTTTTGGTAAATATTTCTCAGCCAAGGCATGATAAGGACTATCTGCCAATTTTGGATAGTTAACTTTTTCTACCTTAGGATGGTTGACAAGGAAATCAACGATTTTCTCAGCATTTTGCACGTGACGTTCCACACGAAGAGAAAGGGTTTCAAGTCCTTGGAGCAACAAGAATGCATTGAAAGGTGAAATAGCTGCACCTGTATCACGAAGCAACTGGACACGAACAGCAATAATAAAGGCTGCCGCACCCACATCACGAGTATAGCTTAAATTGTGGTAACTTGGGTCTTCCTCAACAAATTGAGGGAATTTCCCTGAAGCCACCCAGTCAAAACGACCACTATCGACAATCACTCCTCCAATAGTCGTACCATGACCACCGATAAACTTAGTCGCAGAGTGAATGGCAATATCTACACCGTGAGAAAAGACATTAATCAAGTAAGGTGTGGCAAAGGTATTGTCAGAAACAAGTGGAATCTGGTTTTTATGCGCAATCTCTGCCAATTTTTCCAAATCAGGAATGTTAATCAAGGGATTGCCCAAGGTTTCAATCAAGACCAGCTTGGTATTGTCATTGATAGCTGCTTCCACTTCCTCCAAATTATCCACATCGACAAAGGTTGTTGTGATACCATAACGAGGGAGAGTTTCTTTCAAGAGGTTGAAGGTCCCACCGTAAATAGTTGACGCAGCCACCACATGGTCACCTGCGTGAGCAAGCGCCAAAATAGTATAAGTTACTGCGGCCATACCTGATGCTGTTGCTAGCGCTCCAACACCACCTTCAAGAGCAGCGATTCTTTCTTCAAAGGCAGCCGTTGTAGGATTTGTAATACGAGTATAGATGTTGCCTGGTTTTCTCAAGGCAAACAGATCGGCACCTTCCTGCGTATCATCAAAAACGAAGGATGTTGTTTGATAAATCGGCACTGCACGAGACTTAGTTGCTGGATCCACAACTTGACCAGCATGCAATTGTAGAGTTTCAAATTTAAAATCACGAGTCATAAGGAGACCTCCAAATAGTTTGATTAAGGATATTGTAGCACTATCGACCTATCTTGACTAATACCTCTTTTCTATATTTTGATATAAGGAGCGACTATTACTTCTTACAAAACAAAAAAGCACGAATCAATCGTGCTCATTTTCTTAATCTACATAAGTATCTTCGTTTTTATTGAGGAAGGCATATGGAAGACCCATCAAGAGGCCTCCTCCGATAAAGTTTCCAATGAAGGTTACTCCCCAGTGACGAATCATATTTCCAACACCGAAGTTAGCAATAGAATCAGCAGCAACACTGAATTTCACAATCGCGAAAGAAGCAAAGTTCGCCGCAATGTGCTCATTTGTTAAGAATACAAACATGTAAATTGCTGACAACACAAGCCAAAGTTTGGCACCACCATCTTTGACCAAAACAAATGAAAGAATGGCAATGTTTACAAAGATATTGGCTAAAATACCTTCAAGTAAGACTAGCTCATTTGAACGGCCTAACTTCATCTCAACAACCCCCGAGATGAAACTATCGTGTGTCAGATGTGCATAGGCTGCTGAGTGAGCGAATCCCCAACCTGCTATCAAGGCTCCGATAAGGTTGAACAAGGTACAGTAAAGTAAAATCTCAGCTGTTTTTCTCCAAGAGATTTTTTTCAAGAAACTACCAGCAGTCAAAAACATCATGTTTGATGTTACCAACTCGGCATTCAAGAAAACAATGTAAGCCAAGCCCCATGCGAAGACAAATGGGAAAAGGAAGCGTCCACTACCTGGTGCGATTTTATTAATCAAGTCAGCCCCAACTGCACCAGCAGCTGTACTGAAAGTTAAGAATGCACCTGCAAACATAGAACGAATCGCATACTTAAATTTGCTTTGACTATAAAGACTTTCCTTCTTCTTACAAGCAAATTCAATCTTTGAAATAAATTCTGAAGAAACCATAATAAACTCCTATAATTTTTTTACCTGATAATTATATCACAAACTTTCGATTTTAGGAAACGTTTTCTGTATTTCATAAGACTTTATTTTGAAACTCAATCTATAAAAAAATCAGTAAAATCTTAGATTTTACTGATTTTATCTTTAATAGCGCTGTTTATATGGTTGATTGAACGCTGTTAGAATTTCTTCAGGTGTTTTTGAATAGTCTGTTGTATCTTTCAAGTCACCTTTGACGATGATACGTTCTGTCGCATCATAGTCCACGCAGGTTACAAGTGTGATTTCATCAACTCCAGTACGGTCATCAATCTCATCAACGCGATCTGGAGTCACATGCTTCACTTCACGGATTTCATAGGTATAAACTTTATCCTTATCTGTTAGATAAATCTTCATCCCATTTTTAGCGCGTGATAATGGAGAAAAGAGCATTTGACTGGCGTTTTCCGCTGTGAAGATGTGATGGCTCGCAAGCGAATAGTTTCCTTTCCCCATCACTTGATCACGCTTCATTGTACCCGCACCATAGAAGAGATTAACATTATCCAGTCCCTTAAAAATAGGCAAGTTAATTTCTACTTCAGGAACAGCGATTCCACCGATAACTGGTAATTTTTGCGAATCCCATTGTGAGGATAAGACAGCTTCTGACGAGATGGCTTTTACTGAGTCAAAGTCAAAATTGCCTTCTGTATCTTGATTTTCTTCCAATTTTTCTTTTGATACTTGGCTAACTTGGTATTTATTGGTATTCCAAACCATGAACATATCACGAATTTTTGAATTGAAAATCAAAGCTATTGACAAGATGATTAAGAATCCTGCCAAAATATTGATTAGTAAATTTTTACGGTTTGTTTTCTTTTTGTTCTTTTTATGAGACATTATGCTTCACCTTCTGTTTCGTTTTCTGTCCCAACTTCTTCTTTTTCTGCAGCTGCAACCGTAGTAAAGGTTACAATTTTAGCATCTTGATCCAGGCGCATCACCTTAACTCCCATAGTTGAGCGACCTGTTTGAGAAATATTGGCAACGTTGGTTCGAATCATGACACCTGTATCAGTGATAATCATCAAATCTTCATCGCCTTTAACGGTCATAAGACCAGCAAGGGAACCATTCTTTTCTGTAATTTTAGCGGTTTGCATCCCTTTACCACCACGACCTTTAGTAGGATATTCAGTCGCAACTGTGCGCTTACCAAATCCTTTTTCTGTGATGATAAGAACCTCATCCTGGTTTGTTATCACACTAGCACCAACAACTGTGTCTCCGTCACGAAGGTTAACGCCTTTCACACCAGTAGCGATACGACTCATACCACGAACAGCTGATTGATTAAAACGAACTGCATAACCAAACTTGGTACCAATGATAATATCCGTATCTTCTTCCGTCAACAAGACATTAATCAACTCATCTTCATCTTTGAGGTTCAAAGCCTTGAGACCATTCTGACGAATATTAGCAAATTCCTTAACACTTGTTCTCTTCACAATACCATGACGGGTTGTGAAGAAGAGGAAAGCATCATCACTACGTTCAGACTCAACATTGATGATGGTCTGGATATTTTCACCTTCATCTAATTTCAAAAGATTGACGATTGGCAAGCCCTTAGCTGTACGACCATACTCAGGAATTTCATAGCCTTTCAGGCGATAGACACGTCCTTTATTTGTAAAGAAGAGTAGGTGATCATGGGTGCTAGTTGACACTAACTCACGAACAAAATCGTCATCCTTAACGCCTGTCCCTTGGACACCACGACCACCACGTTTTTGAGCAGTGAATTCTCCTTGATCCAAACGTTTGATGTAACCTTTGTTAGACAGTGTAATTAAGACATCCGATTCTTCAATCAAATCTTCATCTTCAAGAGTCAAGACTTCTCCCACCATCAACTCTGTACGACGATTATCTCCAAACTTACGCTTAACTTCATCCAATTCATCTTTAATGATTTGAGAAACACGCTCTGGCTTTGCAAGAATATCCGCTAAATCTGCAATCAAAGCCAAGAGGTCATCATACTCAGACTGAATCTTATCACGTTCCAAACCTGTCAAACGACGAAGACGCATATCTAGGATAGCCTGACTTTGACGTTCAGAAAGCTTAAACTTACTCATCAACTCAGCTTGAGCTTCCGCATCCGTTTCACTAGAACGGATGATACGAATCACTTCGTCGATATGGTCTAGCGCAATCAAGAGACCTTCTAATATATGAGCACGCGCTTCTGCTTTTTCCTTATCAAAACGAGTACGACGAACAACCACTTCTTTTTGGTGCTCAATATAAGCATCCAAAATCTGACGAAGAGACAAGATTTTTGGTACACCGTTCTGAATCGCCAGCATATTGAAACCAAAGTTAGTTTGCATCTGGGTCATCTTGAAAAGATTGTTTAGGATTACATTTGCAGAGGCATCGCGCTTAACTTCAATCACGAAACGAACACCTTCTCGGTTAGATTCATCACGTACTGCTGTAATCCCCTCAATACGTTTTTCCTGAACTAGGCGAACAATATGCTCGTGAACCTTGGTTTTGTTGACCATGTAAGGAAATTCTGTTACAACAATGCGCTCACGGCCAGTCTTAGTTTCTTCAATTTCAGTACGAGAACGAAGAACAATAGAACCTTTACCTGTTTCATAAGCCTTATGAATGCCTGATTTCCCCATGACAAGGGCACCTGTTGGAAAATCTGGACCAGGCAAGACTTCCATCAAGTCCTTGGTAGTCACTTCAGGATTGTCCATGACCAACTTCACTGCATCAATGGTTTCACCTAGATTGTGAGGAGGAATGTTGGTAGCCATCCCAACAGCGATACCAGTTGCTCCATTGACCAAGAGGTTTGGAAAACGGGCTGGCAAGACCAAGGGTTCACGTTCATTGGCATCATAGTTATCGACGAAGTCGACTGTATTCTTATTGATATCACGAAGCATTTCCAGAGCAATCTTGCTCATACGTGCCTCAGTATAACGCTGGGCGGCAGCACCGTCCCCGTCCATGGAACCAAAGTTTCCATGTCCATCTACAAGCATATAACGGTAGCTCCACCATTGAGCCATACGAACCATGGCTTCATAGATAGAGGAATCTCCGTGAGGGTGATATTTACCCATGACATCCCCTGTAATACGAGCAGATTTTTTATGGGGTTTGTCTGGAGTAACACCTAATTCATTCATTCCGTAGAGAATCCGACGGTGGACGGGTTTCAGGCCATCTCGAACATCAGGAAGAGCCCGTGCTACGATAACACTCATAGCGTAGTCGATAAAGCTCGTCTTCATCTCCTTTGTCAGATTGACATTCACTAAATTTCTATCCTGCATTAATAAATGCCTCATTTCACTATTAGTAATTAACAATATTATACCATAATGTCGGCTATATTTCAGGTATCTAAAACTACTAAAACGTTTACATCAAGAACTGCAAGGCACAGACGTGACAAAGCTTTTTAAAAGTGATAGAATTAAAACAACTGGGTAAATCCCTGAATAAAATTAAGGAGATGTTTAGAATAATGACTTCAACTAAACAACACAAAAAAGTTATCCTTGTCGGAGATGGTGCTGTAGGTTCATCTTACGCTTTTGCACTTGTTAACCAAGGAATTGCACAAGAGCTTGGAATTATCGAAATTCCTCAATTGCATGAAAAAGCTGTTGGTGATGCGCTTGACCTTAGCCACGCCCTTGCCTTCACTTCACCTAAAAAAATCTATGCAGCTCAATACTCTGACTGTGCAGACGCTGACCTTGTTGTAATCACTGCAGGTGCTCCTCAAAAACCAGGTGAAACTCGTCTTGACCTTGTAGGTAAAAACCTTGCTATCAACAAATCAATCGTAACTCAAGTTGTTGAATCAGGTTTCAAAGGTATCTTCCTTGTTGCTGCTAACCCAGTTGACGTCTTGACTTACTCAACTTGGAAATTCTCTGGTTTCCCTAAAGAACGCGTTATCGGTTCAGGTACTTCACTTGACTCAGCTCGTTTCCGTCAAGCGCTCGCTGAAAAACTTGACGTTGATGCTCGTTCAGTTCACGCCTACATCATGGGTGAACACGGTGACTCTGAGTTCGCTGTTTGGTCACACGCAAACATCGCTGGTGTAAACCTTGAAGAATTCCTTAAAGATACTCAAAACGTTCAAGAATCTGAATTGATTGAATTGTTCGAAGGTGTTCGTGATGCAGCCTACACAATCATCAACAAAAAAGGTGCAACATACTACGGTATCGCAGTAGCCCTTGCTCGTATTACAAAAGCAATCCTTGACGATGAAAATGCAGTACTTCCACTTTCTGTATTCCAAGAAGGTCAATATGGTGTTAAAAACGTATTTATCGGTCAACCAGCTGTTGTTGGTGCACACGGAATTGTTCGTCCAGTAAACATTCCATTGAACGATGCAGAAACTCAAAAAATGCAAGCATCTGCTAAAGAATTGCAAGCTATTATTGATGAAGCATGGAAAAACCCAGAATTCCAAGAAGCTTCTAAAAACTAATTAAAATCTAAATAACTCCTTGAATACTCAAGGGGTTATTTTTCTGTGTTTAAACTCAATATCTTGCTTGCTGAAAGTAACGTACCTCTTAAAGCTATCATGTCACGTGTAGGCCATAAAGACGCTAAAACAACGAATCAGATTTATACTCACGTTACAAAGATCATGGAGCAGGCGGTGCTTGACGCACTTGATACCGTCGCATTAAATCTCAAGCAAAATGTTTTGCCCCCTTTTTGCCCCCTGGACAAAAAAAGAGCCCATCATATAGGCTAGAAAGCTTGATATGATAGGCTTTTTCTTATTTTAATTAGCGTACTGTACGGATACGCATTGTGTTTGTACGAACAGCTTCACCAACTGGTACACCAGCTACGATAACGATATCGTCACCAGATTGTACAAGTCCTGCTTCAACTGCTTTACGCTCAGCAATTTCGAACATATCGTCAGTTGATGATGGAGCGTCTGTTAACATTGGGATAACACCCCAGTTCAACATCAATCCACGTTCTGTCAATTCGTCGAATGTCAATGCCAAGATATCAGCATTTGGACGGTATTTAGAGATCAAACGTGCAGTATGTCCAGTCTTAGTAAGAGTTACAACCAATTTGATATCCATTGAGTTAGTAGCATCTTTAACAGCTGAAGCCATTACTTCTGTCTTAGAGTTACGTTCAAATGAATCTGAGTTCAAGCGTCCGTATTCGTTAAGAAGAGTTTGAGCGTTCTTATCGATTGTAGCCATTGTAGTTACTGACTCAAGTGGGTATTTACCGTTTGCAGACTCACCTGAAAGCATTGTAGCGTCAGTTCCGTCGATAACAGCGTTAAATACGTCTGATACTTCTGAACGAGTTGCACGTGGTTTTTCAGTCATTGTTTCAAGCATGTTTGTTGCAGTGATAACAACTTTACCTGCAGCATTGACTTTCTTGATAATCATTTTTTGGTAAACTGGAACCATTTCGAATGGTACTTCGATACCCATGTCACCACGAGCAATCATGATACCATCAGCAGCTTCGATGATTTCATCCAAGTTGTCGATACCTTGTTGGTTTTCGATTTTAGCGAACAATTGAACGTGTCCGTTACCAGTTTCTTTACAGATTGCACGAACTTCGTTAACGTCTTTTGCAGTACGTACGAATGAAATAGCGATGAAGTTGATACCTTGTTCAAGACCGAAACGGATATCATCGTTATCACGATCAGCAAGAGCTGGGAAAGGAATTTTAGTGTTAGGGATGTTAACACCTTTTTGTTTAGCAATTACGCCATCGTTTTCAACTTCAACTTCAAATTCGCGAGTTGCATCGTCTTTAGCAACCACACGAAGACCAAGTTTACCATCGTCAACCAAAACTTGACGACCAACTTCAACATCATCATAGATATCAAGAGCACCAGCAACGTTCAATGCGATCACATCACGAGTTGATTTGATTCCTTGTTTAGTAGCAACACGGATTTTTTCACCAGTTGTGTAAGAGTACTCTTTTGCATCTCCTTCAAACAATTCAGTACGGATTTCTGGTCCTTTTGTATCAAGAAGGAAACCAACTTTTTTACCTGCAAGTTTTTCAGCAAGTTTAACAGTTGCCATACGGTCACCTTGTTCTTGGTGATCACCGTGTGAGAAGTTGAAACGGAATGTGTTAGCACCAGCTTCAATCAATTTAGCAATGTTTTTAGCTGAAGCTTCAACATCAAGTTTTTCACCCCAGTAACCGTCATCACCGAATTTTTTACCACCACGGATTTCTACCGCAGGTCCCAAAGTTGCAACGATTTTTACACGTTTGTTCATGATTTTTGTGACTCCTTTATATATATGACCTTTTTGGTCTTATTAACTAAATTATAAATTATGACAAGCTCTTATTCAAGCTAGATAGCTCAAGGTCAGCCTTATGTGGGTTGTTAACCACAATCTTACCATCTGCAGTCAAGCTAAACAATGCTCCTTCTTCTGCAGTTCCAAGAATTGGGTTTTCAACCATTTTCTCATTACGGATACCAACCGCAACACCACCGATACCTTCTTTAAGAAGTTTAACGGCATGAGCACCCATACGTGATGCCAAAACACGGTCACGAGCAGTTGGAGAACCACCACGTTGAATATGTCCAAGTTCTGTCACACGAAGATCGCTTGTGTCCCCAGCTTCTTTTAGTTTTTTACCAAATTCAGCCGCTGACATCACGCCTTCTGCCAAGACGATGATGTTGTGTTTTTTACCACACTCATAACCACATTTAATGCTTTCTACGATATCTTCAATCTTGAATCCTTCTTCAGGAATGATGATTTCATCAGCACCAGTTGCAATACCAGCCCAAAGAGCGATATCACCAGCGTTACGTCCCATAACTTCGATAACAAAAGTACGACGGTGACTTGATGATGTATCACGAATCTTATCGATAGCGTCCATAGCAGTTGTAACCGCTGTATCAAAACCGATTGTAAAGTCAGTACCAACGATATCGTTATCGATTGTACCTGGAAGACCGATAGCTGGGAAGCCATGTTCAGTCAAACGCATAGCACCGTGGTAAGATCCGTCACCACCGATAACAACTACACCTTCAATCCCGTGTTTTTTCAATTGCTCAATCCCTTTAAGTTGCCCTTCAAGTTGAGCGAACTCTGGGTAGCGAGCTGAGTGAAGGAAAGTACCACCACGAGAAATGATATCTCCTACTGAAGCTGCATCTAGGGGATGAATTTCACCAGCAACCATACCAGCATATCCATCATAGATACCAAAAACTTCCATTCCTTCTGAAATTGCTTGACGAACAACTGCACGGATGGCAGCGTTCATACCAGGGGCGTCTCCACCACTAGTCAAAACAGCAATACGTTTCATATTGGTTATGCTCCTTTTTCTTTTAACATTCTTACTGATTATACCACATTTACGTTGAAAATTCTTCTATTTTCCGTAATTTTAGCGATAAATCGTTTTCATAACGATTCCATTCAATTTCGCTTCTAATTCATCAGTTTTAGCTACGAAATGATGAGGAGATACAATGTTTTTTTGTTCCTCTTCATACCTGATAATGACTGGTATTGGGCCTTTATACTGGTCTAAAATTCTCGAAATTTCTTGATCCGATTCATGATTTTTCACCTGAATCCAAAAGCGTTCAGCAACTGCTTCTCTAATTTCTTGTGCAATCATTTGCAGACGGCCATCACGTGATTGGACTTTCCCTTTGATATAATAGAAGGCTCCTTCTCTTACTTCCTGCCCAACCTGTCGATATAAATCTGAAAAGAGGGTAACATCTAATTTTTTCTTACTATCATCCACCTGTAAGAAAGCCATATTTTCACCCTTTTTGGTACGAATTACTTTTATCTTCTGAACTTCAACTAGGATAATAGAGTGACTATTTTCTGATAAATTACTAATAGGAGTAATCGGATAAATAGCCTTACTTGCAATAGCTTGTAGGGGATGTTTGCTGACACCTATCCCTAAAAGCTCTTGTTCCATATAGAATTTTTCTTGCTCCGTCCAATCTTCCGATTCCTGCCAGCTATAAATTGTGTCCCCAAACAAGCTTCCTAACTCTTTCACAAATTCAAATAGATTAGCTAAATTATTAAATACTTTTTGACGATTTTTTTCAAATGAATCGAAAAGACCAACTTTTACCAAAGGTTCTAGCAGAGGAAGTTTCAGATAATTCTCAGGTAATTTAGCTATAAAATCTTCAATGTTAGAATAAGGTCTTTGTTCAATAATCCAAAGCGCCAAATCCTTGCTGACTCCCTTAATCGATTTCAGACCTAGATAGATGGATCTGTTCGCAATTTTATCGTGATAGGGAATGGTGTTGATTGACAGAGGGGCTACTTCAAAGCCTGCTTCAAGTGCATCAGTTAGGTAATCACTATTGGCAGAATTCAACATGACCTGATAAAAGATGGCTGGATAATGCGTTTTGAAATAGGCTAGCTGGAAGGCCAAGGCTGAGTAAGCATAGGCGTGAGATCGGTTAAACCCATAGCCTGCAAACTTCTCCATGACATCAAAGACCTGCTCTGCCTTTTCCGCTGTATGGCCAGCTTCTAATGCCCCTTGAATAAAGGAAGCCCTCATCTCATGCATGGCAGAGGCATCTTTTTTACCCATAGCTCGGCGCAAAATATCGGCTTTCCCAAGACTAAATCCGGCAAACCTCTGGGCAACCTGCATAACCTGCTCCTGATAGAGCATGATACCATAGGTTGGATCCAAAATATCCTCCAATACTGGATCCAGAACAGTCACTTCTTCCTGTCCATGCTTTCTTGCCACAAAATTATTGATATAATCACTAGCCCCTGGTCGATTTAGGGAAGTAGTCGCTACGACATCTTCAAAACAGACAGGTTGAACACGTTTAAGCAGGCGAATAGCGCCAGGTTGCTCAAATTGAAAGATCCCTTTAGTATTACCAGAAGCAAATAAAGCTAGTGTTTCTTTGTCTTCCAAATCGATTTCTTCTATTTTCAAGTGAATGCCTTCTGTTTCAGCAAGCAACTCTTGCATTTTCTGGACAAAGGTAAGATTTCGCAGTCCCAGAAAATCCATCTTTAAAAGTCCGCTAGCTTCAACACCATGAGCATCGTACTGAGTCAATGGAATTTCATCTCCATGCTTTAGAGGAATGTAGTCAGTCAAATCTTGGTCACTGATCACAACACCAGCCGCATGGACAGAGGTTTGTCTTGGATAGCCCTCTATCTTGCAAGCAATGTCAAAGGCTTTTTGGTATTCTAACTTACTATTGATTTGCTGGCGAAACTGGAGATTGCCCTCATAGGCTGACTTGAGATTGTCGCGAAAACTGATTTTCTTGGTAATTGCAGATAATTCATACTCGGGCACACCAAAGCGTTTCAAGACATCACGCAGAGCCTGTTTGGCCCCAAAGGTAGAAAAGGTAACGATTTGAGCCGCATGTTTACTACCATATTTATTGCCAACATATCTGATAAAATCTGGACGATAAATATCAGGAATATCGATATCAATATCAGGCATGGTATAGCGTTCACGATTGAGAAAGCGTTCAAAAATCAGATTTTTCTCTACTGGGTCAATCCCTGTGATGTCCAAGGCATAGGAAACCAAGCTACCTACTGCAGAACCCCGTCCCATTCCCATATAATAGCCATTCGAACGTCCGAAACGCAACAAATCCCAAACGACCAAGAAATAATCATCAAAGCCCATATCATGAATAACAGCTAATTCTTGGTCTAGACGGTCTTGATATTCTTTACTAGACAATCCCTTCTGAGCAAGCCCCAATTCAGCACGCTCTCTCAACTCTTCTACGGCTGGTCTAGCTGGGTTAAAACGAGGCAGTTTCAGACTCGTATCCAAATCATAAGAAATGCCTGAAATAAGGTTTTCTAAATTGTCCAAGGCTTGCGGAAAACGTTCTTGAAATAATTTCTCTAAAGAACTTGCAGATATAAAGACATCTTGTCGCGAGCGCAAAGGAACTTCTCTAAGCGGTAGATTTTCTTTAATCGCTGTTAAAACTTGCAGAACTTCTCTATCTCTGCTTTCAAAAGCATTGACCCGATACAGTGGTAAGATAGGATGATGAAATTCGCCTGCCAGTGTTTCTGGATAAACCCCAATATAGTAATCGCAGCCTAGATTTAGCGACTCCAGTCCATCAAAATAAGGCACAATTACCGCAATATCCTCCAGATACTTAGATAAAACTGACCAATTTTTCTCCCCCTGCATCTTGGTTGTTGAAAGCTTCATCAATTGCTGATAGCCCACACTAGATAGAGCTAAAAAGCGCAGATTCACTTCCTGATTATCTACAAACACAGTCATTTCAAGCCCTAGTAAAGGATGAATGCCGTATTTTTTTGTAACCTCTAGAAAGTCAAAAGCACCATAAAGATTATCAATATCCATCATAGCCAAATGAGTGTAGCCGAATTCTTTAGCTGCTCTCACGTACTTGTCGATCGAAATGACGCTCTCCATAAAACTATAGACTGTTTTTGTATCTAGTTGTGCGATCAATTTACACTTCTCCTCTATCCTTCTCACTATATTATACCATTTTCAAAAAAGAAAAGAACCTGAGATGTTAAATCTCAAGTTCTTTCTTAGGCTGAATCAATCACTGTTTGAAAGAAAGTCTGAATTATTCTTCGTCTTTTCTTTTCTTACGAGCAATCAATCCGAATCCACTCAAGGCTCCTAAAAGTCCAAGTGCTGCTAAGCTAGAGTGTGCTTCTGTACCTGTATTTGGAAGTTCACGTTGACCATCCATATACTGTGGTGTAGCAGGCTCTGCTGTTTGTTCTGGTGTCACTGGAACTACTGGTTGTTCAGGAGTCTCAGGTGTCACTGGAACAGGATTTGGTGCAGGACTAGGTTCTGGTTGAGGCTCTGGAGCTGGATTTGGTTGAGGTTGTGGTTGAGGTTGTGGAGCTGGTATATTACCTCCTCCGCCACCATTGTTGCCACCACCATTATTTGGTGTAGGATCCTTAGGAACGTAGTTGATTGGTGTATCTTGCGTTGGATCACCAGGTACCTCTGGTACTTCGTATCCTTTCGTTGGATCATTTGGATCAACTGGTTTCAATGGATTTCCATTTGGATCTACTGGAATGAATCCTGGTACATAAGGTACTTTAGGTTTATCAGTTCCTGGTTTAGTTGGATCTTTCGGATCATTTGGATATGTGATTGGATTTGTTGGTGTTCCTGGAATATTTGGAATCCATGAACCTAACTTATCGTAAATCACTGTTTCATTGATATCCTTGATTGTATCTGGAGTTACTTGTACATCTTTAGTTGATGATTCTAGATCACCAGCTTTAGCGATGTATCCTTTCACAACTGGTACTTGGTAACCGTTGAAGATGTCATCGTTACGATCTGTTGTCCATTCACCATAAGTGATTTCACCAGTTACTAAGTTAACCTTAGCTTCACGAGTGAACTTGATAGTTTCTGTACGAGTTTCAGAAACTTCTTTTCCGTTACGATCCACATACTTGATTGTACGTGTAGCTGATTTCTCAGTTACAAGATCTTTCACAGTATTTGGCCATACTGGGCTGTTTGGATCGTTAGGGAATACTGGTTCACCTGGTTTTGGAGTTGATGGTGTTACAGGTGTTCCATCTGGATTCTTCGGTAAGTTTGGATCATTTGGATCTACTGATTTACCTGGTGTAACTGGAATAATTCTTTCAGCTACTGTTACAGTAAATTTCTGATCTACCGATTTATCTTTATCAAATACTCTGTCTGTATCTTTAGATGGAAACTCATTCTTAACGACTCTATATCCTGCTTTTTCAAGTTTTTGGATAGTCTTAGTCACTTCGTCAATCTTATCTTTGTTGAAGTTAGTTCCTGAATCACCTTCGTCTACTACTGGGTCAGATACAACTTTATTGTTTTCATCTACGAAGTTTGTGATAGCTTTTTGCTTATCAGTTTCGTAAATGATTTCAATATTTTTACCTGGATCTGTTGGTACTGGTGGTACTTCATATCCTTTAGATGGATCTTTAGGATCTACTGGTGTTAATGGAACTAATGGATTAGTGTCTGGATCAAAAGGCTTAGTTGGGTCTTTTGGTACTTTTGGCTCAGTTCCTGGGAAATGAGGAACGATTGGTTTATCAGTTCCAGGTTTTGTTGGATCTTTTGGATCATTTGGATATGGAAGCGGGTCAATTGGTGTTTCACCTTCTGGTACTTTTGGTACCCACGAACCAAGTTTAGTGTAGACAACTTCGATGTTTTCATCTTTAGAGTCTGCAGTTAATCCTGTTGTAGCTGCTACTTCTTTTTGTTTCGCATCTTTCAGAATGTATCCTTTAACAACTGGTGATGTTACAGCATCGAATGTTGTATCTCCATCTTTAGCAGTCCAATTAGGAGTGTAAGTGATTTCACCTGTTACTGAGTTAATCTTACCTTCACGAGTGAATGTAACTTTATCTGTTACTTTCTTAGCTACTTCTTTACCTTTGTCATCAACGTAAGTGATTGTACGGTTTACGTGACGAGTTGTATCAATTTGTTTAATTAGATCTTCAGTCCATTTTGGTCCTGTTGGGTTGTTAGGATCGATTGGATCACCTGGTTTTGGTGTGTTAGGATCGTTCGGATTAGTCGGATCAAATGGTTTAATTGGCTCAACGTGCGGTGTCACTGTTACTACGAAGCTTTGATCTACTTTCGTATCTTTATCGTAGTTCTTATCTGTAGCTGTTGTGAATCCGTCACTTACTAAGTCATATCCTAGAGCTTTCAATTCAGCAAGTTTAGCTACTGTTGAGTACTCGATTGGTTCTCCAGATTTACCTTCTAGGTTATCTGTATGAAGTACAGTTCCAGTTCCTTCTACAACATAAGTTACTTTCGCTTTTTGAGTGTCTTTTTCATAAGTGATTTGCGTATCTTCTGTTGGATTTTCAGGTGTTGGTGGAACATATCCTTTACTTGGATCAGTTGGATCTACTGGTTTCAGTGGGTTTCCATTTGGATCTTTTGGAGTTGTTCCTGGAACGTGAGGAATCACTGTTGTTGGTGTTCCTGGTTTTGTTGGATCAGTTGGATCATTTGGATATTGAGGTTTCTCAACTTTTGGAACTTCAAATCCTTCTGGTACTTTCGGTACATATTTACCTAGTGGTGTGTAAACGACATTCACTACTGAATCAGCTGCATCGTGAGCAACGTTTTCTACTTTTTCAGCTGCTTTAATATCTGCAACATATCCTTCGATTACTGGAGAAGTTACTTCAGCTAATGTTTGTGGTTCTGTCCAATCAGAAGTATAAGTGATTTCACCTGTTACTTTGTTTAGATCACCTTTACGAGAGTAACGAAGTTTTTGTTCTACAGTAGCCGCAGCTTCTTGACCACGTTTAGCTTCTTCTACTTTATCAGTATTAGCGTATCTGTAGTTGATTGTACGATTGACTTCATCTAGTAATCCAAGTTGTTCGTATGTACGTTGTTTTGGATCTCCAGGTACTTTGTCTCCTGGTTTTGGAGTTGTGTTTGGATTGTTTGGATCTAGCGGTTTATCTGGATCGATTGGAGAAATTCCTTCTTTAACGATTACGTAGTAAACCTGGCTAATTCCACTATCACCTTTATCGTCTTTATCATCGAATGTACGGTTTGCATCAGCGTAGAATGCTACACGTTCTGTAGTGTATGCTGCATCAGTTGGTGCAACAACTTCATAACCTTTAGCTTCCAATTCAGCTTTAACGTTATCAACATTTGTTGTCTTGATTGCTTTACCTGTATCTCCTGCTTCCGCAACTGATACGTGAACTGCAGTTCCATCCTCTTTAATGAAGTGAACTAACGCAACTTGAGAACCATCTTTCACATACGTAATTGTAGTGTTTTGAGTTGGATCTTCCGGTACTTTCGGTACTTCATATCCTTTCGATGGATCGTTTGGATCTTTCGGAGTTAACGATTTACCGTTTGGTCCTACTGGTGTTGTTCCAGGGATATATGGTACTACTGGAGTTTCAGTAGGTGTTCCTGGTTTTGTAGGATCTTCGTTAGTTGGATTTTCATATGGTTTTGGTGTTAAGTCAGTGTTCGCTGGAGGTGTTACTCCTTCAGGAATTACTGGTACATATGAACCAAGTTTACGGTAGATGATTGTTTCTTCACTATCTTTATCAGTAGCTTTAACATCTGTACGCTCTGTAGATTTAGCCGCTGAAGCTACATATCCTGGTTTGTTTGGAGTTGTTACAGCATCGATTGTTGTATCGTCACCTTTAGCTTTCCATTCTCCAAAGTTAGAAATTGCTCCAGTTATTGGATCTAGGTCAGCTGTACGAGTGAATGTTAATGTTTGTACATTATCAGGGATACCTGCATCTGATCCGTCAGCTAGTTTGTAGTGAACTGTGTGCGTTACTTCTTCGATTAATCCTAATTCTTTGTACGTACGTCCTTTTGGATCGTTTGGTACTTTATCTTCAGGTTTTGGAGTAACATTTGAATTTGGATCAACTGGTTTAGATGGGTCAATGTTTGATGGTTTTGTAGTATAAACTACTGTTTCATTGATATCTTCAGCAGTTGCTGTTACTTCTGATGCTGGTACAGTCGCTTTATTTGGAGTGTAATTCTTAATTTCTGGTGAAGTTACAGCTTCAAATGTTTGAGCTGGCGACCAGTCTCCAAATGTGATTTTACCAGTTACTGGATTGATAGTTGCTGAACGTTTGAATTCTTTAGTTTCTTGAACTGTGTCAGCAGCTTTTGATCCATCTGCGTAAACATACTTGATTGTACGTTTAACTTCTTCTTTACGTCCATCTTCTAACTCTTTGATTAACTCTGGAGTCCATTTTGGTCCTGTTGGATTATTTGGATCGATTGGTTGATCTTTAGTTGGAGTTGGATCATTTGGATTTACAGTAATTGGCTTAGCAGTTACTAAAACTTTGTATACTTGGTTAGTCTTAGAATCTGCGTCGAATTTACCATCTGTTGGGTAGTTGTTTTCAACAACTGTATATCCTTTAGCTTTAAGTGCTTCAATTGTTGATGTTACATCAGCAGCCTTAGTGAATGCTTTACCTGTATCACCAGTATCTACTACTGATTCTGCTACTGCACCTTTTTCAGTCTTATCAGTTTCACTGTTTACTTCGATGAAGTGGACAACAGCTACTTGTGATCCATCTTTAACATACGTAATTGTAGTGTTTTCTGTTGGATCTGTTGGTAGGTCTGGTACTTCATATCCTTTCGTTGGATCGTTTGGATCTTTCGGAGTTAATGGTTTTCCATTTGGTCCTACTGGTGTTGTTCCAGGGATGTATGGTACTACTGGAGTTTCAGTAGGTGTTCCTGGTTTTGTAGGATCTGCTGGAGTTGCATTTGGATATGGTTTTGGATTTAGGTCTGCATCTGCTGGAGGAGTGATTCCTTCTGGTACAACTGGTATATATGAACCAAGTTTACGGTAGATAATTGTTTCTTCACTATCTTTATCAGTAGCTTGAACATTTGTACGCTCTGTAGATGTTTTCGCTGAAGCTACATATCCATCTTTGTTTGGTGTTGTTATAGCATCGATTGTTGTATCAGGTTCTGTTGCTCCTGCAGGTGTTTTAGCTTTCCATGTACCGTAGTTAGAGATTGCTCCTGTTACTAGATCTACTTCTGCAGTACGAGTAAATGTTAATGTTTGTACATTATCAGCGATACCTGCATCTGATCCATCTTCAAGTTTGTAGTGAACTGTGTGTGTTACTTCCTCAATTAATCCTAATTCTCTGTAAGTACGTCCTTTTGGATCGTTAGGTACTACATCATCAGGTTTTGGAGTAACATTTGGATTTGTTGGATCTGTTGGTTTGTTAGGGTCTACAGTAGTTGGTTTTGTAGAGTAGATTACTGTCTCTTCAAAGTCTTTGTCTGTAGCCGCCACAGTTTTCGCTGGTACATCTGCAACTGTTGGAGTTACTCCTGCAACTGCCGCAGTGTATTTCTCAAGTGTTGGAGAAGTTACTGCCTCGAATGATTGATCAGCTGACCAATCTCCGTATGTGATTTCTCCTGTCGCTACATTAATCTTACCAGAACGAGTGAATTTAAGTGTTTTAACTTTCTTATCAGCTACACTTGTTAAATCAGATTCTGCTACTGGAGTACCATCTTCGTATACATACTTAATTGTACGTGTTACTTCTTCTTGTACTTTTACAGCGTTGATTAATGCTTCAGTCCATTTTGGTCCATCTGGATTGTTTGGATCGATTGGCGTTACACCTGGAGTTGGTTTTGGATTATCGTTGCTTGATGGTTTAGTTGGATCGAATGATGGAATATCCACTACTTTAGCTTTGAATTTCACAACATATTCTTGATCAACTGCAGCATCTTTATCGAATTTGTCTGTTGATACAAATCCGTTATTAACAAGTTCATAACCTTTCTTAACAAGTTCAGCAATCTTATCTGTTACTGAAGTTGCTGTTGTAGCTGGGTAAGCCGCTTCTGATTTACCTGTTACTGAGATTGGATCTGCAAGACCTGGAGTAATGACTTTATCTGTATTAGTAGGATCTACCTCTACAAATTTAACCACAGCTTTTTGGGCTACTGGAGTGTAAAGTACTGTGATCTTGTAGTCATCTGCTTCTGCATCAATTGCTGCAGTTGCTTCTACAGTAGCGTTATCTGGAACATAACCAGTTACTTCTGGAGAGTTAACAAGGTTGAATTTATCATCTTTTGCTTTTTCTGCATCCGATAATGTAATCGCATCGTTAGATGTTCCACCTACTGGAGTCCATGGTCCAAATGTAACGATAGCTTTTTGAGCATCTGTTGCATCTGCTGCGATTGCTTTATTTGTGATGTGATCGTAGTAAACTGTACGAGCTTTGTATTCCTCTGGAGAATCATATCCGCTCTTATCTAACACAGCTTTGTAAGTTGCATATTCTGTTGGATATTCTTTCGCAGCTAATGTGTAGTCGATCGTACGGTCACGCTCAAAGTGAAGTGTTTCAGTCACTGTCGGTGCAGCTGTTGTTCCACGTTTATCTGCTGGTACGTCGTCTGTACTTGCATATTTGTACTCAATTGTACGTGTTACTTCTTGAGTATCTTTAATTTTACGAGTAACTTTTTTGTGACGTAGGTAAACGTTGAATGCTTGGTCTACTTCTTTATCATCATCAAACTTACGTCCACCTTCAATAGCTGTACCTTGAGTATTATTTGTATAGTCATCAGTTACTAATTCATACCCTTGGTCTTCATATTTCTTGATTGTTTCAGCTGTTAAGTAAGGAATCGCTGTATGAGATTTACCTTGAAGTGTTGTAACACCGTAAGTTGTTTTCGCATCAGCACCTGTTGCTGGAGCTGGATTAGCGTTTTGAACTTCAAGAATACGAGCATCACCTGTAGCATCTAAGTCAATGTATGTGACTTTCGCTTTTTGAGTATCAGCTTTATAAACAACATACATGTCGAAGTCATCTTTATCGTCTGAACGAACTTCTGATACTAATGGTTCGTATGCCCCAACATCTCTAGTATTGTCCGCTACTGGTGTGTATAATCCGACAGGTTGTTTACCATTGTGGATGTGTCCCATCTTACCACCAGCATTAGGTGTGAAGTTAGCTGTTACTACTTCAGCTGTATATCCTTTAACTGTTGGTGAGATAATTTCTTTGAATTTAGAGTTTTCATCACTTGAAGCTGTCCATTTACCAATGATAATTGAACCTTGGTTGAATTTAGTTCCAGCTGGAATGGTATCTCCAACATTGTAAACATGACCAGATGCATCTGTAACTTGGTTGGTAGTTACCATTTCTTTATCAGTTGTACCTGCTTCAGAGAAGATCTTATAATCACGAGTATAGTCAATCGTTTGTGTACGAGTAACTGGCGTGTTATCAATAGCTACGATTGGATCGTTATCTTTATAAGAATCTTGACTTGTTGGATTATCATTAGCATTTTCATATACATAATGAATAGTACGAGTGATAGATGCTTTTGATTGAGGTTTTACGATTGGTGTATACGTTGCTTTACCGTAATCAGTACCATATTTACTTGTTACTGGGTCCCCAGCTACTTTATCGTTATAGTCGACATCCGGTTGTTGTTTTGTTACACCTGTACCTGTTCCTACGAACTTAGGATCTGGTGTGAATGTAATTTCACCAGTATCTTGATTTAATGTGTAGGTACCTTCATTTTCAATGACGATTTCTGTATCAGTTACTTTAGTGTAACGACGAGGAACACTTGTCACTTCTCCTGTTTGTGGATCGATGTGAACTGCATTTGGAAGAGTTACGTTCATTAAATCTTCGTAAGTCGGAGCAGTACGAGTTCCTTTTGGAATCACATCATTATTCGCATTGTAAGTTGTTCCATTAAGTGTAATACTTTCACCTTTTGGAACTAACTGATCTGCAGAAGTTTCATTTACAACTGATGCTTCAAATCTTGTTTGAGTCCCTGCTGGAATAGTATCTCCTTTAGCAAAAGTTGTTTTCCAAGTTGTGATTTGGGCTCCACCTGCTATTTTAAGCGGTGTAACAAGCTCATCTCCTACTTGAAGTTTACTTCCTGCTGGTACAACTACAGTAGCACCATTTCGGAGTACCGTTGTATCCTCTGTTGCTGTTGGCTGCGCTCCTTCTAATACTGAACCTGCTGGTACTGAACCAGTTGTAAATCTTGCATTACTTACAGTCACGTTTCCTGTACCATTTACAGTAATTGGTGATGAAACATTCCCTAACTTAGTTCCTGCTGGAATCTTATCAGCTGGTTTATAAGTAACTGTTGTTCCATCTGTTAATGTAAGTGTTGTTTCTTTATCAACTGTTGTATCTTCTGTATATAATTTTCCAGGAGTTTCTTTTCTAGTTGCAAATGTCGGTTTCTTCGTTTTATCTAGTATTACATAGTCAGTTGTATACCTGACATCTTCAACTTTGTCATTTGTTACTGTTTCTACAGTACCATAAACCGGGATTGTTGGATTAGATTTTTGTACCGCACCTTGAACATCCTCAGTAGTAGTATCTTCTCCTACTGGACGAACATCTATTACTGTTGGAATATATACAGCATCCATTGTACGATTCCCATTATATCCCTTATTCACATTTTCTGTTAATTTATCCTTATCGGCTAGTCGATCTGATGCTAATGCTTCTTTAAGAGTTGCATCTGTCAAGTCCCAACCAGTCGAATTACGGTTTTGGTCCCAACCACGAATAACAGCCCCACGTGCAGTACCTACATAACCTGGCTCTGGATGGAAATCAACTGTTGTTCTATAATTACCTGTAGCATCTTTAATATTTTGGCCATTCTGACCATTTTTATTTAAAGTATATTCTCCTACTTTGTTTCCAGCTGTATCATACTCTGTATATTGAGATAAGTAGTACTCTGTTTTACCTGTTGCAGGGTTAACTACTTTAACCGCTGTTCCTAGAGTATTACCTTTTTTGTCTTTTACTACTACTTCTGCTCCTTTATAAACAGTTGTTCCTTCTGGATCGGTAACATTGACAGTTGTATTAGCTGTTGGTTCTTCACTCGCAACTATTGAATCTGTTAATACAAACTTCGGAGCTACTGTCGGTTCCATTTGGTTCCATGCTGAATATTTAGAAGACTCTGTTTTACCTGTTGCAGTAAATAACTCAGTAGTTCGAATATCTAATTTTTGGTCTCTACCTTGGAAGTCTTTAGATTCATTTCTTGTTCCACGAGGTGGATGAACTACGTGTGTTTGGAAGTCTTCTACTTCCCCAGAAGATGCAACACCAGTTGGTAAATCAACATCTTCTTTATCTAGCGCAATACGTAAACGTACACCCAAACTATCTACAGACGTATCTAATAATTGAGGTGTATTTTTCCATTTCAAAGTGTAAGTTCCTTCTTTTGAAACCTCTACTAATTCAGAAGCTTCATAAAGGTCAAATTTACCATTATTATTAAAATCAACCCATCCACGAACATAAGCTTTCTCATTGTTTGTTCCTGGATTTGCACGAACTCCCTTCAATTCATATTCGTTTGCAGCACCTTGTCGTAATGAATAATTCGTCGCTACAGCCGGATCTAGTAGTTGACCTTCCCCTTCATCGGCTAGTACACCGACACCAATAACGCCTTCAGCTTTGTTGAAAATACCCTTGATTGGTAAATGTGAAGTAGGATCCGAAATAGTTAAAATATCATCTTGTCGAAGAGCCACGGTTGTTCCATCTGTTTTTCGAATAACAGTATTACCATTCTTTTGAACTTCGTAAATACCTGTGTCACCTTTTTCATTTGTAACAGTAGAAGTGCCACTCTTAAGTTCAACCTTTTCATATTTATCTGTATTGACTAAATCGTCTAATACCCAAGCACCACTTGGTTCTTTTTCAACAGAACGGAAATCAGGGTCACCTTTTTGTGAACCTAAATATGGTTGAGTAGCTACTGTACTACTTCCATCAGAATTCGTTCTCACAAGATTCCCAATGAAGTGCTGAGCTGAACCATATGAAGCTGGAGCATCCCCACCGTCATAAATAACAAACCCTATCGTACCAGCTTGAGAACCTTGAGTATTCATATAAATAGATATATTAGAAACATTTTGACTTAATCCTATCGGTAAATCATTTCCACTATTAATAGTAGTCCATGCTGGACCAAATAATTTTGTTCCATACATAGAAACATTTCCGTTTTTATCTGTACTTAACCATTCATTTCTCTTATATCCAGGTTTCTCAAATGAATTACTATTTCTTCCTAATAATTCTGAATTAATTGGTACAACACCATTTCCACCTTTAGGATTTTTATTTAATGCTAAAAATTGTTCCCAATTTGTTCCATCTGTTTCAAATTGAAGTACTTCAATTTCCCCAGCTTCTTCAGCATCTACCGCAATTGCATTAACCGCAACAGGACGGCTATTGTATGTAGCCGAAAGGGAGAAATTCACCCCTACATTAGCACTATCATATGCTGCCGTGAAAGCAGTCATCTGAGGAGTTCCATCTTCATTATCAGTAGATAGACCCACGTGCTTCATATGAGAATAAGTTTTATCTTGATAAGCTAAAACGACATCAACTGGATCACCAGCTCTTCTACCTGTAGCTGCTTGATCTTGATTCATTACGTTATAAGCTTTACCATTTGAATCTTTGAATGGATTTGTTGCTACATTTTTAGGTGCTAATGATGTTACAGTTGCTGTTAATTCGTACCCTTCTACTGAAGTTTTAACTGTAAACTTCATTCCTTCTTGAAGAGCTTCAAAAAATTCTCCCTTCGAGCTATCAACACGTCCATTCTGACTCTGTGCGTTTCCACCGCTATAGAAGTGTTTTGAGTAACGAGCTGGACCATTTTTCAACCATTCATCATCTAAAGTTGTTCCTTTACGACCATCAGCATACGTTACTTCACGATAGTATGTAAATACCCCTGTTTGTTCTACACCATAGCGGTCTCTAATCACTTTAGTAACTGGTGCAGATAAATGTTTAACCTCACCTACTTTTGTTCCATCTGTATAAGTAATTTTAGATGAACCGAAGTCGAACCAGTTAATAGATTTCTTCAATTGTTCAGTATTACGATTAGCTGTATACCCTTTAATTACTTCTGATGTTGGAAATGTAAATTTTTGACCATTTGCCAGAGTAACTGTTGTTTCTCCAACTAAGTTACCATTAACATTTACTTGAATTTTATCAGCATCTGTCAAATCAGGGTTCGCAATACGGAATTGACGGATGATTTCCGCTATTTCTTCTTCAGTAACATTTTTGTAGTTTGCTACTGGTGTAATTTGCGCAGGTTTAACAACTAATTTGTTATTATTTGTAGCAACATCATCTAATACTGCCTCAACTTTCCCAATATGTCCTGCACGTTTCATCTCAGCATAAACCGCTTCGATGGCAGATGAAATACGTTGGAGTTGTGCATCCAATTCTTCCTTAGTGATCTCGCCTGCAGCAAGAGCTTTCTTAGATGCTTCGATTTGGACTTTAGCTGAAGCTACAGCAGCTGCGATAGCTTCTTTTCCTGCTTTATCTTCTGCTTTTTTATTTGCATAGTTTGAGGCAGTTGTATTCAACACTTCTGCTTCAGATGTCAACTGGTCAAGGATAGTTTTAGTAGCAGTAATAGGGTTTTCTGCTTTCTTTTCGTCCTTTTTATCAGCTTTTTCATCAACTGCCTTATCAGCTTTTTTGTCTGTTGCAGGAGTTAGAGTTGCTTTTTCTTTGTCAGCAGCTTCTGTTTTTTCAGTTGTTGCTGTTTCAGATGTTTTTTCATCTTTCTTAGATGCTTCAGCAGCTAATTTTGCAACTTCTTCATCACTCAAAGCAGATTTTTCTACAACTGGTGCTTCAGTTGTAGCTGTTTCAGACACTTTTTCATCATTCTTAGATGCTTCAGCAGCTAATTTCGCAACTTCCTCATCACTCAAGGCTGGCTTTTCCACTACAGCCGCTTCTGTAGTGGCAGAAAAAGCTGTTGTCGGCACATTAGTGACATTCTCACTTGCCTTATCATCTTTTGGAGCAGATGCAACAGCTTCTGTTTTATTTTCAGCAGCTGCTTCTTCTGCCTTGGCAGTCGTTTGGGCTGCACCCAAAACCAAGGCTGTACCCAACAGCACACTCGCAGCACCAAAATGATACTTACGAATAGAGAAACGTTGGCTCAAACCATACCAATCAAAAGATTTATTTTTTCGTCTTTTTGATTTATACATAATCTTTGCTTTCCATTTTTTTATTTGCAATCATAAATGCACAATTACATAGTATATATTTTACCACAAAAACACTATTACTTCAAGAAGAATCAATTATATATATATATATATATCAACATTAGTTGCTGACTTTTTGCTGTTATTTATATTTAGTATGATATTTATTTTTTGCTTTTATCTTGGTATTTTTTTACTTTTTTGATATAATAAATTAAAGTATAATTTTACTGGAGGTTTTATGCGTTTTAATCAATTTAGCTATTTAGCGCTACCTAGAGATAGAATTATCTTTGAATTAAAAAAGTATGGATTTGATTTACCAGTCAATATTACAAATAAAAAAATGCTTGAAGCGTTTCTTATTCGTTTCTTTTTTAATTATAAAGATAATGCCTATCCTCTATCCAGTTTGGCAGTTGATAAAGAAACTGACTTACTGACTTTTTTTCAGTCAGACAAAGAGTTGACTGCGGATATTTTCTACACTGTGGCCTTTCAACTTTTAGGCTTTTCTTATTTTGTTGACTTCGAAGACAGTGATATTTTTCGTAAAGAGACTGGTTTTCCTATTGGGTATGGTGACTTGATTGAAAATCTCTATCAGTTACTTAATACTCGCACCAAAAAGGGAAATACTCTTATCGACCAACTTGTTAGCGACGGTCTTATTCCTGAGGATAATGACTACCACTACTTTAACGGTAAGAGTTTGGCTACTTTTTCTAGCCATGATGTGATTCGAGAAGTCGTTTACGTTGAGTCTCGTGTCGATACTGACCAAAAAGGGCTTCCAGATCTAGTCAAGGTTAGCATTATTCGTCCTCGTTATGAGGGACAAATCCCTACTATCATGACGGCCAGTCCTTATCATCAGGGAACCAATGACAAGGCAAGCGATAAGGCTCTCTACAAGATGGAGGGTGACCTTGAGGTCAAACCTGCTCACAAGATTGAGCTAGAAGAACCTCAACTAAATCTCGTCCAACCTCATGGCCAAGCTGAGCTTGTGTCAGAAGCTGAGGAAAAGCTAAGTCACATCAACTCTAGCTATACACTCAATGACTACTTTCTTCCACGAGGTTTTGCCAATCTCTATGTCTCAGGTATTGGTACCAAAGACTCTACTGGTTTCATGACTAATGGCGACTACCAACAAATTGAGGCTTATAAAAATGTCATCGATTGGCTTAATGGTAGTTGCCGTGCCTTTACCGACCACACGCGCCAGCGTCAAGTAAAAGCTGACTGGTCAAATGGTAAAGTAGCCACAACTGGACTTTCTTATCTAGGTACCATGTCTAATGGTCTAGCGACCACAGGTGTCGATGGTTTAGAAGTTATCATTGCCGAGGCTGGTATTTCCTCATGGTACAACTACTACCGTGAAAACGGTCTGGTGACTAGCCCAGGCGGTTATCCAGGTGAGGACTTTGACTCTCTTGCTGAACTAACCTACTCTCGTAATCTCTTGGCTGGCGACTATATCCGTGGCAATGTGGCTCACCAAGCTGACTTGGAAAAAGTAAAAGAGCAGTTAGATCGCAGGTCTGGAGACTATAATCAATTTTGGCATGACCGCAATTATTTGCTCAATGCCGATAAAGTAAAGGCAGAGGTTGTCTTTACCCACGGTTCTCAGGATTGGAATGTTAAACCACTTCATGTTTACCAGATGTTCCATGCCCTTCCTAGTAATATCAACAAGCACCTCTTTTTCCATAATGGCGCCCATGTGTATATGAACAACTGGCAGTCTATTGACTTCCGTGAGTCCATGAATGCCTTATTGACTAAGAAATTACTGGGACAGGAAACGGATTACCAACTTCCTACTGTCATCTGGCAGGATAATGCAACACCTCAGTCTTGGTTATCGCTTGATAACTTCGGTGGGCAAGAAAACTTTGAAACCTTCTCACTTGGTCGAGAAGAGCAAGTGATTCAAAACCAGTATCCAGATGAGGATTTTGAGCGTTATGGTAAGACATACCAAACCTTCAATACAGAACTCTATCAAGGGAAAGTCAATCAAATTACTATTGACCTTCCTTTGACTAAAGACATTCACTTGAACGGTCGAGCTCAGCTTAATCTTCGTATCAAATCCAGCACAAACAAAGGGTTATTATCAGCCCAACTGCTAGAATTTGGACAGAAGAAATACCTACAACCTTATCCAGCTGTTTTAAGTGCTAGAACCATTGACAACGGTCGCTACCACATGTTGGAAAATCTCTGTGAATTGCCATTTCGTGAAAATCAACAACGAGTCGTGACAAAAGGCTACCTCAATTTACAGAATAGAACTGATTTACTGTTAGTAGAGGATATTACTTCAGATGAATGGATGGATGTTCAATTTGAACTGCAACCAACTATTTACAAGCTAAAAGAAGGAGATACTCTTCGTTTAGTCCTTTATACTACTGACTTTGAAATCACTATACGTGACAATACCGCTTATCACCTGACTGTTGATCTTGAACAGTCTACGCTTATCTTACCTTGTCAAAAGGTATAATGTAACAGACATTCATTATGGAAAAATTTCCACTTGAATAGTCTAACGAAACAGAAACTTGGTATCAAATTCAGTCCAAAGAACAGATTATACCCCCCCTGCTGAACCTTGGACAAATGATACTAACACACCTAACTAATATGTGTAACCCTCTATCATACACGCTACCACAACACATGTTGGACAATCTCTGTGAATTACCGTTTAGTGTAAATTCACAAAAAGCCGTGACAAAATGCTACCCTAATTAAATGATTCACTGTCAGTAAAGAACAGCAATACAGATGAACGGATTAACCTCCAATTCATCAGTACTTAACTAGTGACAAGTTAAAAGACGGAGATGCTCTCTATCTAGTTCTTTAGACTACTGACTTTGAAATCATCATACGTGACAATACCGCTTACCACTCGACTGACGATTTCGATCAGTCCACGCTTTCTGTACTTTGTACAAGGAGTAATATTTTATGAATAAATCTGAACACCGACACCAACTCATACGAGCTCTTGTAACGAAAAACAAGATTCATACTCAAGCTGAGCTACAAGCCCTTCTCGCTGATAATGACATCCAAGTTACACAAGCTACACTTTCGAGAGATATTAAAAGTATGAATCTCTCAAAAGTACGAGAAGAAGACAACTCTTACTACGTGCTCAATACTGGTTCTATCTCAAAATGGGAGAAACGCCTCGAAATTTACATGGAAGATGCTCTTGTCTTGATGCGCCCCGTTCAACATCAAGTCCTACTAAAAACCCTTCCTGGACTTGCTCAATCCTTTGGTTCTATCATTGATGCTTTGAGCTTCCCTGACGCTATCGCTACCCTCTGTGGTGATGATGTCTGCCTTGTCATCTGTGAAGATGCGGAAGCTGCCCAAAATTGTTTTGAAGAACTGAAAAAATTCGCCCCTCCATTTTTCTTTGAAGAATAACAAAATTCCGTGTCCTGATGTGACACGGAATTCTTTTATATTCTTTACTGAGATGAATTTTCTTTTTTAGTTCTTGCCAATCTCAGGGCACGATTTGGATTGAGACGATTAAATAGTTCTTCCAATTTCTTTTCATTCCAAACGTCTGCGGCGGAAACAAAATTGCCATCCGCATCTCGGAAAGATATCGGTTTATCTCCCATATCAGTCTCCTAGTCTACAAATTCAAACTCAAATTTACCAATGCGGACCAAATCGCCATCTTTAGCACCACGCGCACGAAGGGCTTCATCAACGCCCATACCACGTAATTGACGGGCAAATTTCATGACTGATTCGTCACGATCAAAGTTGGTCATATTAAAGAGTTTCATGAGTTTTTCACCAGAAAGTACCCATGTCGCATCGTCATCACGACTAATTTCAAAGGCTTTTTCTTCCTCATCAAATCCATAGTAAGCTTCTTCTTCCATATCTGACTCGTCGTAGAGCAAGAATTCTGGTGTCTTGTCTAACAATTCAGCTGTGGCATCCAAGAGCGTTGCCAGACCTTGCTTGGTCAAACCAGAAATTGGGAAGATAGCTGGTAAGTCTTCAAATTCATCGTAGTTTTCAGCTAATTTTTTCTTAAACTCTTTAAGATTTTCCTGACTCTCAGGCATATCCATCTTATTGGCTACAATAATCTGTGGACGCTCCATGAGGCGAAGATTGTATGACTCCAATTCCTTGTTAATAGCAAGATAATCCTCATATGGATCACGGCCTTCACTAGCTGACATATCAATGATATGGAGGATAACACGTGTACGCTCAATGTGGCGGAGAAACTGAGTCCCCAACCCGACACCTTGACTAGCCCCTTCAATCAAACCTGGCAAGTCGGCTACTGCAAAGGATTCACCTGATTGGGTACGAACCATACCAAGATTTGGCACAATGGTCGTAAAGTGGTAGGCACCGATTTTAGGTTTAGCTGAAGTAATAACACTTAAAAGGGTTGATTTCCCTACTGATGGGAATCCAACTAAACCAACATCTGCCAAGATTTTTAGTTCCAATTGTAACTCACGTTCCTGACCCGGTTCTCCATTTTCAGAGATTTCCGGTGCAGGATTTTTTGGTGTCGCAAAGCGGATATTTCCACGTCCACCACGACCACCGTGGGCAACGATAAATTCTTGACCGTGTTCAATCAAATCTGTCAAGACCTTGCCAGTCTCTGCATCACGAACAGTAGTTCCCTGAGGCACACGAACACGAAGGTCCTCGGCACCACGACCATGCATCCCTTTGGTCATACCTTTTTCACCAGAATCAGCCTTGAAATGGCGATTGTAGCGGAAATCCATGAGGGTACGTAGTCCTTCATCTACAACGAAAACTACATTTCCTCCACGACCACCGTCACCACCCCAAGGACCGCCATTAGGGACATATTTTTCACGGCGAAAGGCAACCATACCATCGCCACCATTTCCAGCCTTGACCTTAATCTTAGCTGTATCTAAAAACATACTCATTTTTTCTTCTCACTTTAAAAAAGGGCTGGGAAATCCCAGTCACAAAATTTTCTTGAATCTATTTTATAGATTACTAAGGGCACCAATTGCAGTTGCAAAAATACCCAAAATACTTGCTAATAGCATAATAACTACGATAATTAAAGTTAATTTCTCAAAAAAGGTTTTTTTACGATTTCCATTATCTCCAAATGCCATTTTTCTCTCCTTCGTTACATTCTATTTTCTATTATCTTAGCATGAATTCAGCTAGTTTTCAATAGTCAGTTGCTACAGGTGCGATAATCCATAAAATGATATAAGCTACAATCCCAGCTCCGTAACAGCAAGCAAGAACACCCCATATTACGCGAACGATAGTTGGATCCATATCAAGATAATGGGCCACTCCGGCACAAACACCCGCAATCTTTTTATCAAGACTACTTCTCATTAATTGTTTTTTCATGGCTGTTCCTCTTTCTATTCCTCATGGTCTTTCCAATAATCTCTTATGCTGATTAACTGCGTTTTTGAAGCCTTCAGCATGCGTCTAGAGCCTTTTACGGGCACAGCAACCACCTGTTGGGGTAGATACAAAACTGTCTTAAAGATACGCTGACTGACCGTATCATCTTTAGCCAAATCTTTCTGGAAGTTATTTGAAATGATGGCATCCAGATAAAACTCATGAACTCGTTTCCCAAAGTTCTCAGCTGAAATCTCGTACAACTTCTCTGATAAAGTATGCTCATTCATATCCGGTGTTGCAATTAGAGCTTCTAAAATAGCTCCAGATAAATCATGTTCACCGTAATACAAGGTTCCAAACATTTTATCACTGATAAGATTGTCCAGATAAGGATTTCCATGTGCAATGACAGGCGTCCCACTAGCTAAGCTTTCCAAGTAGGTCAAACCTTGGGTTTCACTTGTGGATGCCGAGATGAAGAAATCCGCCGCCTTATAGTAAAGCGCCGTCTCACTAGGAGCAATCATGCCAGTAAAGATAACTGTGTCTTGAATCTCTAGTTTCTTGGCTTGCTCTTTGAGGTCATCCAGATAAGGACCGTCCCCAGCTACCACCAGTTTAACCTTGTCTTCTTCTTTCAAAACTTCTGCAAATGCTGCTAAAACCGCTTGAATATTTTTTTCATAGGAAATCCTAGAAAGACTAAGTAGCATCTGTTCATCATCTTGAATTCCTAATTTACTACGTAGTTCTTTTAGATTTTCTTGCTTGATTTCCGGACGCTCAAACTTTGCTAATTCAATCCCAGTTGGAATGACCCGTTTTCCCACCTTAACCTTATAGTCAGATAGCAAATCACGGACAATCTCACTCGGGCAAATAACCCCATCCACATCGTGTAAAAAACCTCTAACCAGATACTTAACCATACTAGGACGAATCAGCATCCCCTTAGCAATATAATGCACATAGTCTTCGTACTGAGTGTGATAGGTATGGATGACTGGAATCTTCAATTCACGTGCAATCCAAATCCCCAACAATCCGAGAGAAAATTCTGTCTGAGTATGGATAATATCTAACTGATACTGTTTGGCAATTTCAAGCGCCTTGCTGAAACCTCGGTAGGCAAAGCGTCGATCCTTAAAAGCAAAGAAAGGAACACTTGGAATGCGGATAATTTGCCAATCTTCATAACGATTGACATCCTTATCTGTCGTCGTAAAGATAAAAACAGCGTGCCCTTGCTTTTCAAGTTCTGTTTTCAAGGTTCGAATACTGGTCGCAACACCTGAAACCTGAGGAAAATAGGTATCTGTAAATAAACCAATTCGCATAGATTACCTCACTTTTTACTTTCTCCCTAAAGCGGCTTGTTTCTCATAAAAGTCCAACCAGATTTGTAACAGATGCTCTTCGGAATACTCTCTAGAAATATTCTTAGCCTTTTCTTTGAGATCTTTTAAGGCAGCAGGATTTGCTTGATATTCCAAAATAGCTTCTTTCATCTCTTCTCTATCTGCTGTCGCCCGATAATTTCCCTCCAAAATCACCTTATAGAGATCCAAATCACGCAACATAATAGGAGCTTCACAACTAGCAGCTTCTAAAATAGTCATAGGGAAAAGCTCATTATAACTAGGCAACAAGAAAAGGTCCGCTAGGGCATACAACTCTCGCATTCGCTCTGGCGATACAATACCTGGAAAAATCAAATTTTTAGGGGGATTTTCCATTATTTTCTTATAGCGTTCATAACCATCTGTCATGCCACCAAAAGAGAAACCACCCGCCCAGATAAAGGTAATATGGGGTAATTCCTCAGCCAGACGGATAAAGTCATCAATTCCTTTGCGTTTCTGAACTTGCCCAGCACCTACTACGATAAACTGATTGTCACTAAGTCCTAGATCTGTTCGCAGTCTCGCTACCTCTTCTTGTGGAAGAGGATGCCATTTTTCCTTGTTTACAAAGTTAGGAATATAGGTCACTTTTTCACGTGGAATACCAGCTGCCACCAAATCCTCAATAAACATAGGATTGACCACAACCAAGTGCTCCATCCGGTTATAAAAAGAAAATACATAGCGTTTAACAATTCCCTTTAAGAAAAATGGAATTTTCAAACTCCCCTCAAGTGTATCAGGCAAGAAATGCACATAGCCAATTTTCCTCCCTGAGCGTTTCTTTTGGAAGGTTGATAAATAATAGGGGAAATCAATCGTATGAAAGTGAGTCACATCTGCCTCGATTGGTAGATTTTCTGTAACAATCAATTGGTCCTTGGCATCACGGTGAAGAAGACGAACTAATTCACGATAGGCACCTGAAACTCCTTGTCCTGCTACTTTCTCACTTGAACTCAACATATTGATGCGTAATTTCTTTTTTTCCATAACTACTATTATATCATTTTCTTTGAATAAAATCAGTAAAATAAAGGAGAGACTAGAGGAAAAGAGGGGAAATTTTCTCGCTCTTCCAATAGGCTCTCACATTCTTTTATCTATTTACTTAATGCCTAAGGCAATGCGGGCATAGCGACTCATTTTTTCAACCGTCCAGGCTGGATACCAGACTAATTTGACCTCAGTATCAGTTACTTCTGGCACCTCTGTCATGGCATCATAAATCTGATCCGTCAAAAGATCTGCCAAGGGACAACCCATAGTTGTCAAAGTCATATCAATCTCTGTTTGCCCTGTGTCGCCGTCAAAACGAATCTCATATATCAAACCAAGATTGACAATATCGATTCCCAACTCAGGGTCAATAACTTCTTCCAAGGCTGATAAAATTCGTGTTTTAATGTTTTCGATTTGCTCTTCTGTATAAGCCATATTTATCCTCACTCTTAGTCTTCAATAAAATCACGAAGCGGTTTGCTGCGACTTGGTTGGCGTAGTTTTCTCAAAGCCTTGGCTTCAATCTGACGGATACGCTCACGGGTTACGTTAAAGACTTTACCAACATCTTCAAGGGTGCGCATTTTCCCATCATCTAGTCCGAAACGTAGACGTAGTACATTTTCTTCACGGTCTGTAAGAGTATCCAAGACCTCATCCAACTGCTCACGCAAGACGATACGAGTTGTATAATCCACTGGATTTTCAATCACTTCATCTTCGATAAAGTCCCCAAGGTGACTATCATCCTCTTCACCGATTGGTGTTTCAAGAGATACTGGTTCTTGAGCGATCTTCAAGATTTCACGAACCTTGTCAGGAGTCATATCCATACGTTCAGCGATTTGTTCAGGCGTTGGGTCTTGTCCCAATTCTTGAAGAAGATTACGCTGTTCACGAACTAATTTATTGATGGTTTCAACCATGTGGACTGGGATACGAATAGTGCGAGCTTGATCCGCAATAGCACGAGTGATGGCCTGACGAATCCACCAAGTTGCATAAGTTGAGAACTTGAATCCTTTAGAATAGTCAAACTTGTCAACCGCCTTCATCAAGCCCATGTTCCCTTCTTGAATCAAGTCAAGGAACTGCATACCACGGCCGACATAGCGTTTAGCAATGGAAACAACCAAACGAAGGTTGGCTTCCGCAAGACGTTGTTTGGCTTCGATATCACCAGCTTCAACAGCCAGTGCCAATTCTTTTTCCTCTTCATTGGTCAAGAGAGGAACGACCCCGATTTCTTTCAAGTACATACGGACAGGGTCATTGACCTTAGCCGAAGTTGATCCAATCAAGTCCTCATCGCTGAGTTCTGGTTCTTCTTCATTGCTAAGAACACGTGCACTTGGGTTCCCTTCATTATCTGTGATTGAAATCCCTGCATCCTGAATTCGTTGCAAAAGATCTTCAATCCCATCAGCGTCTAATGTAAAAGGAATAACCAGACTAGCATTGATTTCATCGTCTGTTGCTGTCCCTTTTTGTTTATGATTACGGATAAATTCTGCTACTTGTACGTCAAATGTTGTTACTTCTTTTTGTTTTGTTGCCATTATTACTCCATTCTTCTCTTTTGGGAAATTAAACGTTCCAATTCTTCTAGGGCTGTATCGGTATCTCCTACATGGCTAGCTTCCTGCACCTTCTTTTTGATTCTCATATTGTCCTGATTCAAGAGAGCCTTGTTTCGAGTCATCTCTACTTCACTTAGTTCCTGCGGAGACATCTCAGCAGGCAAATCCTGAGCTAAGACTTGATAGCAAGCTCTTTCAACTTCCTCTGGCTGCTCTGCTAGAACTTCTGGAGGAAGATTGCCATACTGACCAAGCAAGTCATATAAGACCTGAAATTCAGGTGTGTCAAATGCAAAATCTTCTCGCAAACGGTAATCATTCAAAATAAGAGGAGATTCCATCATTCGATAAAGTAGATGGGCTTCTGCCCTCATAATAGCCGATAACTGCTTTGTAACAGGCATGGTGATTGGCGTCGGTCTGGAAATTCCTTCCATGCGATTCTGCCTTTGTGCCTGACGACTCTCATTCACAATCTGCTCAATCTGGGCATAATCAAAAGACGCCAGACTGTCAGCTAAAATATGAATATAACTGTTTTGAGCAGTGATAGACTTTTCTTGAACAATCAAGGGAGCTATTTTTTCAATAAACTCAATCTGAGCCTGCAGATTTTCACTATTTTCAGGCTTGTACTGGTGAATGTAAAACTCAATCGGACTAATACGAGTTTTCGTTAATAGATAGGCCAAGTCTTCTGGTCCATTTTTTTGTAGATACTCATCTGGATCCAAGTTATCAGGCATACTGACGATTTGCACAGGCATATCGCCAATTTCATCCAAGGCTTTCAATGTCGCCGCTTGCCCAGCCTTATCACCATCGTAAACTAGAACCAACTTCTTAGTTAACCTTTTCAGATGCTCAACATGATCACGACTCAAGGCCGTTCCCATAGACGCCACAGCATTTTCGATTCCAGCCCGATAGGCTGCAATGACATCCATGAATCCTTCCATGAGGTAAATCTCACTGGCTTTACCAGAAGATTTTTTAGCCCTATCCATATGATATAATTCGTAACTTTTGTTAAAAATTGCAGTCGATCGACTATTTTTATACTTAGAAGTTTGTGAATCCGTTTTCTGCCAGATACGACCTGAGAAGGCAATAACCTTTCCCTGATCATTGGTCAAGGGAAACATAATTCGATTGTGAAAGGTGTCTACAAATTGATTAGCATCCGAGAGATAAAACAGTCCTGAATCCAGGAAATCCTCTTCACGATACTGACCAGACAAACGTTGATAAAGATAGTTTCGTTCTGGAGGTGCTAAACCAATCCGAAAATGCTTGAGCACTTCATCTGTCAAACCACGCTGATAGAGGTAGTTTCTAGCCTCTTCCCCCATAGTCGTTGTCATGAGAATAGCATGATAAAATTTGGCAGCATCTTCGTGCATATCATAAAGAGCTTGGTGAGGCGAGGCTGTCTTCTGCTCACTATAAAGCGGTTTTTCCACCTCTATCCCAACACGCTGACCTAAGATTTGGACAGCCTCCATAAAGGGAACTCCTTGATACTCCTCGATGAACTTAAAGACATCACCCGAGCGACCACAACCAAAACAGTGATAAAACTGCTTGTCCTCCACAACGTTGAAAGAAGGTGTTTTTTCACCATGAAAAGGACAGAGCCCTAGATAGTTCCGTCCTGCCTTTTGTAAAGAAATCACATCTCCTATGACTTCCACAATGTTGGCATTGTTTTTGATTTCTTCAATGACTTGTTTGTCAACCATACACAATACCTCCATGTTATCATAGTTTACTTTATATAGTATACTTTATTTCAGAAAAAAAGTAAACCATTTCACTCATTTTCCCTACTTTATTCAAAGAGTTGATAATAATCAGAGATTTTCATTTTTGCTTTTTCTTCTTGGTTCAAATCTTGGATAATTCGTCCTTCTTTCATAACAATTAAGCGATTTCCATATTTGAGAGCATCTTCCATATGATGGGTAATCATAAGCGCTGTCAATTGATCTTTCTTAACAAATTCATCTGTCAATTCCATGAGTGCCACACTGGTCTTTGGATCAAGGGCTGCAGTATGCTCGTCCAACAAGAGTAATTCAGGACGCTTCAAGGTTGCCATTAAGAGACTCAAGGCTTGTCTTTGTCCACCGGATAAGAACTCAATCGGTGTATTCAAGTGTTTCTCAAGACCATTTCCTACTTTTTCAATAGTAGCCTGAAACTCATCCTTATAACTAGCCAGACGTCTTGGAAAGAGTCCACGCTTTTCACCACGGAACTTAGCAATCAAGAGATTTTCAGCCACTGTCATACGAGGAGCTGTCCCCATCTTTGGATCTTGGAAAACACGAGACAGATACTTGGCACGCTTCTCGGGTGAAAATTTGGTAACATCTTCACCCAAGATACGGATGGTCCCACTGGTTAAGGATAATGTTCCTGCAATGGTGTTAAAGAGAGTTGATTTCCCAGCACCATTTCCACCTAAAATCGTGATAAAGTCCTGTTCAAAAATTTCTAAGGAAACATCATTTAAAATAATCTTTTCTTCATCAAAGCCATTTTTAACGACTTTGGTTGCATTTTTTAATTCTACAATTGCTGTCATTTGCTTAACTTGGCTCCTTTCAAGATTGTTTGCTTAAATGTAGGAATCATGAGGCAGACTGCTAAAATCACTGCACTGTATAGACGAAGGTAACTTGTGTTAAAGCCAAGCGCGATAACTGCCCATACTAAGAATTGATAAGCTATAGAACCTACAACGATGGTAACCAAGCGCTCTGCCAAGCTCAAACTCTTGAAGATAACTTCTCCAATAATCAAACTTGCAAGCCCCACAACGATCACCCCGATTCCTCGAGACACATCAGCATAGCCTTCTTGCTGGGCAATGAGGGCACCTGCAAGGGCAATCACACCATTTGATAATACCAAGCCCATGAGCTCCATGCGTCCAGTATGAATTCCGAAACTTCTAGCCATATCAGGATTGTCACCTGTAGCAATATAGGCTTGTCCAAGTTTAGTGTCCAAGAAAAAGAGCATGAGGATAATGACAAGACTGACAAAGATAAGACCTGTAAAGAGTTGGTTCAAATCCGAATCAAAAGGCAAAACATCCTGAATTTGCTTAGTTCCAAGCAAGCCTAAATTTGCACGTCCCATAATCAAGAGCATGATAGAGTGACAAGAAGTCATCACCAAAATCCCTGAGAGCAAGGTCGGAATCTTCCCTTTTGTATAAAGAAGGCCTGCTGCCATTCCAGCCAAACACCCTGCTCCTACAGCAACAAGAGTCGCTAAAAAGGGATTTACACCTTTGGTTATCAGAGTGACAGCAACAGCTCCCCCAAGAGGGAAGGAACCTTCTGTCGTCATATCTGGAAAGTTTAAAATCCTAAATGTCATAAAGATTCCCAGACCTAGAATAGCCCAGACAAATCCTTGAGAAATAATAGATAATATCATCTGTTTCTTAACCTTTTCTATATGATTTCTATTGTAAAAAATTGGAGGAGATGTCCCCAACTCCTCCATTACAGATTATTCAATCACTTGTCCTGCTTCTTTTAGAACAGATTCAGGAATAGTAATACCTAGTTCTTGTGCCAATTTTTTATTGATTACTGACTTACCAGTTGAAAAGACATTAACAGGAGTATCAGCTGGTTTTGCACCTTTCAAAACTTGAGCAATCATTTTACCAGTTGCCACACCAAGATCATGTTGGTCAACTACAACCGATGCCAAACCACCTGCTTCTACCATGGCAGTTGCACTTGGGTAGATTGGTTTTTTAGCTGATTGGTTGCTTGATACAACAGTTGAGAAGGCTGAAGCAATAGTGTTATCAATTGGAACCCAGATAGCATCGACCTTGCTAGTCATAACGTTAACTGTTGAAGCAATTTCATTTGTTGAAGGAACTGCAAATGTTTCCACTGTCAAACCTGCTTTTTCAGCATAAGCCTTAAATTCTTCTACCTGTGTTTTTGAATTGTCTTCGCTGCTTGAGTAAAGAGCTCCGATAGTTTTCACATTTGGTGTTAAAGCCTTGATGAGTTCAACTTGTTGTTGAGCTGGGTTGTGGTCAGATACCCCTGTAATGTTGCCACCTGGTTTTTTCAAATCTTTAACCAAGTTCGCACCGATTGGGTCTGTAATAGCAGCCATGATAACCGGTAGGTCTTTTGTTGCACTAGCCAACCCTTGAGCAGCTGGTGTTGCGATACCAACAACCAAGTCATTACCGTTTGCAACCAACTGTTTACTCATTGTCGCAACCTTACTTTGGTCGCCTTCTGAGTTCATAAAGTCAATTTTCAACTGATCATCTTTATAACCTTCTTCTGCAAGTCCATCTTGAATCCCTTTATAAATCAAGTCAAGAGATGGATGGCTCACAAACTGAAGAACACCAACTTTGGCAACTTTCTTTTCATTCTTAGCTTCTGGTTTATTCATTGAAGAGTAAATCAAGCTTCCTGCTACTAAAACTGCTAATGCAGCGATAATTCCAATTAAACGTTTATTTTTCATTCTATTTCTCCTTTTTATTTCCTTTAAAATACTTCACTTATCTAAACAAGCGACGCCATCGTTTTCTTTCCATACTAACCTCCATCAAAAAAGTCCTCACACAAAAAACTTGTGTGAGGACGTCGATGCGCGGTACCACCTCAATTATAGGGAATTTCCCTATCGCTCTGTCTCGCAATAACGAGATGCACTGTAAGGTGTGCTCACCGAATTTTTATGATTTCAAACTCTAAATAACATTCAGCCCAATTTTCATCATCACCACTTATCTGTTTTCAGCTACCACAGACTCTCTAAAAAGTTTATATGATTACTTTTCTGAATGGTTAAATTATATCATTTTTCAACTACTTGTCAAGACTCTTTGAGATTTTTTTTGAAATATTCAAAAACTTCCCCTATAGAAAAGAGGAAGTTTGAAAGGTATCAGCCAGAATTACGCAATCCTGTCGCAATTCCGTTGATGGTTGTATGGATTAATTTTTCTTGATCGCTTGATAATTCTCCACGACGTTGACGTTTAATCAACTCCAACTGGATATAGTTGAGGATATTAAAGTAAGGCATACGGTAATCTAAACTTGCTTTTAGATATGGATTTTCCGCCAAGAGTTCATCGTAACCTTCGATAGCCAAGATGACTTCCTTGGTAACTTGCCATTCATTTAGAATAGTCTCATAGATTGCTTTTACTTGATCATCTTCACAAAGTTTGGCATATTCAAAAGCAATATTCATATTTGATTTCGACAAGACCATATCAACATTTGAAAGAAGTGACTGGAAGAAAGGCCAATTTTGGTACATATCTCGTAGGATAGCGATATTTTCTGGATTTTTATCAATAAATTCCTTGAAGCTTGATCCAACCCCATACCATCCAGGGAACATGACACGACTTTGCGACCATGAGAATACCCAAGGGATAGCACGTAAACCACCGATTTCAGTGATCGTCTTACGAGCGGCTGGACGTGAACCGATATTAAAGCTTGAAATAGCCTTGATTGGACTTGACTCAAAGAAATAGTCATAGAAATGGTCATTACCAAAGACCAAGTCACGGTAAATATCATAACTACGGTCCACCACTTGGTCCATGATGGCTTCATAACGATTGGATGTATTGGTATCGCTCTTCTTCTGCGTAATCATACGGTTAATGGCTGCAGATACTAGCATTTCAAGGTTATAGTAGGCAGCATCTTTATTACCGTATTTATTGCCAATTACTTCACCCTGCTCCGTCAAACGGATACGATCCTTGATAGACTTAAGCGGTTGAGATGTGATAGCTTCATAAGTTGGTCCACCACCACGACCAACAGTACCACCACGTCCATGGAAGAAGGTAACCTTAACACCAAATTCATCTCCAATGGCAGTCAGTTGTTGTTGAGCCTTGTAGAGAGTCCAACATGATGAAAGGTAACCACCATCTTTATTACTATCAGAGTAGCCAAGCATGATTTCTTGGTAATTATTGCGCGAAGCAATCCATTTCTTAGCAAGAGGAAGAGAAAGGTATTCTCTCATAGTTTCTTCTGAGTGGTCCAAGTCCTCAATTGTCTCAAAAAGAGGAACGATTTGGACACGGGCTCTTTCTTTATCAACTAGCCCTACTTCTTTCAGCAAGATAGCCAATTCCAACATGTCTGATACGCTGGTTGCATGTGAAATGATGGTCTGACGAATGACATCATCACCCAATTTATCTTTCAAATTACGAGCAGCCTTAAAGATTGCCAATTCTTTTTCAAGTAACTCTGATTTTTCAACATGAGTAGCAGAGAGAATACGTGGATCTTCCTCCAATTCTTTCAAGAGAAGCTGGCATTTTTCTTCTTCACTTAGTTCGCTATAACGCGAATGGATTCCTGCTGATTTCAAGAGTTCGGCTACACAGGCCTCATGGACACTTGAATCTTGACGCATGTCAATAGATGCCAAATAGAAACCAAAAATTTCAACTGCTTGAATCAATTCAACAAAATCACCAGAAATCAGTGCTTCTCCCTTGTTTTCCAAGAGGGAATCACGGATAGTAACTAAGTCCTTATAAAAGTCATTGGCTGTTTCATAGCGAGCTCCAACTTCCTTATCCTCAATCAGATAGGCTTTTGTTGCTTGGATTTTTGATTGAATATCAAACAAGGCACGACGGTAAAGCTCTTTTTCACGATAGATCGAATTATCCTTGGATTGACGAGCCATTTCTCTGACTTGCTTGCTGACATTAACAATACTGGTTGAGAGAGAGAACTCACGATAAAGTTGGTAAATCTTTTCATCGTAGTAGTTCATGATGACTTCACACTGGGTCATGGCAGATTTCTTCAAAGTATCTGCTGTAACAAAAGGATTCCCATCACGGTCTCCACCAATCCACATTCCCATGGTAATTGGTTTAGGATGTTTCAACTCCAAGCCATGTTTTTTAGCCAGATGCTTGTACTCAGCAGTCAAATGAGGAACAGCTTTCAAAAATGAACTATTGTAGTATTCCATAACATTCGTGATTTCATTGGTTACTTTCAATTTCTTTTCACGAATCATATCTGTCTGCATGATAATCTCGATGTAACGACGGAGATCATTATGCCATTTTTCCTTATTAATCAAGCCTAATTTCACATCACGATACTTACGCAAAAGGGTATGGATATGGTTTGTCAAATCCAACATACTCTTACGTTGTACTTGTGTTGGATGGGCAGTCAAAACAGGGACAACATTCAAGTGTTCTAGAATTTCAACCGCATTTTCTTTTTCTGCAACCATTTTGATAGTTGCTGACAATTTACCAAGATAATCTTGATCGATATTATTTTGGTGGTTGATTTCATAGGCCAAATCCACGTCTTCTGAAATATTAATCAAAAGGGGCAATATAGAGAAATAACGTGAAATATATGCCATTTCATCATTTGTTAGACTAGTAACCAATTGGTTCAAGCCTTGATAATCTTCTTGAGTTGATAATTCTTTCAACTCCATGATTTTTTCAAAAGTCTCTGGGGCAAGCATATTTTTAGTGATATCTTCTAACAATTCTGTTAAAATCAATACTTCTTCTTGCACGACAGCTTTATTACTATAGTTTTCTAATTTTTGAAGAGACATAGGTAATCCTTTCCACTCTCAGCTCTACATATAGTTTGATGAGTGAGCTTCTAACTCCTCATACAATTGGGCACGTTTTTCACTTGCATCAATATTTAAGACAAAGGCGATGGCTACAGACAAGACCAGAAGACTATTTCCTCCTTGCGATAAGAAGGGGAAGGTTACTCCTGTAGAAGGAATAATACCAGAAATTCCACCGATATTAACAAAGACCTGCACCAACATCATACCACCAACCCCAATCGCCATCATAGAATTAAAGGGATTCTTAGCACGAATACCGACTAGGATAATTCGCAAAATAAGGAAAAAGACAAGTGCTAAAATCAAGCTAGCTCCCACAAATCCAAATTCTTCGATGACAATTGAAAATACAAAGTCTGTATGGGCCTCTGGTAAATAGCCACGTTTTTCGATTGAATTTCCTAAACCTAGTCCAAACCATCCACCATTTACCATGGCAAAGTAAGAATTTGCGAGTTGGTGGCCTGCTCCTGCCAAATCGGCAAAGGGATTAAAGTAGGCACTGAAACGCTTGGCAACGTAACCAAATACTGGAACTTTTGAAAACTTATCAACCCCAATCATAGAAATAGCTGATAAGGATAGGGCTGAAACTCCAAACAATACTCCTATAAAGGCTATAAACCAGCGATGAGCAATCCCACTAACTGTATACATAATCAAGGCTACCAAAGCTAAGATAGTAGCATTTCCCAAATCTGGGAAAATAGCCAAACTTCCTATCATTACCAAGAGGACAAAGCGCCAATCATTAAAAGCACGAGGAACCCATTGATTTTGAGTTAAAACTTGGAAATCGTAAATACCAATTTCATCCTGTTGTTTTGAAAAACGCTGAGCCAAGTACCAGACGATGATAATCTTCAAATACTCAGCTGGCTGAATCGTCAAAGGTCCTACTGAAATCCAACCATAGGCTCCATTGACTGGTGTACCAATTATACGAGCCAGAGCTAAGAGAATCAGCTCAAAAAACATAACAATAAATAAAAGTCGTTCTTTTCTTAAAAAATTCAGTTTCAGCTTATATATCAAGGCAATCAATATTAAACTAAATACCCAAAACATTCCCTGACTTCGAACCAATTGCAGGGCACTTTTACCTTCTTCGATTAGAATGGCACTGGTTGTAGAATAGACTACAATCAAGCCCAAAATAGATAAAAGTAAGTAAGGAACTAGGATAGAATAGTTTAATAGGTGCCTCTTACTAATCTTCATAGTATCACCAATCTAATGAGAACAAAAGAAGTTATTCCCAAATTCCGTTTATTTTCTAGTTTTGATTGCTATTATACCATTTTTTCCGAAAGAAAAAAACTCTTACCCTTCAGATAGAAGATTTTCTCATAAGAAAAAGAGCACTTGGCTCTTTTCTGTTTTATTCTTTTGAAGAGCTGCTTGAGCTTGAATCTCCACCACCGATATATTGAGTGAAGATATTTTGGAAGGCTTGATCTTTAACCTTGATATTAGCTGCTTGCAATTCTTTTCCGATAATGCTTTGAACAAATGATGCATCATTTTGTTTTTGAGTTAAGATAACAGTTTTTAATTTTTCTTTATAGTCATCAATGTTAGATGATTTTTCTGTTTTCTTAGTGAGTTTTACAATGTAATATTGGCTGCTGTAGGCTTGTGTTCCAGTAACACTAATCACATCAGAAACCCCATTCACGTCTAAAGCGAAAGCTGCTTTCTTAACTTGATCTGGTACTTCTGTTGAAGCTGAATCAAAGGTGATTTCTCCACCGTTCGCTTTGGTTTTCTCATCAGTTGAGTTATCTTTAGCTAATTGAGCAAAGTCTGCATCACTAGCTTTTGCTTTTTCAAGAATTTCTTTGGCTTTGTCTTCATTGTCCAAACGAATGATTTGAGCCGTCACATCTGGAGTGTATTCATCAAAGGCTTTCTTATAGGCATCATCTGTCAATTCAGCTTCTGCTGCTTTCTTAACTGCCAACTCAACTAATTTACTTGTACGAATTTGAGCTTTACGTGTTTCAAGCGTCATTCCTGCTTGTGACAAGACACGTTGGTAGTTTTCACCATATTGTTTCTCTTCTTCTGCAATCGTGTCATTGACTTCTTTATCATCTACTTCTGAACCGTATTGTTTCTCAAATACTTTTTGGATGGTCAAGTTCAACAACACTTGTTGGGCTGAAGGGTTGCTTTTTACTTGCTCATAAAATTGATGTTCTGTGATGACATCCCCCTTCATGCTGATAAGGTCTGCCCCTTCTGAACCTTTCGAACAAGCTGCTAAAGTTGCTACTGATAATAGTGTAATGGCACCTGCCAATAGTTTTTTCTTCATGTCTACTCCTTTAAGATAAGTGTTACTCTATCTATTTTACTATATTTTCTTAAATTTTTCTGAAAATCATTCGCTGTCAGGCAATTGAACATCTGCTACATTTTTACGAAGCATAAGAATGCCGTCTCCCAGAGGAACTAGTGTTGCGGTGAGTCCTGGATTGTCTAAAGTGGCGTCAAATAGTCTTTGAAGGCCTCGATAGATGGTTCGCTGACCTCGACGGACTTCCATAATATCCTTGGCAACATCACCACCTTGGAAAATATCATCCAAGACAACAACACCACCAACTTCCAAATGCTTAAGGATTTCTGGCAGAAAGACGATGTATTTAGACTTGGCAGAATCCATAAAGACAAAATCATAGGACTCTGTCAGCGTTGATAAGACATCTACCGCATCTCCCTCTAGAAGCGTAATTTGCTTACGACTGTCAAACTGGGCGAAATTTTCCTTGGCAAAACCAATCATTTCTGGATTGCGATCAATGGTTGTAATCTTGGCATTTGGCGCATGTTCCGCCATCAAGAGAGCTGAAAAACCGATAGCCGTCCCAATTTCCAGAATGTTTTTAGGTTGTATGGTTTCCATGAGAAAACGGAAATAAGCAACCGTTTCATGGGGAATAATAGGAATATTTTCCTTGCGAGCAAAATCTTCCAATTCTTTCAAGGAACCTGTGACTTGCTTTTGACGCTGGCGCATCAAGTCTACAATTTCTTCTTTGACAACAGGACGACGCATGTTATGGTTGGCATTTTTACTATACGATTCAACCATTTTATGCCAATCCCAATTTTTCAACAAGGGCTTCAAACTCATTTAAACGGCGTTCAAAGACTGCAAAGGCATCGTTGAGGTAGTCTTCCTTCTCCATATCAACACCAGCTTTTCTCATGACATTGAGTGGATAGTCAGACTTACCTGCCTTGAGGTAATCGATATAGCGGTCGCGGTCTTCTTGACTACCATGGACAATTTTTTCAGCCAAGGCTGAGGCTGCTGCAAAGCCTGTTGAATATTGATATACATAGTAATTATAGTAGAAGTGTGGAATGCGTGCCCACTCGTATTGGATTTCAGGATTGTCTTCCTTGCTCAATCCATAATACTCTTGGTTCAAGTCTGCGTAGAGTTTATTTAAGAAATCGCTGGTCAAGACTTCTCCATTTTGGTCTGCTTGGTGGATAGCATGTTCAAACTCAGCAAATTGAGTTTGGCGGAAGACTGTTCCACGGAAACCATCTAGGAAGTTATTGAGAATAGCAAAGCGCGTTGCATCATCTTCCACTTCTTCCAATAATTTCTCCGTCAAGATATTTTCATTGGTAGTTGAAGCGATCTCAGCCAAGAAAATAGAGTAATCTCCGTAAACATAAGGCTGCGTTTCACGAGTATAACTTGAGTGCATACTGTGACCTGTTTCATGGACAAGGGTAAAGAGATTATCTAGATTGTCCTGCCAGTTAAGGAGCATAAAGGCATTAGTATCGTAAGAACCTCCAGAGTAGGCACCTGAACGCTTGCCTTGATTTTCGTAAACATCAATCCAACGCTCGCTAAAGGCACGTTTAACACGGCTCAAGTAATCCTCACCCAAGACTGCTAAGGCCTCTTCTGCCTTTTTTAAGGCTTCCTCGTAGGTAAAGCTGTATTCTACTGAAGATAGTGGTGTGTAGACATCGTACATCTTGAGGTCTGAAATCCCCAAGATTTTTGAACGAAGTTCAAGGTAACGATGCAAGAGTGGCAAGTGCTTGCGAACTGCTGCTACCAAATTGTCATAAACACTCTCCGGAACAAAATTGGCCGCTAGGGCTGCATGACGAGCGCTCTTGTAGTTACGAACCTTGGCACGGTAGTTTTGCACCTTAACATTGGTTTGCAAGGTTTTGGCATAGGTGTGTTGGAATTGTTCGTAAGTCGCATAAAGAGCTTGATAAGCACCACGGCGAACCTCACGATTTTTAGATTCCATCAAACGTGTGTAAGTCCCATGAGAGAGCTGAACTTCCTTACCATCATCGTCGAGGACATAAGGGAAAACAATATCCGCATTGTCCAAGATAGCGAAGGTTTCACTAGCCGAACCAAAGATTTCTCCAGCTCCAGCCAATAATTCTTCTTCACGTTGTGAAAGAACGTGGTCCTTGCCTTGCAAAAGCTTGTCAAAATAGTGTTGATATACCTGCAATTTTGGTTGAACTTCTAAAAAGTCAGCATACTGCTTTTCACTAATTTCCATAAATTCAGGCTCATAGAATGAAAAGGCTTGGTCTAGCTGGCTGTATAGAGTCATTGCCTTGGCATAGTACTCTTGATACTTGGCTTCACGTGTATCTTGGTCATTTTTCATATGAGCATAAACGTAAAGCTTCTCCATCTGGCGTTCCATTTCAAGAGAAAATTCAGTAATTTCGAGTAGGCTATCCGCACTATCCAAGAGATGGCCTTCATACTGGGCTACTGTCTCCAATTGTTCTGTTAACTCTTTTAAGGCTTCTTCCCAAGCCTGGTCAGTTGGGTAAATCGTTGATAGATCCCATGTATCTTTTTCATTTATTTCATGTCTTTGTAATACCATTAGATTCCTCCATCCTTTCTATTCTACCATATTTTTTAAGAAATATTGCTGATAAAAGGCTGGTGGATAAAGCTTTTGCCAATCATTTTGAGGATTTTCTTGGTAATAAGTGTAAAAGTACTGATAATAGCTGGTCAAATCTTGCTCAATCTGGAAAAATTTGCCCACTAGTGGTCGAATTTGTGGATACCATTCTTTTAGCCCATAAGTCAGGATATTTTCTCCCTTCTGATAGGCTTCGGCTTGTTCTTTCATCCAAAAGGGATGTTGATAGTACAGTTGTTGCCGGATATAGCGACAAATGTCCTTGTCCTGAGAAACTGTAAAATGCGAAATTTTTTGTTTCTTATAGGGAAGACGTAATATTTCCAGTAAGCCATCTTGACCATAGGGAAATTCCCTGATTTGATAATGGAGTTTACCGCGTAGATCTTTGTGAATCAGATATTTGAGTCTTAAAAGCTGTTTTTCTTGGTCTAATTCCCAAATATAAAAGCCCATATTTTGACTGAAATAGAGAAAACCTTGTTGCAGACGAGTCAAGCGGTCTTTGAGCCACAGTTTTTGACCCAGCAACCACAGTACTTGGTAACCCTGACTACGATATCCCTCACTACGCTCTTTAAGAACTTTTTGAGGCAAGGGACTACACTGAACTTCTAGAGCTAGATTGCCATTTACAAACACATCCGCAATCTGTTTAAGCTCTGGAAGGGGGTATTCTAATTGAACCTCTGTCTCTTTTTTTAACCAGTGGTAGAGGAATTCCTTATTTACCAAGTGTTCTGGACTTTCATTTTCAAAGGAATATTCACAGTCTTTTAGGGATTTGTGGGCAAAATGGGTTCGGACACTTGGTCCTTGCCGCAAACGGAGCTGACCTCCACAAGCTGGGCAGGTGTATTCTTCTTTCTCAAGTTTATCCTCTAACACATTTACCAACTCTCCACGAGCATCTCTCGCAACAAACATGATTTTCCTCCTTTTCTATATTATTCGTAAAAAAGAAAAAAGATCAGGAAAATTCCTAATCTTCATGTGTGTTTATTTGATTTTTTTAGCTAGCATGGTCGCGAAACGTAGTTGAATGCGATTGCCATTCTCATCACGACGGTGCAAATGGCCTGGATTTTCATTGTATTTAACCAATTCCCAGTCCTTGTAGTAGTCTGCCAGTTCCCCTTCTTTAAATGTGAATGGGAAGTTCACTGAGCAAGGATAATCCTCCGTGTCCATGGCACAGACGATAAGATTGTAACCACCAACACTGGTATGCTCCTGCATATTTTGAATAATAGCTGGAATACGATCCGCTTGTAGAAACATCAGCACCACCGTTGATACGATAAAATCATATTCTTGTCCAATGCTGGCTGAATTGATATCGTAAAGACCAACAGGCATGTCCAAATCTTCCTGTTCAACAATGCTTTGCAAGATTTCAAGAGCCAGTTCATTTTGATCCACAGCTGTCACATCAAATCCTTGCTGGGCCAAAAAGAGGGAATTACGGCCCTGACCACAGCCCAAATCCAAAGCTTTACCCGGTTTCACCGTTTGCATAGCCTCTAGAACTTCTGAATGAACAGGATTAGTATTGTATTTCTTAGGGAAATAATCCTCAGGTTTACAATAAAATTCCAAGTACCATTCTACATCATCTGTGGCAGCCTCTACTCGATGCCAAGCTTGAGGTTGCGCCATTGGATTGTCTGCTCCTGCTTCAAAGAGGTGTTCAGCTAGAACTTCTCCTTCTTCGGTCAATTCAATAAACTTGAGGGACCCTTTTACAACTGTAATCTTGCCCCAAGTCCCGACCTTGGTATTGTGTTTCTGCTGGACAGCTTCAGGCATTGTTTGTTTATTCCACAGTGGCATGCGTTTATAGGCAACTAGTTTTTCCATCTTCATTCCTCTTTTTATCGCTGATTAACAGCTTTCATAACACGCGCGATGTCGCGATTTTGCTCACGTCGTTTGATAGACTCCCGTTTATCATAGTCATGCTTTCCTTTAGCTAAACCTAAAAGGAGCTTGGCATAACCATCTTTGATATAGACCTTAAGGGGAACCAGCGTCATTCCTGTCCCTTTGGTCTCTTGTTCCAACTTTTGGATTTGCTTCTTATGGAGCAGGAGTTTGCGACGGCGTTCTGGTTCTTGGTTCCAGATATTGCCCTCTTCGTAAGGAGCGATATGAACATTGCTCAACCAAACTTCCCCATTTTTTACTTGGGCAAATCCATCCTTGAGATTGATTCGAGCAGCTCGCACACTCTTGATTTCAGTTCCAGTCAGGACCATTCCTGCCTCTAGCGTATCTACGATTGTATAGTCGTGGCGCGCCTTTTTATTTTGTGCGACGACCTTTCCCTCGCCCTTTGCCATGCTTGGCTCCTTTCTTAGCTACTTCCTTGTAAAAAGGCTTCTTACCCTTTTTCTTATTGTCTTTTTGTGAATGCTTGCGCTTATCATTTGAGCGTCCTGATTTTCTCTTATCTTCCTTCTTATCTGAACGACGACTTGAACCACGCCCTCTCTCACTACGACTAGACTGTTTCAAGCCTTTTTCAATCACATCAAACCCACTTGGAATATAAGAGAAATCAATTTCCCCCGTCATCTTGTCAGCTCTTTCAACGCGAATGCGAATCTGCTGTCCTACACGGAAGGTTGTTCCTGATTTCTCTCCACGAAGAGTCAAATCACGTTCATTGAAATGGTAAAATTCAGGTAGATTAGTGATGTGAATCAAGCCTTCAACCGTGTTTGGCAATTCAACAAAGAGACCAAATTTAACGATGCTGGATACAACCGCATCATACTCTTCACCCACGTATTCTTCCATGTACTCAGCCTTTTTCATGGCTTCGACTTCGCGCTCAGCCTCAATGGCACGACGCTCACGATTGGAAGACTGGGTTGCAATCTCTGGAATCACTTGTTCAAAGTGCTCTGCTATTTCCTTGGAACGCCCATAGTCGCGAATCATACGGTGAACAAGGAGGTCCGGATAACGGCGAATCGGGCTGGTAAAGTGAGTGTAATAATCAGCCGCTAGACCATAGTGACCGTGATTGTGCTCCGAATAGCGAGCCTGCTGCATGGAACGGAGAAGCATCATGGACAATACATCCGCATAAGGTTCTCCCTCAACAGTACGCATGATGTCTTGAAGCGCCTCCTGACTAATCTCACTGGCAGTCCCATAAATCCGCAAGCCAAAACTTGAAGCATAATCAATAAACTTCTGAACTTTTTCAGCCTTAGGCTCCTCATGGATACGATAGATGAAAGGCAAATCCAGCTTGCTAAAATGCTCGGCAACTGTTTCATTGGCCATCAACATAAAGGATTCAATCATGCGCTCGGCAACACCACGCTGACGAAGAACGATATCAACAGGCTTACCTTGTTTATCCACTAAAATCTTGGCTTCATTGGTATCGAAATTGAGGGCTCCACGTTTCACACGCATGTTTTCTAAAATTTCATGGAGCTTGACCATAAGTTCTATACTAGGAACAATTTTCTTATATTCTTGCCTCTTCTCCTCGTCACCTGCTAGGATATCATTGACAGCTCTATAGGTCATACGGAAGCTTGTCTTGATAACCGTTTGGGTAATGGTGTAGTTGACCACACGACCATATTTATCAATCTCCATAATAGCAGACTGGGTCAGGCGGTCAACTTGAGGATTGAGGGAGCAGATGCCATTTGACAAACGCTCTGGAAGCATGGGCACCACACGGTCTGTCACATAGACAGAAGTTGCTCGATTAAGGGCTTCCTTGTCGAGGGCAGAACCCTCGGTCACATAGTAAGAAACATCTGCGATGTGAACACCAAGTTCCAGATTGCCATTTTTCAAGGCCTTGATATGTACCGCATCGTCCAAGTCCTTAGCATCAGCACCGTCAATGGTAAATGTAATCTCATCTCTCAAGTCCAGACGACCTTCCATATCCTTTTGAGACGGAGCATCCGGCACACTTTCTGCTTCCTTGACAACAGCTTCTGGAAACTCGGATACAATGTCCATTGATTCCAAGACCTCAAGAACATCAATCCCAACATCCGTTGAATGCCCCACCACATCAAGGACACTCGCTACAAAGAAATCATGTTTCTTACTTGGGTATTTGTCGATAAAGACCTTTAGAACTTCCGTCCCTTCTAGTTTAAGGGCAGGTTTCTTAACATAAATCGGTTGGCTGATTTTCTGGTTTTTTGAACGAATATAACCTGCATACTTAGGTTTTTCCTGATCTAGTACGATTTGACCGACAACGGTTGTTAAGCTGTGTTCTAGGATATCGATAATTTTGGCTTCTGCTGCTGTACCCTTATTGCGGTCAGCTACTTTTTTGATGACAACCTCAACGGTATCACCATCAATAGCATAGTTGACATCGTTTTTTCCTACAAAAAGGTCGTCCTCTTCCCCTTCTAGACTAACAAAACCAAAGCCATTTTTATGAGCATGAAAAATCCCCTTGAGAGTAATCTCATGTTTTTTCTTGACTTCCAAAGTCAAAGTTCCATCTTCTTCAAAGCGTATCTGGTGCTTTCTTTCCATTAGGGACAAGGTTTTAATCAACTCACGAAAATCCTTGGACCCATCTTTTCCCAAAGCCTGAGCCAAGTCATTGATAGTTACCTTTCCCTTGTCTTGTAAATATTCTTTTATTCTATCTTTCATATTTTCTTTCTAGATTTTTTATTTTCTTTTACTGTAAAACCTTCTCAAATATCTTTTAAAAATAAAAAGAGGCAAAGACCTAGTCCTGCCCATTATTTTCTTATCTACTTGATAATACCGTCAATGCTAAGGCAATGGCTAGCCAGAAAAAGACTAAAATCCCTGTCAAACGCTGCATTACAGCTTCAAAACCGCGTGCTTTACTGCGTTCAAACAAATCACCTGAGCTGGCATCAAATACATTGCTGGATTGGTTTTTGGTTGGTTGCATGAAAATCGCAATCACAATCACAACAGATAATACTAATAAAATGGTTAATAATAGGTTATACATATCAAACTCCTTAAAATCCTTATTATTTTACCATAAAATCTACTTAGATTCAAGATGTAGGGTTACTTTTCTTTCCTTAGGACAATACTTTAAAACCTCAATCTTGTCTGGATGGGTTTTGGAGTTTTTACTGGTTAGGTAATTGATACTGCCACAAGAGGAGCATTTGAGATTAATTTTTACTCGCACTAGATTTCCTTTACTTTTAATAATGTTCGAAATTGAAGCAGGTTAAAGAGACAACTAAAGGCAACACAAAAGCTTGTCGCATAAAAGACTGCATGGTAGCCAAATTGACCTGCTACTACAGAACCTGCCATGGGACCAACGACACCTCCCAGATAAAAGAATACCTGATTGAAGGCAAAGACCCTCGAAATGCCGGCTTTGGGAGTCATTTTGCTGAGTAGCGCATTGACCCCGGGAATCAGCGCACCGGTTCCCATGCCAAAGAGGAAACGATAAAGTCCTAATTGAAGGGGGCTAGAGGCATTGGCACAGAGGAGATAGATGATAACTGAATAAAACTGGGCGACAACCAAGAGACGATGATTGCCCACCTTGTCACCTAGCTTGCCCATAACTCCTGCACTCATCATGCTGGAAAAGCCCATACTGGATACAATCAAACCAGAGACAAAAAGAAGATTCTCTGTCTGCCCTAAGTCGCGTACATAAAGAGCCAAAATAGGGCCAATCGATTGGGCTGAAAATTGGATGACAAAACTAGTTAGAAAGAGATTGACCAAAAGATAGGGATATTTAACCGAGGTAAATAATTCCTTTGTTGGAATAGCCTTTTCCTTGGCTACTGGTTTAAAATCTTCCTTGATAAAGCAAATAGTCAAAATAGCAGCTAAAAACAGAAAACTACCAACCAATAAGAAAACCGTACGAATGCCAAATAATTCTGCGATAAAGCCCCCGATAAAAGGACCAGTTAGAGTACCTGCAACTACACCTGTAGACAAAGTACCTAAGGCAGAGCCTGATTTCTCCTTGGGAACCTGACTAGCTATCAAGGCTGTTGCATTGGGAATAAAACCTGCAAATACACCATTCAGTAAACGAAGAAAGATTAACCAATAGATATTTGGGACAAAGGCCAAACCTCCCATAGTAATGGTCATGGCTAGACCAGCTCGAATCATCATAGGTTTTCGACCGTATTTGTCAGCAAGGATTCCCCAGATAGGAGAAAAGAGCGCCGCGGAAATAGCAGAGACAGAAATAGCTAAGCCTGCATAAAAAGCAGCTTGCTCACTCCCAACACCTAGATTTTCCACAAAGATGGGCATAAAGGGCACAACCAGAGAAATACTGGCTCCAGTCAGAAAATTACCAAACCAGGCAATGCGCAAATTATCCTTCCAGTTAATCTCTGTCATCTTGTGCACCTCCCTCAAGAAGGTTACGTACCTGAGTGAGAAGCTGTTCCTGATTGCCATTGTTGTCTAGAACATGGCTGGCCAAATCTTTCTTTTCTTCTAAAGGCCACTGGGCTGCCAGACGAGACTCCGCTTCATTCTTGGATAGCTGATCTCTTTTCATTAAGCGTTCTACTTGGACATCTCGGTCCACATAGACCAACCACGTCTCATCAAACCAAGCGCTGTAGTCCTGTTCAAAAAGCAAGGGGATATCCATGAAAAAAATCTCTTCTATCTGAGCAAACTGGTCTCTCAAAGTAGCCAGTTCTTCACGTATAATCTCTCCTTGGATTCGTTTAGACCATTCCCGTTCATCAGGATTTGAAAAGATGAGACTAGCTAGGAGAGGACGATTGAGTTCTCCATTTTCTAGAATGATTTCTTGACCAAAATGCTGAACTAGAGCCTCAAACAGACGACCACCAGGTTTCTGTAGTTGGTGGACGACTGCATCGGCATCCACCACTTGAAAATCTTGCTGTCTTAGAAAATTTGTCACAGTTGACTTACCAGAGGCAATTCCTCCTGTGATTCCAATGATTTTTCCCATCAGTCCCTCCTTTGACAGTTTGGACAAAAGTGGGTTCCACGTCCGCCTAGTTGAATTTTCTCAATCACAGTTCCACAGCGTGCACATTCTTGACCAGCCTTATCATAGACCTGATGAAAATCCTGCATAGTTCCATCTTGCCCAAAGGCATTGGTATAGGTCCGAATGGTCGATCCACCTTTTTCAACAGCCTGCCCCAAAACAGCAATGGTCTGGTCATGAATGGCTGCCGCTTCTTCTGCTGTCAAAGTTTGGGAAGGTCTTGCTGGATGAACCTGAGCTCGCCAGAGAACCTCATCCACATAGATATTGCCAAGGCCAGCTACCAAGGTTTGGTCTAGGAGGTGGGATTTGATAGGCTTTTTAGACTTGGCTAAGGCAGCTTGAAAGACCTGCAAATCAAAGTCTTGTTCGCTTGGCTCAGGGCCTAGATTTTTAGCAATAAAGTAGGCTTCCAATAGATCAGGGGCAAGCAGTTCCATAGTCCCAAACTTGCGTACATCCTCATAAACAAGCGTGCCCCCATCTTCAAACCGGAAGAAAACATGGGCATGCTTGCGTTCAGGTGCTTGGTCTGGATAGTAAAAATATTTGCCCTCCATGCGCAAATGGGAAATCAAGACCTTGTCTGTCAGGTAAAAAAGCAAATATTTTCCACGACGTCCCATTGACTCAACAATCTGACCAGGCACTTCCTTTCGAAACTCGTCCAAATCTGTCTTAATCATCTTAGGATAACGAATCTCTACACTTGAAATCTTCTTTCCCAAAATCAATTTTTCTAAGCCACGACGAACCGTTTCAACCTCTGGTAATTCAGGCATAAGTCCTCCTTCTGTAAAAACAAGAAGCAGGCATGAGCCCACCTCTACTTAGTATTCTTTTTCATTATAGCCAAAGTCAGCCAAATCTAGCTTTTTATCACGCCAGTTTTTCTTGACCTTGACCCAGGTTTCTAGGAAGACCTTATCTCCTAGCATAAGTTCGATATCACGACGGGCCATACTACCAATTTTCTTAAGCATAGCTCCACCTTTACCGATGATAATCCCTTTTTGACTATCACGCTCAACCATAATGGTTGCACGGATATGGACCTTGTCTGTCTCTTCATCTCGTTTCATAGAATCAACTACTACGGCAACTGAGTGAGGAATCTCTTCACGAGTTAAATGAAGAACCTTCTCACGAACCATTTCCGAAACCAAGAAACGTTCTGGATGGTCTGTGATTTGATCAGACGGGAAATACTGGAAACCTTCGTCCAGATTTTCGCTCAGAATATCCACTAGACGAGACACGTTATTTCCCTGAAGGGCTGAAATTGGAACAATTTCCTTGAAATCCATCTGATTACGGAAATCATCAATCTGAGACAAAAGCTGGTCTGGATGGACCTTATCAATCTTGTTTACCACTAGAATAACAGGAACCTTGGCAGCCTTGAGACGCTCGATAATCATGTCGTCCCCCTTACCACGTGCCTCATCTGCAGGCACCATGAAAAGAACTGTATCCACTTCACGAAGGGTGCTATAGGCAGATTCTACCATGAAATCTCCAAGAGCCGTTTTAGGCTTGTGAATCCCTGGCGTGTCGATAAAGACAATTTGTTCCTTATCGGTCGTGTAAATTCCCATGATTTTATTGCGCGTTGTCTGCGCCTTGTCACTCATGATGGCAATCTTTTGCCCCATAACGTAATTTAAAAAAGTTGACTTCCCAACATTGGGACGTCCTAAAATGGCTACGAAGCCTGATTTAAAAGTCATAATTTCCTCTTACTGTTTAAAATATTAAATCCCAGATTCGTGGGAGAAAAATCAATGCGCCTGTTAAGGCTGCGAAAAGAGAGACCACTAATACCGCGCCAGCCGCCATATCCTTGGCATTTTTAGCCAGCATGGAAAAGTGATAGTGACTGGCCAAATCCACCACATTTTCAATGGCAGAGTTGATAATCTCAAAGGCTACTACCAAGAAAATGCTCAATAGGAGAAAGAGCCATTCGATTCGTGACACCTGAAAAATAAACCCTGCAAGGATGACCACTAGAGCCGTCACTGCATGTTTTCGCATATTGCGTTCTTCCTTGATAGCAGTAAAAATCCCTGTGAGGGCAAATTCTAAACTGGATATCAGGTCACGATTTTTCCATTTTCGTTTATTGTCTTGTGAGTCCATAGGCTGTCAAAATTTCTTCTTGTAAACCGAACATCTCCGCTTCCTCTTCTGGAGTGTAGTGATCATAGCCGTTGATATGTAAAAAGCCGTGTACTGCCAAGAAGCCCATCTCACGCTCAAAGCTGTGGCCATATTCCTCAGCCTGCTCATGAGCCTTATCGATAGAGATGAACAATTCCCCAATATAGGCATCAAACTCAGACATCATCTCTGCCAATTCTGGATTTTCAAGCAAATCTTCTTCGTCAAAGGCAATTTCCAACTCTGGCTTATACTCAAGGCTGATGACATCTGTCGGACGGTCGGTGTCACGGTACTCCAGATTGAGTTCATGGCTACGTTCGTTGGTCACAAAGGTGACTGCCATCTCCTTGTCTTCTTTGCCTAATTTTTGAGCTGCAAATTCCAAAATTTCTTGGGTTTGTTGCAACATTTCTTTTGAAACTTGACCAGTTTCATCTACCATTTCAATATACATGTGCTTCTCGTTTCTCTTTACTTGGCTTTATTATACCACATTTCCATGATTTTATTCTACCTTTTTGATATAATACTATGGAATACAATCACAAGGAGTGAACGATGTCATTTGACGGATTTTTTTTACACCACATGGTTGAGGAATTGCGAAGAGAGTTAGTGAATGGTCGCATCCAGAAAATCAATCAGCCTTTTGAACAAGAGTTGGTCTTGCAAATCCGCAGCAATCGCCAAAGTCATCGCCTGCTCCTTTCTGCTCATCCAGTTTTTGGACGCATTCAGCTGACCCAAACGACTTTTGAAAATCCAGCTCAACCTTCCACCTTTATCATGGTTTTGAGAAAGTATTTGCAGGGCGCCCTGATTGAGTCTATTGAGCAGATTGAAAATGACCGTATTGTGGAAATCACTGTTTCCAATAAAAACGAGATTGGAGACCATATTCAGGCTACCTTGATTATCGAAATCATGGGAAAACACAGTAATATTCTACTGGTCGATAAAAGCAGTCATAAAATCCTTGAAGTTATCAAACACGTCGGCTTTTCACAAAACAGCTACCGCACTTTACTTCCTGGATCGACCTATATCGCTCCGCCAAGCACGGAAGCGCTCAGCCCTTTCACGGTCAAGGACGAGAAACTCTTTGAAATCCTGCAAACACAGGAAACGACAGCTAAAAATCTTCAAAACCTCTTTCAAGGTCTGGGACGCGATACGGCAAATGAATTGGAAAACATTCTGGTTAGTGATAAACTATCTACTTTCCGTAACTTTTTTAGTCAAGAAACCAAGCCATGCTTGACAGAGACCTCCTTCAGTCCAGTTCCTTTTGCAAATCAGGTGGGGGAGCCTTTTGCCAGCCTTTCTGATTTGTTGGACACCTACTATAAGGACAAGGCTGAACGCGACCGCGTCAAACAGCAAGCCAGTGAACTCATTCGTCGTGTTGAAAATGAACTTCAGAAAAACCGCCACAAACTCAAAAAACAAGAAAAAGAGTTACTGGCGACAGACAATGCGGAAGAATTTCGCCAAAAAGGGGAATTGCTGACAACCTTCCTACACCAAGTGCCTAACGACCAAGACCAGGTTATCCTAGACAACTACTACACCAGCCAACCTATCACGATTGCGCTTGATAAGGCTCTGACTCCCAACCAGAATGCCCAACGCTATTTTAAACGTTACCAGAAACTCAAAGAAGCTGTCAAATACTTGACTGATCTGATTGAAGAAACCAAGGCAACCATTCTCTATCTGGAAAGTGTGGAGACCGTCCTCAACCAAGCTGGACTAGAAGAAATCGCTGAAATACGTGAAGAATTGATTCAAACCGGCTTTATCCGTAGAAGACAGCGGGAGAAAATCCAGAAACGTAAAAAACCAGAACAGTATCTGGCCAGCGATGGCAAGACCATCATCTATGTCGGACGCAATAACCTGCAAAATGAGGAATTGACCTTTAAAATGGCCCGCAAGGAGGAACTTTGGTTCCATGCCAAGGATATTCCTGGAAGCCATGTTGTCATCTCAGGCAATCTTGACCCATCTGATGAAGTCAAGACAGACGCAGCAGAACTGGCCGCCTACTTCTCTCAAGGGCGCCTGTCAAATCTGGTGCAAGTAGATATGATTGAAGTCAAGAAACTCAACAAACCAACTGGTGGAAAACCCGGCTTTGTCACTTACACAGGACAAAAGACCCTCCGCGTCACACCAGACCCCGAAAAAATCGCATCCATGAAAAAATCCTGATTCGACTTGAAATCAGGATTTTTAGCTTATACTCAAATCATATCCAATTATAGGACTAATCTTTGCCACCTAGTTTCTCATTGATTTTCATCATCACACTAGCAATTTTCTCGCCCCAATAAGGGTCTGAGGCATATTCCACATTCATACCAGAAGCCTTGTTTCCAAGGAAAGTTCTGCCCCTATCGATATAATTTTCCTTAATCCACTTGGTTGCACCTAAAATTCCCTTATCCACATCATCAAATGTCTTGGCAGAAAGGTAAGGCGTTGTATCATAGGCTGTAATTCCAAAGAAATTATTCTTATCTTTGGCAATCTTACTTCGTCCCCAATCACTTTCTAAAGCACTATGGGCAAGGAGATAGAGGGCATTGATATGGTAATGTTCTTCGGCTTCCTTAAAGGTAGCTCCCTTGTTCTCCAAGAGGCTATTGTTAATGTTTAACAGACTAAATACCTTATCCAAGTCTTCAGCACTATAGTTTGTAGCCTCTGTTAAATCTTTGAAAAGGAAGGGATTCTCAAGCTTAAAACCATCAAAATGCAGGCCATCTGCCGAATAATATTTCTTGCCTACTTCCATATCAGAAAGATGAGAAGCTACTGGGATACTAGCATTCTGAGCCACATAGTGATAAAAACGGTGGCCATCACTCTCATAATATGGGATAAAATCCTTACTAGCATCTAATGCTTGTAAATCTTCTGTTTTCATATAGCCTGACAAACCAGAAACAGTAATAGCCAGATGCTTATCATCACTTTTTCTATCCTTATCTAGCCAGACGACACTACCTTGCGATATATAGGAGAGCTTTTCACCATCTGCATCATAAACATTTGCAGTCACTGGAAGGACCTGATAATAATCAGAGCTAGTCTTGGACTCCTTATGCCATTTTCCATCGTTTCCTAGCTGATGACCATCAATAGTCTCATTTTTTGCCATGTAGCCAGCAGATTTGAAGTAGTACCAGGCTTGACTATGAGAATCATAGACCCATTCTTTTTCAGCCATTTTGCCATCAGATTTGAGGTAAAACCATGATTCTTTATCCAAAATCCATTCATTGGCTGCCATATAGCCTCCGGATTTTAGATAATAATAGTGACCATTATCAAAAATCCATTCTTTATCAGCATGATTCCCATTTTCTTTAATGTAAAACCAAGATTGGTATTGTTTGTCAAAAAGCCAACCTTTCTGTACTTTGGCACCACTAGAATTCACATAAGCTTGGTCAATCCACTGACTTGTCAGTAAATAACCACCGGATTTGAAATAATAGTCCTTCCCTTTAATTTGGAGCCATTCTTTCTCTGCGTGCTGTCCATCTGCTTTGATATAAAACCAAGCGTCGTATTGAGAATCAAATACCCAGTCTTCTATTACTTTGGCACCTGTTGCACCAACATAGGAAGTTCCTACCCAAGCATTTCTTTTCATCTTTCCATTTTGGTCAAGATAATAAAAGACTCCCTTATCTTCTATCCATTCTGACTTGGCCATATAGCCACCAGATTTTAGGTAAAAATAGTCGTCACCTTTCTTCAGCCATTCATTTTCAGCATAGTTGGCATCTTCTTTTATATAAAACCAAGATTGATACTGAGCATCAAAAACCCACTCATTAGCTGCTTGACTACCATCTGCTTTCAGATACTGTTTACCTTGCCAAGTGCCATCGCTAGCCATTGCACTCTCTGGTCTGGCTATGAAAAATAGCAGGGCTAAAAAAATAAATCTCAATTTCTTCATAAACTTTCTTCCTCTGTTCTTTCCATTTTATTGTATCAAAATTCTCTATAATCAACATTACAAACTGATAAAAAATCAAGAACAGATTGATTGCAGTTTACCTCAGAGACTCTTTTACTTCCTGACGGAGATTTTCTAGACTGCTAATGCCGTATTTATCCATGACTTTTGGTAAATTTTCGATGATATCAGGGCAGGCATAAGGATTGGTAAAGTTGGCTGTTCCAACTCCTATGGCAGATGCTCCAGCCAGATACATTTCTAGGGTAGCTTCTGCCGAATCTACTCCTCCCATTCCAATGATAGGCAGGTCTGTTGTTTGGGCTACTTGGCGGATGAGTTTGAGTGCTACTGGAAAGACTGCTGGACCTGACATTCCACCCGTTCCATTTGCCAAGATTGGTTTGCGAGTTTTGAGGTCAAAGCGCATTCCGACAAGGGTATTGATCATGGTCAATCCACTTGCTCCTGCATCCTCTGCTGCCTTTGCGACAGTAACGATATCTGTCACACTAGGGGTTAGTTTGACATAAACTGGCACATCAGATGCCTCTACAGCTGCTTTCACCACATCATAAGCTAAATCTGGATCTTGACCAATCAAGAGCCCGTGATTACAGTGGTCAACATTGGGGCAAGAAATATTGAGCTCGATAGCTTTTACATTAGCTGCCTTGGAAATTCCACTAGAAACGGCAGCATACTCTTGTTTTGAAAAACCAGCTACATTGGCAATAATGGGAAGTGTTGGATATTCTCTTTCCAGCCAAGGAAGTTTTTCAGCCAAAACAACTTCCAAACCCGGATTTTGCAGGCCGATTGCATTGAGCATACCTGCAGGCGTTTCTGCAACCCTTGGAGTAGGATTGCCAAAACGCGGTTCAAGGGTCGTTGCCTTAATCATAATAGAACCTAAAAGATCTAAATCATAATACTTGGCATACTCCTGACCAAAACCAAAACATCCTGATGCTGGAATAATCGGATTTTTCAAGTCTAATCCAGGCAGAGAAACTTGTAAACGATTTGTAGTCATAATTTTCTCCTTATAATACAACTGTTCCTGTGCGGAAAACAGGTCCATCTTCACAGACGCGTTGACTGACCGTCTCGCTTTCTGGCACTTTTAGGACGCAGGCATAGCAAGCCCCCATCCCACAAGCCATACGAGATTCCAAGGATAGATAGGCTCTTGGATGGTTATAGAAGGTTTGGTTGATATACTTCATCATTCCAGGCGCCCCACATGAGTAAACAGCATCAAATTGACTGTCTAAATCATTGATGACAACAGAAACATTTCCCTTGATGCCATAAGAACCATCATCTGTCGTCACAAAGACCTGCCCATATTGAGCCAATTCCGTCTCTAAAATAACAGCATCCTTGTTTGCAAAACCGAGGACAGTCACTACTTTCACCCCACGCGCATGCAATTCCTTAGCAACCTCAAGCAAGGGCGGAACACCAATCCCCCCACCAACAAGGAGAACCTGGCTTTGCTCATCAAGGTCAGACAAGTCAAAACCATTTCCCTGAGGCCCCATCACATCCAGAGTATCTCCCTGACCTAAGGTTGAAAAAATGGCTGTCCCAGCCCCCTCAATCCGATAAATGAGGTGGCACTGCTTCTTAACCTTATCGATAGACGAAATTGAAATAGGGCGACGCAAAAGATGAGCATCATCAGGCACACGCAGATGAAGAAATTGGCCTGCTCGCATAGCTTCAACCATTTCTCCTTCTAAAACTAATTCAAAGATTGCTGGCGCGATCTCCTCTTGTGCAACCACCTTCATGGTTTCCAAACGAATGGTACCCAAGCGTTTCTTACATGTGGAATTCATGACTTTTCCTCCTTAAATTTTAAGGGGACCAGATAAAGAAAAGACCTTGCGATTGCAAGGCCTCAGTTAAAATCGTACAAAACAAGAGAGCACACTCAAAAAGTCTCCTCTAGAAAATTGTACTATTCTTTTATCTGACACCTTGTGAGTCTCTCTGGACTCCCCTTAAAGGTTAAATTTTTATTAGTATACTCTTTCAGCTAAAAAAAGTCAAGTAGAAAACGAACATTCTACTTGACTTCACGAGATTATTTTTCACGAATGACTTCAACCTTGTAGCCATCAGGGTCTTTGACAAAGTAATAGTTAGGTGCAGTTCCTGGTAGACCATTTGGCTGAGTCACTTCATAGCCTTTTGCACTGTGCTCTTGATGAAGAGCTTCAAGATCAGGTGTACTTAGGGCGATGTGGGCAAACCCATCTCCAACCACATAAGGACCGTGATCGTAGTTATAAGTCAACTCCAACTCATAGTCGTCACCCTCAAGACCTAGATAAACAATCGTGAAGGCATGATCTGGAAAATCTCTGCGACGCAATTCTTTAAATCCAAAAGCATCTTGATAAAATGCAATTGATTTTTCAAGGTTTTCTACTCGCAAGCAAGTGTGTAGCATTTTTGAAGCCATATTGTTCTCCTTTATTTTCAAAAAGACTGGGACAATCCTGTTCCAGTCTTATCTGTTATTATTTACCAAGTTTTGCTTTAGCTGCATCTGCAAGAGCTGTGAAAGCTGCTGCATCGTTAACAGCCAAGTCAGCAAGCATTTTACGGTTAACTTCGATCTCAGCCAATTTCAAACCATGCATCAATTGTGAGTATGAAAGTCCGTTCATACGAGCTGCCGCGTTGATACGAGTGATCCACAATTTGCGGAAGTCACGTTTTTTCTGACGACGGTCACGGTATGCATAGTAGTAAGAGTTCATTACTTGTTCTTTTGCAGTACGGAACAAGATGTGTTTAGCTCCATAGTAACCTTTTGCTAATTTAAGAATACGTTTACGACGTTTGCGTGATACAACGCCACCTTTAACACGTGCCATGTTTTATTTCCTCCAAATATTTCCTAGAATTGTTTACTTACAGTCAAGCTATTATTTCAAGCGAGTAAGCATTGCTTTGATACGTTTGTAATCTCCTGAATGCACCATAGATGCTTTACGAAGATGACGACGTTGTTTCTTAGTTTTTCCGTGGAAACGGTGAGAAGTGTAAGCACGGAAACGTTTAAGTCCACCAGAACCTGTACGTTTGAAACGTTTAGCTGATGCGCGGTGTGTTTTTTGTTTTGGCATGATTTTTTCTCCTTTATTTAACTTTCTGACAATTATTTTTTGTCAGTCGCTGGCGCCAATTGCATGAACATTTGACGTCCATCCATTTTAGCACGTTGTTCGATGATTGCAATATCTTGAGTTGCTTCAGCAAACTCGGCTAAAACTTTTGCACCAATCTCTTTATGGGTAATCATACGACCCTTAAAGCGAATAGATACCTTAACTTTATTTCCTTTTTCAAGGAATTTGCGTGCATTGCGAAGTTTTGTATCAAAGTCACCCTTGTCAATCGTTGGACTTAGACGAACTTCTTTCACAGTAACAACACTTTGTTTTTTACGTTGTTCTTTTTGCTTCTTCTGGTACTCAAATTTGAACTTACCGTAGTCCATAATTTTTGCAACAGGTGGCTTGGCTTGGGGTTGAATCAATACTAGGTCAACATTAGCGTTATCAGCCAAAGCTTGCGCTTCACTGAGTGGCTTGATGCCTAGCTGTTCTCCTTCAAGACCAATCAAGCGAACTTCACGTACACGAATCTCATCATTGATGAATAAGTCTTGCTTTGCTATGGTTTTCACCTCTTTTGTTTTATTAGAGAAAAACAATAGCGGACTCGTAATACTACAAGCCCGCACGTTATGATAGCGTTTCTTAGAAACTTTTCATCCGTAGGGCCAGGCAACTTGATGTCACAAGGCGAGAAGCTCTCACTTCTGCTTTTCTCAACTTTTATATGATACCAAGTTTTCTAGCCCTTGTCAAGATAAAAAGTTATTTTTTCAAAAAACTTTATCCATTTTATCGAACCGTTTCAATTCGCCAACTATTCCACCCTTTAAAGCGTATAGCTCCATGCTGGTCAGTCCGATAAACTTTGCTATTAATACCCTCCAGTCGTGTCAAGGTTTCCTGATGAGGGAGTTTCGTTCGATTGTTCTTTCCAACCGAGATTAGAGCAATCTCTGGTTTGAGCTGTTCTAGGAAAACTGGATTTGTTGAATTTTTAGAACCATGTTGGCCAGCTTTCAAAACATCCACTTTCAAGTCTGGGTAGTTCTTCAGCAAATCCTTCTCTCCTTTTTCCTCCATATTTCCTGTGAAAAGAAAGTGCTTATCCAAGAATTTTCCATACAGAACCAAGGAATCTTCATGATCTCCATCTCCCATTTTCCTTGGAGATAGGACTTCTAACTGACTTCCGAAAATTGGCAAGTTATCTCCTACTGTCACACTACGCACCTTGGTTTGAGTCGCCTGTAGTTCTGCCACAAATTCCTTCTGTTTCAAACTGCCTTTTGACACTAAAATTTCGCCTACATGGAAAGCCTTAATCACCTCCAACAAATCTCCAACATGCTCCTTGTCTGTGTTTGTCAAAACCAGCTGGTCAATCTTGGCTACTCCTCGATTTTTGAGATAGGGTATCAAGGTTCGTTGGGCATTGCTGGTCGTCGTCTTTTCTTGCCATTTTTCAATTTTCTTAGTAGATTCTGCCTTACCGCCCACATCTATGAGAATGGTTTTCCCAGTTACATCCCGTAGGAAAAGACTTTCGCCTTGCCCCACATCCAGCATGGTAATTTCATTTTCCAGTGGATGCTTAGTCAAGAAAAAGAGACTCACAATAAGTAAGCTGAATCCAGCTGCTCTTTTGATATTTTTCCTCAAATCATAGACCAAAGCCAAAGAAATTAATAATAAGATTAAAAGCCATGCATTGGGTTGTCCAAAGACCAGAGGCCTACTTGCAAGCTGCGATACCAAGCGAATAATCCCCTCCAACCACTCAAAGAGAAAATTAAGCTGAATAACTGGATAGAGAAAAGAAAGGACAAATAAGATAGACAAGAGAGGTAAGAAGACCAAGTCAAATAGAAAGGAAAAGACAAAGGTCAAAAGGATAGACCAAGGTTGAAATTCCGCAAAATAGAAGGATAAAATGGGTAATATTCCCAAGGAAATGACTAGACTTTCTCTAGCAACAGCCTTGAGGCCCTCTCCTTCTTTGCTGGTCATGGTCAAGATAAAAGCATAGGCGCAGGACAAGACACCTCCTGCTGTTAAGAAAAAGTTGGACATGACGATAAAGAGAACAAGTACAGTAAGGGCAAAATTATCTAAGCCATTATAGCCATGCTGAGCCAATAGTTTTTGCAAAAGACTACGAATGACCGATGCTGAAAATCCTGTCAGGCCTGCATAGATCAGGGAAAAGGGATAAGTCAGCCATTTCAACGTTTCTTGGGTCAAGCCCAATCGCAAAAGTAGTTTCTTAAATCCATCCATGAAAAAGCCTACCTGCATACCCGACAAGGCAAAAAGATGGATAATTCCTAGACTGGAATAAAGCTCATTCATCTCCTCAAAGTCGGTGTCCAGATGTCCCAGCAAGAGCCCTGTCATGTAGTTGCGCATAGGTTCTGGAAAGTGCGTCTTAATCCAAACTACAGTCTTTCGACGTAAACTGGACAGGTTTTCACCTATATCCCAACTGCCAACCTTTTGAAGTGACTGGATTTTTTTGATATTGAGTATCTGGTAAATCCCTTGGGTTTTCAGATAAGCTTTGTAGTCAAAACCACCAAAATTTCTCTGCCCTTCTGGCTCCGAAAGTTTCCCTTCTAACTCTATCTCATGAAGGTCTGCTAAGACTTTAAAATGCTCTTTTTCATTCTCGGACTGGAGTTTATAATAGACTTGAAAAATTCGTCCATCAGACTTGCCACGAAAAGATAGGCTATCACCATTGATCTTAATAGTGTCAGGCAAAATCCGTACCCTTTCAACAGAATCCACGAGGTTTTGACTAGCTTGGCTCTGTTGCCAATTTTGAAACAGAAACCAGAAGCCAAAGACTCCGCAAATCGCTAGAACTTTACCAGCAGATTTCCACGGAAATTGGATAAAGAGACAGACTAGCAGAAAAATAAAACCTAGCAGTGCGAGATAGGACGCTGAGAAAATGGCGTAGTAAAGCCAGAGCAATAGAAAACTCAGATAGATTAGGGGAATAGGAAAAGTCTTAATCCACTGTAACATAGTCTTTTAGCTTTTCTATCGTTTTAGCACCAATGCCAGAAACCTTCTTGAGTTCATCAACCGACTTGAATTTTCCATTTGATTCACGATGGTCGATAATATCCTGAGCACGTTTTCCTCCCAGACCCTTGACTTGTTTGAGTTCTTCCAGACTGGCCTTGTTGAGATTGACCTTCTTTTCCTTGCTCGTTGAAAAAGCCGTCACCGAACCAGTCTGTTGACTAGCTGATTCTTCTCCCTTAGTGGGAACGTAAACCAGAGCCTCGTCACTAACTTTCTGAGCTAGATTGAGCGACTTGCTGTCTGCTTGCTCTGTCAAGCCACCTGCCTTTTGAACAGCATCATTGACCCGACTACCTACTGGCAAATCGTAAATTCCTGGCGATTTGACAGCACCTTTCACATCGACTGTGATCAAATCTTGTTCAAGGGGTTCGTCCTTCTCTTCCTTTTTTACTTCCTTTTCGGATAATGAATCCTTAGAAACAGCTGCAACTTCTGCCTGTAAATTCGTTTCCTTGACAGGTGTTTGTGAAGCTGGTTTTAGCAGGAAAAATCCTCCAACAAGCAAGCCTAGACCCGTACAGATGACAATGATTTTATACTCTTTGATTTTCTCGATAATTGCTTCCATATTTTCTCCTCTCTTAGATTATTCGTAAGAGGAAGAAAAAAACAGTCGAAAAATTTCTTTTCAACTGCTTATTTATTTGCAAAATAGTCTTCCTTGGTCAAGACATAATGAATTCTTGTAACGATTCGGCCTTCTTCATGCTGGTCCATACAAGCATATGGTTCTGCATGTGAAAAACGCATGCCTGATTTCTCCATGACCTTGCCAGATGCGGGATTATCCTTATCGTAAAGGGCGGTCAACTTGTTCATTCCAATATTCTCAAAAGCCAGCTTAATCACGGCACGATTGGCTTCTGTCGTCAATCCTTGATTCCAATACTTTTTATTGATAATGTAGCCAATAGCTGCCTTCATAAGAACAGGATCAATCTTGTGTAAGTCAATAGTTCCGATAAACTGACCATTGCTTTTTAGTTCTATTCCCCAGCGTCCCAAGGGATTGGCCAAGTAGAACTGAGCAATGTTATTCTTGGTTTCTTCCAAACTTTGATTTGTTTGAAAAGTGTAGCGCGTATTTTCTCTGTCCGAGGCATACTCAAACATAGTTTCCGCATCATCCAAGGTTACAGGTCGGAGCAATAAACGCTCTGTTTCTATATACGGATACTGGGCAAATTTTACAAAAATTGATTCCATAGGATTCCACCACTTGAAAAGTTTCTAACTAAGATAAGGATATTGAATGAAATAGTTAAAAAGCAAATTTATACTTAGTATTGAGATAACTTTAATTACAAAAGAACTATCCTTCAGACAGAGGTTGAAACTCTAATTCTTCACTCTCTGCCTTTTTCACTGGAGTTGGTTCATAAGCTCGGATAATCTGAGCGACAACTGGATGGCGAACCACATCCTTAGCTGAAAAATGAACAAAGTCAATTTGATGAATGTTCTTGAGTTTCTCTTGGGCATCAATCAAACCGGACTTGACATTCCGTGGTAGGTCAATCTGACTGATATCTCCATTGACAATCATCTTAGAATTAAAACCTAAACGAGTCAAGAACATCTTCATCTGCATGATGGTCGTATTTTGCGCCTCATCGAGAATAACAAAGGCATCATCCAAGGTCCGACCACGCATATAGGCAAGGGGGGCGATTTCGATAATTTCACGCTCCATGAGACGAGTCGTTTGGTCTTTCCCCAGAATCTGATACAAGGCATCATAAACTGGTCGAAGGTAAGGATCCACCTTCTCCTTAAGGTCACCCGGAAGAAAACCTAGACTCTCACCTGCTTCAACTGCTGGACGAGTCAGGATAATCCGCTTGACTTGCCCACGTTTAAGGGCAGTCACTGCCAAGGTCACTGCAAGAAAGGTCTTCCCTGTCCCTGCTGGTCCGATTCCAAAGGTCACATCATGTTGCTTAACACTATCCACATAAAGCTTTTGACCCAATGTTTTGACGCGAATCGGTTTACCAGTATTGTCCTTGATGATTTCTTCTTCGTAAAGGGCGACAAACTTATCAATTTCATCGTTTTTGACCATGCTAATCGCAGTAACCACATCTGGCGTGCCAACGGTCATCCCACGATTCACCAAAACCATCAAAGCCTGAATAACCTGACGGGCTTCTTCACAGGCAGTCTCTTCTCCCAAAACCTGGACAATCTCCGTACGGGCATGAATCACCACATCAAGCTCTTCTTCCATTAAACGAAGATGGCGCTCATTGGAACCAAAAAGATGAAACAGGTCATCTGGGTGACTCAGTTGAATGTCTATTGAATGTTCCTTCAAATAAAGAACCTCTCTAATCCTTTTATTTCTTTTTATTATAGCAAAGGGATGGATAAATTACTAGCCCAAACCCAATGAATAAAGTCTAGTGTTCTAAGTATTCTTGCCAAATAGCGTCAAAGTCACCTAGGTTAAAAGAGAAACTGGCATGCTCCTCCAAAAAACGACTGACCTCATCAAAATCATCCGTGTGTTTTGGAAAGGCTGACTCTTCAAAAGCTAGGTCTGCTAAGATAGCTTTAGGACTGTTACTTTTAGGATTACGCTCAGTCATGAGCCAAGTGTAAAATGATTTTCTCATAAACCACCCTAAATCAACTCTGTCCCAAACTGGTCCTGCTTGATTTTACCAGCCTTCATCAAGCCACCGAGTGCTTTCTTGAACTGACCTTTAGAAATGCCAAAGGTTGCCTTGATGTCGTCTGGAGATGACTTATCATTTAAGATCATGAAACCGCCATTGCTTTCCAAGTAGGTCAAAATCATCTGAGCATCGTTTTCCAACATTTCAAAGGAACGTGGTTTGAGAGAGAGATTCAAGGTACGGTCCACTTCACGGAAACCAATGACACGCGCATCTAGGACTTGCCCCAAACGTGGTTCTGCATAACGCTCACTTGGGTGAATAAAACCAAGCATATTATTTTCTGGTAGATAAACAAAGGTTCCTGACAGCTTGAGACGGTACACAATGGCTGGCCAGTTTTGGTTCTGCATGTTGTTGTAGGCAGGACGAGCAAGACGTTGGAAGTCTTCTTGATAGGCCAAGAGTCCCCAGATACGGTCTTTCTTGTCCACTTCAAGACGGATGTAGAGTTGGTCGCCCTTCTTAGGCCAGAGTTCCTTGAGCTCAGGGAGAATATCGAGTGACACAACGATTTCCTTGTCAGGAAGGCCTGTATCCACAAAGACACCCAAGTCTTTACGAACTTCCGTTACAGTTCCCCAACCAAATTGGTCCTGAGTGGCAGTCACTTCTAGAGTGGTCAGGCGGAGTTTTTGCTTCATATCCGTGTAGGCAAAACCTTTGACCGTATCCCCTACTGTATGTTGGCCTTCTTCCTTGGCAAGCGCATAGGTTTGACCATCCTTTTGCACAAAGTAAAAACGGTCATTTTCATCGATAATCAGTCCAACGATAAAACTTGCAAGATTTGTATTCATATTTCCTTCTTTCGAATAAAACTCAGCCAGCAATGCCAACTGAGTTTTTCTGTTTATTTTTAGACTTCCAAAAGTTCTTTCTCTTTGTTGGCAGTCATGTCGTCGATGTGTTTGACAGCATCGTCTGTTACTTTTTGAATGTCTTTTTCAAGAGTCTTCAATTCGTCTTCAGTGATTTCTTTTGCTTTTTCTTGTTTCTTAGCTTCATCCATAGCGTCGCGACGGATATTACGGACAGCCACTTTAGCATTCTCACCGACCTTCTTCACTTCTTTAGCAAGGTCACGACGAGTTTCTTCCGTAAGAGCAGGGATAACCAAACGAATCACAGAACCGTCGTTAGCTGGTGTAATACCAAGATCAGAAGCGTTCAAAGCACGTTCGATGTCTTTCAATGAAGACTTATCAAATGGTGTTACCAACAAAACACGCGCTTCTGGAATCGTAATTGAAGCGATTTGGTTAAGAGGAGTTTCGACTCCATAGTATTCTACATGTACACGGTCAAGCAAGCTTGCATTGGCACGACCGGCACGGATAGCACCAAATTCACGAGCAAGTGAGTGGTGAGATTGGGTCATTCTCTCTTTAGCTTTTTCAATAATTGCGTTAGCCATAATCTTTCTTATTCCTTTTCTTCGATATTGTTTGAAACTGTTGTTCCGATATTTTCACCAAATACGACACGTTTGATGTTGCCTGGTTGGTTCATGTTGAAGACAACCAAGTCAATGTCGTTATCCATTGAGAGGGTTGAAGCTGTTGAGTCCATGATACGAAGACCTTTATTGATAACGTCACGGTGGGTCAATTCTTCAAACTTAACGGCTGTCTTGTCTTTCTTAGGATCGGCATTGTAAACACCATCGACACCGTTTTTAGCCATAAGAATGGCATCTGCTTCGATTTCAGCTGCACGAAGAGCCGCTGTGGTATCTGTTGAGAAGTAAGGTGAACCAATTCCAGCACCAAAGATAACGATACGGCCTTTTTCAAGGTGACGAAGGGCACGTCCACGGACATAAGGCTCTGCCACTTGTTGCATGGCAATCGCTGTTTGTACACGCGTATCAACACCAACTTGTTGCAATGAATCGGCCATTACAAGAGCATTCATAACAGTCCCAAGCATTCCTGTGTAATCTGCCTGAACGCGATCCATTCCTGCTTCTGCAGCAGGTTCTCCACGCCAGAGATTTCCTCCACCAATAACAAGGGCAATTTCGATACCTAAGCTATGAACTTCTTGAATCTCTTTTGCGATTGTTTGAACTGTTTGGATATCAATCCCTACGCCACGTTCACCGGCAAGGGCTTCACCTGATAACTTGATTAAAATACGTTTATACTTGGGATTCGCCATTTTCACTCTCCTTTTTTTATCCTACCTATTTTATCACAATTTCTAAGATTTTTATAGTATCATGAGCAATTCTTTCAAAAAAATTAGACAGTTAAAAATTCCTCTAAATCGTTAAGGGCACGCTCTGCAATTTTTTCATAACGAGCCTTCTTATCACGGATACGCTCGCCTTCCAACTCCTTTATAATTCCGAAGTTGACATTCATTGGTTGGAAATGTTTGCTGTCCGCATGAGTGATGTAATGAGCTAGACTTCCAATCGCTGTTGTCTCTGGGAAGATTGCTTCACTTTCACCCTTAAAGAGTCGAGCCGCGTTAATCCCCGCAACTAAGCCTGATGCTGCTGATTCAACATAGCCTTCCACACCCGTCATCTGACCAGCAAAGAAGAGATTTGGTTGCTTCTTAGAACGATAGGTCTGTTCAAGAAGATTTGGTGAATCCATGTAAGAATTGCGGTGCATGACACCATAGCGAACAAACTCAGCATTTTCAAGACCTGGAATCATTTGGAAAACACGCTTTTGTTCTCCCCATTTGAGGTGGGTCTGGAAACCGACGATATTGTAGAGGCTACCAGCCGCATTGTCCTGACGAAGTTGGACAACCGCGTAAGGTGTTTTGAATTCGCCATCACGAGGTCCTGTGTAGTCGTCTGGATACTCAAGTCCGACTGGCTTCATCGGACCATAAAGCATGGTTTTAATGCCACGTTTGGCCATGACTTCGATAGGCATACATCCTTCAAAGTATTTTTCTTTTTCAAAAGAATTGAGCGGTGCTTCCTCCGCATTGACCAAGGCTTCATGAAAATCCATAAACTCTTGTTTAGTCATAGGGGCATTGAGGTAGGCCGCCTCTCCCTTGTCATAACGAGACTTGAGATAAACCTTGCTCATATCAATGGTGTTGACATCGATAATAGGCGCTGCCGCATCGTAGAAATAGAAACCATCGCCGTCATTAAGGGCATGAATCTTCTCAGCCAGGGCATCGCTAGTCAAAGGACCAGTCGCCACAACTGTAATAACATCTGTCGGCAATTCTGTAATTTCATCACGCACCACTTCAATCAAGGGATGATTAGCCACTTTTTCGGTCACCATTTGAGAGAAACCATCACGATCCACCGCAAGGGCACCGCCTGCAGGAACACGGGTAGCTTCAGCAGATTCCAAGATGACAGAACCCAAGCGACGCATTTCTTCCTTGAGAAGACCAACAGCATTGGTCAAAGCATCCCCACGCAAGGAATTGGAACAAACTAACTCAGCAAAATTGTCTGTTTTATGCTGAGGAGTAGGTTTTACACCACGCATTTCATAGAGTTTAACTGGAATACCACGCTCTGCGATTTGGTAGGCTGCTTCAGAACCTGCCAAACCAGCACCGACAACATTGATATAAGATTGAGACACGACACTAATACCTCTTTGGGTGGGACCTAAGTCCATATCAAAACAAGCTACTAGACTGTTTGACACCCACAAATCTTTCTATTTTTTTCTTCTACTAGTATAACAAAAAAAGGGAAGAAGGCAAACTTCCCTGTTTAGTCATTTTCTTCCCAATCGTGGTAGGCAGCGTAAAGCTGGCTTTTATTCCACTGGTAAATTTTAGCGACTTCCTTGATAGCTTGATTTTTCTTCATACCTTGCTGTATACGGGTTTGAATTTCTAAGAACAAGTCTTCCTCGTCTTTTTCCTCCACTTCCTGACTAGCACCTTCAACGATGAGAAGGCATTCTCCCTTGAGTGGCGTTTCAGCTATGTTTTCTAACAATTCAGAGATCTTTCCTCGTTGGTACTCTTCATAGATTTTGGTCAATTCTCTGACCAAGACTACCGAGCGGTCACCGTAGACTTCTAGCATATTTTCTAGCGTATCCTCCACACGATGGGGTGATTCGTAGAAAATTTGTGTTTCAGGATAGTCTTTTTTCGAGTCGAAAAATTGCTTTTGCTGGCCTGATTTTCTCGGTAAAAAACCATAGAAGATATGTGGCTGTGGAGCCAAACCACTGGCAATCAAGGCAGAAATCCCTGCAGAGGCACCTGGAACAGTGACAACCGCAATTTCTTCCTCAATAGCTGCCTTAACCAAATCATGACCAGGGTCCGAGATACTAGGCAGACCCGCATCGGATACCTGAGCAATACTTTGTCCTGCTTTCAGAGAATCAATCAAATCAGGAATTTTTTCCTTGGCATTGTGCTCATGAAAACTAATCTGCTTGGTGGAAATATCAAAATGCTTGAGCAAAAGACCTGTATTGCGCGTGTCCTCAGCCGCAATACAGTCTACTTCTTTCAAGGTCTGGATGGCACGAAAGGTCATATCATCTAGATTGCCAATCGGCGTTGCCACTAGATAAATCTTGCCATAGGGAGACTGCCCCTTAAAACTTTTTTGAATCTGCATGCTTACTCCCTGTATAACAACTCGTCACAGAACATACATTCCTCGTCCTGTTCTCGACGTTGCCCATAAAAATCATTACATACGTGAAATCCATCACGGTAAATGCGACGGACACTTTCGCGAACATGCTTGGCCTTGACGGGAGCGTCTGCTTCCACCTCACCCAAGCGTTCCCGCAACTTACTATTTTCCAAGCGAAGAGCTGTATTTTCCTCTACCAGGCTCTTGAGATTTTTCTTGATGGCTTCCACATCGGCCAAGGTCACCAATAACTGTTGGGAAAAATCATCCAGCGCGTCAAATAATTCTTTTTTGTCCATAAACCAGCCCTTTCCTTTCTTTATCGTTCATTTTTGTGTTTACACTTCTTTCAAGACCAGATATTCCATGGCGTTTTGAAAGCTGACATTGGCTTGCCACATTTTTCTAGCTTCTAACAAATCTTGTAGAATCATCCGAATTCTTGCTTGCAGAAGGTCCTGCCCACAGAGGACTTCAAGGATTCGCAAGACCTGATCCTGTTTTTCCTTGTCATCCGCCAAGTTGGCTAATTTAGCGACCTGCAGATAACTTTCTTTTTTCTTAGCTAATAACCAGGTTAGCAGGCGTTCACTTTCATCAACCAAGGTCCAAAAACTTGCCTGATTGGCTAACTTTTCTGCTTCAGCTCGCGATTGACTAAACTGAGCTAAGAGAGTTGCTTTTTTCTTGACCAGACCTGCTTGTTCTAATTGATGGATGAGTTTTTCTTCCTGCTTTTTAAAGTGGAAAATCTGGGTCCGACTACGGATTGTCGGTAAGATCTTTTCCTCATCGCTGGTCAAGAAGAAAATATAAACCTCACTCTGGGGTTCTTCGATGACCTTGAGCAGAGAATTAGCTGCGTTAGGATGCATTTTCTCAGCTTGCTCGATAATAAAGACCTGTTGCTGACTTTCAATCCCTGCTTGAGAAAATTGTCCCACCAATTCACGAATCCGTTCTGTCTTGATGACCTGATTGACTGGCTTAATCAAGGTGACATCGGGAAACTCTTCCTGTTCAATCAGCTTGCAGTTTCGGCACTTCTCACACGGTAAAACGCCTACTTTATCCGTACAAAAGAGGCTCTTAGCCAAAAACTGCGCCATTTCCAAGCTTCCAAAGAAACCTGAAAAGAGATAGGCATGATTGAGCTGGTCTTGTTCTAGGATACGGACAAAGCGGTCAAACTGGTCTGGTTGCCAAGCCTTTAATTCTTCTTGTTTCATTTAGCCAAGCCCATTCTATCAAACAAGACATCCTTGGTAATTTCCACAACTTGGTTCAAGGGGAGACTGGCATCAATCTTGACAATACGTTTTCCTTCTTTGTCCAGAAGAGAAAGGTAGCCTTGACGAACTTTTTTATGCAAGTCCAAACCTTCCAAGTCCAAACGGTTAACCTCGCGATTGCTATTAGCAGCAATGCGAGCCAGTCCCTCTTCCACTTCGATGTCAAAATAAAGTGTCAAATCAGGTTTGAGGCCATCTGTCGCAAACTGATTGAGCCAATTAATGGCATCAATGTCCAAACCACGACCAAATCCTTGATAGGCAACAGAACTATCGATAAAACGATCCATAATGACCAACTTGCCAGCTTCAAGGGCTGGAAGAACTTTTTCCACCAAATGCTGTCTGCGACTGGCAATATAGAGAAGGAGTTCTGTCTTCGCATCCATCTGAGTATGACTTGGATCCAAAATCACTTGACGAATCTTCTCCCCAATCAAGACTCCGCCAGGTTCACGGGTCGTCAGCACCTCTACTCCTTTTTCCTCTAAAATTGGGAGTAAAGCCTCTAAAACACTGGTCTTACCTGCTCCCTCTGGTCCCTCAAGAGAGACTAAAAATCCTTTTGACATGTCTAACTCATTTCTTTTTTACTACTTCTATTCTATCAAAAAAATGGGGGTTTGTGACAATCTTTTTGTCTTCTCATTTCAAGCACCATAAAAGAGGCAGTCAAGGCCACCTCTTATTTACCTAGTTCTTGTGTTTGTTTATAAGCTTGACCAACCGCTTCCATGACTGTGCCTCGAAAAGCATGCGCTTCTAAGCTCGCTACACCAGCAATAGTCGAACCGCCTGGGCTACAAACTTGGTCTTTCAAGACCCCAGGATGCTCTTGGGTTTCTAGGACCAATTGTCCAGCTCCTACCACAGTTTGAGCTGCCATTTTCAATGCTGTTTCTCGTGGCAATCCAGTCTGAACACCTGCATCTGCCAAGGCCTCGATAAAAATATAGACAAAGGCCGGTCCACAACCTGCAAGACCTGTCGCTGCGTCGATTAAGCCTTCTCCTAGTTCAACCAAGAGACCTGCCTTGGATAACAGCTGACAAAAGAGCTCACTGTCCTCAGCCCTGCAATTAGGAGACAAGGCATAACTAATCACTCCTTGACCGATAGAAGCAGGGGTATTTGGCATCATACGAATAATTCGGTGTTGACTTGGGATAAGACTTGCTAGTTTTTCTAAAGTCAATCCAGCTGCCATGGAAATCAAAAGAAGACTCTCTCGTTTTTCAAGGATTGTCTGATATTGAGAAAGTAAATCTGAGAACTGAGCTGGCTTAACACCTAGAAAAATCACATCTGCTTCTGCAAAAATTTCTTCATTGCTGGAAGCCTGACCACCGAAGTTAGCGATGAAAGCATCTACCTTAGCTTGACTGCGATTGGCAAGGAGAAGATCATCGCCCGTCTTGGCCTGCAAAACAGCCTTAGCCAGACTAGCACCCATATTCCCCAAACCGATAAATCCAATCTTCATCTCTTACTCCCTTATCTGTCCGTCACCAGTAACCACATACTTGTAGCTAGTCAACTCTTTCAAGCCCATTGGACCACGCGCATGCAGTTTCTGAGTAGAAATCCCCATTTCACAACCCAGACCAAATTGACCCCCGTCAGTGAAACGAGTTGAGGCATTGACATAAACCGCTGCAGAGTCCACTTGATCTGTAAAGTAAGCTGCAGCTTCAGCATTTTCCGTCACAATGGCATCCGAATGATGAGTACTGTGGGTTTCAATATGCGCAACCACTTCTTCTAAACTACTCACTACTTTAACCGCTAGGACATAGTCTAAAAACTCGGTGTCAAAATCTTGTTCTTCAGCTGCTTGACCTGAAATAAACTGGCTTGCTTTGCTATCAAGGCGGAATTGAATTGGTTCCAGTCCAGCTTCCTTACGATCTACAACCAGTACTTGCTCCAAGCGAGGAAGGAAGCTTGCTGCTTTATCTTCATGAACCAGCAGAACCTCCATAGCATTGCAGACAGAAGGACGACTGGTTTTGGCATTATTGATGATAGATAGAGCCTTGTCTTCATCTGCATCCTTATCCACATAGACATGGACAATCCCTGTCCCGGTCTCGATAACTGGTACGATAGCATTTTCAACTACAGCATTGATTAAGCCAGCCCCTCCACGAGGAATAAGAAGGTCTAGAGATCCCTTTGCCTTCATCATAGCATAGCTACTTTCACGGCTGGTATCTTCCACCAGTTGAATCACATCTGGGTGAATAGTAGTCGTTTCCAAGCCCTTCTTCAAGGCTGTGACAATGGCATGGGCAGTTTGATAGGCATCCTTCCCACTACGAAGAACAACCGCATTTCCACTCTTGAGAGCCAAAGCAGCCGCGTCAGACGTCACATTTGGACGGCTTTCATAGATAATACCGATGACCCCCATAGCCACCCGTTTCTTGGTAATAACCAAGCCATTTTCAAGCTGACTTGTTTCCAAAACTTCACCGATTGGATCTGGTAAAGCAACCACTTCACGAATCCCAGTTGCCATTGCTTCTATACGCCCTGCATCCAAATACAGACGATCCAACATAACATCTGAGATTTTCCCCTTGGCCGCTTCCATATCGAGGGCATTAGCCGCTAAAATTTCCTCAGTAGCAGCCACTAAGTGATCAGCCAGAGCTAGCAAGGCTTGGTTTTTCACCTCTTCACTAGCTGTGTTGATCGATTTTTTAACAGCCTGTACCTGTTCAAATTGTTCTTGTGTACTTACCATAGTTTACCTCTAAAATTCTGTAAAGAGTAGTTGGATTTCAGGCGTAATGGAAATCCAGTCATCGCGGTGAATCAAGACACCCTTGGCTTTTTGAGAACGCAACATATCCTCCAAAGCAGATGCTCCAAATTGCACGCGTCCTTTTCCAAGCGAATTTCCACTTTCCTTGTCAAATACTGTCACGATATCACCGTAAGAAAAGGCACCTTCTGCTTCAACAATACCAGATAAGAGAAGACTCTTCCCATGTTGAGAGAGAGCTTCTGCAGCCCCTTTATCAACCCAAATAGAACCCTGACTCTGAGCATAGAAAGCCAGCCATTGTTTCTGGGTACGAAGCCCCTTCTCTTGCGCAACGAAGTAAGAACCATCCTTAGTCTCCTCAGACGCCTCAATCATGGCATCTGCCTTCAAAGATGAACAGATATAAACAGGAACTCCTGATTCTGTCGCGATAGTTGCAGCTTTGATTTTGGTTAACATGCCACCTGTACCATTAGACGAACCTGCTCCACCGGCCATATCAATAATCTCACGATTGATGGTCTCGATTCGCTCCAAGCGTTTGGCTGTTGGGTCTGAATTAGGATTTCCAGTATAAAGACCGTCGACGTCTGTCAAGAGAACCAAAAGGTCTGCTTGGACCATGGCTGCTACCTGAGCACTCAGAGTATCATTGTCACCAACCTTGAGCTCATCAATAACGACACTGTCATTCTCATTGATGATAGGAATCGCCCCGCGGCTAAGTAAAACGGACAAAGCCTGATGGGCATTTTTATAACGCCGCTTATCCACAAAATCATCCTGGGTCAGCAAGATTTGTGCAGAAACGATTTGGCGCAAGAGAAGATTGGTCGTGTATTCTTCCAACAAAAGGCCTTGCCCTACCGCTGCTGAAGCCTGTTTATCAGCAATCTTAGTCGGACGCTTTTTAAATCCTAAGGCCCCAAAACCTGCAGCAATGGCACCTGACGACACTAAAATCAATTCATGACCAGCCTCGTGCAACATAGCCAACTGCTGGGTAATAGCCTTTACCTTACTACGTGATAAACTTCCATCCTCATTTGTCAGAGAAGAAGTCCCCACCTTAAAGACAATCCGTTTGTATTTCATAGTCTTACTCCGATTCTTCATATTTATCCATTATAACATGAATGGCAGGAAATAGAAAAGAGTTGATAGGAAAAAGAAGGCCCTAAAACCTTCTTTTTTACTACTGTTCTGATTCCGATTTATTTGCACTCGTTTCAGAGCTTTGTGAAGTTGAAGAAGTCAAATCTTGACTAGTTGAAGAACCTGTAACACTTTCATGTTGACTCGTTTCTTTATTTTCAAGATCTTTTTTCACTACTTCACTGGATTCTTTTGTCTCTGAATGACTTCTAGTTCTAGTTGTAGAAGATTTCTCGACCGGAACATCCACTAACCAGGCACCACTTGAATCAACAGTATAACCTTCTGGTGTTTTACCATTCACAAGTAATTGACCATTTTCTTTCAAGAAGTACCATTTATCCTTGTCTTTGATCCAACCCACAGCTCGTGAACCGTCTGTCTTGTAGAAGTACCAATCGTTTGCTTTTTTAAGCCAACCTTGCTTCATAGCTCCTGAATCTTCTAGATAGTAATAATGACCAGCAACTTCTATCTCACCTGTCTTCATGATACCAGCAGCATCCATATAGTACCAGGTTTCTTTATCTTTTACCCAGCCCGTTTTCATTTCCCCTGATTGGGCAAAATAATACCATTGACTATCAATCTTACGCCATCCGGTTACCATATCCCCATCATTTGATAGATAATAGGTCTGTCCTCCAGTATTCAGCCAACCAGTCTCCATCTGATTTTCTTTGTTGAAATAATACCAGCTTCCATTGATTTTCTTCCAATGTTTAGCTGATGCACCAGAGTCTGTCAAATAAAACCAACGATTATTCCATTTTTTCCATTGATTCTGTAACAAGATACCCGTTTGGTTGAAGTAATACCATTCACCCTTGATTTCATTCCAACCTACTGCATATTCTCCTGTAGAATCAGGTGCTTGATACCACCAATTCCCATATGCACTCTTATGCCAACCAGCTTGAAAACTTGGAATCGGCTTGTAGGAAGTTGAAATATTGACAAAACCATCTTGTCGAATATCAAAAACTGTCGCATCATAGTCTTTGCTGGCTGCATTGATTCTCTCAATTCCACGTTCTTTGAGCCAATTGACATACTCACTATCAACACCATTTTTCCAAGGTAGACTATCCGAAGTTTGAACAATCAAACTCGGACTCAAATTTTTAATGAAATCCTTGGTGTTTGATTTATTGGTATCATAGTGATGATTAAATTTCATCAAATCAACTTTTCCAATGAGAGGACCATACTTGTCTTCTGCTCCATGAGCATTATCCAAATCTCCCCCAAGGTAAATTTTCTTGCCATTGACTTTCACTACACTAATTAAGGAATTGGAATTATCGTCCCAAATTTTCTTTAATTCACCTGACGAATCGGTTTCATTCTCGTAGTTATAGAGTTGAATATCCATGTCCCCAAACTGAAAATGAGCATCTCCTTGTGTGATGTTTTGAATAACTGAAACACCTTTTTCAGAGGCAGTCTGTAACACCTTATCATAACCGTACAGATTATCCCACAGATGAGTTGGTGTTGTAATCCGACTATCAGAGTATTTTTTCATGTAAATGCGACCAACTGGATATGAACGCAGTAATTCATCAACATTTCCAATATGATCACTATGAGTATGGGTCACCAAAATAAAATCAAGCTTTTGGACACCCAATTCCTTTAAATGCCGCGAAACGCGATCTGTTAAAACATGCTTATAAGATGTTTCAATTCCTTCTCTCCATGGATAACGAGAATCACTACCATCAGGAAAATCATAATCTTCTCCTGTATCAATCATGGCAAAATGTCCATTGCTTTCAAGAATAATCGCATCACTACCACCTTCTTGAACATTGATAAAGTGGATTTTATTTCCTGAACTTTCTTGAGCTTGAACATTTCCATACCATGACAAAGCTAAAAAAGCGCCTGCAAGTGCTAAACTAGTTAATTTCTTTTTCATTCTTACTTTCTCAATCTCTCCAATGTTTCCTTAAAAATCTCTGGGATATCTGCTGTAAATTCCAAGGTCTCACCTGTTCTCGGATGAGTAAACCCTAGAGTCTTGGCATGAAGAAATTGTCCATGCCCCTTAAGTGTCTTGCGAGGACCATAGACTTCATCACCAGCAACTGGATGGCCAATATAAGCCATGTGAACACGGATTTGGTGGGTACGCCCTGTTTCCAGCTGCAACTCCACTAAGCTGTAATCACCAAAGCGTTCCAAGACATGAAAACGCGTCACTGCAGGCTTTCCTTTAGCAGTCACAGCCTGTTTCTTACGGTCTTTTTCACTCCGGCCAATCGGCGCTTCAATCACACCACGATCATTGGGTAGATTTCCATGAACAATCGCCCAATATTTGCGGAGAGACTTTTTATCCTTGAGTTCTTGGGCAAGTGCTAAGTGGGCCTCATCATTTTTAGCAATCATGAGAAGACCTGACGTGTCCTTGTCAATACGGTGAACAATTCCTGGACGCAGAACACCATTGATACCAGACAAATCCTTAATATGATACATGAGAGCATTTACTAGGGTTCCACTTGTATGGCCGGCACTCGGATGCACCACCATCCCCTGAGGTTTGTTGACAACAGCCACATCCTCATCTTGGTAGATGATCTCTAGCGGAATATCCTCGGCCACATACTCTAAGACCTCTGGTTCTGGCACATGGTAAGTGACAATATCGCCCTCTTGGACAGTGTATTTAGCTTTCTTGACTTGGCCATTGACCAATACCTGGCCTAATTTAATTTGTTCATTCGCGAGACTACGTGATAATTCTGTCAGATCCGACAAAGCCTTATCCAAACGCAGGCCACCAGTTTCAATTTTAATTTCCATTTATTTCCTCTTTTAGCATTGCAATCAATAAAATAATCACTCCAACCGTCAGATAGCTATCTGCCACATTGAAAATTGCAAAATTGATAAAGTCAAGGTGGAACATATCCACAACAAATCCCTGACTGATCCTGTCAATAAAGTTTCCAAGACCACCTGCGATTATCAAGGTCAAACCCAAGACCATCCAGAGTGAGTCCTCCATGTGTTTATGTAGATACCAAATGGCACCTACCATAACGACCAATGTAATGATAGCAAATAACCACTGCTGGTCTTGTAACATGGAGAAGGCTGCCCCTCGATTTTGCAGGTAGGTCAAGCTAACGAAATTGGGTATCCACGAACGAACCTCACCCAGTGGAATCTGCCAGACGATATAGGATTTGACTAACTGATCCAGCGCAATCAAAAGCAGTACAATGACTGCCACTATTCCTCTTTTTTTCATGATTTCCTCTTCTGATCAAAATATTCTTGCATGACTTCTACGAAAAGAGTTCCAGCCTGACTAAGCTCCACTTCCTCGCGTTTAACATAGACCATGCGATTATCTAGGTTATCCTTGAGACGAATAACTGTGATGCCATTGACGCTGTCACTATCTAAAAATCCAGAACCTGTCGCATAAGCATCCGTCCGCTCCAAAATACCATTCAAGGTAGCACGGTCTGTCACATTAAACATCTGTGAACTAGCACTGGTATCAACAAAGTTCTCTGAATAATAAAGATACTCATCTTTCTCTTGAGTAAAACGAACCGTTGGTAGATCCGCTAGATCCTCCATAATCAATTCTTCTTTCTGGGCCAAAGGATGCCCCTCACGGAGATAAATGTGGGTATGGAAAGGAATCAATTCGATGACCTCAAGACCCAGCTTTTCAACCCGTTGCATAATCCCCTTTTTATTTTGATTGTTGAGGTAGATAATTCCAATCTCACTATGCCCTTGCGCTACTTCATCTAAGATTTGAACAGTAGTTGATTCAAAAATACGGAAGTTCTTATAATCAGGATAACGCTCTGAAAATGCTGTAATGGTTGGTGGCAAGAAGTCATAGTGCTGGCTAGCAATGGAAAATTCATCTTTTTCTTCTTCAGGATTGGCATACTGATTTTGAAAAATATCAAATCCCTTGACCAATTCTTGCGCTTTTTCATAAAATTCCATACCACGACGGGTCAAGAAAGTCCCTGAGCTGGTCCGACGGAAAATCTTAAAGCCCAATTCTTTTTCCAAATCACGAACAGAAATAGACAGACTCGGCTGGCTTACATACATCTTTTCAGCAGCTTCACGGAAAGTACCACTATTGGCAATGGCAACAACATAGCGTAATTGTTGAATGTTCATCTTCTACCCCCAACTTCTTTATCTTTTCATTATACCATATTTTAGAAGTTTTCCAAAAAGGAAAAAAGTCAGGAAATTTTCAAGTCTCAATGAAGACTCTAACATTCCAATCCAAAAATTAAAATAATGTTTTTTTCTCATTTGATTTCGAGAAAATAAAAACAGCAAATCTTTTTGATTTACCGTTTATAATATGATGCATATTCAATTCCAATAATATGGGTAGCAAAATGGGTAGCAAAACAAAAAAATAGGCTCTCCGAAAACTCGGAAAGCCTTATTTAATGCTAGTTCTAGCTTCCTCGCCTTTACAGTTCAAGGCTCGGGATAAAAAGGTTCACTGGACCTTTTTATTTTGCGATTGGGTAAACAGAAACTTGTTTTTTATCGCGTCCTTTACGTTCAAAGCGTACTACGCCTTCAACTTTAGCAAACAAAGTATCGTCTCCACCACGTCCAACGTTTACACCTGGGTAGATGTGTGTACCACGTTGACGGTAAAGGATTGATCCACCTGTTACAGTTTGTCCGTCAGCTGCTTTAGCTCCAAGACGTTTCGCTTGTGAATCACGTCCGTTTGATGTAGAACCTCCACCTTTTTTGTGGGCGAAAAGTTGCAAGTTGTTAAGAGTCATTTTTAACATAATGTTTTCCTCCGTGTTAGTTTTCTGTGATAACTCTGGTTTGGACGAACTCAGAAGAGTTCTCCGATAAGTTTGCCATACCTAAGAAAAATGATTCAAAGAATAACTGGGTCATTTCTCTCTGGTGTGAAGGAAGATCTTTTGGAATTTCAACCATCAGATAACCACCTTCATCTTCGTTTAATTCTAGGATTGGTTCATAGCCTGCAAATTTTTCAATAGAATTGATAAAGTTAATGGCAAGCGTAGAAACCGATGCACACACGACATCTAAGCCGTATTCGCCACTCTCGGCGTGTCCAGTAATTTCCGCACTCCTCAGCTCGCCATCTTCGGCTCTCTCAAAGACTGCTTGTATCATGTGTTCTCCTTAAAATTAAGCGTTGATTGCGTTGATGACAACTTTTGTATATGGTTGACGGTGACCTTGTTTACGGTGGCTACCTTTTTTAGGTTTGTACTTGTAAGTAACAACTTTCTTTTGTTTTCCTTGTTTTTCAACAGTTCCAACTACAGTAGCTCCAGCAACAAGTGGAGTTCCGACAACAGTGTTTTCACCACCAACAAGAACAACTTCGTTAAAAGTAACTTCTTGACCAGCTTCAACGTTCAATTTTTCAACGTAAACTGCTTGACCAACTTCAACTTTAACTTGTTTTCCGCCAGTTTTGATAATTGCGTATGTGCTCATTATGCACCTCCTATGATTTTTATGGGTTTCCCCGAATTTTTTGTGAAGACTCGCCTAGCATCGTGGGACGAACCACTTAAACTTGAATAATCAAGCAACGATGTTCGTGCGGTTGCACAGGAACGTGCATAGTCAACTCTTCAAGTATAGCATATCTCCTATTTTCTTACAAGTAATAACACCTAAAATCAAGCTTTTTCTTTTACTTTTTTCTGCCATGAAGCAAAAAGCATGCTGAGGTAAAAAATGCTCATCATAATAGGAACACCAAGAATGGTCTTTTCCTGATAAAAAATCGTCAAATAGGCTGAAAAGACAACGCCAAGGACAAAACTGCTAAGCAGGCTAACAAATATGAAACCTTCACGCAAAAAAGGAGTGTGCTTAGTTCTGAAATAATCTCCAAAAGCCAGCATAGTCCGTTTGATGTTTCCTGTCATAAAAGCATTATTGTAGGCAATTCCCGATACTTCACCAAAGGCAGTTGTCACCAATCCCATACAAAAGGCCAAGGGCGGTACTAGATAGATATTCTCTACAGTTTGCGGCATAAATCCAATAATGATTGATAAGATTGCTAAAGGAATCAAGGACAGAATCGGTTTTTTCACAATTCTCAATTTTTCCTTATAAATCGTTAATAAAAAGACCCCCATCATAAAAGCTAGCAAGGTCATTACTTTGACACTGGCATCCGACACGTTGTGCTGAATGAGCCCCACTGATAGAAAGACAACATTCCCCGTTTGTCCAGCTACAAGAGTATTCCCTCTCACAATAAAAGTATAGGCATCTACATATCCTGCACAAAAAGTCAAAAAAAGCGCTAGCCTCTTAGACTGACGTGATATTTTTCTTATAGGTAGTAACCTCATTTTTCCTCCTATTTCATTTACTCATCTCATTATTGTACCACTTTCTGTTGGAAAGTCCTAGTAGCTTATTTGAAAATTTTTCCCCTCTGTTGGATAGTCTCTGCCATCTATGTTATAATGAAAGAAGGATTTAAAATCGGAAAAGGAGTATCTATGCTAAAATTAGCTGTCATCGGAACAGGCGCTATCAGCCATCACTTCATAGAAGCAGCCCATACCAGTGGAGAATACCAGTTGGTCGCAGTCTATTCTAGAAAACTTGAAACCGCAGCAACCTTTGCTTCTCGCTATCAGGATATCCAACTCTTCGATCAATTAGAGGACTTCTTCAGGTCTTCCTTTGATGTAGTCTATATTGCTAGTCCAAACTCCTTACATTTTGCTCAGGCAAAAGTTGCATTGTCTGCAGGTAAACATGTCATTCTTGAAAAGCCGGCTGTCACGCAGCCACAAGAATGGCTGGATTTGATTCAAACAGCTGAGAAAAATAATTGTTTTATCTTTGAAGCAGCTCGTAATTATCACGAGAAAGCTTTCACTACTATCAAAAACTTTTTAGCAGACAAGCAAGTGTTTGGGACAGATTTCAACTATGCCAAGTATTCTTCAAAAATGCCTAACTTATTGGCTGGGGAAACACCTAATGTCTTTTCAGACCGTTTTGCTGGTGGAGCCCTTATGGACTTGGGAATTTATCCCCTCTATGTTGCCGTTCGTCTTTTTGGAAAAGCTAATGACGCAACTTACCATGCTCAACAGCTTGACAATAGCATTGACCTAAATGGAGATGGTATCCTCTTCTACCCCGAATTTCAAGTTCACATCAAGGCTGGGAAAAACATCACTTCCAATCTTCCTTGCGAGATTTACACAGCAGATGGAACCTTGACCCTAAACACGATTGAGCATATTTGCTCAGCTATTTTTACTGACCACCAAGGAAATCAAGCCCAACTCCCTATCCAACAGGCTCCTCATACGATGACTGAGGAAGTCGCTGCATTTGCACAGATGATTCATCAACCAGACCAGACACTCTACCAGACTTGGCTGGACGATGCAAGCTCTGTTCATGACCTACTATATACCATGCGCCAGACTGCTGGCATTAGATTTGAGGCAGAAAAATGAAAACCAAACTACCGACTGAATGGCAAGAACTGAGCGACCAACTCGGTTTCCAAGAATTTACCCCCATTCAAACTCAACTATTTGAGCCTATCCTTGCAGGAGAAAACCTACTGGGAGTTAGCCCAACAGGAACAGGCAAGACCCTCGCTTACCTCCTACCAAGCCTTCTCAGACTACAAAAGAAAAAAGTGCAGCAACTATTGATTCTAGCACCAAATACGGAGCTTGCTGGACAGATTTTTGACGTATGTAAAACGTGGGCAGAAGCTATCGGTTTGACAGCCCAACTCTTTCTATCAGGTTCAAGTCAGAAACGCCAGATTGAACGCCTAAAAAAAGGACCAGAAATTCTGATTGGAACCCCTGGTCGTATCTTTGAACTCATTAAACTGAAAAAAATCAAGATGATGAATGTGGAATCCATCATCCTAGATGAATTTGACCAATTGCTTGACGATTCTCAGATTCACTTTGTCGAGAAAATCACCCACTACGCACCTCGTGACCACCAACTCATCTACATGAGTGCGACAACCAAGTTTGACCAAGAAAAGATTGCATCTAATACGCGAACCATTGATCTCTCTGACCAAAAACTGGACAATATCCAGCACTTCTACATGCAGGTAGAGCAACGTCACCGCGTTGATATGCTACGAAAATTGGCTCATGTTGAGGATTTCCGCGGGCTAGTCTTCTTTAACAGCCTATCAGACCTTGGGAGTGCTGAGGAAAAACTACAGTATCGTGATATATTGGCTGTTTCCCTCGCTAGCGATGTCAATGTCAAGTTTAGAAAAGTTATCCTAGAAAAGTTTAAAGATAAGCAACTAACCCTACTCCTTTCAACTGACCTTCTGGCTCGTGGGATTGATATCGATAGCCTAGAATGCGTCGTAAACTTTGATGTTCCTAGAGATATTGAAACCTACACTCACCGTGCTGGCCGTACAGGTCGCATGGGTAAAGAGGGCTATGTTATCACTCTCGTCACTCATCCAGAAGAACTTAAAAAACTCAAGAAGTTCGCAAGTGTACGTGAAATTGTCCTAAAAAATCAAGAACTCTATATCAAATAATCTCCATTGCTCTATGCACATCAGGTGTATGGAGCTTTTTTATAAGCAATTATTTAATTTTAGTTCAATATTCGAAAAAAAGAACCTTGCAAAGCAAGATTCTTTTAGTGTCTGACTTAAATAATTGTTCTTCTGGGAACTAAATCGAATTAAGCTTCGATTTCTGTAACCATACCTGAACCAACAGTACGTCCACCCTCACGGATAGAGAATGTAGTACCTTGTTCTACGGCGATTGGGTGGATCAACTCAACGTCGATTGTCACGTTATCACCAGGCATTACCATTTCAGTACCTGCTGGAAGTTCGATTGAACCTGTAACGTCAGTAGTACGGAAGTAGAATTGTGGACGGTAGTTGTTGAAGAATGGAGTGTGACGTCCACCTTCTTCTTTAGTAAGGATGTAAACTTCACCTTTGAATTTAGTGTGTGGGTTGATTGAACCTGGTTTAGCGATAACTTGTCCACGTTCGATTTCATCACGTTGAACACCACGAAGAAGGACACCTACGTTATCTCCGGCAAGACCTTCGTCAAGTTGTTTACGGAACATTTCAACACCAGTAACAACTGCTTTTTGAGTTTCTTCTTTGATACCAACGATTTCGATTTCGTCGTTGACTTTAACGATACCACGGTCGATACGTCCTGAAGCAACTGTACCACGTCCAGTGATTGAGAATACGTCTTCGACTGGAAGAAGCAATGGTTTGTCAGTGTCACGTTCTGGTTCTGGGATGTACTCATCAACTGTGTTCATCAATTCCATAACGATGTCTTCGTATTTAGTGTCACCTTCAAGAGCTTTAAGAGCTGAACCTTGGATAACTGGAAGATCGTCACCTGGGAAGTCGTATTCTGACAATAGGTCACGGATTTCCATTTCAACCAATTCAAGCAATTCTTCGTCGTCAACCAAGTCAACTTTGTTCATGAAGACGATAAGGTGTTTAACACCAACCTGACGTGAAAGAAGGATGTGCTCACGAGTTTGTGGCATTGGTCCGTCAGTTGAAGCTACTACAAGGATAGCTCCGTCCATTTGAGCGGCACCAGTGATCATGTTTTTAACGTAGTCCGCGTGTCCTGGAGCGTCGATGTGAGCGTAGTGACGTTTTTCAGTTTCGTACTCAACGTGCGCAGTGTTGATTGTGATACCGCGTTCGCGTTCTTCTGGAGCAGCATCGATAGACGCATAGTCTTTAGGTTGGTTAACTGATGAAGGCAAGCGACGTGCCAAAACAGTTGTGATAGCTGCAGTTAGGGTAGTTTTACCGTGGTCAACGTGTCCGATAGTACCAATGTTAACGTGTGGTTTACTACGATCGTATTTTTCTTTTGCCATTTGAGTAAAAGCCTCCAATAAAATATATTTTATAGATAGACAGTAGGCAATACAGTCTAACTTTCCTTACTATTTTATCAAATTTCAGCTAAATTGCAAGTGTTTTACAAAGTTTTTGTGAATTATTCTTAATCTACTAATCTAAACGGTACTTCTACTCCTATCACTTGCCTAAATAAAAAGAAAAATCAGGAATTTCCTGACTTTTACTTGGCTAATTCTCTTTCTCGTTCTTTCATTATTTTATGATTTTCATACAAGCGAGATAAGAACTTAGAAATTTCTTTCAAGATAGAATAGGTTGGTACAGCGACAATCATACCAATGACACCATAGATATTACTTGATAACAAAAGTAATACTAAAATCGTAATTGGATGGACTTTCATCACGCCACCAACGATTCGAGGGTAGAGGATATTTCCATCCACTTGTTGAATGATTAGCATATAAACAACTGCAATCAGCATTCTATGCGGATCAGTAAAAACATTGGCGATAATCATCGGAATCAAGCCAATACTTGGTCCCACATAAGGAATGAGATTGGCCAATCCTGAAAAGATAGCAAAGACCAAAGCGTATTTCAAACCAATCACGCTATATCCGATAAAGGCCAAACAACCGATAATAATCGCATCAATTGCGACTCCACTAATATAGCGAGCAATTGTCGCATTCAAATTCTTTAAGAGGCCTGTAATATGCAACTTATCTCTCTTTAAAACAGTACGCTCAAGCATCGGTAAAAATTTGTGGCCATCCAACAAAAAATATACCAAAAATACAGGAGTCATAATAATAATCAAAACGGTACTAAAGAGAGCTGATATAACACTTCCGACACTATTGGTCACACTATTTAGGATATTTTGTAGAATATCTACATAGGACAGATTTAATTGTTGAATTGTCGCCTGAATATCTAAATTTTGAAAGGCTGGATAAGTGGATAAATCCACAATCAAATTTTGCAAACGACTGTAAATTGTCTGACTTGTTGCAATCAAACTAGTCAACTGATTAATCAAAATCGGTAAGAGATAAACTACCCCAATGACAAGGCCCCAGACCAAGGCACACAAGGTTAGTAGAATACCAATGATACGATTAATTTTGAAGTACTTTTGTAGAAAGCTAACAATGGGATTGGTCAAATAATATAAAAAACCACCTAGAAGAAAAGGAATCATGATGGTGTTTGCGACGCTCACAAAAGGTGTAATAATCGCTCCCATCTCTCTCCATAAGTAAAAGATGATTGTTAATAGTAAAATCTCACTGGTCCAAAAAAATAATTTATTCTTACGAAACATTAGGTACCTCCATTCATCTATTTTACCATACTTTCAAAAAAGCTTCTTTCTTATATCATGAAACTGGGAATATTTTTTTCTTTATGTTAGAATAAACTTACTATGAAAAAAATAATTTTAACTCTATTAAGTCTTTCCGTACTTGGCTCTGCATCTACTGTTGCTGCTCAAGATTTTAATATTGCTGCTAAACATGCAATTGCTGTTGAAGCAAATACTGGCAAAATTCTCTATGAGAAGGATGCAACTCAGCCTGTTGAAATCGCTTCTATCACAAAATTGATTACGGTTTATCTTGTCTATGAAGCCTTGGAAAACGGAAGTATTACACTATCTACCCCAGTAGATATTTCTGACTATCCTTACAAATTAACAACTAATTCTGAAGCAAGTAATGTTCCTATGGAGGCTCGTAATTATACCGTCGAACAACTACTTGAAGCAACATTAGTATCTAGTGCTAACAGTGCAGCTATTGCCCTAGCAGAGAAAATTGCTGGCTCAGAAAAAGACTTTGTGGACATGATGCGTGCAAAACTCTTAGAATGGGGAATTCAGGATGCTACTGTTGTCAATGCAACTGGTCTGAACAATGAGACTCTAGGGGATAACATTTACCCAGGCTCTAAAAAAGATGATGAAAACAAGCTCAGTGCTTATGATGTTGCTATCGTTGCTCGTAACCTCATCAAAAAGCACCCTCAAGTCTTGGAAATCACCAAAAAACCATCTTCTACTTTTGCTGGAATGACAATAACTTCGACAAACTACATGTTAGAAGGCATGCCTGCTCATCGAGGTGGTTTTGACGGACTCAAGACAGGAACAACAGACAAAGCTGGTGAATCTTTTGTTGGTACTACTGTCGAAAAAGGCATGAGAGTTATTACAGTCGTTTTGAATGCAGACCATCAGGACAATAATCCTTACGCTCGCTTCACAGCTACATCCTCACTAATGGATTATATCTCTTCTACATTCTCACTTCGCAAAATCGTTCAAAAAGGTGATGCCTACCAAGATAGCAAAGCACCTGTACAAGATGGAAAAGAAGATACGGTCACTGCCGTTGCCAAAGATGATATCTCTCTAATTGAACGTGTTGGAAGTCAATCTTCCCAATCTGTTCAATTCACACCTGATTCTAAAGCAATCCCAGCACCACTTGAAGCCGGAACAGTGGTTGGACATTTGACTTATGAAGACAAGGACTTGATTGGTCAAGGTTACATTACCACAGAACGACCTAGTTTCGAAATGGTAGCGGAAAAGAAAGTAGAAAAAGCTTTCTTCTTAAAAGTTTGGTGGAATCAGTTTATCCGATTTATCAACGAAAAATTATAACAAAAAAATCGCGGTTTAAACCGCAATTTTTTATTTTATAGTGAAATGAAATAAAAACTGAACAAATTTATTGAGACATGAAAACTAATTTCTAAAAATGTTTTAGAAATCACAGTGTACTATTCCAGTTTCAATTCATTATATTTGTTTTTTAAACTTCATAATAGGGAAACGGACGGTCACTATCCAATGGACGATTTAGTACTTCTTTTTCCAAAATAGCGCGCCAACCAGATACCAATTCTTCAAAAGTCAATTTGGCTTCAGGAGAAGCTGTTGTAAGCTTCCGTCCAAACCAAGCCATGGTTGCAGTTTCAAACTGAAGCATAGCGTAGTCGATTACCGGTACATTTGCCTCTTCATAATTCTCATTTACTGCTTGTGCAACTTCTGATGCTTGTGGAAGAAGTTGATTGCTGATTTTATCTACAACACTTGCGTCCATCTCTCGCCAAGAAAGTAATTGACCATCCACCTGATAAAAGAGCTCAAAGGTTTCTTGATTTTTCTTAAAATTGGTAAGAACAAAAGCACGTTCCACTGCCTCTGGACCACCAACAGCCTTTACAGCGTTTATAAGGAGATTTTCTTCCATTTGTCTCCAATAATCATCAGCTTCTTCTACCAAATCAATTGTGAAAGGTGTAACAATTTCCTCGGCAGAAATTTCGCCTTTATTCGCTTTCTCGATATTACCAAATAATTTTTTTTAGAATCCCATTTGCTTCTCCTAGTTCCTATTACCCAACTGATCCTTCCATCTCGTAGCTAATCAAGCGGTTCAGCTCAACGGCGTATTCCATTGGAAGTTCTTTTGTGAAGGGCTCCACAAATCCCATGACAATCATCTCAGTTGCCTCAGATTCTGACAATCCACGGCTCATGAGGTAATAGAGTTGTTCTTCTGAAATCTTAGAAACCTTAGCTTCGTGTTCCAAAGCAACTTGCGAATTATGAATTTCATTAAATGGAATAGTATCTGATGCTGATAAGTCATCCATGATAATGGTATCACACTCGATGTGAGAAACAGATTTCTTAGAATTTTTATTAAAGGTTACTTGCCCACGGTAGTCAACCTTTCCTCCGCCTTTAGCGATGGATTTAGACACAATAGACGAGCTTGTATGTGGAGCGTTGTGGATCATCTTAGCACCAGTATCCTGGTGTTGCCCAGCATTGGCAAAGGCAATCGAAAGCATGGTTCCACGCGCTCCTTCTCCATCTAGATAAACAGATGGATATTTCATGGTTGTTTTGGCACCCAAGTTTCCATCAATCCACTCAACAGTGGCATCCTTTTGAGCCTTAGCACGCTTTGTTACCAAGTTATAAACGTTGTCGGACCAGTTTTGGATGGTTGTATAACGCATATAAGCTCCGTCCAAGGCAAAGATTTCTACAATGGCCGCGTGCAGGCTATTACTTGAATATGTTGGTGCTGTACATCCTTCTACATAGTGGACACTTGCTCCCTCATCAACGATAATCAAGGTACGTTCAAACTGACCTGTATTTTCGTTGTTGATACGGAAGTAAGTTTGAAGTGGGATATCTACCTTAACACCTTTTGGTACGTAGATAAAGGTTCCACCTGACCATACAGCTGAGTTGAGAGCAGCCAACTTGTTATCTGTCGGCGGTACCAACTTGGCAAAGTATTGTTTAAACAAGTCTGGGTATTCCTTGAGGGCCGAATCTGTATCTGTAAAAATAATCCCCAATTTCTGGAACTCTTCCTTCATATTGTGGTAAACCACTTCTGACTCGTACTGCGCAGAAGCACCGGCTAGATAAGCACGCTCAGCTTCAGGAATCCCGATTCGTTCAAAGGTTTCTTTGATTTTTTCAGGAACCTCATCCCATGAACGAGCTGGTTTATCAGATGGTTTTTGGTAGTAGATCAAGTCATCAAAGTCAATCTCTGACAAGTCTGCTCCCCAAGTTTGCATGGGCATTTTTTTGAAGGTTTCATAAGACTTCAAACGGAATTCTAACATCCACTCAGGTTCTCCCTTAGCAGCTGATAGTTCACGAATGACATCTTCATTCAATCCTTTTCCTGTCGATAGGACAGGCTCTACATCGTCATGGAAACCAAATTTATATTCACCAAGGTCAATTGGTTTTGGTTCTATTCTTTCTTCAGCCATAATATCCTTTCTTTCATTCTTCATTTCTACTGATTCATAAGACAAAAGAAACTTGTCTTACTGTTTTTCTTGATCTTCAATTGTTTTCTTAAGGGCATTCCAAGCCAGAGTTGCACATTTGATCCGTTGCGGAAATTTAGCAACACCTGACAAGAAAGCTGCATCGCCTAGTTGATCTTGGCGTTCATCTTTTTGCCCTTGAACCATTTCTGAAAAAATAGTCGCAAGTTCTAAAACTTCTTGCTTGGTTTTTCCTAAAACGGCATCTGTCATCATACTAGCAGAGGCAGTTGAGATGGTACAACCTGAGTTTAGAAAAGCGATATCTTCCAAACGATCCTCTGCATCAAACTTGACAGAGAGGTTGATCACATCTCCACAGGTCGGATTGTTGAGACTGATTTGTTCAGCATCATCCAACTTCCCTTGATGATGTGGATTTTTCGAATGGTCCGCTACCACTGCCATATAAAGGCTATCTAGTTTAGAAAGTGCCATTGAAAAACTCCTTTGTCTTTTGTAGGGCATCGACTAGCTTGTCACAATCTGCCTTGGTATTGTAGATATAAAAACTTGCACGAGCTGTTGCTGGAACTTCCAAATACTGGAGCAAAGGTTGAGCGCAATGATGACCCGCACGAACTGCCACACCTTCATAATCCAGAGCTGTAGCAAGGTCGTGAGGATGAAGATTCCCAAGGTTAAAGGCAATGACACCTGAACGTTGAGACAAGTCCTGCGAACCATAAATGGTCAATCCTTCTATCGCCTGCAATTTTGGATAGACATACGAGATTAATTCCTGCTCATGAGCTTCAATGGTATCCATACCAATCTTTTCCAGATAATCCACTGCTGCAGCTAGTCCGATAGCACCCGCCATATTTGGCGTTCCTGCCTCGAATTTCCAAGGCAATTCCTTCCAGCTAGCAGTTTGCTCATAGACGAAATCAATCATCTCACCACCAAATTCAACTGGTGACATTTGTTGCAGATACTTCTCTTTGCCATAAAGGACACCGATACCAGTCGGACCAGCCATCTTGTGACCTGAAAAGGCAAAGAAGTCCACATCCAAGGCCTGGACATCAATCTTCATATGAGGTGTAGATTGAGCTCCATCCACCACCATAATAGCACCAACTTTATGTGCCATTTGCGTGATTTCCTCGATCGGATTGACTACTCCAAGAACATTTGAAGCATGAGCTAGGGAGACAAACTTGACTCTATCAGTCAATTTAGCCCGCAAGTCATCCATATCCAGAGCTCCGTCCTTGAGATAAACATAGACCAGCTCTGCTCTAGTCTTGCGACAGGCCTCCTGCCAAGGAATAATATTGGAATGGTGTTCCATGACAGAAATCAAGACCTGGTCTCCCTCAGTCAGAATTTCCTCAGCAAAGCGCGCCACCCAGTTAAGACTGGTTGTCGTTCCTCGGGTAAAGAGTACTTCCTTTGTTGAGCCTGCATTGATAAACTTACGAATGGTTTCACGAGCAGCTTCATAAGAAGCTGTTGCCCGTTCCGCTAAGGTATGAACTCCACGGTGAACATTGGCATTATCCTGCTCATAGTAGCGGTTGATTGTTTCCAGAACTGCTAGTGGTTTTTGTGTCGTCGCAGCATTGTCCAAATAGACCAACGGTTCGTCGTTGATAATCTGGTCTAAAATTGGAAAATCCTTGCGAATCGCTTCTACATCTAACATAGGCTTCCCCTTAGCGTTTTGACAATTTTTCTTCGATAGTTGCAATCATTTCGTCACGAACTTCCTTGACTGGAATCTCAACGATAACGGATCCAAGGAAACCGCGGACAACTAAACGTTCTGCAGTTGCCTTGTCCAAGCCACGGCTCATGAGGTAGTACATGTCTTCTGGATCTACTTGTCCGATAGAAGCCGCGTGACCTGCAGTAACGTCATTTTCGTCAATCAAAAGAATCGGGTTGGCATCTGAACGCGCTTGGTCTGAAAGCATAAGAACACGACTCTCTTGTTGCGCATCTGCTCCCTTGGCACCCTTGATAATGTGGCCAATACCATTGAAAGTTAAAGTTGCTTTTTCAAGGATAACCCCATGTTGCAGGATATTTCCGATTGAGTTGCAGCCATAGTTGGTTACGCGGGTATCAATCCCTTGAACCTGACGTCCACTTGAAAGAGCTACCACTTTAAGGTCAGCATGACTACCATTTCCAATCAAGTCACTATCAAAATCAGCAACGACATTTCCTTCGTTCATAACACCAATCGCCCAGTCAATGCTTGCATCGTTGCCTAATTTACCACGACGGCTAATGTAAGCAGTGACATTTTCACCTAGACGATCGATCGCAGCAAACTTCACTTGCGCACCAGAACGTGCAATCACTTCGACTGTGATATTGGCAGTTGCTTTGGCACTTCCTTCACCGCGTGACTCTAAACGTTCTAGATAACTAATCTTAGAGTTTTTACCAGCGATAATCATAATATGCTTGTTAAATGGCACGTCGCTATCGCTGTCTTGGTAGAAAATCCCTTCGATTGGCTCTGCAATCTCAACGTTATCAGGGATGTAGAGAACAGCACCACTATTGAAATAAGCTGTATGGTAGGCTGCCAACTTGTCATCGTCATACTTAACAGATGACATGAAGAATTCTTCGATCAGCTCTGGAATTTCTTCTAAAGCTGAGTGAAAGTCTGTGAAAACAACACCCTGTTCAGCTAATTCAACTGGGGTTTGCTCAAAAACAGTTTGGGTTCCTACTTGCACCAACTTCAAGTGGTTATCTAAAGCTGTGAAATCTGGAACATTTGCTGATGGCTCACTTTCTGTAATCGTTCCATCACCCAGATTCCAACGGTGGAATTTGACACGCTCAATGACTGGTAATTCCAAACTCTCAATCTTATCAAAAGCTTTTTGACGGAGGTCGGCCAACCAGCTTGGTTCAGCGTGCATTTCTGAAAAAAGTTTAATAGTTTCTTTAGTCATTTACTTCTCCTAAAAGATACGAGGGAATTACAATTCTTCCTTGTAGTCGTAGCCAAGTTCTTCAGCTAGTTTTGCGTATCCTTCACGTTCCAAACGCGCAGCCAATTCTGGACCACCAGAAAGGACGACACGCCCTTCCATCATGACGTGTACCACATCAGGTGTGATGTAGTTCAAAAGACGTTGGTAGTGAGTGATAATCATAGCACCAAAGCCTTCACCACGCATGGCATTGACACCTTTAGACACAACTTTAAGGGCGTCAATATCAAGACCAGAGTCAATCTCATCAAGAAGGGCAAAAGTTGGTTCCAACATCAAGAGTTGAAGAATTTCATTACGTTTTTTCTCACCACCAGAGAAACCTTCATTGAGGTAACGCTCAGCCATTTCTTCTTTCATGTTGAGCAATTCCATTTTATCATCCAGTTTAGTAATGAACTCACGAACTGAAACCTTCTCATCGTCTTCTTTACCAGCATTCATAGCTGCACGAAGAAACTCAGCGTTAGTAATTCCAGGAATTTCTGATGGATATTGCATTGCAAGGAAAAGTCCCATACGTGCACGTTCGTCCACTTCCAACTCAAGGATGTTTACGCCATCAAACAAGACTTCACCTTTGGTTACTTCATAGTTTGGATTTCCCATGATAGCGGCTGAAAGAGTTGATTTACCAGTACCATTTGGTCCCATGATAGCGGCAATTTCTCCTGTTTTAAGGGTCAGGTTAACCCCTTTTAAAATTTCTTTTCCTTCAATCTCAACGTGAAGATCTTTGATCTCTAATACTGACATGATAGTTCCTTTCTTTTTCACAGCCTTTACAGTACTTACTAGAAACATACTTGAGTTCCCTAGAAAATACGGTAAAAGGTCAATAAATATACTTTTATAGTATAACAAAAAAAAGCCTAAAAGGCTTTGATTTTGTCTAGAAGCTGAGGACTAGTCTTTTCCTTTTAAATGCTGGTCAATAACATCTACTATTTTGCCCATCAAGTAACTGACTCGAAAATTTCTAAAGAGCAAAATGGCCCAAAAGGCTGCCATAATATAGCGACCAGTCATCCAGGCTTCATTGAAAAAATAGGTCTCAGCAGCTGTAAACAGTGCTATGATAATAAATTGTTGTCTATTCATAAACTTATTGTATCATGAAATCTTTCTTTAGTCTTCCTCTACCTTCACTTTATCAGCCAAAAATTCAAATCCTTCCGGGATCAGGCTTTCTTCTGCTTCTTTTTCAACTTGAGAAGATTTAGCTTTGGCTGAAAAAGCTGCGCGAACTTCTTTCCATTCCTCCATTGAAATAGCTAAAATCTCAGGTGAAAAACCTGCTGCCTGACTGAGGATATTGCCAAACATAGTGTTGAGATTGTCTCGTTTCATGGTTTGACCAGCATTGAAGTTAGACTCAAAAGCAAGAATGGCATGGTGTTCATTGGCCGCAACCGGTTGAGAACCAACTAGCAAAGCCTTATCAGGGCCTCCAAGACTTTCAATCACCTCTCCCCATGCATTCTGCAAGCGAATCAGGTTTTGACGTGCTAAATCAGGATTTTCGACAGCCTCTTGTAAGATAGATTGCACTTTATTGCGATCCACACGATAGACCGTCTTACCTGCTGCTGGGCGACTAGGTGCTGGATTTGTTGGCTTAGGTATAGTTCCTACATTTGCGAGTTCTTGTTTGAGACGGGCAACTTCCTGTCTCAGTGCAAAAATTTCACTTTCAGCCACCCTTGAAAGAGCTGGTTCAGGCTTAATTTCCGCCAAACGGATGGTCATCATCTCAGCATAGATTTTAGGCTGCAAACTAGACTTAATATCTGCTAAACTGACTGTCGCTAGGCGAATCATTTCAAACAGATTTTCTTGAGGAAGTCCCAAATTTTCCACAAATACTGTGCTATGATGAGTATTTTCCCCACCTGTTTGAACAATTAACAAGTCTCTTAAATAGTGCAAAAGATCGGTCACAAAACGAGTCATGCTCTTACCATTGTCAAATAGAAGATTTAAGCAAGCTAAGGCTTTGGTAACATCCTGTTGAGACAAGGCAGCCACATAATCATCCAAAGCTGACAGACTAATGGTTCCTGTAATTTCTTCAGAGATTGCAGTCGTCAGCTCATTTCCCTGTGTCAAACTCAGGGCTTGATCCAAAATAGACAAGGCGTCCCGCATCCCACCTTCAGCTCGTCTAGCAATGATTTCCACAGCCTCTGGTTCAGAACTAATATTTTCTTTTTCTAAGATATAGTGGATATGTTCCTTAATATCCTGTGTCTTAATTGATTTAAACTCAAAACGTTGGACACGGGATAGAATAGTGGCAGGAATCTTGTGCAATTCAGTAGTAGCTAAAATAAAGACCACATTCTGTGTTGGCTCTTCCAGCGTCTTTAGAAGAGCATTAAAAGCCCCTGTAGACAGCATGTGAACCTCGTCTATGATATAGACCTTGTAGCGGGCAAGGCTAGGGGCGTAGGTTGATTTATCACGGATTTCACGAATTTCATCAACCCCATTATTAGAGGCTGCATCCATTTCAATGACATCTTCTAAACTACCGTCCGTCACTGCTTGACAAATATAACAGTTATTACATGGTTCACCACCCACTTGATTGGGACAGTTCATAGCCTTTGCAAAGATCTTAGCCACACTGGTTTTTCCCGTTCCACGAGGACCAGAAAAAAGATAAGCGTGACTTATTTTCTCTTGCTCCACCGCTTGTTTAAGAGTCTTAGCCACAACTTCTTGACCAACCAACTGGGAGAAATTTTGACTTCTATATTTTCGATAAAGTGCTTGATACATTAGGCTTTCTCCTCAAACATTGTAAAGTCCCATTCCGTCTTTTCAAGCAAAATAGCGACAAATTGTTCCAAATAATCTCGATCCATAGCATCGTAATCATCAATCTCTGAAGAATCCAGATCCAGAACCCCAAGTAATTGACCATTCTTTACCATCGGCACAACAATTTCACTTTTAGCACGACTATCACAAGAAATATAGTTGGGATAAGTTGTTACATCTCCAACTAGAACAGTTTCCTGAAAGTGAGCTGCCTCCCCACAAACACCCTTTCCAAGTGCAATACGGATGCAGGAAACACCACCTTGGAAGGGACCCAAAACCAATTCCTTTCCATCGAACAAATAAAAGCCTGCAAATACAGTATTAGGAAAGCGTGATTTTAGAAGAGCACTGGCGTTGGAAAGATTAGCCAAAACATTGGTTTCGCCTTCCAATAAAAAAGAGAGCTCTTCATTTAACATTTGATAACGTGATTGTTTTTCTGATTCTAACATAGAACTATTATATCAAAAAAGACTTACAGACAAAAGAAAAATCCCTTGTTTAGAAAACAAAGGATTTTGTGAATTTTCAATTTGATTAAAGTTCGATATCACCGAACAAGTCAGCCATTGAGAATCCTGTTTGTGTTTCTGGAAGTTCGAAATCACGTTTTTCTTGACGTTTTGGACGACGTGGACGAGCAGCACGTTTTTCTTCTTTTTGTCCTTCTTCTTGAGCTGGACGCTCTTCAAGAGCTTTGATAGAAAGTGATACGCGCTCTGCATCTGCGTTAACTTCAAGAACTTTAACTTGAACTTCTTGACCAACTTTAAGAGCTTCTTTTGGATTTTCAATACGTTTGTGTGAAATTTGTGATACGTGAACAAGTCCATCGATACCTGGCAATACTTCAACAAATGCACCGAAGTCAGTCAAACGTTTAACTGTTCCTTCTACTACATCACCTTTAGCCAATTTTTGCTCAACGCCATCCCATGGTCCAGGTGTTGTTGCTTTAAGTGAAAGTGATACACGTCCTTCTTCTTCATTAAGATCAAGGATTTTCACTTCAATTTCTTCACCAACAGTTACAACTGATTTTGGTGATACGTTACGTTCATGCGACAATTCAGTCAAGTGAACCAATCCATCAACACCACCAAGGTCGATGAAAGCACCGAAGCTTGTAATACGTGCAACTTTACCAGTTACTACATCGCCAACAGCCAATTTACCGAATACTTCAGCACGAGCTGCTGCAGTAGCTGCTTCAACAACTTCACGACGTGAAAGGATGAAGCGGTTTTCTTTAGCGTCAACTTCTTTGATTTTAGCATCAAATTCTTGACCTACAAAACGCTCAGTGTTACGTACGAAACGAGTATCCAACATTGAAGCTGGGATAAATCCACGAACACCTTCAAATTCTACTGAAAGTCCACCTTTAACGGCACGAGTTCCTTTAACAGTAACAACTTCTTCTTCGCGACCAACAAGTTTGTCCCATGCTTTGCGAGCTTCAAGGCGTTTTTTAGATACAAGGTATGTAACTGTATCAGTATCTTTACCAACTACTTGACGAAGTACAAGAACATCCAATACTTCTCCTACTTTAACAAAGTCATTGATATCTGCATCGCGATCGTTTGTCAATTCGCGAAGAGTCAAGACACCTTCAACACCAGTTCCAGAGATTGCAACGTTAGCTTGAGTCGCATCAACTGTCAATACTTCAGCACTAACAACATCACCAGTCTCAACTTGGCTAACGCTATTTAGCAAATCTTCAAATTCGTTCATCTAAAAAATCCTCCAACAATCAAGTTTTTCTTAAACTTGACATACTTATAATTTTTTTCCTAAGCACCCGCAAGAACATGTTCATATTGTTCACGTCTTTCAATTATAAAAATAAAATACCCTAAGATATTTTGCTTTTTATCTTGATCATTACCTAAGAACTGGGGTAGCTGGATTCGAACCAACGCATGAGGGAGTCAAAGTCCCTTGCCTTACCGCTTGGCTATACCCCATTGATGAAATGGAGAGAGAGGGATTCGAACCCCCGAACCCGAAGGAGCGGATTTACAGTCCGCCGCGTTTAGCCTCTTCGCTATCTCTCCTACAATCAACATGGACTATTATATCATGAAAATTTCAAAAAAACAAGACTTATTTTGCTAAATTATAATTTTCAATCAAAATTTCCACAGCTTTTTCCAATTTTTTATAAAAACTATCGACATTCCCATTCTTTATGATAGCAAATTGTCCATCTAATTCGGCAATTTCTCCGATAACTTTTTTACCGATAGTCAATGTATAACCTTCAAAACTGTCTTTTCCAACATTGACTTTGGCATCTGCTACTTGAATTTCAATTTTTTTATCTTTCTTACTCATTTCATACCTCTCTTCACTTTTTCTATTTTACAAGAAAATCCTAAAACTAGCAAGAAAAAACTCTATATCATTCCAAGTCTGATATAGAGTTTTTCTGCTTTATTTAATGTGTTTTTCTAGTTCTTTTTGGTACTTACCGTTTGATTCCAATTTTTCTTTTTGCCATTTTTTCAGTGCTTCTCCATATTCTTTTGTAGTAACGATATCTTTTTGCAATTTCATTCCTTTAAAGATATATGGGTCACCCTTAATACCAACTTGTGAGTATGGTTTTGAGAATGGCACTACATTACTTACAACTGGAGAACCACCAGATGAGGCTGTTGGCATCAATAATGAACTATCTGTCAACCAAGCTTGAGCCTTGGCATATTTTTCATAGCGTTCTTCAAGATTTGTAGTTTCTGAATCGGCATCATCCAATAATTTCTTATACTGGTCTAAACCAAGTTTCGCTACAACATCCTTATCTTTTCCTTTAGTGATACCAAGGTGTTTCATAGCAGAACCTGATTTAGGATCCATGATATTCAAGTAAGAGGCTGGGTCTTGATAACTTGGAGCCCATCCTGTACTGTTCAAATCATAGTCTTTTTGAGAAGGAACACGCGCTTGAGAAGTGATTGTTTCCTTTTCATTATCTGTCATTTGAAGAACATCGATGACAACATTTTCAGCACCAAGAGTTGATTCGATAGACTGTTTGAAAGAATTACTTTGTTGAACGGCGATGGTATCTGTTTGTTCAACTGGGACATCCAAGTGAATTGGGAAGCTTACCCCTTTAGATTCCAAGTCTTTCTTAGCTTTTTCAAATGCTGCCTTAGCCTTGTCAGGGTTGTAGATAGAATCCTTACCGTCAACTAGCTCAACACCTTTCCACTGGTCACCATAGTTCACCAACTCTGCTTGGGCGATTTGACCAAAGTTCTTACCGCCTGCTTGCACGAAGTTATCTGGAACGAGACTGTTACGAATAATCTTGTCCGCACCGTCTTCACCATTTAGCTGAGCAGCATAAGAATGGCGGTTAAAGGCAAAGTTGATAGCCTGACGGAAGTCCTTATTAAGCATAGCTTCTTTTGTAGAAGTCTTTTGTTCTTCACTTGTTTTCGCAGTTTTATTGTATGACTGACGATTTACGTTAAAGGTGAAGTAATAACTACTTGAGTCCTGTGGGCTATAAGTAATTTTATCTCCGTATTGTTCCAAAGTTGAAGCAAAGTTTGAGCTACTTGGGAAGAGACGAGCTGTCGTATAGGCACCTGAAGAGAAGCTACGAATCAAGGATTCCTGATCTGAACCATCGTAGTAGGTCAATTTAATCTTCTCAATTTTTACCTTTTCTTTATCCCAGTAGTTTGGATTTTTCTCGTATTCGATCAACGATTTAGACGTCAAGGTCTTCAAGATATAAGGACCATTGTAAAGAATCCCTGCTGGAGTAACTGCTCCATAATCTTTACCTGATGCCTTCAAAAACTCTTCATTTACAGGCAACATCGTTGCTGTTGTGACTTTAGAGTTCCAGAAGCTTTCTGGTTTGTTTAGGGTATATTCGACTGTGTAATCGTCCAAAGCCTTGACACCAACTGTAGAGAAATCGTTCGTTTCACCAGTCATGTAGGCATCCAAGCCCTTGATTGAATTTTGGATGAGAGAGACACCGTCTGACTTACCGTCAGCTACGTGTTTCAATCCTGTTACAAAGTCATGGGCTGTTACTTCTGCGTATTCTTCACCTTCTGAAGTGTACCATTTAACTCCTTTACGAAGTTTATAGGTATAAGTCAAACCATCTTTTGACACAGACCAATCTTCAGCCAAGGAAGGAATAACATTTCCGTATTGGTCGTTCTCCATCAAGCCATCAACCACGTTCCCGATGACATCTGTTGTAGATGTACGAGTCGCTATACTATAGTCCAAAGATGCTGGATCTACTGCATAAACATATGAAAATGTTGTCGGTGCATCTGCTTCTTTATCAGCTTTTCCACAAGCTACTAAAAGAGCTGTTGTGCTCAGGACCACTCCTGCTGTTAAGAGCCACTTTTTCGATTTCATCAAAAATCTCCTTTTGTTTATTTTAATCTACTTTTACAATCCAACCTTCTGGCGCTTCAATATCACCAAACTGAATACCTGTCAATTCATCATAGAGTTTACGAGTCACAGGACCAACTTCTGTTTCACTATAGAATACATGGAAATCATCACCGTGTTGAATTCCACCAATTGGCGAAATAACTGCTGCCGTACCACAAGCACCTGCCTCTACAAAACGATCCAGCTTATCAATTGGGACATCACCTTCAATAGGTGTCAAGCCCAAGCGATGTTCTGCCAAATAAAGCAAAGAATACTTGGTAATAGATGGCAAGATAGATGGACTCAATGGTGTTACAAATTCATTGTCAGCTGTAATTCCAAAGAAGTTAGCTGAACCGACTTCTTCAATCTTTGTATGAGTTGATGGGTCTAGGTAGATAACATCTGAGAAATGACGTGATTTAGCCAATTTCCCTGGCAAGAGACTGGCAGCATAGTTCCCACCAACCTTAGCCGCACCTGTACCATTTGGAGCGGCACGGTCGTATTCATCCTGAATCAAGAAGTTAGTTGGGACCAAACCACCCTTAAAGTAATTACCAACTGGCATAGCAAAGATAGTGAAAATGTATTCCTCCGCTGGTTTTACCCCGATAATATCTCCAACACCAATCAAAAGTGGACGAAGATAAAGGGTTCCACCTGTTCCATATGGTGGTACGTATTCTTCATTCGCGCGGACAACTGCCTTACAAGCTTCTACAAACATGTCTGTCGGAACTTGTGGCATCAAGAGACGATCACAAGTACGTTGCAGGCGTTTAGCATTTTCGTCAGGACGGAAAAGTTGAACACTACCATCCTTAGTACGATAAGCTTTCAAACCTTCAAATGCTTGTTGGCCATAGTGAAGACTTGGAGAAGACTCTGAAATATGCAATGTTGCATCCTCTGTAAGCTCTCCTTGATTCCATTGTCCATTTTTAAAATGAGCAATATAGCGATAAGGTAATTTCATATAGGAAAAGCCGAGATTTTCCCAATCAATCGTTACTGTCATATTCCACTCCTTATTCTAAAAACCTATTTCTTTTATTCTACACTATTTTTCTAAAATAGCAAGTATATTTTGTAATTTTCAGAAAATTTCTTCAATAAAAAGAACCAGCTCTTAGAACTGATTCTTCATTTCACTTATTTGGCTTCAGTAAATATCTCTTTAAGATAAGCGTCAAAAACTTCTTCATCTGAAATCGTGTCAGAGATGAAGCTACCGTTGCTTGTGCGTTCTGACAGGTTCAAGTCTTGCAATCGACTTTCATAAATTGTTCCTTTATTGGATTGGATAAACAGAATCTGGTCGTTTTCTTCTACTTCTGTACTAAAGAGGTCACCTACAAATCCTTGCTCTGAAACTGCTCCAGCCAAGAAGACTCGATGTGGTTTGTTTTTTAACTCACGCAAGACTTGTAGACCTCGTTTGGCACGACTGGTCGCTGGAATTTCCTCAACGGAAACGCGTTTCAAACTTCCACGCTGAGTCAAGAGGTAGAAGGATGAGGTGTTGCAGATAAAGGCCGATTGGAGTACATCATCTTCTTTCAGATTCATAGCCTTGACCCCTGCCGCCTTGGCACCAACAACCGGAACCTCTTCGATATTGAAACGAAGGGCATAACCGTTTTGGCTAATCAAGAGAACATCATCTAGTTTAATCGGAGCCACTGCTACAATCTGGTCTGTCTCGTCTTTGAGCTTAGCATACTTGACAGACTTAGATTTATAGGTCCGCCATGGAGTGAACTCTTTTCGCTCTACACGCTTGATTTGACCAAGACGAGTCGCAGCAAAGTAGGTTGTCGCATCATCAAACTGATCCACGACTTCCACATAAAGGATTTCTTCGTTAGTTTCAAAGTTTGTAATGGTCTGGCTCAGATGCTCTCCGATGTCCTTCCAGCGAATATCTGCTAATTCATGGATTGGTCTGTAGATAACATTTCCGAGACTTGTGAACATCAAGAGGTGCTGGGTTGTCTTGGCAGCTTGAACAAAAATCAAACGATCGTCATCACGTTTGCCAATTTCTTCCAGCGTTGAAGCCGCAAAGGAACGTGGACTGGTACGCTTGATGTAACCTGCCTTGGTCACGCTGACGTAGGTATCTTCCTCAGCAATCAGACTAGCTGTATCAATCTCGATTGCTTTTGCAGTGTCTTCTAAAGAACTCAAACGCGGAGTCGCAAATTTCTTCTTAACCTCACGAAGTTCTTTCTTCATGAGATTGTACATAGTCCGTTCATCACCGATGATGGCTGCAAGCATGGCAATCTTTTCACAAAGTTCTGCTTCTTCTTCCTGTAAGACAACCACATCGGTATTGGTCAAACGGTAAAGTTGCAATGTAACAATGGCCTCAGCCTGCTCTTCTGTAAAATCATAGCTGACCTTGAGGTTTTCCTTGGCATCAGCTTTATTCTCAGAAGCACGGATAAGGGCAATGACTGCGTCCAAAATCGAAATTACACGAATCAAACCTTCGACGATATGGAGACGTTTCTCAGCCTTTTCCTTATCATAGCGGGAACGCGCCAAAATCACTTCACGACGGTGGGCGATGTAGCTAGACAAAATTGGGACAATCCCAACCTGACGAGGTGTGAAATTGTCAATCGCCACCATGTTAAAGTTGTAATTGATTTGTAGGTCAGTGTATTTAAAGAGATAATTAAGAACGAGCTCTGTATTAGCATCTTTCTTGAGCTCAATAGCGATACGAAGACCGTCACGGTCAGACTCATCACGAACCTCAGCAATTCCTGCAACCTTGTTATTGACACGGACATCATCGATTTTCTTAACCAGATTGGCCTTATTGATTTCATAAGGAATCTCAGTGATAACGATTTGTTCCTTACCACCTTTTAGATTTTCAATCTCCGTCTTGGAACGAACAACCACACGCCCTTTCCCAGTTTCATAGGCCTTCTTGATTTCATCACGACCTTGGATGATGGCTCCTGTAGGAAAGTCTGGCCCAGGCAAGAATTCCATGAGTTTATCAACTTTTGCCGTTGGATGGTCAATCATATAAACAGCAGCATCAATAACCTCAGCCAAATTATGGGGAGGAATATCTGTGGCATATCCAGCAGAAATCCCAGTCGAACCATTAACTAAAAGGTTTGGAAAGGCTGCTGGCAAAACAGTTGGTTCTTTCTCGGTATCGTCAAAGTTCCATGCAAAAGGGACTGTCTTTTTCTCGATATCTTGAAGAAGATAACCAGCAATCTCAGACAAACGAGCCTCGGTATAACGCATCGCCGCAGGCGGATCTCCGTCCATAGAACCATTATTACCGTGCATTTCGACCAAAATCTCACGATTTTTCCAATCCTGAGACATACGAACCATGGCATCATAGATGGAGCTGTCACCGTGTGGGTGAAAATTCCCCATGATGTTCCCGACTGACTTGGCCGACTTACGGTAGCTCTTGTCAAAAGTATTGCCATCTTTATTCATCGAATAAAGAATACGACGCTGAACCGGCTTGAGTCCATCACGAATATCTGGCAAAGCCCGGTCTTGAATAATGTACTTGGAGTAGCGACCAAAGCGCTCTCCCATGATGTCCTCAAGGGACATGTTTTGAATGTTACTCATATAGGATACAGAGCCCTCAAAATACAAAGGAAAAATAGGAAATTTTTAAAGTAAGCAAGCTCACAAGAGAATTTCTCTTTTTAACACAGCATTTAGGGCGTGTTCAACTCCTTTCAAAGAATGTAGAGTAGTTTTTTATAGAAAAGGTGTTCAGTTACTATAAATAACCAAACTATCCTTTCTGTAGTTTAATCTTTTTAATTAGTCAGCGATTTAGAAGTCTCTCCTCAGCATACTCAATCATCTTCTCAGCTACTTCTTTATCGTAGTTAAAGCCCATCTTGTTAGCAAGGTATCGTGCCTCTTGGTGGAAAAGCTTCATTGTAGCAAACAAAGACTGAGTGATTTTATCTATACTTGAAAAATCAAGCAGATTTGAGAATTCCTTTTCTTTCTCAATGGGTAAATAGTTAAAGAGATTCTTATAATTCTTTCCGACGTCTACTTTTCCCTTATCACTTGCCACCTGCCAAGCTAAGACTTTTAACAACTCTTTCTGGCAAATACCGTAGAGATGGTCAGTGGCATAGATGACTTGATGGCGACAGATTCCTTTGACCACGTAGGCTGACACCCACCAAAATTCATTGCAGGCTTTTTCAAAATCCTTTTCAGTAGCTGGGGTTATCCAGTAACGCTCTATATTTGGGAAATAGGCTTCAAATAAATTTTCTGGATCTTCCAAAACAGCAAATCCTGCCTCACTATCCACCCACTCTTGCATGTGTTCTTTAGGGCAAAGAGTCAAATCAATACGATTGCCATCTTCAAAAAGCATGAGATAGAGACGACGATTACCAAGACCAACTTCTTGCTCGATAATGCGTTTCCCAAACTGATTCAACCAAGAAAGGTCACTTGTCAGATTATCTAAATCTTCCACAATATAGACCAAATCATAGTCTTGAAATTCATCTTTTGGAGCTTTTGGACAAGCTCGCGAACCAGACATGGCGACAGCTTTGACTTGTAAAGTTTTGGCTGTTTGTAAAATCACATCGAGCATTTCTGTTTCAGTTCTCATGTTAATACCCATTCGTTAAAGACCGACTTAAAACACTGTCGCTTCTTCCAGCGTAAACTTGACATTATCCTCGATCCACTTACGGCGTGGTTCGACCTTGTCACCCATGAGGACATTGACACGGCGTTCAGCGCGTGCTAGGTCTTCGATCGTAACGCGAATGAGAGTGCGGGTTTCTGGATTCATGGTTGTTTCCCAGAGTTGGTCCGCATTCATCTCACCGAGACCTTTATAGCGTTGGAGGGTAGCGCCCTTACCGAACTGCTTGCGGAGTTCTTCTAACTCGCCATCTGTCCAAGCATAGGCCACTTCTTCTTTCTTGCCTTTACCTTTGGACATCTTGTAAAGAGGTGGAAGGGCAATATAGACATGTCCCGCCTCAACTAGCGGACGCATATAGCGGTAAAAGAAGGTTAAGAGAAGTGTTTGAATGTGGGCACCGTCGGTATCCGCATCGGTCATGATAATGATCTTGTCATAGTTGGCATCTTCAATAGAGAAGTCAGCCCCAACACCCGCACCAATAGTATAAATCATAGTGTTGATTTCTTCATTTTTGAGGATATCCGCCATCTTGGCCTTAGCTGTGTTGATAACCTTACCACGAAGTGGCAAGATAGCCTGGAACTTACGGTCACGACCTTGTTTGGCAGAACCACCGGCAGAGTCTCCCTCGACTAGATAGAGTTCATTCTTAGCAGGATTCTTAGACTGGGCTGGAGTCAATTTTCCAGACAACAAGCCCTTGTCCTTCTTGTTCTTCTTACCATTTCGACTCTCATCACGCGCCTTACGGGCCGCCTCACGAGCATCACGCGCCTTGATAGCCTTGCGAATAAGATTAGAGGCTAGTTCCCCATTTTCCATGAGGAAGAAAGTCAACTTATCCGCCACAATACCATCCACAACTGGACGAGCTAGGGGGCTACCCAATTTATCCTTAGTTTGTCCTTCAAACTGGAGGTGTTCTTCAGGAACTAAGATAGAAAGAACGGCCGCTAGTCCCTCACGATAGTCTGACCCTTCCAGATTTTTATCCTTTTCCTTGAGGAGGCCAGTTTTTCGCGCATAGTCATTCATGACTTTGGTAATGGCAGACTTAAGTCCTGTCTCATGCGTTCCCCCGTCCTTGGTGCGAACATTATTGACAAAGGACAGAATGTTATCTGAAAATCCATCATTGTACTGGAGAGCGACTTCCACTTGGAAACCATTGTCTTCGCCTTCAAAATAAAGAACTGGGGTCAAGGTTTCCTTGTCTTCATTCAGATAAGAAACAAAGTCCTGCACCCCATTTTCATAGTGGAACTCAATCGCTTCATCTGTACGCTTGTCCGTCAAAGACAAGGTCACATTTTTCAAAAGAAAAGCTGATTCATTAAGGCGCTCTGAAATGGTATTGTACTTGAAGTCTGTCGTAGAAAAGATAGTCGCATCAGGCATAAACGTAACCTTGGTACCTGTTTTAGACTTAGGTGCTGTACCGATTTTCTTCAAGGTTGTGACAGGTTTTCCACCATTTTCAAAACGTTGCTTATAGATTGCTCCGTCACGTGTAATTTCAACTTCCAACCAACTAGAAAGAGCATTTACAACGGAAGAACCAACCCCGTGGAGACCACCAGATGTCTTGTAGCCACCCTGACCGAATTTCCCTCCGGCGTGAAGAATGGTAAAGATTACCTCAACTGTTGGAATCCCCATAGCGTGCATACCCGTCGGCATCCCACGACCATGGTCTTGCACAGTCAAACTCCCATCTTTATTGATGGTGACATCAATACGGTCACCAAATCCAGACAAAGCCTCATCGACTGCATTGTCGACAATTTCCCAGACGAGGTGATGGAGACCTGCACCATCAGTCGATCCGATATACATCCCCGGACGTTTACGGACCGCATCCAACCCTTCTAGCACCTGAATGGCATCATCATTATAATTATTAATATCGATTTCCTTTTTTGACACAAGGAACCTCCTATTCGTTCATCTTTACTATTCTACAGGTTTTCCAAGGATTTTGCAAAATTTTTCTTTCTCCGGTGTGACAATTTCAGCAGAGATTCTCTGCCTTTATTTTCCAATTCATGATATAATAGGAGTATGATTACAATAGTTTTATTTATCCTAGCCTATCTGCTGGGTTCGATTCCGTCTGGTCTCTGGATTGGACAAGTATTCTTTCAAATCAATCTTCGTGAACATGGTTCTGGAAACACAGGAACAACCAATACCTTCCGCATTTTAGGTAAGAAAGCTGGTATGGCAACCTTTGTCATTGACTTTTTCAAAGGAACCCTAGCAACCCTTCTTCCGATTATGTTTCATCTTCAAGGTGTTTCGCCTCTTATCTTTGGACTTTTGGCTGTCATTGGACATACCTTTCCTATCTTTGCAGGATTTAAGGGTGGTAAGGCTGTCGCAACCAGTGCAGGTGTGATTTTCGGATTTGCTCCTGTCTTCTGTCTCTACCTTGCGGTTGTTTTCTTTGGAACACTCTATTTGGGGAGTATGATTTCACTGTCTAGTGTCACAGCATCTATCGCAGCCGTTATCGGAGTTCTACTATTTCCACTTTTTGGTTTTATCCTGAGTAACTATGACCCTCTCTTCATCGCTATTATCCTAGCACTCGCTAGTTTGATTATCATTCGTCATAAGGATAATATCACACGCATCCAAAATAAAACTGAAAATTTAGTCCCTTGGGGATTAAACTTAACTCATCAACATCCTAAAAAATAAAACGCCAGTTTGAACAGAACTGACGTTTTTTTGTATGCTTATTTTGATTTGATATAGTTGATACCATCTGCTTTTGGTGCAACTGCTTTTCCAAAGAAGGCTGCCAAGACAAGAATTGTCAAAACATAAGGTGCAATTTGAAGATAAACCGCAGGCACTCCTTGTAGGAATGGTAATTGAGAACCGATAACGGCCAAACTTTGTGAAAGTCCAAAGAAGAGACTAGATAGCATGGCTCCGATTGGATTCCATTTACCAAAGATCATCGCAGCAAGGGCAATAAATCCAGGTCCAACAATAGTTGTCACTGAGAAGTTAACTGAAATAGATTGAGCATAAATCGCTCCACCAATTCCACCCAAGAAACCTGAAATGATAACCCCTAAATATCTCATCTTGTAGACATTGATTCCCAATGTATCCGCTGCTTGAGGATGTTCACCTACAGAGCGGAGGCGAAGACCAAAGCGGGTCTTGAAGAGGATAAACCAAGCAAGGAATGAGAAGGCAATCGCGATATAACCTAGCAGACTTGTTGACTTGAAGAAGATATCACCAATCACTGGGATATTTGCTAAGACTGGGAAGTCAAAGCGTCCAAAAGTCTGACTTAAGTTATCTGTTTGTCCCTTATTATAAAGAACTTTCACTAAGAAAACAGCCAAGGCTGGCGCCATCAAGTTCAATACTGTACCGCTGACAACATGGTCTGCACGGAAATGAACTGTTGCCGCTGCGTGGATGATAGAAAAGATTCCCCCTACCAATCCTGCTACAAGCAAAGATAACCATGGAGTTGCTGCTCCAAATTGTTCTGCAAATTCAAGGTTAAAGACGACTCCAGAAAAGGCACCCATAACCATAATTCCTTCAAGGCCGACGTTTACCACACCACCACGTTCAGAGAAAACACCACCGATACTTGTAAAGATGAGGGGTGCTGAGTAAATCAGCATAGAAGACACCAAGAGGGTGAGCAAGGTTGTAATAGACATCTTTACTTACCTCCTTTAACTTGTTTTTTCGGTTTGACAAAGCGTTCGATAAGGTAATGAACACTGACAAAGAAGATAATAGACGCTGTTACAATGCTGACAAGCTCAGATGGTACCTGCGCCGCATTCATACCAGGAGCCCCAACTTGGAGAACACCAAATAGGAAGGCTGCAAAGAGAATACCAATTGGTGAGTTTGCTGCAAGCAGGCTAACTGCCATCCCGTTAAATCCGACAGCTAATGATGCGCCTTGAACATAGACGTTCTGGAAGGTTCCCAAACCTTCAACGGCTCCACCAAGACCTGCCAAGGCACCTGAGATAATCATTGAAAGGATAATTGTTCGTTTTGCAGAAATACCAGCGTATTCTGATGCGTGAGGATTGAGACCAACCGCACGGATTTCAAAACCAAGGGTTGTTTTCTTGAGCATAAACCAAATGACTGCAACGGCAATAAGAGCAAAGAAAATACCAATATTCATCCGTGAGTTACCAGTCAACTCAGCCAACCAAGGTGTCTGATAGGTTGCATTAGCCCCGACACGAATCGTCGAATCTGTACTTTGCATGAAGTCTTTAGGAAAGGCATGGATAAAGGCATTTCCTACATACAAGACAATGTAGTTCATCATGATGGTTACGATAACCTCTGATGTCCCTAAATAAGCTCTAAGAATACCCGGAATCGCTCCGACAATCCCACCAGCAATCAAGGCAATCACGATGGTTGCTAGAATCATCAAGGGACGTGGCATATCTGGATGCGACAGGGCAAACCAACCACTAAGAATCCAGCCAGCCAAGGCCTGACCAGGAAGTCCGACGTTAAAGAAACCAGCACGACTGGCAACGGCAAAACCAAGACCAATCAAGACCAAAGGTCCCATAGCACGGAAGATTTCCCCAATCCCGCGTAGACTACCAAAGGCTGTATAGAACAATTCTTCATAGCCCCAAATAGCATCATAACCGAAGATCCACATAACAATGGCTCCGAGCAAAATTCCTAGGAAGACAGAAATCAAGGGAACCGAAATTTGTTGTAATTTTTTAGACATCACTCTTCTCCTTTCCCAAGTTTCCACCAGCCATCAAGACACCAAGTTCTTGTTTATTGGTTGTTTCTGGTGATACAATACCTTGAATCTTACCATCGTGGATAACGGCAATACGGTCTGAGACGTTTAAAATCTCATCTAGTTCAAAGCTGACAACAAGGACAGCCTTTCCATTATCACGCTCTTCAATCAAGCGTTTGTGGATATATTCAATGGCACCGACATCCAAACCACGAGTTGGTTGGCTGACGATAAGGAGTTCAGGATCTCGATCAATTTCACGAGCAATAATTGCTTTTTGTTGATTTCCTCCTGAGAGTGCAGCTGCAGGAACAAATTCGCTGGCAGCACGAACATCAAACTCTTCCATTAGCTTTTTAGCATAAGAAGTAATATTTGAATAGTTCAAAATTCCATTTTTACTATGTGGTTCTTTGTAGTAGGTTTGAAGGGCAATATTTTCAGAAATCATCATTTCCAAAATCAAGCCATCACGGTGACGGTCTTCTGGAACGTGCCCAACACTCAACTCTGTAATCTGACGTGGGTGCAAGCCTACAATTGAATCTCCTTTTAGCTCAATGCTACCAGATTCAACCTTGCGAAGACCTGTAATTGCTTGAATCAGTTCAGACTGACCATTTCCATCAATCCCCGCAATACCAACAATCTCTCCAGCACGAACATCCAAGGATAGATTTTTGACAGCTGGAACACCACGGTTTTCATTGACCACCAAATCTTTGATTGACAAGACCACTTCTTTTGGTTGAGAAGCTTGTTTCTCTGTTTTAAAGGAAACAGAACGTCCTACCATCATTTCTGCCAAATCAGCATTGGTAGCTCCGACAATTTCGACGGTTTCAATGGATTTCCCGCGACGGATAACTGTAACACGGTCAGAAACTGCGCGAATCTCGTCCAACTTGTGGGTAATCAAGATAATTGATTTTCCTTCTTTGACAAGATTTTTCATAATAGCCATCAACTCATCAATTTCTGATGGAGTCAAGACAGCCGTTGGTTCGTCAAAGATAAGGATATCAGCCCCCCGATAAAGGGTTTTTAAAATTTCTACACGTTGTTGGGCTCCAACTGAGATGTCTGCTACCTTGGCAGAAGGGTCAACAGCTAAGCCATAACGTTCAGAAAGAGCCTTGATTTCTTTGCTAGCTCCAGCGATATCTAGCACACCATTTTTAGTCAATTCACTTCCTAAAATGATGTTTTCAGCCACTGTGAAAGCCTCTACCAACATAAAGTGCTGGTGAACCATTCCAATTCCCAAGCTAGCTGCTTTAGATGGCGAGTCGAGGTTAACAACTTGACCGTTGACCGCAATTTCACCACTGGTTGGTTCAAGAAGCCCTGCTAACATGTTCATTAGCGTGGATTTTCCAGCCCCATTTTCTCCTAAAAGTGCATGAATTTCACCTTTTCGTAGGTGCAGGTTGATTTTGTCGTTGGCAACAAATTCACCAAACACCTTGGTAATATCACGCATCTCAATGACATTTTCGTGTGCCATGTGCTCTTCCTTTCAGAGTCTTATTTTATTTCAATAAAACTTGCTAGTTTGTCTAGTAGCAAGCTTTACTGAGACAAAATGACTTTGTCTCAACTCTTAAAAAAGCGGCCAAGGGCCGCTTCCTAAGAAATGACTTCCATCCATTATTTTTCAGGAACTTTTACGCTTCCATCAAGGATTTTAGCTTTAGCATCTTCAACAGCTTTTTTACCTTCTTCTGAAAGGTTTGTCACTGCCAAGTCAACCCCTTTATCTTTCAATGAGTAAACGATTACTTGACCGCCAGGGAATTCACCTTTTTCTGCCTTGTTTGCAATATCTTTTACAGTTGTACCAACTTGTTTCAAAGTAGATACAAGAACAAAGTTTGATTCTTTTCCATCTTTAGAAGTGTATTTACCTTCTCCTACTTGGTCACGGTCAACACCGATAACCCAAACTTTTTCACTTTCAGGACGGCTTTCGTTGAGTGATTTAGCTTCTGCAAAGACACCTGCACCTGTTCCACCTGCTGCTTGGTAAACAACGTCTGCACCAGCTGCGTATTGTGCTGCTGCAATTGTTTTACCTTTAGCCGCATCACCAAATGAACCAGCATAGTCAACTTGTACTTTGATAGATGGGTCTACTGACTCAACACCAGCTTTAAATCCAGCTGCAAAACGTGAGATAACTTCAGACTCGATACCACCTACAAAACCAACTTGTTTTGTTTTAGTTGTTTTAGCTGCTGCAACACCTGCAAGATAAGCAGCTTCGTTATCAGCAAATGTTACGCTCGCAACATTCTTTTGATCTTTAATCACATCATCAATCAAGACATAGTTCAAGTCAGAGTGGTCTTTTGCTGCTTCTTCAACTGCATTGTGAAGGGCAAAACCAACACCGAAAATTAGGTTGTAACTTCCAGCTGCTTGTTGCAAGTTGTTAGCGTAGTCAGCTTCACTCGTTGATTGGAAATAAGTAAAACCTTTATCTTTTGAAAGATTGTGTTCTTTACCCCAGTCTTGCAAACCTTCCCAAGCTGATTGGTTGAATGATTTATCATCAACACCACCAGTATCAGTGACGATTGCTGCTTTTGTCTTCACATCAGAAGATGAAGCTGCGTTACGAGAAGAGCGGTTACCACATGCAGCAAGTCCAACTGCTGCAACTGCAACTAGACCAAGGCCTAGCCATTGTTTCTTGTTCATTACTGAACCTCCTAAATAAGATGTGCAACGATGTTGCAAGTATGGATTGGTTGGTCACAAGGACCGTGCCACTCAGAGAGCGACTCAGACTAGTTTAAGTCTGTAAAAGAGTATGGAAGTAACTCCCCGACCGTCATCTCGACCGTCGATTTATCTTTTGCGACTAAGGTCACTTTTAGATCTTGTTCAAAAAATTCAGCCATCACTTGGCGACAAGCGCCACATGGCGAAATTGGTTTTTCAGTTTGTCCATAGACAATCAATTCTGAAAACTCTCTTTGACCTTCGGAAACTGCTTTAAAAATCGCTGTACGTTCTCCACAGTTGGTCAAAGGATAGCTAGCATTTTCGATATTCACTCCCGTGTAAACACTTCCGTCTTTTGCCACTAAAACTGCTCCGATAGGAAAGTGAGAATAGGGGACATAGGCATGTTTGCTGGTTTCAATTGCCAGGTCAATCAACTCAGTAGTCGCCATCTGCCAATTCTCCTTTTAAAATGGCTACACCAGCTGACGTTCCGATACGGGTCGCACCTGCTTCTACAAAGGCAAGAGCATCTGCATAAGAACGAGCTCCACCGGCAGCCTTGACACCCATATCAAGTCCAACTGTTTCGCGCATCAATTTAACATCCGCTATCGTAGCACCACCAGTTGAAAAGCCAGTAGATGTTTTGACAAAGTCAGCTCCCGCTTTCTGGGCTAATTGACAAGCCTCAACTTTTTCTTGGTCTGTCAGCAGGCAAGCTTCAATAATGACTTTAACCAACTTGTCACCACTTGCTTCTACTACTGCGTGAATGTCTGATTCAACCAAATCAAGATTTCCTGATTTGAGGGCACCGACATTGATCACCATATCAATCTCATCTGCGCCATTTTGGATAGCTTCTTTGGTTTCAAATGCTTTCACGGCTGAAGTTGTTGCTCCCAAGGGGAAACCAACCACTGTACAGACCTTGACATCTGTACCTTCAAGCCCTTTTTTAGCATGTTCAACCCAGGTCGGATTAACACAGACGCTGGCAAAATCATACTCTCTAGCCTCAGACAACAAACAATCAATTTGTTTTTCTGTCGCATCCTGCTTCAAAAGCGTATGATCGATATATTTATTTAATTTCATATCCGGATTCTCCTGTTGTTTATGAGATAATTTCTATAATTTCTCGTAAACTTCGCACCCTATCATTTATTTTAACATATTTTTGAAAATCTGTAACTAGCTGAGGGGAAATTTTTCCATTTGTGTATACTTTTGCAACAATTTCTCCCTTTTGAACGGAATCTCCAACTTTCTTTTCAAAAACAATTCCAGTTTCATAGTCCAAGACATCAGTCTTGACTGCACGGCCGGCTCCCAGTCTCATGGCATAAAGGCCAAATTCCATGGCTGGAAGAGCTGAAATGACACCTGTTTCCTGAGCAGGGATTTCCACCACATGGGACACATTGACTGGGCGATAGAGGTCTTCCAAGTCTCCAGCTTGGGCTTTGACCATCTCCTCAAACTTAGCCAGTGCTTGGCCATTTTCAAGATGTTGGCGAACTTCCTCAACTGTCTTGTTTACATTTGCCAGACCAAGCATAATTTGAGCCAATTCACAGATAAAGTGGGTAATATCCTGACGGCCTTGTCCTTGTAAAATCTCCAGTGCTTCAAGGATTTCCAGACGATTTCCAATCGCTCGTCCCAAAGGCTGACTCATATCTGTAATCACGGCTACCGTCTTTCGACCAACTGCCTTACCAAGCTCCACCATGGTTTGAGCCAGTTCTCGCGCCTCATCAACCGTCTTCATGAAAGCACCCTCACCGACAGTCACGTCTAGCAAAATAGCATCCGCTCCTGCCGCTATTTTCTTGCTCATCACCGAACTGGCAATCAAAGGAATCGTGTCGACGGTCGCGGTCACATCACGGAGAGCATAGAGAAGCTTATCTGCTTTAACCAACTGGTCTGATTGCCCAATGACGGACACTCCAATGTCCTGCACCTGACGAATGAAATCTTCTTGACTGCGCTCGACTTGATAGCCCTTAATGGACTCCAATTTATCAATTGTTCCACCAGTATGACCAAGACCACGACCACTCATTTTTGCCACAGGCACACCAAAGCTAGCAACAAGGGGAGCCAAAATCAAGGTCACCTTATCACCAACACCACCCGTAGAATGTTTATCAACCTTAACCCCATCAATAGCTGATAAATCAAACTCTTGCCCAGTCTTAACCATATTCATAGTCAAATCTGAGATTTCTCGTGTCGTCATTCCTTTGAAATAAACAGCCATGGCAAAGGCAGACATCTGATAATCAGGGACAGCTCCTGACACATAGCCTTCAACTAGCCATTCAATTTCACTCGAAGTCAATTCTTGACCGTCTCGTTTCTTTTGGATTAAATCAACTGCTCTCATTCTTTCACACTTCTAAGGATATAGTATCCCTTATCTTTTTTGACGATTTCACAATTACCAAACACCTCTTCCATCTTGGACTTGGCACTTGGAGCCCCTTGTTTTTTCTGGATAACGATAGTCAAATCCCCACCAGTTTCCAAGAAATCTTCGCTTTTCTCAATGATTTCATGAACCACTTGCTTACCTGCACGGATAGGGGGATTGGAAATGACATGGTCAAATTTCCCTTCAACTTGTTCATAGATGTTGGACTGGAAAATCGTCGCTTCTACTTTATTTCGTTCAGCATTTTGTCGCGCCAGATCCAAGGCACGATTATTGATATCAACCATGGTCGCCTGAACTCCATAAGCCTTAGCCAAGGACAAGCCCAAAGGCCCATAACCACAGCCTACATCAAGGACAGTCTCTCCTTGGTTGACCTCTAGACATTTGAGCAAGAGTTGACTTCCAAAGTCTACCATTTTCTTGCTAAAAACACCCGCATCCGTCAAAAAGGTCATTTTTTCTCCCAACAAGTCCACTCTCAACTCATGAATGTCGTGAGCAGCGTCAGGATTTTCTGCATAATACATTTTACTCATGAAACTATTTTACCATAATTTGCCTTAAATTGTAAATCGTTTACAAATTGATAATAAAACGAAAAAGACTGAAGAAAGCTAGTCAAGAAGACCTTTTCTTCAATCTCTTTCAACACTTATAGATGAATGATAAACCATTTAGAACCAGAAATATCATAATCAGGATATAACAAAAAGTTTATCATCTATAATCGGGCGTATTTTTATTACTATTGCTTAACCTTCAGATACTTAATTATCAACAAAATTCCCAACAAGATGTTTAGATAAAAGCCCAACTGATACGTTTTTGTCAGGAATTCCAAACTTGTCCAAAGTCGTATCAAATCTTCTAGAGACATACGGAAGAGATACCCTTCTGTAGCAATCCACAAAATCAAAAATAGATAACTTCCAGCAGCAAGCCTTTTCGCCCATCGTTTTTTTAGTAGCCAAGCAATCAAGAGCGAACAGATAAAGACAACTGTTACAATGACATGTTCCATCAAAAAAGTAAAACCGTAATAGATTTCCACAAAGCGTCTACCATTATCCGCATTGGCTCCTTTTAAAAAAGGTAGTGCAAAACTTAAAATAAAACAGAATTCCAATATATAACTTTTTAAGGTTTTCATGGTACACCTCCTATAAGTTGTGAATCCCAAAGCCCCCTTTATTAGCTTATAAATCAGGAGAAAATAACTCCTACTTCATCACTAAATTGTTCAGTTTCTATCTACATCTATTATATAATATTGACTTACCACATTCAAGAAACCGCTTTATTTTTTTAGCTTTTTATGGTATGATAGACAAAATATCTAGGGGAAAACAAATGACCAACGAATTTTTACATTTTGAAAAAATCAGCCGCCAGACTTGGCAATCTTTACATCGAAAGACAACACCTCCTTTGACTGAAGAGGAATTAGAATCCATCAAGAGTTTTAATGACCAGATTAGTCTACAGGATGTTACCGATGTCTATCTTCCCCTTGCCCATCTCATCCAGATTTACAAGCGTACCAAGGATGATTTGGCTTTTTCCAAAGGAATTTTCCTTCAACGTGAAAGTAAATCCCAACCTTTTATCATTGGTGTTTCTGGGAGTGTTGCCGTTGGAAAATCTACAACTAGCCGACTTCTTCAAATCTTACTGTCCCGTACACTTACAGATGCTACGGTTGAGTTAGTAACAACTGACGGCTTTCTCTATCCCAACCAGACCTTGATTGAACAAGGGATTTTAAATCGCAAGGGATTTCCTGAAAGCTATGATATGGAAGCTCTTCTCAGCTTCCTGGACCACATCAAAAATGGACAAGATGTAGATATTCCCGTCTATTCTCATGAAGTCTACGACATCGTACCTGAGGAAAAGCAAAGCGTCAAAGCTGCTGATTTTGTGATTGTTGAAGGAATCAATGTCTTTCAAAATCCACAAAACGAGCGTCTCTATATTACTGACTTCTTTGACTTTTCCATCTATGTTGATGCTGCAGTGGATGATATTGAAAGTTGGTATCTGGATCGTTTCTTGAAAATGCTGAGCCTAGCACAAAACGACCCTGATAGCTACTACTATCGTTTTACTCAAATGCCAATTGGGGAAGTGGAATCCTTTGCCCATCAAGTCTGGACCAGTATCAATCTCACAAATCTACAAAATTATATTGAACCAACCAGAAACCGTGCGGAAGTGATTCTGCATAAAACAAAGAACCATGAAATCGATGAAATTTACTTAAAAAAGTAATTTTCCCTTGTCAAAACGTAAGTTTTCAGATATAATGGTATAGTTAGTAAATATGGAGGTAAGAACATTGGCAAACATTAAATCAGCTATCAAACGCGCTGAATTGAACGTTAAACAAAACGAAAAGAACTCAGCTCAAAAATCAGCTATGCGTACTGCTATCAAAGCTTTCGAAGCAAACCCATCTGAAGAACTTTTCCGTGCTGCTAGCTCAGCTATCGATAAAGCAGAAACTAAAGGTTTGATTCACAAAAACAAAGCAAGCCGTGATAAAGCTCGTCTTTCAGCTAAACTTGCTAAATAAGAAACAGTCCATAGAGGCTGTTTTTTTGTCCTCAAATAAGAAAAGGTAGAAAATGAAAATCGCAATTATCGGATATTCTGGTGCAGGTAAGTCAACTCTAGCAGAAAAGTTGTCTCACTACTACTCCATCCCAAAACTTCATATGGACACACTCCAATTTCAACCTGGTTGGCAAGACAGTGACCGAGAATGGATGTTGACCGAGATGAAAAACTTTCTCACAAAGAATGAATCTTGGGTTATCGATGGGAATTATTCTTGGTGCTATTACGAAGAAAGAATGCAGGAAGCTGACCAAATCATCTTTCTTAATTTTTCTCCATTGACCTGTCTCTTTCGAGCTTTTAAGCGTTACATTACATATCGGGGAAAGGTCAGAGAAAGTATGGCAGAAGGTTGTCAAGAACAATTTAATTGGGAGTTTATTCGATGGATTCTCTGGGATGGGCGGACAAAAAATGCTAAGGATAGATACCAATACTTAAACAATACTTACCCAGAAAAGATGCATATTCTCCATTCTCAAGCAGAGATTGATTGTTTTTTGCGATTTTTAAAAAAGTAAACAATATAGTAGCATTTCATTAAAATCAGCATGCACTGATTGACTAAAAAAGGAAGTTTTTCATCCAGAAAGTCTTCCTTTTTTCCTTTTATTCAACAATTAAAAATAACTCGAGCAATTTATAAATCAACAATAAAATTCCCCTAGAAATGAAAAGAATCTTGTTCATAGTTTCTGAGTTCGTGATACAAAAAAACTGAAGGAAGTATAGTCCTACTTCTTTCAGTTTTTTATTGTCTCAATTTAGAAAAAACTTCTCCAATCTTACCTTCGATAACTAAATCAGCTTGGCTGTCTTGAGGAGTGCTGGACTTGTTGATAACGACAAGATTTGATCCTGAAAAATAATTGATTAGGTTAGCTGCAGGATAAACAACTAAGGAAGTTCCACCAATGATCAACAAATCTGCTTGCTGAATGGCTTGAGCTGCGCTACTAAATACATCCATATCTAGCGCTTCCTCATAAAGGGTCACGTCAGGTTTGACCACCTTGCCACAATCTAAGCAGTAGGGAACTGGACCTTCAAGTTCCAAAAAGGCAGTCAAATCATAAAAGCGATGACAGCCCAAACAATAATTACGATCTGCACTACCATGCAGTTTCAAAACTTTCTGAGATCCTGCCATTTCATGGAGACTATCGATATTTTGCGTCACAATCGCCTTTAATTTACCTGTTTTTTCCAACGACGCTAGATAATCATGTGCTAAATTAGGCTTGGCATCAGGATAGACCAGATACTTTTTGTAGAAATCAAAAAAATCCTCTGGATAGCGCTCAAACATAGTGCGTGAAACCAGTTGCTCGGCAGTAAAATGGCGACCTAGTTTCAGACTATATATACCATCTGAACTACGAAAATCTGGAATATTAGACTCTGTAGAAACCCCTGCACCACCGAAAAAGACAATTCTCTGACTTTGATCAATAATACCTTGTAATTGTTCAATCTTATCCATTTTGTACTCCTAGGAATTTTCAAGTTAAAAAGTTGAAAGTCTTGACTTCTTGTCAACTTGGCTTCCAACTTTATTTGATTATGATTTAGATATTAAACTGACCAGTCTCGGTCCTTTGACACCATTAGGCTTTCTTCAATTTCCTTATTCTTACCTATTTCAGGATTGATTCATTGTTGATAGTTATCATTTTGAGAACAAGAGAAATCATTCTGAATATAGCCTACCTTTAGTCTGCAATCAAGGTTTCCAAACCAACCTTCATCATATCGGTGAAGGTATTTTGACGTTCTTCTGCAGTTGTATCTTCATCTGGATTGACTAAACTATCAGAAATAGTCATGATAGCAAGCGCATCAACATGGTGTTGGGCAGCAAGATAGTAAAGCGCTGCTGCTTCCATTTCCACAGCCTTAACTCCCCATTTACCAAGCTCGATGTTCTTTTCAAAATAGTTTGAATAAAAGACATCAGAAGACAAAACGTTCCCAACGTGGGTTGTCATACCGAGTTCTTTAGCGATATGGTAGGCCTTATCAAGCAAATCAAAGCTAGCGATTTGTGGGAAATCGTACTGTGGCCAGTCATTACGGACGATGTTTGAGTTAGTTGCAGCTGCCTGAGCCAAAACCAATTCACGGACGTGGACATCTTCATTCAAAGAACCCGCAGTTCCCACACGAATCAATTTTTTCACACCATAATCAACAATCAACTCACGCGCATAAATCGAGATAGATGGCATTCCCATCCCAGTTCCCATAACAGATACACGGTGACCCTTGTAAGTACCAGTGTAACCAAACATGTTACGCACTTCGTTAAAACAAACAGCATCTTCAAGGAAATTCTCCGCAATAAACTTAGCACGAAGAGGATCCCCAGGAAGAAGAATTTTATCAGCAATTTCACCCTGCTGAGCAGCAATATGGATAGACATAATTTATGATACAAAAAGCGACAAGAAAACAACTGAAAATTAGGAATCTGACGAGAAATCCTGATTTCTCAGTCAGATTATCTATTTTCCGAGTTTTCCGCTCGTGTTCAAATTAGAACACACGCTCTACCTTTCTTTTTTACATATTTAGGATATCGACAGAGAACAAAGTAAAAATAGGAAACTGACGACGTATCGCAGATGCTAGACAGTTTATCTTTTTTACACAGTTCTCCACCCGTATTCAGTTCAATGAATACAGTTTACCCATCCTTTCTTTTTTCTAAAATTTATAATCAGAAAGATACCAAACCCGTCAAAAAGCAAAGGGAAAATAGGAGTTCGGCGCAGTGAGCGATGCTCGCTAGACCAACTATCTTTTTCCCACTGCTTTTAGGGTGGGGCAATTCCTTTCTTTTTTAATTTTGATGATATAAAAGAGAACAGCTCGGGTCCAATTCAAATCCGAACTCCTCTTCTCTTCTGAGTTTTTAGAAAAGTTTTCCACTCGTGTTCAAATCAGAACACCTTACTTTACCTTTCTATGATAAGTATTAATTACAATTCTGCAAGAATCGCTTTAAGTAGGCCTTTAAAGTCGCCTTTAACACGTTCGGTCACTTCTACAACTTCTTCATGGTTGAGTTCTTCTTGGAAACCAGCTGCAAAGTTAGTGATACATGAAATTCCCAGAACTTTCAAGCCAGAGTGGGCAGCCACAATAACTTCAGGAACAGTAGACATACCAACTGCATCTGCTCCCAATGTCTTATAGGCACGAATTTCTGCTGGGGTTTCATAAGTCGGACCTGTTACACCAATATAGACACCTTCATCAAGCTTGATACCAAGTTTCTTAGCCACTTCATGGGCAGTAGCACGATATTCTGGAGTGTAGGCTTTAGACATATCTGGGAAACGTGGACCAAAGTCATCCAAGTTTTCACCCATCAATGGGTTTTGCCCTGTCATATTGATATGGTCTGAGATAGCCATCAAAGTACCAGGGCCATAACCAATACCACCAGCTGCATTGGTTACAATAACACCTTCACATCCGAGAACTTTCATGACACGTACTGGGAAAGTCACGACTTCCAGAGGATTGCCTTCGTAGAAATGGAAACGACCTTGAAGAGCCAAGACCTTGCGACCTGCCAGTTCACCATATACCAATTTACCAGCGTGACCGACTACTGTTGAACGCCCCCAGTTTGGAATATCAGCATAATCTACTACAACTGGATTTTCGATTTCTTCTGCCAATTCTCCAAGTCCTGATCCAAGGATTAGACCAAACTCAGGTGCTTGGATTCCCTTGTCTTTCAGGAAGGCAGCTGTTTCATTGATTTTATCTAAAAATGTCATTGTGTGTCTCCTTATTATTTTTTAGCATTTGACCAATTTTGTCAAAGGTTTTAGCATTGCGAATGGTAATGTGGCGATAGAATGACATCTTGAGCAGGTGCTTGTGATAGGCAGTCTTAGAGTAGGATTCTTCAGAGAATTTTCCCCAGAAAATGCCAAGTTTTCCAAAATGAAGCACCTCATCTTTCAGCTCTAAACTTTTAACCTTCTCGATGACTTGCTCCCCATCCAAGTCCTCCGTGTAGAAGAGAACATCCTTTCGAGCCATGTCTTCGTTCCACCAAGCTGGCAGATTCTTCAGCTCTGCTTCATAGTCTTCTTGACTCAGTAAAGAAAAACTTTGAATAAATGGATAATGGACTTCAAAGAAAACCTCTAATTTTTCAATCAATTGGGCTTTGGGGGCTATCGAAGTGAAAAAAATATTGCCACTGTTGATGTAGCTTTCAACCTTTTCCAGTCCCAAGTCTGTCAATTCTCGACGAAGCTCCGCCATGGCAACCTTATTCTTGCCACCAACATTAATACCTCTCACAAGCAAAGCATAGCGCGTCATCTTATACCAATTTATCTAAGAAACTTTCCCCAATCATGGCAGTTTCCACACCAAAGTTATCGGCAACAGTCGCTGAGATATCTGCAAAATGTCCGACTGGAATAACACCATTTCCTTTAAAGGCAGGGCTGTAGGCCAACAATGGAATATATTCACGAGTGTGGTCTGTTCCTGCATAAGTTGGGTCATTTCCATGGTCAGCAGTAATCAAGAGGAGGTCATTTTCTCGCATGGCTGCGATAATTTCAGGCAAGCGTTCATCAAACTCATGCAAGCAATCACGGTAACCATGAGCATTGCGGCGGTGGCCGTAAAGGGCATCAAAGTCAACTAAGTTTGTGAAGGAGAATCCTTTTTCAAACTCAGCAAGACCCATTGTCTTCAATAGTGTATCAATTCCATGGCTGTTTGACTTATTGTGGCCCATGTCATGGTTGATACCAGCACCGTTAAAGATATCGTTGATTTTACCAACAGCGTAAGTATCGATACCAGCCTCATTCAATTTATCCAAAACAGTCGGTGCAAATGGAGATACTGCCAAGTCACGACGGTTTGCTGTACGAGTGAAGTTACCTGGCTCACCAACATATGGACGGGCAATGATGCGACCAAGAAGGGCAGGACGCTCAAGGGTAATCGAACGAGCGTACTCACAGATACGGTACAATTCATCCAGAGGAATGATGTCTTCGTGGGCAGCAATTTGCAAAACAGGGTCAGCTGAAGTATAGATAATCAACTCCCCAGTTTCCATTTGACGTGGTCCAAAATCATCGATAACAGCTGTTCCTGAGTAAGGTTTATTAGCTTCACGAATAACCTTACGTCCTGAAAATTCTTCAATTTTTGTCAAGATTTCTTCTGGGAATCCGTTCCAGAAAGTATCGAAAGGCTCGGTAATATTGAGTCCCATGATTTCCCAGTGACCAGTCATAGTATCCTTACCAAGGGATACTTCTTCCAATTTTGTTGCATAACCCGTTGGATTGCTTTCAGCTGGAACAGTCTTCAGAGGAGTTTCACGAGGAATATTTCCTAGACCGATTTTAGCCATGTTTGGCACATTCAAACCAACTGTTTTTGAAATGTGTCCTAGTGTGTCAGAAGCTCCATCTGGAACCCCTGCATTGACAAAGTTATTGGCATCTGGTGCAGCACCGATTCCTACAGAATCCAGTACCACCAAGTGAATACGATTAAATTTTGACATAGTGTATCTCCTTATTATGTTGATTAGTTTGCTTTTGTTGAAGTTAAAATCTGAACCCCGTCTCGTCCAGCAACGATTACCTTATCCACCATTTGATTAAATAAGCCGTGCTCCACGACACCAACGATATGGTCCAATTCTTGGCCAAAGGCAATTGGATCCTCGATGACATCCAAGGCCAAGTCAATGATAAAGTTCTGCATATCCGTCACAAAACGTTGGCCGTCTTTTTCACGGAAACTTGGTTTGTAGCCAGCTCGCTCAAAACGACGGAAGACCTGTTCTGCACCATACTGAACTACTTCTACAGGCAGTTTAAAAGCGCCCAATTTCTCAACTAGTTTGCTTTCGTCTACCACCCAAATATATTCTTTTGAGGGCGTTGCGACAACCTTCTCCATGAGAAGGGCACCACCACCACCTTTGATTCCGTTAAACTGGCTATCCACTTCATCTGCCCCGTCAACCGTCACATCAACCAAGTCTACTTGGTCAATAGACTTTAGCGGGATATTTAACCCTTCAGCCTGTTTACTGGTCACACTAGAAGTCGTTACAGCAGTAATTTGCAGTCCTTCTTCCTTAATACGACGACCGATTTCTTCTACAAAATAATAGGCAGTAGACCCCGTTCCTAGTCCGACTACCATTCCATCCTTGACAAACTCAGCAGCCTTGATACCTGCCATTTTTTTCAGATTTTCCACTCAAACACCTCCATTAAAGAGCTAACTTTATTATAACATGTATCACTTTTTATTTCATGGATACACTGAAAAAAACCGAACATTTTTATCTATGATTTCTAATTTTCTTTCTCCATGCTTGTATACAGATCAAAAATTCCCAAATCTAGATTTCGAAAGCTCTTTAAAAATTAAAGTTGATTTTTTATCATAAAGATGATTAAATAGGTAAGTACAGAAAAGGAGAAATAAGATGAACCCATTAGATTTGTTTAATCAAGTAAAAGAACTAATCGAGACAAAAGATTTTGAAGCTGCAAAAACATTCGTTGCAGAAAATCAAGATCAACTCGGAGAATACTTCGCACAAGCTCAGCAGTTGATTTCTGGTTCGGAAGGTTTAGATGGCCTCGTTGGAAAGATTAAAGGATTTTTCTAAAAAATACAAAGGCGCCTGAAACGATCAGGTGCCTTTTAAAGATATTTTTTCATAATTTTAGGAAGATAAGAGCTGATTTCCGTCGGCAAGACCACATAATGTTCTTGAGATAGTTCTTGAGCTATAGCTGAATGAAGATGAGTCGCTACGGTTACGCGTTCATAAAGACTGGCTTGTTTAAACTGGCCTACAAATCCTGCTATCATCCCAGCTAGTGTATCTCCCATTCCCCCAGTAGCCTGATAGGGACCACCAACCTGTAACTGGTAATAATCAGACTGGCCAACCTGCCAAATACGAGTAGCCGGACCTTTCTCTACCAAAATTGTTCCTTGAGGAAAGGAAGTCAGGGCACTAGCTGTTGCATCTTCGTTTTGCTTTTCAATAGTAATTCCAGACAGTTTTTCCCATTCTTTTTGGTGGGGAGTTAAGATAAGCTGACACGAAGGCAATGATAATCTAGTTCTAGCAAGGATGGTTAAGGCCCCTCCGTCTACAATCAAAATCTGATTCTGTCTTAATCTAGCAAAAACCTGTTTTACTAGATTTTCTCCAAAAGCATCGTCTCGTAAACCAGGTCCCACTAAGACCACTTCTGCCCTCTCCAACTGCTCTTTTAACAGTTGCTGGTCTTGAAGAGAAAAGGCCATAGCCTCAGGTAAATGACTGTGCAAAGCTGGGATATTTTCCCTATCCGTTCCAACAGTCACCAATCCTGCACCGCTTTTTACAGCTGCTAAAGCAGCCATGACGATAGCACCACCATAGGGATAAGTCCCACCAAGCAAGAGCAGACGGCCATAGTCTCCTTTATGACTTGTACGAGAACGTTCAATAATGACTTTTTCTAGTAAGGCTTGATCAATCACTTTCATCGTTTTTTCCTCTCACATTTATTATACAACAAAAAGGAGGCGCAGACCTCCTTTTGTAATCTTATATCTAAAATTTAATATTCATTTCTGACATTTTAGATATAGCTATAGAAAACACACTCTCTTCAGCGAATTCTCTCTTATTTTCTTTCCAATGTCCGAACTGCTGCCTGATAAGTTTGTTCCATCAGCATAGTAATGGTCATAGGACCAACACCTCCAGGAACTGGCGTGATATGACTAGCAAGTGGTGCAACCGCCTCATAATCAACATCCCCACAGAGCTTACCATTTTCATCGCGGTTCATCCCAACGTCAATGACAACAGCACCTGGTTTGACAAAGTCAGGAGTCACAAACTTGGCACGACCGATTGCGACCACAAGAATATCCGCTTTTGCAGCAACCTTAGCGAGATTATGAGTCCGTGAGTGAGTCAAGGTCACTGTTGCATTCTTGGCCAAAAGAAGCTGGGCCATGGGTTTTCCAACGATATTGGAACGACCGATAACAACGGCATTTTTACCTTCTAAATCAATTCCATACTCATGAAACATCTCCATAATTCCTGCAGGTGTCGATGGAATCATAACTGGATGGCCAGACCAAAGACGTCCCATGTTTAGAGGATGGAAACCATCCACATCCTTTTCTGGGTCAATGGCTAATAAAACTGCCTCTTCATCGATATGTTTTGGTAATGGCAACTGGACCAAAATCCCATGCCAAGCTGAATCCTGATTGTATTTGGCAATCAAGTCTAACAACTCCTCTTGAGTAATGGTCTCTGGAACTCGCACTACTTCGCTACGGAAACCAGCCGCAAGAGCAGAACGTTCCTTGTTACGAACATAGACTTGGCTTGCAGGATTATCTCCCACCAAAATCACTACCAAACCAGGTACTAGACCTGTTTCTTCCTTTAATTTTGCAGTCTTTTCAGCCAACAGCCCCTGCAATTTGGCCGCTAAAGCCTTCCCATCAATAATCTGTGTCATATCACTTCTCTTTTCTTTCAAATATCTTCCATTATACCAAAAACTGCTAGTCCCCTCTAACACTTCTTTCTTAGGCAACCCTATAGTTTCAAACTATAAGAAAAAGCTCGGGTCGAGCTTTTCATTAATCTTGTCTTGAAATTTTAAAATAGACTATAAAACCTTACCCAAGAAGTCCTTAGTCCGTTGTTCTTGGGTTTGTTCAAAAATCTGCTCTGGTGTTCCGTCTTCAACAACCACACCGTCTGCCATAAAGATAACACGGTCTGCCACCTCACGGGCAAATCCCATTTCATGTGTTACGATAACCATAGTCATTCCTGACTTGGCAAGGTCTTGCATAACAGCTAGAACTTCTCCAACCATTTCAGGGTCCAAGGCTGAGGTTGGCTCGTCAAAGAGCAAAACATCTGGTTCCATGGCCAACCCACGCGCGATGGCAATCCGTTGTTGCTGGCCACCTGACAAACTCTGTGGATAAGCGTCTGCCTTATCTGGCAAACCAACTTTTTCCAACAGCTCTTGGGCTCTCTTCTCAGCCACTGCCTTGCTCTCACCTTTGGTCTTGATAGGTGACAAGGTGATATTTTCCATCACAGTCATATTAGGAAAGAGATTGAATTGTTGGAAAACCATGCCCATCTTCTCACGCATGGCAAACAGGTCATTCTTCTTGTCCGTAATATCGACTCCCTCAAAGATAACCTTCCCCTTGGTTGCTTCTTCCAGCAAATTCATAGAGCGAAGTAAAGTAGACTTCCCACTCCCTGAAGGACCAATGATAACGACAACCTCTCCACGTTTAATCTCGAGGTTGATTCCCTTTAATACTTCATTCTTTCCAAAGGATTTATGTAAATTTTCAATTTTTATCAAGGTTTCTGTCATTATTTCTTATCTCCTTGTCCCATACGTTTTTCAAAAGCTTTCAAAGCTACGGTCAAAATAGAAGTCATAATCAAGTAGTAAAAGGCTGCAAATAAAAGTGGTGTCAAAGGTAGATAGGTTGTTGTAGAAACTGTTGTAGCCCCGTTCCACAACTCCATGACCCCAATTGCTGATAAGAGGGAACTATCCTTGATAATGGTGATAAATTCGTTCCCCAATGCTGGCAAGATATTTTTGATTGCTTGTGGCAAAATCACATAACGCATGGCATTTTTAGGACGAATCCCTAGCGAATAAGCCGCCTCTAGCTGACCTTTTGGAACCGCATTAATCCCAGCACGAACAGTCTCAGAAACATAAGCACCACTATTCATAGAGATAATCAAAATCCCTGGAATCAGACGAGAAAGATCAACACCCAAAATCCCAACCTGAATAGTCGGAGCATTGATATGCATAAGGGCAAAGGCAATCATAATCTGAACCATCATCGGTGTCCCACGGAAAATCCAAACGTACAAGTTGGCGAGCCAAACAAGAGGTTTAAACTTTGAGCGTTGCCCAAAAGCCAAGACAACACCCAAAATAGTTCCCAAAAAGACAACACAGATAGAAATGAGAACCGTCACAACAGCCCCATAGTTAAAATAAGGTAAATACTTAGGTAAAAAAGAAAAATTCATAGTCACACTGCTTTCTAAAATAGAATACTGTATGATTATAACATGTATTGAATTAAAATTCAAACTTTTTATCCAATTTATTCAAAAAAACTTTAAGCTGGTAGAATTAGCGAGAAATCTTAGTTTTTTCTAGTCAAGTTGGCCTCCTTTATGGTAAAATAGTAACGATAAGAAATGAAGGAGAATCAAAATGGAATCACATTTGGTTAGAATCATCAACCGCCTTGAAGCAATGGCAAAAGACGGCGGAAATTTAAAACGTAATTTTGAACGCGAAGGAGTTGTTGTTGCAGAAGTTGCATACAGCCATGATGAAGAAAACGGCTCAATCTTTACTCTTCGTGATGTAGAAGCTCGCGAAACGTATACTTTTGATAGCATTGACTTGATTGCAATGGAGATTTACGAACTTCTCTACTAATCTAAAACAAGCCGGGATTGCCCCTGCATGTCTAACCAAAATCCTTTTTGTCTCACAAATAGGATTTTTTTATAACTCAAATTCTCAAAAATTTTCATTGTAACAACTTCTCAAAGCTGCAATCTTTTTACTTGCTTTACACCCCAATCCTGTTATAATGAGAGTATAGAAATTTGACTATTTTTGACCTTTAAACAGGTCAGCCTAAAGAAAGAAATGAGGTAGATGTATGCTTTGTCAAAACTGTAAAATCAACGACTCAACAATTCATCTTTACACCAATCTCAATGGAAAACAAAAACAAATTGACCTCTGTCAAAACTGCTACAAGATTATCAAGACTGATCCTAACAACAGTCTCTTTAAAGGTATGACGGATTTGAACAATCGTGACTTTGATCCTTTCGGCGATTTCTTCAACGACCTAAACAATTTCAGACCTTCTAACAATACTCCTCCAACTCCCCCAACCCAATCAGGTGGAGGCTACGGTGGAAACGGCGGTTATGGCTCCCAAAATCGTGGACCTGCCCAAACTCCGCCTCCTAGCCAAGAAAAAGGCCTGCTAGAAGAATTTGGTATCAATGTAACTGAGATTGCTCGTCGTGGCGATATTGACCCCGTTATTGGACGCGACGATGAGATTATCCGTGTCATCGAGATTCTCAATCGTAGAACCAAGAATAATCCTGTTCTTATCGGTGAACCTGGTGTCGGAAAAACTGCCGTTGTCGAAGGTCTAGCTCAGAAAATTGTTGATGGCGATGTTCCACATAAACTCCAAGGCAAACAAGTCATCCGTTTGGATGTAGTTAGCTTAGTTCAAGGAACGGGTATCCGTGGACAATTTGAAGAACGCATGCAAAAACTCATGGAAGAAATTCGCAAACGTGAGGATATTATCCTCTTTATCGATGAAATCCATGAAATTGTTGGTGCGGGGTCTGCGGGCGATGGCAATATGGACGCAGGAAATATCCTCAAGCCAGCCCTTGCTCGTGGGGAACTGCAACTGGTCGGTGCCACTACCCTCAATGAATACCGTATCATTGAAAAAGATGCTGCCCTAGAGCGTCGTATGCAACCTGTTAAGGTCGATGAACCAACCGTAGAAGAAACAATCACTATCCTCAAAGGAATTCAAAAGAAATACGAAGACTACCACCACGTTCAATATACTGATGCTGCAATTGAAGCAGCTGCAACTCTTTCCAATCGCTACATCCAAGATCGCTTCTTACCTGACAAGGCCATTGACCTCCTAGATGAAGCAGGTTCTAAGATGAACTTAACCTTGAATTTTGTAGATCCTAAAGTGATTGATCAGCGCTTGATTGAAGCTGAAAATCTCAAATCTCAAGCTACACGAGAGGAAGATTTTGAGAAGGCTGCCTATTTCCGCGACCAGATTGCCAAGTATAAGGAAATGCAAAAGAAAAAGGTCACAGACCAAGATACTCCTATCATCAGTGAGAAAACCATTGAGCACATTATCGAGCAGAAAACCAACATTCCTGTTGGCGATTTGAAAGAGAAAGAACAATCTCAACTCATCCATCTAGCCGAGGATCTCAAGTCTCATGTTATTGGGCAAGACGATGCTGTCGATAAGATTGCCAAGGCTATTCGCCGTAATCGTGTCGGACTTGGGACCCCTAATCGTCCAATTGGAAGTTTCCTCTTTGTTGGACCAACTGGTGTCGGTAAGACAGAACTTTCCAAACAACTAGCCATTGAACTTTTTGGTTCTGCTGACAGCATGATTCGCTTTGACATGAGTGAATACATGGAAAAACATAGCGTTGCTAAGTTGGTCGGTGCCCCTCCAGGTTATGTTGGCTATGATGAGGCTGGGCAATTAACTGAAAAAGTTCGTCGCAATCCATATTCTCTCATTCTTCTCGATGAAGTGGAAAAAGCTCACCCTGATGTTATGCACATGTTCCTTCAAGTCTTGGACGATGGACGTTTGACAGATGGGCAAGGACGTACCGTCAGCTTTAAGGATGCCATTATTATCATGACCTCAAATGCAGGTACAGGTAAGGCCGAAGCCAGCGTTGGTTTCGGGGCAGCTCGCGAAGGACGTACCAACTCTGTTCTTGGTGAACTCGGTAACTTCTTTAGCCCAGAGTTCATGAACCGTTTTGACGGCATCATCGAGTTCAAAGCTCTCAGCAAGGATAATCTCCTTCAAATCGTCGAGCTCATGCTAGCTGATGTTAATAAGCGCCTCTCTAGCAACAACATTCATCTCGATGTGACAGACAAAGTCAAGGAAAAATTGGTTGACCTCGGTTATGATCCAAAAATGGGGGCACGCCCACTTCGTCGTACTATTCAAGACTATATAGAGGACGCTATCACTGACTACTACCTTGAAAATCCAAGCGAAAAAGACCTCAAGGCAGTTATGACCAGCAAGGGCAAGATTCAAATTAAGTCTGCCAAAAAAGCTGAAGTGAAAACTTCTGAAAAAGAAGTATAAATCCTATAGAAAAGGAGTAGAAAATGAAAATTTTCTGCTTCTTTTTACTAAAATAACTGTAATTTCTTGACAGCTTGCCCTTTGTCCATTAAGATAATAATAACAATACTAGATAATGAGGAAAATGCAATGGCAAACCCAACTTTTGGAGAAAAAAAAGCAAATACAGACTATGTTGCACGCTATGGAGTGTATGCAGTTATCCCTGACGCTGAACAAAAACAAATTGTTCTTGTTCAAGCGCCTAATGGCGCTTGGTTCTTACCAGGTGGCGAAATTGAAGCAGGTGAAAATCATCAAGAAGCCCTAAAACGTGAATTGATTGAAGAGCTTGGCTTCACAGCTGAAATTGGTAGCTATTACGGACAAGCTGACGAATATTTCTACTCTCGTCACCGTGATACCTACTACTACAATCCTGCCTACCTCTATGAAGCAACTTCCTTCAAAGAAGTACAACAACCATTAGAAGACTTTAATCATATTGCCTGGTTCCCTATTGACGAGGCTATTGAAAACCTCAAACGTGGTAGCCATAAATGGGCTATCCAATCTTGGAAAAAACAGCATAAGATTGACTAAATCAAGCTACTTTATTTAAAAAGTGCTATAATAGAATTAGAAAATCGGAGGAAATGTTATGAAGCTTATCAATACGACAAACTCACACTCGCAACTTGTAAAAAGCCAGCTAGAAAGTACAGATGCAACCCTTGTTGAGGTCTATTCTGCAGGGAATACTGATGTTATTTTTACCCAAGCTCCGCTTCACTATGAAATCCTCATTTCAAATAAACACCGTGCTATTCGCGAAACCGAAATCGAAGCCATCCAAGAGTTTTTCTTGAAACGTAAAATTGATAAGGACTCTATTGATGAGGCCAATATCAAAACACTCTATTCAGAAAAATTAATTGGGATTTCGATTCCAACAAAATAACATTTTGGAGAGATTAAAAAGTTTTTTGAACCTTACAGCACAAAACGAGGTTCTCACTTGCTTTTTTAATCATCTCCAATTTTTTATCTTTAAATCCTATCAAACACAGTTTTATAGGTAACTAAGGAGACAAACATGGGAGACATAATATATAGAGAGGCAAGAATTGAGGAGTACGAAAAAATTGGAAAACTATTAGCCAAGTCCTTTCTTGACTATCCTTTTTTAACGATAATAACTGATGATTTAAAGAAAGCTGATTCCTTTTCTTCTTTCGTCGAAACATTGCAAATTCTGCTTACTAGAGTCTATATTAAAAAAGGAAACTGTTTAATTGCTGAACAAGATGGAGAATTACTAGCAGTTGCCCTTTTGCAACAAAAGGATTTCTGTATACTATCCTATCTACGAAATGGCGGAACAAAAATTTTTCGCTACATTCGACCACTTAATCTTTTTAAATACTTTGACTTTGTAAAACGTTCCAAAAAACACTTAGAACAATCAGGAGAGTTTGATTGGTATTTGATGGCTTTAGCTGTCAATACAGCAAGTAAGGGACAGGGAATAGGCAGTACTTTTCTGACACAAGGAATTGAACCCTATGTCAAATCAAAAGGCTGTGAGCACTTAGGACTCATTACAAGCACAGCAAACAATGCCTCTTTCTATGAAAAAAATGATTATGTATTACTGGACTATATGGACTTAGAATACGGATCAAGATCCATTGGTAACTGGGCATTTTTAAAAACAATTAAGCAATAAAAAAGATTTGGTTCTGCTTCTCACAGAACCAAATCTTTTTTATTATGTTAGAAACGAATTGTCTCACGTGTTTTTTCATATGAAGTAACAAAACGGTTGGTTACACCAGGTTCTGCAACTTCCAAAGCTTGCGAAATCTTATCAAATGAAGCATGGTAATCAAATTCTTTTTCAAAAATTTCTAATGATTCATTAAAGGCTTCCTGAATTCGTTCATCAAATGAGCGGTAACGGTTCGAATACTGTAGTAATTGTTCTGTCAATGTTGCATATTGAACAATATTATACGTTTCTTCTTCAAGTGCTTCCATATCATTTGTTGTAATTTCAAGCATACGGTTCACAGCTTCGATATTGACCTGGGCTTCTTCTAGCTCAGCCATCAACTCTTCAGTATGATTACTTGCTGTAAAGAACAACTGTAAGAAATTCTGAGGAATACCTGGAAGATTGCGTTTTTCCATATATCTCTTAATTGTATGAAGACGATTGACATAAACATTTGCCTTCTGGCGAGCATTGATGTCATCTTTTTCAATCTGAGCAAGACGTTGACTAACCGCAACTTGTTCATCCTCAATTTCTTTCAAAGTCGCTTGTAAATTTTCCAAACGTTCTTCAAGTAATGAATATGGCTCAGAATGTTCTTCTTGTTCAGAAGTTAATTCCAATACAGATTCTTCTAAAGATTCTAACTCAGCTTGTAATCTGTGAACATGACTAACATCCGTTTCAGAAAGCAGGTAGTTATTACTTAATCGTTGAATATCTTCTACTAAAACAGCATTACTATCTTTCATGTGTTTCAAATACGTAGGAAGGGTGGCAACTAAGCCTTCTACCACTTTTTGAGCAGCTATTTCTCGTGTAAAGATATCATAGAGTGCATTGATTTCTTCTTGAACTTGAGTATTTTCGTACTCAGCATTATCCAACTCTAATTGAGCAACATTTTCGTGGTTTTTCTTCAAAGCTTCATAAAGCAATTGGAAGCGAGACTCAATGTCCGTCTCAGCAAAATGATAGTTAGCGTCTAAAAGCTTACGGTAACCATCCTCCAAATCTTCCAATTGATCAGGTAACTCTTTAGATAATGTTTTTACAATTGCTGGCAGGCGGTCAACAATATGACTCAAAGCCAAGATATGATTTTCAGCATTATCCAAAATCACAGCAGCTTCTACTGGGTCACCTGAGGTATTCAAAGTAACAAACTGAGAAAACTCTGATTGAATATTTTCCAATTGTTTTTCGATTTCAGACAAACCTTGGCCATATTCTTCAGAATGATTAGCAACTCGCTGTTGCAACCCTTCAAACAAGTCCAAGGTATGAAGAACACGTCCACTATTTTTAGACTCTTGTTTCTCCAAATCTGCCAAGGCATTGCGAATTGCTGCAATATCTTCTTCAATCAAGGTAATTTGGCTCTCAATTTGATCAATTTGATGACTGGCCTTGAAAAAACGGAATGAATTGTTATAACCTTCTGCCTCGAAAAGATTATTTTCGATATCGGCAAAAGAGTTAAGAGATAAATCAACCCATTTTTGGTTCCATTCACGGAAAGTTACTTGACTTTGTCCAATCAAGTGCATATTTTTTACAGCTTCAACTTCATCATTAACTGGAAGATTGTACAGCTCTTCTTTTTTCTCTTCTAAAATTGCTAATTTACTTTCATTGCGTTTCCGTACATAAATTGCTATAGCATATGAAATCAGCAATATAATTGCAATTGCAATTATAAGATATACTACTAGACTACCAGACATATTAAACTCCTTTTTTACTTGAAACAATCGTAATGATTATATCATATTTTTTAGACCAAGGGAACTACTTCTCCCGATTTTTTAGACATCAAGTGTACTATAGACGGCATTTTCTTCGATAAATTCACGACGAGGCTCTACTCGATCCCCCATCAACATATCAAAGATTTTATCTGCTTCTGCAGCATCATCCACAGAAACTCTAGCCATTAAGCGATGTTCGGGATCCATGGTTGTTTCCCACAATTGGTGGTCATCCATTTCACCAAGACCTTTATAACGCTGAATAGTTGGTTTGGCACGACCTTCACTGTGGCGGGCTAAGGCTTCTTGGAGTTTAATTTCTTGATCTGCTCCTGGCTGGATATATTCTTTAATCTCGCTTCCAACCTTGACACCATAGATTGGAGGTTGGGCAATATAAACATAACCCGCTTCTAGGATTGGTTTCATATAACGATAAATCAAGGTTAAAAGGAGGGTACGAATGTGGGCTCCATCGACATCGGCATCGGTCATCAAAACTAGTTTTTGGTAACGGGCTTTTGAAACATCAAATTCTGCCCCAAATCCTGTTCCCATCGCTGTGAACAGACTACGAATTTCTTCGTTGGCAAGAATTTTATCCATGCTAGCTTTTTCAACGTTCAAGATTTTACCACGAATTGGCAAGATAGCTTGGAACTCACGGTTACGACCAGATTTGGCTGACCCACCCGCTGAGTCTCCTTCGACAATGAAGAGTTCTGTTTCAGCAGGATTGTTAGAAGAACAGTCTGCTAGTTTCCCTGGAAGGTTAGAAATTTCCAAACCAGATTTTTTACGGGTAACTTCACGCGCACGCTTGGCAGCTACACGAGCCTTAGCAGCCAAGATCCCTTTTTCCACGATGCGCTTGGCAATCTGTGGATTTTCCATGAGGAAATCAGAGAAAGCATCACTGAAAAGACGATTGGTAATCTTGACTACTTCGCTGTTCCCCAGTTTGGTCTTGGTTTGTCCTTCAAACTGTGGATTGGGGTGCTTAACTGAGATAACTGCAGTTAATCCTTCACGGACATCTTCCCCTGTTAGGTTGTCTTCATTGTCTTTCAGTAATTTATTTTTACGAGCATAATCGTTGATAACACGAGTCAATGCCGTACGGAAACCTTGTTCATGCGTTCCACCTTCATGGGTATGAATATTGTTGGCGAAACTCATGACGTTTTCATGGTAACCCGTTGTGTACTGCATAGCTACTTCGACTGTGATATCATCCATCTCACCATCTGTGTAGATTGGTGTATCAAAGATCACATCCTTATTCTCATTGATATATTCAACGTAACTAGCAATCCCACCTTCATAATGGTAATGTTTGGTTTGTTCCAAACCTTGGCGCTTATCTGTAATTGAAATTTGAAGACCGCGATTTAGAAATGCCAACTCTTGAATCCGTTTATTTAATTTATCAAAGTCAAAGGTTGTTGTTTCAGTGAAGATTTCTGGGTCTGGTGTGAAATGAACTGTTGTCCCAGTTTTATCTGTATCTCCAACCACCTCAAGATCTGCAACAACATGACCACGACGGTATTCTTGGTAATGAATCTTACCATTTTTATGGACATGAACATCTAATTGAGTGGAAAGGGCATTAACTACTGATGACCCCACTCCATGAAGACCACCTGAAACCTTGTATCCGCCACCGCCAAACTTTCCTCCAGCATGAAGGACAGTAAAGACGGTCTCAACGGCAGGTCGGCCTGTTTTTTCCTGAATATCGACTGGGATACCACGTCCATCATCAACAACAGTAATCGAATTATCCGGCTCAATAAAGACTTGAATATGGCCGGCAAATCCTGCCAAGGCCTCGTCAATTGAGTTATCAACAATTTCCCAGACTAGATGGTGAAGACCTTCTTTTGAGGTTGATCCGATATACATCCCTGGACGCATACGAACAGCCTCTAGGCCCTCTAAAACTTGAATTTGACTGGCATCATAATCCTGTGCCTGCAGATTTTTGATTTCTTCTGTCATCTTATTCCTTTTTCTTACATGTCTAATACTTGTCTTAAATTCACGATACTGGTAAACAAGTGGGTATCCAGTCCAGCAGCTTGACCTGCTTCAATATCAATCGGTCGGTCACCAATGACAAGACCAGAGCTGATCTGATACTTTTCTCTTAAATAAATCATGGACTCAGGATCTGGTTTTCTCTTAAAGCCTGAGCTAGAAGTGACCACCTCTGTAAAGTAGGCAGCTATAGAGGTTTTTTCTAAAATTTCCAAGACCTGATCATTTCTGTGAGAAACCAAGAAATGACGCCCACCTTGATTTGAAATGTCTTCCAATAAGTCAGAAACTCCTTCAAATAAAATCGGGTGTTCAAGCTCTCTGGCTTCATTTTCCTTGTATTTTTCTAAAAAATGATCTAAGTTGGGAGCGAATGTCTCAATCGCAAAATCAGTAGAAACCTTTAAAGCTTGATAGACGCTGTCATGGTCTTGTGTGATACCATATAGTGCCAATGTTTCAACAAATGCAGCTGTTGAAGTTTCATAATTATCCAGTAAAGTTCCACCTAAATCCCAGATATAATCGTGATATTTCATAGCTTTCATTATACCATTTTTTCGTTAAAAAAGCGATGATTTCCCTGAGTTTTCCACATAAAAAACGAGAGGTTGACTCCCGTTTTATTGATTTTTACCAAAGACATCTCGATAGAGCATTCCAGTTCGTAAACTCTCTGCATCTCCGCCTAGTTGCTCCACCAACTCGTAGGCAAAGGCAAGGGCTGTTGAAGGGCCCCGACTGGTTGTCAAATGTCCATCTACCACTACTGTTTCCTTGACGTATTGACCATCAATGATTTGCTCTTGAACGCCATCATAGCAAGTGTACTGCTTGTTTTTTAATACTCCTGCTTGATTGAGGGCAATTGGCGCCGCACAAATGGCTGCCAGTTTCTTCCCTTCTTGCTCGAAGCTTTGCAACTCTTGAACCAAGGCCTGATTGTCCCGCAAATGTGCAGAACCAGGCATGCCGCCAGGAAGGACAACCATATCATAGTCTGATAAATCACCATCAAAGACACGATCTGCTCTTACTTGGATTGCATGCGAACCAGTCACTTGCTCTTCAAATCCTACCATATCACAAGTAATATTGGCACGACGCAAGACATCTACTACTGTCAAAGCTTCAATTTCTTCAAAGCCTTGAGCTAACATAACGGCTACTTTAACCATGATTTTCTCCTTATTTGATTCGTTTTAATACAACCTTTTTCCGCTTGAATGGCACTTTTCCGCTCTTTTCTTCAGCTAGATTGGTCTGGTAACTCATCGATAAAAGCAAGCCAACACCAATCAGATTACTGATAATAGCCGATCCCCCTTGAGAAATGAAAGGCAAGGGAATACCCGTCAAAGGAAGCAAACCTGTCACGGCACCGATATTCTCAAAGATATGGAAGAGTAACATCATAATCAAACCTGTGGAAATATAGGTGTAGAACTGGTTATTTGATTTAAGAGTAATCTTCAACATACGATAAATCAGCATGAGATAAAGGGCAATAACAAGGACAGAGCCAATAAAGCCAAAATCTTCTGCAATGACCGTGAAAATCATATCCGACTCTCTAACTGGAATAAGCAGATTCGAAGCATTAAAACCTTGACCAAATAAGCCACCGCTCCCAATAGCAATTTGTCCTTGAGCCTGTTGGTAAGTGGTTGTTTGAGCAAAGTCAAATGGATTGAGCCAAGCCAAGATACGATTGATTTGGTAGGTCGGCATCCCCAGTTGATGGAGAAAAGCACGACCATCCTTGCTGATAAAAATGGCTAGAAAACCAGCAATTCCTGTTATCGCAGTCACAAATACTGGAATAATAATTTTCCAAGAAACTCCTGATAGTAAGACGATTCCTGAGAAAATGGCCACAAAAACCAAAGCCGTCCCCAAGTCACTTTGAAGTGCCAAAAGAACTAGGACTGGAATGGTAAAGAGAATCATCCAAAAAATTAACAAAAAGTCCAGTGGAACTGTGCGTCTCCATTCCTTATGTTTTTTTGTAAATTGCACAATGACACGGGCCAACATGAGGATATAAGATATCTTCATAAATTCTGACGGCTGGAACAAGGTGATTCCATTAACCGAAATCCAGTTTTTGGCACCCGTTGATGCAACCAAGCTTGGATTATAAAAGACAATCGGCAGAACCATGAGTCCCAAGCCTAAAATATACAGAAAAGGGGTCACTTTCCAAAGAAATTCTGTATTAAAGAGCATGACCACAAAACCAATCACAAGCCCCAAGGCAATCCATGCGACCTGTTGCCCTAAAATGGGTAAAATATTGTTTGGATAATCATGACTAACAGCTATATAAATAGCTACCACACCGATAACCAGTAGGAAAAATACTGGCAGGAGCAAACTATAATCGACTCTAGAGTCGAGAGAACGTTTCATATACACTAACCTTATACTTTCATACTATACTATTTATCAAAGTTCATTTAAAAATCTATCAATAGCCTCATTGACTTCAGATTGAGAAAGGGTTTTAACAGTCGCTTCTTTTGCTAGAGAAGTCACAATTTGTTTGCCGTATCGTTTTCCGACAATTCTCCTGTCCAGAATGAGAATTAAGGAACGTTGGTGTTCGCATCTCATACTTCTTCCTAAAGCCTGTTTTAAACGAATAATAGCCATAGGCAATTGATAATCATAGAAGGCATTTTTCCCTTCTTGAATTAGTTCTTGATTAATCTTTTTCGTCAAGGGCTCTTGCGGATTTTGGAAAGGAAGTCTCGGTACAACTTGAATCACAAAAGGATGGCTTGAAAAATCAACTCCTTCCCAGAAACTTGCTGCACCAAGCAGGATTTGTTGTTCACCTTTTTCAAAGCGTTTCTTTAGTTGATGAACATCGCCATTTTTATATTGGGCCAGATGGCTAACTGGAAGTAAATCCGATACTGCTAAAAGCATGTCTTTGGCAGTAAATAGAACCAAAATCGGTTGTTGGAAAACTTGAACATCCATCAGCAAATCAGCCACCTCTTGGGCATAAACTTCTAAGGAGGTTTCTGTTACCAGGGGAAAATCTTTGACCAAGACCACTTCTTGATCCTGTTTTTTATGAGCTTCAACCTTGACAAATTTGGCTTCGGGATAACCTAAAAGATCTGCCAAAGAAACCCTCTGACTAATCTCAAGAGTAGCCGACACTCCCAAGACTTGACATGAATCAGGCACTAAAGAAGATAGAAGAATACGGCCTGATTTTGTAGAAGAAATCTGAATTTTCTTTTGACTCGTTTCAGTGGCTTCAAGCCAGTAGTCACCTTCAGCCGTAAAATAGCGAACCAATTCCTCAAAGCCCTCTACTTTTAATTCTGAAAAATACTGGTAGAGATTGGCAAGAGAATCTAAGATATTTTTCCTAGATTTGCCAGACTGAAATTGTTCTATCAAGTAGAGACATTCAAAGCGAATACTTTCTAGTATTCGTTGCTGGACTCTGTTTTCTTCTCCTGCCAAAGCCTTATCAACTAAATCAATAATAGACTGGATATCGTAGGTATGTTGAAGCAGATTTTCTAGGGCCAACAAAACTTTTTGAACTTCATCAATAATCAATAAACGATCGCTGACAAATTCAGGATTATCTTCAAGTCTGGTTACAAGATAGGCATGATTGGTCACTAAAAGCTTGCAAGTCTCTGCTCTTTCTTGACTACGTTTCCAAAAATCTTCCGTCACAAATAAGCTCTTGGATGATAAATTCCCGTCATGACGAAGGTCTCTTAGAAAATGTTGGTAACGGTAGAGCTGACCAATCTCATCCAAATCCCCGGTTTCTGTCTCTGTCAACCAGACCAAGAGTTGCATTTTAAAGCGTCTAAATAAGCGATTTTCATCATTTTCCTGTAAGGAACGATAAAAGGCATCCAACTTCAGGTAATTTTGTGGTCCCTTTAAAGAATGAATATCTGTGTGGAATACTTCCTTGAGACGTTTACCTTCTTCTTCCATGATTTGATTTTGAAGAATCTTTGTCGGAACGCTAAGGACAATCTGACGATGTTCTATTTGGGACAAAGCAGGTAAGAGATAGCCATAGGTTTTCCCAATTCCTGTCGGCGCTTGAATTAATGATACAGGCTCATCTTTCAATAGCAAGCCGACCCCTTTAGCAAAACGTTCTTGCTCCACCCTCACTTCAAGGTTCAACAGAGAAATATTCTTAGAAAAATCTTGAGATAATTTTCGTGACTCCAGGGGAGCTGCAATCTTCTTGAAATATAGCCCTTGAACTTCGATCAAGTCTGGAGAAGTCAGGATAGATTGGTTTCGAAAAATTTCCTCAATAACCAGGTAAGACTCATATAAGAGAGCGTCAGCCATTTCCAGCAAGCGTTCCAAGAGACCTTTAGGAAGCTGGGCCATCTTTTCTCGTAGAAAAAGGAGTAATTCCGCAGTAGCTTGGGCATCTGAAAGGGCTGTGTGGGCGTGTTTTAGAGGAATTCCCAATTCTCGACACAAAATAGGCAAACTATATTTTTCCAGTTCAGGGAAAAAGACCTGGGCCAATTCTACCGTGTCAACACGAGGATTTCTTAGCTCATAGCCTTCTAAAAATAAATTTTCTGCCAAGAGATTGGCATCAAACTGAACATTGTGGGCTACAAAAATACCATCCTCCACCAAGTCAAAGATTTTTCTTGCAACTTGCGAAAAATCAGGTGCTTGCGCCAGACGTTGGTCTGTCAATCCTGTCAGTTCTTTGATATGAGCATCCAAAGGTTCATGTGGATTGACATCCGTCGTATAGTAATCGACGATTTTCCCATCCTCAATCACAACAATTCCCACTTGGATAATTTTAGCCTTAATACCTGTGCTAGTTGCCTCTAAATCCACCACAACATAGCGATTACCAATCGTTTTCATTATAAAAAATTATACCAAAAAAAGGGCCATTTGGCACCTGCAAACATGGGATATTTTTCAAACTCAAGGACGTTACTTAGCTTAAAAAGCCTATCAAATAGAGCATCCTAGCCTGCTAATTTTTTGAAAATATTGGAGAGTAAGAAAAAATTGAGAGAAGAAATGTTTGCATCTTCCTTCTCTCAACTATCCATTTACTTTATTTTACCATATCAGGATCGTAATCATAAAATCCTGTATCAAGGAAACGGTTTTTAGGGTGAAGTTTACGAACTTCTTCATCCAGCAAGAAGGCTTGGTCATGGCTAAAGTTGCCCTCTTGGATCAAGCTACGCGCTTGCATAAAGAGTTTTGCAATCTCAACAAAGTTCTGACCAGGAGTGTAGAGCCCTTCTAGTTTCCAGTGAGTGAAACCATGCTCTACCAATTCTGTCAATTTGGTCATCAAATCAAGGTCATTGTTGGCAAAGATGTGAGTACCATGATTGTCTTCAAAAATAGAATAGTGGCTTTCAGGGTCACTTGGCTCTGCCAAAAAGAGATCACGTTTACGCGTCTTTTCATCATCGATATGCGTAAAGTTATAGTAGTTTTGCAAGAGTGGACGTTTAGAATGATGAATAACACTAGCACCATAAACTAAAACTTCAGCAGGAATTTCCAAAATCTCAGGCATCTTGAAGAGCTCAGCAGATGGAATTTCACGTGCCAAAACAGCTTCAGATGCGCCAGCCTTTTGTCCCCAGAAGTTAATCTGACGACTGCTTGTCACCATGGTTGAGGCATCGTAGATAGTCTTAAATGAATAACCATCGCGATTGACCACATAAAAGACACCTGCATCCCCAATTGTAATGTAATCTGTCTTGATTTCTTCCAAGAAATCGAGGAAAGGCTTGATACGGTCCATCATATCTTGGTGCATGAGGGCATTGACCGCAACAATCAATTCCTTACCAGCATCATGAACCAGCTTAGCGATTTCACGCAATTGGTCATAACTAAAGGTCGTTGGCAGACGAAGGCCAAAATCTTTCTCACCGACATAGATACGGTCCACGCCAGCTTCGAGCAGTTGTTTAACTTGTTCAATACTTTCAGCAGTTGCTGTAATGATAATCTTTTCCATAAGAAAAATTATACCACATTTCTGGAAAATCAGCTATGAATACTAGGAATTTTCTAAAAAGGCAAAGTCATTTTTTAAGGTTTGCAATCAAAAAGTGAACAGTAACTAGCACCGTCCACTATCATTTTATGCAAGTGATTTTTCAACTAGGTGTCCATCGTTCATCACATAAACACGGTCCACCTTATCTAGAAGACGAGTATCGTGTGTAATCATGACAACTCCTCTACCTTGTTCGTGGGCAATGGCAGCCAACATCTCCGTTACTTGATAGGCCCGCTCTGTGTCAAGACTAGCTGTTGGCTCATCTGCAAGAACGATGCTCGGATTGTTATAAAGCGCTCTAGCAATTGCGGCCCGTTGACGTTCGCCACCTGATAAAGCCTTGGGATACTGATCTTGAACCTTTTCCAAATCCAACAAGTCAATTAACTCTTTTCGATCACTTTTACTATTTTTTCCCTTATCTAGTCTGTCAATCAAATCCAGCTGTTCCTTGACCGTAAGAAATGGAATTAAGTTTGAAGCCTGAAGAATAAAGCCAAACTCTCTAAAACGGAGGTCTGTTTTCTCCTTCTCCGTCAAACTGCCTGTTTCCTTCCCCTTAACTAAAATCTTTCCACTCGATGCTTCCTGAAGTTGTCCTAGAGTCGTTAGAAAGGTTGTCTTTCCAGAACCTGAAGGCCCAACGATAGCTACGAACTCTCCCGCATTTAGATGAAAATTCGTCTCATGTAGAGCTATGACTTTCATCTTTCCTTCCCCGTACGTTTTTGTCACTTGAGTCATTTCAATCAATGCTGTCATACTATTCTCCTTATCATTCTGCAATCGCAGTAATCGGGTCCACCTTTAGCAAGCGTGGAAGTGAAATGACACCACCTAGCATGGCCATCAAACAAATCACCAAGCTTAGGACAGAATAGGCTAACCAACTTGGGTAGAAAAAGAAGGTAGCTGGCAAGACTAAAATCACTCCTCCAACAGCCAGCAAGGCTAGAGCAATTCCCATACCAGACAAAAGAAAGATTTGACAGAACAGAGACCATACAATGGTTTTGATCTGTATTCCTTGAGCCCGCATTATTCCATAAAGCCCTAGTTTTTGAATGGTAATGATATAAACAAAAATACCCATAATCAAGCCTGTAATAACAATCATAGCGAGAATCATTCCTGAAAATACATTAACCTGAGGTGTGTAACCAGGAATTTTTGAAATCATTTTTGGGATGGAAATCTGTTTCAGTCCGTCGCCAGCCACTTCTATGTCATTTTTCAATACCAAGGCAGCGATGGATTTATTAGATTTTAAAGTTCCTTGTAAAGTCCAATAAGTTGTCAGACTCGTAAAGACAACAGGCTCTGTGAAAAACTTATTTCCTTGAGTCAGACCTACAATCTTGTAACTTGCCTCGCTTCCATTAAGCTGAATGGCATCACCTAGCTTAATCCCATAATTTTCAAAAGACTGATCCACGACCACCTCATCATCCCCTTCAGGATAACGGCCTTCGGTCAAACTAGGAGAGATAAAAGAATCCCACTCCTGAGCAAAGATAGAAACATTAACCTTTTCACTACCATCGACAAGATTGGTCACAGCGAACATATAGCCCAGTGGAGTAGCCTTTTTAGAACTCTTATCCTTGTAGTCCTTTTCAGGAATAAAGGATGCTGTCAAATTATCATTTGCGTAGTCAGATAAAACTACACCCGTCGCTTGCCAATTATCAATAGCTGCCCGGTTGTTTCGCACAAGACCAAGAGCTAGACTGGTCATAAAAAAGACCATAAAAGCGATAAGAAAAATAGTAGTTAGAATCAAACTATATCGAAGTTTATTTCGTAATATTTCTTTGATAGCAAGATACATGCTTATCTCCTTTAACTTTTCCAAGAGGTATCAATTAGACACCTCACTACTATAAAAATAGGAGACAGAAAATCTGTCTCTGTATTCAAAACAAATCTCACTAATCAAATTAAATAAAATAAAGAAAATAAGGAAATAATTTTCCTAAAAATGAATCAATTGGTAGCTCTATTTTCTTAGGAATATAATCAATTATGAATATTAATAAGTATTGAGTGTCTATCCATCCTATCATTTTCACATTATGGTGTCAAGAAAAGTGATTTTGAAAAGGGACTTTATTCTTATTGTAACCTTTCTGTAATAATTCTCTGCTGAAAAAATGATAAAATAGGTATGTACTGTTAAGGAGAGAATAATGCCCGTAAGAAAATTACAGTCCTATGAGGTAGACTATCAAGAAGAATTAAGCCAACAGGTTCCTCGATATCAAGATTATACACCTGAAGCGCAATCTGATGCCAATCTCAAGGAAATCCTATTTTTTGTTAATATCGCTGTTTTTTGTATCTGTATTGCTATCTTTAGTTTTATCTTTTTAGCATTAAAATTTTCAACTGCTCTTGCCTTTGCCGCAGCAATCGGATCCAGCTTACTTGTTTTAAAAATTCAACGAACTATTATCAAACGAAAACGTAGAAGATAAATCCAAAATATCGCCCCAGCTGGAGCGATATTTTTATTTTTTCTTTTTCGATGGTGTGTGTATGGCAATCTTCACTTCAAAGATTGTTCCCTTTGGTTTATTATCTTTGACAGTAATGGTTCCTTTTAGCGCATCTACAATTTGCTTGGCTAAGGATAATCCTAAACCAAAACCACCTTTTTGGCGGGTTCTAGCCTTGTCTACTCGATAAAAACGATCAAAAATTTTCTTCTTATCTTCTGTTGAAATACCGACTCCATTGTCGGAAACTAGCAAATACAGATTACGATCAGTCGCTGAAATCATAAAATCAATTTCACCATCCTCCTCAGTATATTTGATAGCATTATCAAACAGGATGGTCATCAATTGTTTCAAAAGAAGCTGATCTGTGACAATCGTTCTATGAATGCGATTTTCAAAACGGAAGACACGGTCATTTTCAGAAGCAATCATCTCATAGTTTGTGAAAGTCGTATTGAAAAAACTAGTTGGAACTTCTGCAAGTTCTGGCTTAATTCCATCATCTCGTCGAGCTAAGTTCAACAAGTTTGTCGTCAAAAACCGCATATTTCGGACTTCTTCCAAACTCGATGCAATGCTTTCACTCACATCCATAATGGTAGCTTCTGGCTTCCGGAAAAGGGTCTCTAAACGATTTTGCAAAACAGCAAGTGGAGTTCGTAACTCATGACTGGCATTTTCCACAAAGGACTGCTGCTTCTGCATACTTTCAAGCAGAGGCCGAACACTGACTCGAGCTAGATAGAGACTGGCGAGCAAAGACAAAATCCAGAAACTAGCCATCACAACCACAATCAGTTGCTCATGCTTTTGACTGGCCTGCTCCAACTGACTGGTATTAATCAAGACAGCCGCATACTTAATATTGGTTGAAACCGAACTGATATTGGTTTCCATCAAAATCATGCGATAGATTTCTTCCTGTCCATAGCTATTAAAAACCTGAATTTGATAGATATGGCCTAGTTCTTTCTTCTCTAGCTTAATCTTATCCAATCCCAAAAATCGATTTCCAGAAAGGAGCTGGGTAAAATTCTTATCAAAAAGAATAACCTCCGTATTGGAACTGACATTGGGTTTTATCTCAGTCTTGCTAGTATCTGTAGCAGCATTCTCTAAATCTTTAATCTCTTCTGTTGCCCTATTTACCGCAAGCTGAATAACCGCCTGAGGATTGTTACTCAGTCCATGGAGCGTATCATCCACCGAAGTATAGAGACTCGAATGCATAACCTGCAAAATAATCAGAGTCATGGTAGAGAAAATCAAGGTGAAGACACCAAAGTTGCGGATAAAGTAACTAAAGTCATCCGCATACCATGTTTTTTTTAGTTTACTGAACATCTTTTAAAATATACCCAACACTACGCAAGGTTTGCAAATTCTCTGCAAAAGTGGTTCCTTTTAATTTCTTACGGACTTTTGAAACATAGACTTCGACAACCGAAATCGTTGTATCACTATCAAATCCCCATAGACGGTCAAAAATCTGAGTCTTCGGCAAAATAACATTTTGATTTTGAAGGAAATAAACTAGTAAATCAAATTCTTTCCCCAGCAATTCGACAGGAGTATCTTCGACTTTAACGGTATTGGTTGACAAATTAACCACAATATTTCCATAAGTCAAGGTGTTTTCATTAAACTTACCTGAACGTTTAAGAAGAGCCTGAATCCGCATTTTGAGTTCTTCTAGGTAAAAAGGTTTGGTCAGATAATCATCCGCTCCTAGTTCAAATCCATGTCCCTTGTCATCCAAACTTTCCTTAGCAGTCATAATTAGAACTGGGGTCGTAATTCCCTTTTCACGCAATTCTTTCAAGACTTGGAAACCATTTTTTTCTGGCAACATCAAATCGAGCAAAATCAAGTCATAGACGCCACTCTCAGCTTCGTAGAGACCTTCTTCTCCATCAAATACCTGCATGACATCCGCAAAATCGTCTAAAAAGTCAAATACTGAATTTGACAGGCCTAGGTCATCCTCAACTAATAAGATTTTTATCATGAGAAACTCCTCCTTATTAAGACCATTATACCAAATTTGCCTTAAAAAAAACTCAACTCTCTGCATTTTACATGAGATAGCTGAGTTTTATTTTGATTATTTAGTTCCGTATTGAAGAACAACTGCTTCCACTGCAGCTTTTTCGCGGTTAATCAAGTCAACACGCGCTGCAATTTCCTTGATTCCCATGCCGATATTACGGCTAAGAGCAAGATCAGAAAGTTGTGGCTCAAAGAACTCCTTGTATTCCGCCAAGCGTTGTTCTGTCTTAAATACATGAGCAGGAAGGATAACAAAGCTATCAAAGCTCATATCTCCACCAAGAGCTGCCTTGATCCAAGCCCAGTTTTCACGAGCCCAAGACCAAGCTGTTTCCTGAGTTGCTTGATGGTTTAAGAACTGGAAGTACCAAGCAGACAGGTCTTGTGGTTTGACCACAAATTTGTCCTTCCAAGAAGCAATCAAGGTTTGGATATTGTCCGCATCTTTACTGTAGGCAAGAGCTGCTGCCAACTGACGTTTAAAGACAGCATCTGTTGCGTGCGTATAAGTATCAAGATAAAGTGCTAACAAGTCTTTGGTCTCATGATGTTTCATTTCATTGATGAGAACTTGTGAGCGAATGGCTGCTGGAAGTCCTGCAAGTTTCTGCTTGTGAGCCGCGAAGATTTGGCTAGCAACTTGACTAGCTTCTGCATCATTTGAGCGAATCATCATAGAAATGGCCAACTGACGAACCAATTCATCCTCATCTGATTCTCCATCATTAGCTTCAAAACTAAGACGGTCATAGTTGTGACGAGCCAATTTAGCAACTAGTGCTTTGAAGGCTGTTTCAGCTTCTGTTCCTTCATCGATAAAGCGCTCAAGTGCAGAAATAACTTGAGAAACAGCTGAAACCACAAGGTAAGACTCTTCCTTGGCAAGTTTATCAAGGACTGGGAGCAAGTCAGCATAAGAAATGTGCCCTGCTTCAGCAAGCAAGCGACGTTCTTGGACGATTTGCAGTTTGCTTGTGTTATCAAGCTCAACTAGGTCAGCAAGAACAGCATCTAACAAGTCTCCTTGATAGTCTGTAATGTAGTGAGCTGTATTTTCAGTGTTTAGGCGAAGAGCACCTTTGTTTTCAGCAAGAAGAGCTGCATAGCCAGGGATTTCGATACTTTCAGTCTCAAGTGTATCAGGCAATCCTTTCCAGTTGCTGTTGAGTGGCACCACCCAGAAACGGTTCTTGTCTTCGTGCTCACCGATGAAGAATTGTTTTTGTGAAATCTTCAAGACATCATTTTTAACTTTGACAGTAAGAACTGGGTAACCAGGTTGTTCCAACCAAGAATCCATGAAGGCTGCGACATCACGTCCTGACGCTTTACCAAGGGCATCCCAAAGGTCACGACCAATTGTATTACTGTATTGGTGTTTTTCAAAGTAGGCATGCAAACCTTTAGCGAAATCAGCATCTCCTAGCCAACGGCGAAGCATGTGCATGAGACGGCTTCCTTTGGCATAGACGATAGCCCCGTCAAAAAGCGTATTGATTTCATCTGGGTGTTTGACTTCAACGTGAACAGACTGTACGCCATCCGTCGCGTCACGTTTCAAGGCAGACGGAACACCACCTGTTTGGAAATCTTCAAAGATATTCCAGCTTGGCTCGATGGCATCCACACAGACGTACTCCATCATGTTGGCAAAACTTTCATTGAGCCAAAGATCATCCCACCATTTCATAGTCACGAGGTTACCAAACCATTGGTGAGCCAACTCATGGGCCACAACAAGGGCAACTTGTTGACGGCTGGCAAAGGTAGAGTTCTCATCCACAACCAAGTAAACTTCACGGTAGGTCACAAGACCCCAGTTTTCCATAGCTCCAGCTGAGAAGTCAGGAAGGGCGATGTGGAGAGATTGAGGGATTGGGTACTTGACTCCGTAGTAATCTTCGTAAAACTCGATAGAGCGAACAGCAATGTCCAGTGAGAAATCAAGGTTAGATAGTGGGTGGGCTTTGGTTGAGTAGACACCTACGAGGGTACCGTTTTTAGTTTTAGCCGTCACACCTTGCAAATCACCAGCAACAAAGGCCAACAAGTAAGAAGACATGCGAGGTGTTGTTTCAAACTTCCAAATACCTGTTTCTTTACGGTTTTCAACATCAATCTCAGGCATGTTTGACAAGGCCAATTCACCTTCTGCTTGGTCAAAACGTAGAGAGAGGTCAAAAGTCGCTTTGGCTTCAGGCTCATCCACACACGGGAAGGCTTCGCGCGCAAAATGGCTCTCGAACTGAGTAGACAAGACTTCCTTCTTGACACCATCAACTGTGTAATAAGAAGGATAAATCCCTGTCATGTTGTCTGTGATTTTACCAGAAAAGGTAAGAACCACTTCAACTTGACCAACCTCAGCCAATTCGATATGAAGGGCTTCATTTTCATGGTCAACTGTAAATGGACGAGCTTGACCTGCAACTTCTACAGAAGCGATTTCCAAGTCTTTTTGATGAAGGGAAATACGGTCACTCTGTGCTTGACCAGTAATGGTCACCTTCCCAGAAAACGTCTTGGCCTCACGACTCAAGTCTAAAAATAAATCATAATGTTCAGGAACAAATTGCTTAATAAAATGTTCAACTGCTTGCATAATTTTCTCCTATCTAAGTTTAAGAGCTAGAGCTCTTCTTCAAACAAACTTATTATATCATGTTTTGCCTAAGAAAAAAGGATTGGACGGCGATTTCCAAAACTTTCTTCCTTCTATTATCTGTCTACAGAGGGTAGACCTTGCGAAATTCTTCTAAAACAACCTTGCTATTAGGCGTAAAAGTCAGTCCTGCCTCCCTCATCCACTCGGTGAAACAGTCTTCATGAACCTGGCGCCAATAGGCTAAAGATTTGTCTCCTTCACCTTCCTTAAAGGCATGGTCCGCAGAAACTTGATTGAAAGGCTGAACGGAAACCTTGGTAATTTCGACAATGCAGACAGCCTGATTTTGACTATCTAAAATGACATCGAAGGTCCCTTTTTGTGGAAGAGGTTCGTCTTCTAGTGCGTAGAGGTCATAGGCTGAGGCGGTTGCAGTCTTTTCGCCTCTTAGAACCAAGTCTGCCAAGTGATCTGCTTCCACTCCAAAAGCCCAGGCATCTATCTCATCTCCGATAGAAGGATTGATTTGCTTGTAGGCATTCCACATTTCTTGAGGTGTCATGGGTTGCTCCTTTGTAATTTTTTACTTACTTCTTTTACACGTTTGAGGTGGTCTGGATGGTCAATCTCTAAATCAAAAATCTCTGGAATAGAACTATAGTGGATAATGCACTTGATACCAATCAGATTCATTTTTTGTATGAACGAAGTATTCAGATAACCTGCCACAGCAAAGTCTATCTTTTTCGTCCTTGCTTTATCCTGCATCTGTCTCAGCATATCTAACATTATTGGACTTTCCATATCATGCCATTGACTATTTCTCACAGTCGCAAAAACAAAGGAAGTCAAATCATTCATTCCAACTACAATCTTTGAAATGCCCGTTTCCATTATTCTGTCCAAGTCAAAATATGCTGACGGTAATTCAATCATCGTGCCAATTTTTCCAGTAAAACCATGCTGATGTAATACTGTAATAGTTTGCTCTAACTGCACAGCATCATTCACAAAAGGAAAAATAACAGACAGATTGGGATTGGTTTGATAAACTTCTGTAACGACATTTGCCTCAGCCTGAAATTCATCCAGACACGCTAGTAAACGCCTAGTCCCTCTATAACCAAACAAAGGATGACGTTCGTCAAAATGCTGTTTTGTTCCATCTAAACAATTGGCTTCTGTATTCGTTAATTCAGAAAAACGATACCAGACTTCTTCATCTGAGTACAAGGAGCAGATAGTATCTAGATAATCTTTTACAAATTGCTGACAACTTGGTAATAGGATGTTTTGATTGAGCTCTCTCAACAAATATTCCCCACGAATCATACCTATGTGGTGCAATAACTGAGGATAAATTTTTTCAAGAATTTTTTCGCCACTCAGAGCTAGTTGGTTTCTCATCATTCACCTTCCAATTCATATACAAGGTCTTGTCCAGTTCTGGAAATCCTAATAATTCAGACTTAACCTTCAAGACTAATGGCGATGCATTTTCTTCTGTGATTTTTTGAATATCCATCCAAACATATCCCAGTGAATCATTAACACCATCATAGATAGCTTCAGAAATAGTAACTTGAGGTGCCTCCTCATTCATTTCAACATCATACAATGCCATGATATGATGAACCATAAAATTTGTTAACTCTTCCCTGACGAAAACATCGTAGATTCGAGGATTGGAGTAGCTTCTAACAGTAAATCCTGTCTCTTCCATAACTTCTCTAATCAGCGTTTCCGTCAGTCCTTCACCAAGTTGCTGACTACCACCGGGAAGGTCTAACCTATTTTTGTAGAGACCTGCTGTTTTTTGAATACAAAGAAGGTAACCATGTTTATAGCAAACACCGTAGACTCCAAAGTGATTTTTGATTTCCATCCAACTACTCCTACTTCAAAGACCAGCCACCATCAATAGTCAATATTTGTCCTTGCATGGCGCTCGCTTTCCCACTTGCTAAGAAAAGGCTGATCTCTGCTACTTCCTCTGGCTCGATCCAGCGTTTGATTGGCGTTTCACTAGCCACCCAGTCCGCTAAGCCACCTGGCTCAAAGTCCGCAGCAGTCATACCCGTCTTGACGGCACCCGGAGCAATTCCAAAGACCTGAATCCCAGCTTCTGCATAGTCTAAAGCCAACTGCTTGGTAAATCCAGCCAAGGCGTGCTTCGAAGAAGTATAGGCGTGTCCACCGCCACCAGCTAGGCTCGAAGCTATGGAGCACATATTGATAATAATTCCTTTTTTATTCTCCAGCATTTGTGTCAAATAATAACGAGTCAACTCAACAGGAGTCACATAGTTGATTTCAAAAATCTCTTGAATTTCCTGCGCCGTTTGTTCCAAAAGTGGTTTGTAATCATCCAAAACTCCAGCAGTATTGCACAAAACATCAACCTGAGGACACCAGTCAAAAATAGTCTCCAAGTCCAAGGTCAAATCTCTCTGTAAAAAGTGGAAATCACCCTGTAAAAGTGGATTTTCACCTTGGTCAATTCCATAAACTTGATAGCCATTCTCTAAAAAGAGGCAAGCTTGAGCTAATCCGATACCTGAGCTCACCCCTGTAATGAGTACACGTCTAGTCATGCACTTCTACCCAATCTGTTGCCAAAACATCACAAGGTGTTGGGCTCCACATAGAAAAACCTTCTCCCTCCCCAGACACGTTGATTAGGAAATAGGGCGTCACTTCAAGTGCAATCCCGTTTTGTTCAATGGTGTCAAAAAGTTGGACATAGTTTTCCGCCCCTCCCCAACCAGTACGTACATATTTTTTCTTAGCCTTTAACCCAGGCAGGATTTCTTCAAATGTCATGTTATTCTCCTTTAATTCTACATTCTTCATTTAATTATAACAAAAAACCGCTTTGCAACGGCTTTTTGACTATATTTCACTTCATACTATCTTCTTAAACCCACGGAAAAAGAGAAAGATACCAATAAAGAGGACAGCTAAAGGAATGATTTTTGTGAGGAAAGTATTTGAAATACCCATCCACTCATAGTAACGGAGCAGAGAACCTACAATAAGGTGGGCAACAATCATACTGTTAAAGGGACGAAAAACCGATTCTTTCCAATTCCAAATACTGATGACTAGGGAAATCGTAAAGACAGATAAACTATCCCAGGGAGCCGGAAGATTTAAGACTCCTTCTTGTATGAAACTTCCTATTCCTACATATCCTAGAACGACTAGCAGAACAAGAATTCCAACGACAATATAAGTGCCAATTTTCTTCTTAGGAGAATCTTGGACTAGCCCCCAACGTAAGATTGTGGCCACAAGTCCAAATCCAATCAGAAAAAGAATCAGTTGCCCTAAAAACGTGAGCAAATTAACTGTTAAGAGAGAGCCTTTCGAAAAATCGCTTAATAGTTGATAATAACGTAATACCGCTAGGACAAGGATTGGCGTCAACAGTGACTCCTTGATAGAACTGCGTGGTGCTTCCTTGAGAATCTCTTTCATTATTTTTTTAGGATTCTTACCTAGATAATCCTCTGCACTCATACCATCTCGTTCTGCTTCTGAGAAATCTAGCATCATCAAATAGATCTGCTCTCTGAGGTAGTCTTCATCATAGAGAAATCCAGCAAGATTAAAACTTTCCCACAGCTCCTCAAAATACTGCTGATTGTTCTCAGAAAACTCATGCAACAAAGCGTTTGTTTCTTCATAATACTTCATTTTCTTCATGGTTTAACCCCCATTCTTAATCCCTTCTACTTTTTGACTCAAATCATCCCATTGTTGCCAAAAGACCGAGACACGCTCTTCTCCTTCTTTGGTTAACGAAAAATACTTCCGATCTGGACCATCTGGCGACGGACGCATGTCGCCTCTTATCCATTGATTTTTTTCTAACTTTTGCAACAAAGGATAAATAGTTCCTGGAACGATAGTATCAAATCCAGCCTCTCTCAGAGTCTGAACCAACTCATAACCATATCGCTCTTTTTGACCAATCATATCCAAGACACAACCTTCAAGAACACCTTTTAACAGCTGAGTTTCTTTCATCCCTTCTCCTTTCCAATCTATTTTGTAATACATACTAGCAACTTTACCTATAGTATACTACTCCTACACTAGTTTGTAAAGCATAATAGTCAAATAAAAAAACAGAACTAGCCTGAACTAGTCCTGTCTATTTTTACCCAATCACACTTCCGTTTGGTACAGCTGGATCAACTGTAAGAAGGGTTAATTTTCCATCATGTTCAGCTGAGAGAATCATCCCTTGGCTGACATATTTCTTCATCATCTTACGCGGTTTGAGGTTGGCAACGATTTGGACTTTCTTGCCAACCAATTCTTGTTCATTTGGATAGTACTTCGCAATTCCTGAAAGGATTTGACGGTCTTCACCATCACCTGCATCTAGGCGGAATTGAAGCAACTTATCAGAACCTTCTACTTTGGAAACTTCTTTGACTTCTGCAACACGAATTTCAACCTTGTCAAAGTCTTCAAACTTAATTTCTTCCTTGTTTAGTTTGAGTTCGACTTCGTCTGGATTCCATTCTTTTTCGACTGCTGGTTTGTTGCCTTCCATTTGTTCCTTGATATAGGCGATTTCTTCTTCCATATCCAGACGTGGGAAAATTGGAGTTCCTTTGGCAACTACAGTCACATCTGCTGGGAAGTCAGCCAAGCTCAAGTTTTCAAGGCTCGCTACTTCTTCCAAGCCAAGTTGAGTCAAGACTGCACGACTGGTTTCCATCATAAACGGCTCAATCAAGTGAGCTACAACACGAAGGCTGGCTGCCAAGTGGCTCATAACACTTGCCAATTGGTCACGATGCGCTTCATCCTTAGCCAAGACCCATGGAGCTGTCTCGTCGATGTATTTATTAGTACGAGAGATAAGCGTCCAGACCGCTTCAAGTGCACGTGGGTAATCAACTGCTTCCATGTGTGTATGGTAGTCAGCGATTGATTCAGCAGCTACTTGAGCAAGAGCATGGTCAAACTCTGTTACACCTTCTACATAGGCAGGAATTTGCCCATCAAAGTACTTGTTAATCATAGAAACCGTACGGTTGAGGAGGTTTCCAAGGTCGTTGGCCAATTCATAGTTAATACGGCCAACATAGTCTTCAGGAGTGAAGGTTCCGTCTGAACCAACTGGAAGGCTACGCATGAGGTAGTAACGAAGCGGATCAAGCCCATAACGCTCTACCAACATTTCAGGGTAAACAACATTTCCTTTAGACTTAGACATCTTGCCGTCTTTCATGACAAACCAACCATGGGCAATCAAACGATCTGGTAATTTGATATCCAACATCATCAGAAGGATTGGCCAGTAGATTGAGTGGAAACGAAGAATGTCTTTTCCTACCATATGGAAGACAGTTCCATTCCAGAACTTGTCAAAGTTACCATGTTCGTCTTGACCATAGCCAAGAGCTGTCGCATAGTTAAGAAGGGCATCAATCCAAACATAGACAACGTGTTTTGGATTAGATGGTACTGGAACACCCCATGTAAAGGTTGTACGAGAAACAGCCAAGTCTTCCAAACCTGGTTCGATGAAGTTGCGGAGCATTTCATTAAGACGACCATCAGGAGTGATAAATTCAGGATGGGATTTAAAAAATTCGACCAAACGATCTTGGTATTTGCTGAGGCGGAGGAAGTATGATTCTTCAGATACCCATTCAACCTCATGACCTGATGGAGCGATACCTCCAGTCACATTTCCAGCTTCGTCACGGAAAACTTCTGCAAGTTGACTTTCTGTAAAAAATTCCTCATCTGAGACTGAATACCAGCCAGAGTATTCACCTAGGTAGATGTCATCTTGAGCCAGCAAGCGTTCAAAGACCTGCGCCACTACCTTTTCATGGTAATCATCCGTTGTGCGGATAAATTTATCATAAGAGATATCTAGTAATTGCCAGAGTTCTTTGACTCCAACAGCCATACCATCAACGTAGGATTGAGGTGTGATACCAGCTTCTTCAGCTTTTTGCTGGATTTTCTGACCATGCTCATCAAGACCTGTCAGATAAAAGACATCGTAGCCCATGAGGCGTTTGTAGCGAGCTAGGACATCACAGGCGATGGTTGTGTAGGCAGAACCGATATGAAGTTTACCAGATGGATAGTAAATCGGCGTTGTAATATAAAAATTCTTTTCAGACATAATTTTTCCTTTCCAGGCAAATGAAACCTGTTTTTCTAACACTTCATTATATCACATTTTTAATGATTTTCGATAGGGAAATCCATACAAAAACAAGATAGACGAGTGTCCATCTTGTTGATCTTATTCATAGCGAAGGGCTTCGATTGGATCAAGTTTCGATGCCTTATTGGCTGGCAAGACCCCAAAAACTATACCCACGCTAGCCGAAACCGCAAGACTAAATAGGGCAACTGGGATTGATACTCCAACTTCTATACCCGCAATCAAACCTTGCAATAGCAAACCTGCTAAGGCAGTTAAACCACTTGCAATTGTCAATCCAATCAAGCCACCTAACAAGGTCAAAATCATGGATTCAATCAAAAACTGAATTAAAATATTGGCACGCGTTGCACCCAAAGCCTTACGGAGACCAATCTCACGAGTACGCTCCGTCACCGAAACCAGCATAATGTTCATAACGCCAGTTCCTCCAACAAAGAGAGAAATCCCTGCAATGGCACTAATAATCGTCGTCATAAAACTAAACGATTGTTGAACTTCTGCAAATGCAGCTGACTCATCTGCTACTTGATATTCTCCCTGTTGCAAGCCAGCAAGCTCTGTCATTTTTCGTGCTAATTCTGGCCCCAGAGTTTGAGTCAAACTTGTGTCATTCACTCGAAAGACAATATTAGCTATTTCATCTACATTAAAATTCGCAGCAAGGGAGATATTTGTGGTAATGGGCAAGCCACCAAAACCATATATTTTTGAATTTTTAGATTCTTGACTAGTATAAACACCAATGACTCTATAACTAAAACCATTGACTTCTACAACCTTGTTAATAGCTTCTTGAGGAGATCCAAATAGACTAATGGATAATTCTTCATCAAGCAAAATAACACTTGCAAACTCTTTGAAATCTTGCTCTCTCAGACTACGACCTGCAAGAATTTCATTGTTAACAGCCTCCATATACGTTCTGTTACCACCTGTCAAATTGGCATTTTCAACCTTTTTATCTTTATAAGTCAAGATGGCGTTCGTTGAGTTGGTTACATAGTAATTATCCACTCCCTTGAGCTTAGCAGCTTCCTTGACCCAAGATTCTTGCGGTTTTGGTGGTTCAACATGAACTTCCTCTTCTTTTCCAGAAACCGTAAAAGCTGATTGTTTCTGAGTAAAAGACCCATCTTTGCTTTTTTTAGAAGAGAAAAAGACACTGATATTTTTCTGAGATCTGGTCATGTTTTTATTGAGATATCGAGACATGGAATCACCCAGAGCCATAATCACAACAACTGATGAAACACCGATAATAATCCCAATCATGGTAAGCAAAGAACGCATCTTGTGAGCCATGATAGATGAAAAGGCAAATTTCAGATTCTGCATCTTAGTTTTCCTCCTTTTCTAACTGAGCACTATCAGACGAAATGACTCCATCTCGAATGACAATCTGGCGTTTGGCATAAGCAGCGATTTCAGGCTCATGCGTTACCATGATAATGGTTTTTCCTTCTTTGTTCAAGTCAACCAATAGTTGCATAATTTGATTCCCTGTTTTGGTATCCAAGGCACCTGTCGGTTCGTCCGCTAGGATAATAGAAGGATTGTTTACCAAGGCACGCGCAATAGCTACACGTTGCTTTTGACCACCAGATAATTCTGAAGGCAAATGGTGACTACGTTCAGTCAATTCAACCTTATCTAAATATTCCTCGGCTAACTTGCGACGTTTTGAAGATGAAACTCCTGCGTAAATCAAGGGCAATTCTACGTTTTGCAGAGCATTGAGTTTGGATAGAAGAAAGAACTGCTGAAAGACAAATCCAATTTGTTGGTTACGGACCTTGGCTAGTTGTTTTTCACCCAGTCCAGCTACTTCTTGACCTTCAAGATAATATTCGCCACTGCTTGGTGTATCCAACATGCCAATCGTATTCATGAGAGTAGACTTACCAGAACCAGATGGTCCCATGATAGCAACAAATTCACCCTCATTCACTTCTAGGTTGATATTTTTGAGAACCTGCAGTTCTTGGTCACCGTTACGGTAGCTTCTGCAAATGTTTTTTAGACTAATTAGTTGCTTCATCAGCCTTCACCTCTTTTCCTTCCTCTAGAGAAGACGTTGGGTTACTGATGACCTTGACTCCATTTGTCAGACCTGAAGTGATTTCTTGGTTGTCTGCATCAGCATTGCCCAAACCAACTTCCACTTTCTTGGCCTTTTTCTGCTCGTCAAGCACCCAGACATAGTTCTTATCATTTTCAGTCACAACACTTGTTAGAGGAACCAAAATGGCTTTACTCTTATTCTTGACCTCAACGCTTACTGAAAATCCTTGTTTCAAATCACCAATTTCACTTGTAACATCAATGGTATATGGATATTTAGAGCCAGAATTACCAGCTGCTGCGGCAGCCGCTGCACTTGCTGCTTCGCCATTGTTTTTTGGGTAGTCAGAGATATAGCTAATCTTACCAGTCCAGCTCTTATCTTGGTAAACTTTAGAAGTAAAGGTTACTTCTTGTCCGACAGATAGGTTGGCAAGGTTATATTCAGATAGTTCACCCTTAACTTGCAAGTTTTCATTGCTGACAATATGAACCATCACCTGGCTAGCGCCAGTTGGAGATTTAGAAACATTGCGGTTGACTTCGACCACAGTTCCCTCTAGGGTACTGAGAATAGTCGTTGCATCCAACTGACTTTGAGCCTTGCTTAATTGTGCCGCTGCATCTTCACGGGCATCACGAGCATCACCCAGTTGTGCATCAATAGAAGCAACAGAATTTCCAGCCACTGGAGTTGGGCTTTGCACCGTTGCATCTTCTCCTCCTGCTGGCGCTGGTAACTGTGGAGCCGGAGCTGAAGCGGCTTCATTTCGTGCTTGATTGAGTTCGTTGATATGACGATCTGCCTTAGCTACTGCTCGACTAGCTGAATCATAGGCCGCCTGGGCTTCAGAACTACTATACTTGACTAAAGCCTGCCCTTCGCTGACCTTATCACCCACAGAAACAAGGATTTCATCTAAATCTCCCTTACTAGCATCAAAATAAACATATTGTTCATTTTTTGCTGTTACTGTCCCTGACAATAAAACAGAGGATGCCACGCTTCCTTCCTTAGCAACAACCAGATGAGTAGGCTCATCTTTTACAGCGGTCTGAGAAGGTTGTCTAAAGAGCAAAATGCCCCCAGCACCCAATACAACTACACTCGCAGCACCAACTGCTGCATACAATTGCCACTTTTTAGCTTTACCATTCTTTTTCATAATGAAACTCCTTTTTGATTTAAAGTTCTTAACAATATTATACAAAAATTATCAATTTGAAACAATAACATTTCAGAACGAAATAATGACATTTCAGGATTCACTTATTGTTCGGAATTTATTTTACAATCATTGTACTAGTTATATAATACACTTTATTTTTCTTTTTTGCAAGCCTTTTCTTTAATTTTTTTGAACGTAGCAGATTTTTGCAATCACATCAAAAAAAAGATAGAATATGACTATCAAAAAATGACACTCTACTATTTAAAAGAGTACAAAGGAGTTTTCAATGAGAGAATATGATATCATTGCTATTGGTGGAGGTAGCGGAGGAATTGCTACCATGAACCGTGCTGGTGAACATGGAGCCAAAGCGGCCGTTATTGAGGAAAAGAAACTAGGCGGAACCTGTGTCAACGTCGGTTGTGTTCCTAAGAAAATCATGTGGTACGGAGCGCAAATCGCTGAAACTTTCCATCAATTTGGAGAGGACTACGGTTTTAAAACTACTGATCTTAACTTTGACTTTGCAACCCTACGTCGCAATCGTGAAGCCTACATTGATCGCGCTCGTTCTTCTTATGATGGCAGTTTTAAACGCAACGGTGTAGACTTGATTGAAGGTCATGCTGAATTTGTAGATTCTCATACTGTCAGCGTAAATGGTGAACTCATTCGTGCTAAACATATTGTGATTGCTACTGGTGCCCATCCAAGTATTCCTAATATTCCTGGTGCTGAACTAGGTGGCTCTTCTGATGATGTATTTGCTTGGGAAGAATTGCCAGAGTCAGTTGCTATTCTAGGTGCCGGCTATATCGCTGTTGAATTAGCTGGTGTTCTCCACACTTTTGGTGTCAAGACAGACCTCTTTGTTCGCCGTGATCGTCCTTTACGTGGTTTTGATTCTTACATCGTTGAAGGTTTAGTCAAGGAAATGGAAAGAACAAACTTACCACTTCATACTCACAAAGTCCCTGCCAAGTTAGAAAAAACTGCTGAAGGCATTACCATTCATTTCGAGGATGGTACTAGTCACACAGCTAGCCAAGTTATCTGGGCTACAGGTCGCCGTCCAAACGTTAAGGGCTTGCAACTTGAAAAAGCTGGCGTTACTCTGAACGAACGTGGCTTTATCCAAGTGGATGAATACCAAAATACTGTTGTTGAGGGAATCTATGCTCTAGGTGATGTAACGGGTGAAAAAGAACTGACTCCAGTTGCTATCAAGGCTGGACGTACCCTATCTGAACGCCTCTTTAACGGAAAAACTACTGCTAAAATGGACTACTCAACCATTCCAACTGTTGTCTTTTCACACCCTGCTATCGGAACTGTTGGGCTGACAGAAGAGCAAGCTATTAAAGAATACGGTCAAGACCAAATCAAGGTTTACAAATCAAGCTTTACTTCTATGTACTCTGCTTGTACTTGCAACCGTCAAGAAACACGTTTCAAATTGATCACAGCTGGTTCAGAAGAAAAAGTTGTCGGACTTCATGGAATTGGCTACGGTGTTGATGAAATGATTCAAGGATTTGCTGTTGCTATCAAAATGGGAGCGACCAAGGCTGACTTTGATGCAACCGTAGCGATTCACCCAACTGCATCTGAAGAATTTGTAACCATGCGTTAATCGAAACAAAAGAAGCTGATACAACTGTGTCTGCTTCTTTTTTGATGATTTACGAAATGATGAAAACAACTTACTCAGTCAGGAAATCGGCTGTTACAGTGTTTGTTACCTTGTTTTTAAAAATAGGTTGACAATAATGTTCTTACGAGTATAATTGTTACTATACATTAGAAAAGAGGTTAACTATTTTGAAAAAAGCTCACATTTATGCCATCCCTGCTATTGGGGCTGCTCTCATTGCTGTATTGGCACAAATCAGTCTTCCAATTGGACCTGTTCCCTTCACTCTGCAAAACTTTGCAATCGGCTTGATTGCTACTGTCTTTAGACCAAGAGAGGCTGTGCTTTCTGTTGGACTCTATCTTCTTCTAGGTGCTATCGGTCTTCCTGTCTTTGCAGGAGGGGGAGCTGGATTGCAGGCGTTGGTTGGTCCTACTGCAGGTTATCTTTGGTTTTATCTTGTCTACTCTGGACTTACCTCTTCTCTAACTAACAGCAAGAGTGGAGTTGTCAAGATTTTTCTTGCAAACCTCTTGGGTGATGCCCTTGTCTTTGTCGGTGGGATTCTAAGCTTGCATTTCCTAGCTGGAATGGCATTTGAAAAAGCTCTTGTGGTGGGGGTTCTTCCCTTTATCATTCCAGACCTTGGTAAACTTCTTGCTATTAGTATTATTAGCCGTCCATTACTTCAACGCCTTAAAAATCAGGCTTACTTTGCTCACTAAAAAAGGATATCGAGTTGTCATGACTCAATATCCTTTTCTTTCATTTTGAAAACTTAGTTTCCTTTAAAGGCATCCACCATTGTTTGAAATTCTTCATTTGAGAGGGTAATTCCCTTGCCCATTTTAGTATGGTCTGGGCTCCAAGCACGAATATCAAACTTTGCAGGGGCACCATTAAAGCTCACACGGTTGATTTCCTTGGTCCAACCTTTTTCGTTTTCAGAAAGAGTCAACAAGTGCTCTTCGATTTCAAATGTAAATTCTGCCATTTTCTTCTCCTTTTTTAGCTTTCATTAGTTTATTCGTAAAATCTTGTAGATTTTAGGAAAATTTTATATAATATTGATATAAAAGAAGGGGGGCCAATATGAAACTTAAATTCCAGCAAGTTCTAGATAAAATCCATGACTTTTTAAATGGACATGACCAATCTGACCAGACTGAAACCAACTCCCTTACAGCCACTATTGAAGAGGCTATCCAGAAACAAACTGCTGTTCACCTTATCTTGTCTGAGACAAGCTTTACAGGTGACATCATCAAATACGATCAGCAACGCCAGCAAATTATCGTGAAAAATTTTGCCAAAAATGTAACCCGTATTATCCGTATAAGCGATATTCAACGCCTGCGATTTGTCCCTTCAACCGTCCAAACAGCCCAAAAAAATAGATTTAAGAAAGAGTGAGATGTAGTTGCTTCATCCCACTCTTTTTTCTTAGCGAACTTGTTCAAAATGTAAATGAACGGCGATATGATCTCCATAACCACTTCTTTCCAAGTCACGTTGTAAACGATAGGAAATGTAGTGTTCTGCAATGGTAATGTAACCTGCACCCAATAAACGATGTTCAACCATAGACTGAATCATGCTGATAGTGGCACGTTCTACCTTGGCTTCCTCCAAGTCCAAAACCACTTTCTTAGTGACTTGTGCAAGGTTTTGACGCAAATCATCTGTCAATACATAGACAGTCTGGGCCGCCTTTAAGATGGCTTGGTAAATCTTATCTGGATTAAATTCAGCAATTTCTCCATCACGTTTGATTACTTGCATAGGTTTCTCCTTTATTCTTTGTTTTCTTTGATTTCTGCCAGCATTTTTTCTTCTTCTGCTGTCAGTTGATAATGTTCTAACAAATCCGGTCTGCGCTCGTAGGTTTTCTTTAAACTTTCATACAATCGCCACTGACGAATTTTTTCATGGTGACCACTCATCAGTACATCTGGCACGACCATACCTCGATAATCATAGGGACGTGTGTACTGAGGATATTCGAGAAGACCAGAAGAAAAACTATCATCTTGGTGGCTAGATTCCTTGCCAATCACTTCTGGAATCAGGCGAACTGTAGCATCAATCATGGTCATGGCCGCCAATTCTCCACCAGTAAGGACATAATCTCCTAGGGAAATCTCATCCGTCACCAGTGTCTTGATGCGCTCATCATAACCCTCATAGTGACCGCAAATGAAGATCAGTTCTTCTTCCTGAGCCAAATCCTCAGCATAAGCCTGATCAAACTGCTTTCCAGCTGGATCGAGGAGAATGACGCGTGGATTTTTCTTTTCGATGGCATCAAAAGCATCGAAAATGGGTTGGGCTCGAAGCAACATCCCCTGTCCACCTCCGTATGGCTCGTCGTCTACATGGCGGGCCTTTTCAGCATATTCTCGAAAATTATGATACTGGATATCCAAGATCCCTTTTTCACGAGCCTTTCCAACGATTGAGTGCTCTAGCGGAGAAAACATCTCTGGAAAGAGGGTTAAAATATCAATCTTCATCGTCTAACCCTTCTAAGATTTCCACATCGACGCGGTTATTCGGAATATCAACATTGAGAACCACTGGTGGTATATATGGTAAAAGCAAATCACGTTTGCCTTTTCGCTTGACCACCCAGACATCGTTAGCCCCTGGTTGCAGGATTTCCTTGATGGTTCCAATCAAGTTATCACCCTCATAGACTTCCAAACCGATAATCTCGTGATAGTAGAACTCACCATCGTCTAGGTCATTCAAATCTTCCTCAGCGACCTTGAGACTGTATCCTTTGTACTTTTCGATAGCGTTGATATGGTACATATCTTTGAATTTAATGATGTCAAAGTTCTTCTGTTTACGGTGGCTAGCAATAGTTACTGTTTGAACAAACTGATCTTTTTCATCAAACAAGGCCAGCTCAGCCCCTTTTTTAAAGCGTTCTTCTGCAAAATCCGTCACAGACAAGACTCGCATCTCACCCTGTAACCCCTGCGTATTGACGATTTTCCCAACATTAAAGTAGTTCATCTTGTCTCCTGTAGTCTATTTCTATCCTTTATTTTATCACGTTCCAGGGATTTTCACAAGTTGGAGGAAGAGGACATCAACTCTTGTATCCCTTCAAAAAACCTTCCAAATCAAGTTCATGTTGGTACTTAATGGCTGCGGTTTTGTCTTTCTCAAAGATGGTTTTAGTTAGGTCAATATGGTTGATGGCTGCAATCGCGACGGTGTAGTGAATAATATCAGCCAGTTCTTTAGCAAGTTCCTCGTTCGAATCTTGAACTCCCTCTTTTCGACCAGAGCGACCATTCAAAACTTCAGCTACTTCTCCAACTTCCTCCACTAGCTTGATAAAAAGACCTTCCTCAGTCCGAGACTGCTGATAATTTTCCAGTAGATAGTCTTGTAATTGTCTAAACGTTAAATCCTTCATATCCTGCTCCTTGCAAAAAAAGCGAGACATTCGTCCCGCCCTTCTTATTTTTCGTCAATAACGATTCTTACTTTTTTGTCTTCAGTTGGGACAGAGTAGACAATCGTTCTTATCGCAGAAATAGTGCGACCCTTACGACCGATTACACGACCCACATCACTTTGATCAAGATCCAAATGATATTCCAAAAATTCTGGTGTATCTTCAATCTTGATAGTTAAGGCATCTGGTTGTGAAATCAAGGGTTTCACAATCGCAATAATGAGATTTTCAATCGTATCCATCTGTCAACCTACTTTAAACTTATTTTGAGAATTTAGAATCGTGGAATTTCTTCAATACACCTTCTTTTGAAAGGATGTTGCGAACTGTATCTGAAGGTTGAGCTCCATCAGCCAACCATGCAAGAACGCGGTCTTCTTTCAAAGTTACTTGATTTTCAGCAACAAGTGGGTTGTAAGTTCCAACTGTTTCGATGAAACGTCCGTCACGTGGTGAACGTGAATCTGCTACGTTGATACGGTAGAAAGGTTTTTTCTTAGAACCCATACGAGTCAAACGGATTTTAACTGCCATTTTTAAAGTCTCTTTTCTTATTTTTTATTTCGGTGAAATAGCTGAGCTATTTAGCACATGTTCTATTATATCAGATTTCTGACAGGTGTCAAGAAAAAAACTTGACAGACTATAAAATTTTTAAACCATTTAGAAATTTGTTAGAAGTAGGAAATAAATGTTTGAAAGAGGCTATCCGTGAATACTATTTTAGAAACATTTTATAAAGACCATCAAGTCAAACCCATATCGCCTGAACGAGATTTGGATGCTTGGCTTCTAAATCCCAAGCCTGTTCCCAAACGAAACATGGTTTCCTAAATACTTTGAGTACACTTATGGCATTGATGCCCCTAAACACCTAAAAACTCTGGTAGAAAAAGGTTATACTGTCATTGAAACTGCTTTTGATTCACTTGACCATCTGAATGCTACAATGAAAAAGAATATTTTGAAAAGCAAGGGAATTACAGGATTATCTAAGATGAAGGCTGCCGATCTGGACCAAGCCCTTCATGACAACTTTTCAGAAGAAGAATTAGCAAGTCACTTTGCAATTCGTGGCTACAAATTGACTCTAAAGGGGGAGCAGATACTGGAACAGTACCAGGAAATTATCGACCGTCATCCAAAGAAAAATCTTTAATCAACCAAGTTAGGTTGATTTTTTTGTAAATCATTTAAAACACTTATAAAGAATTACAATTGTTGACAATCACTTACAAAAGAGATATATTAGTATTGAAAGGGGGAATTCATATGTACCAAGAACAACGATTAGAAGAAATCATTAAACTTTTAGAGGATAGAGGGAGTCTATCAGCAAAAGAAATGGTTGACTATTTCCAAGTATCCAAAGATACCATCCGCAGAGATTTTTCTATTCTCGCAAAAGAGAAACGAGCAAAAAGAACTCATGGAGGTTTATTGCCAATTCAAAAGCAAAGGATTCTTGGTTTTCAAGGTCGAGCAGAACAGTCTTCCAAAGAAAAAGAGAAAATTGCTCATTTAGCTACCCAACTTATTTCTGAATCACAATTAATTTTCTATGATGTTTCAACAACTGTACTTGAGTTAGCAAAAATAACAGATAAAAAAGTTACTATTTTCAGCCATTCATTAGATAATGCGCTTATTCTAGGAGGGAAAGAAAATGTCGATTTTCACATTCTAGGTGGACGATTTCATAAAGAGAATCGTTTCTATTACTCATTAGAAGAATCAGACATTTTAAACTCTATTAAGTTTGATTTAGCTTTTTTTGGAGCTGCAAGTCTTTCAGATGGTCAAGTTAGTTTTGAAGACCAAGAAGATGTTCTAATGAAAAAGAGAGCATTTAAAACAAGCAAAACTCGTGTCTTACTGGCTGAAACCAGTAAAATAAGCAAACACTCTCACTTTATTCTTTCTGAACTAGCTGATTTTGATTATTGGATTACAGACAAAGAACCCGATATAGAAATTCAGAAATCTTTAGATGGTAAAACAACTATTCTATTTTAAAAGAGGTTAACTATGACAAATATTAAATTGATTATAAGCGATATTGACGGAACAATTTTAGACAAAAATCACCAGATAGACTCTTATTTGCCAGAACTGATGCCAATTTTAAAACAAAAAGAAATCCCTTTTGTCTTAGCTTCTGCTCGCTCTCCTCTCGGTATTGCTCCAATCTCTAAAGAACTAGGTATTAGTAACTTCCCAATCGCATGTTATAACGGTGCCCTAATCAGTAAGGGGGATGAGGTTCTAAGTCAGCATTCTATTGATAAAAATGAATTGGTATTTCTTCATGATTTTTTAAAAAGAGAATTTCCGACAGTTTCTATCAATGTTTATTCTGGACAAGATTGGTTTGTTAATACTTTAGATAAATGGGTACAAATCGAAGCCGATATTACTGGAGAAAGTCCAAAAGTTACATCTATAACAGATTTTATAAAAGAGGAACAAACTCTTGTTCATAAACTATTATTAATTGATAAAGCAGACACTATACAAAAACTGCAAAACACCTTATCCATTATGGATTTCCCTCAAACGGATTTTTATCTCTCCAAGGATAACTATCTTGAAGTTACACATAATCAAGTATCTAAAAAACAGGCTCTGTTAGAATTGGCTAACTACTATCAAATTCCCCCAAAAGAGATTATGGCCTTGGGTGACAATTATAATGATGTTCCCATGATTGAAACCGCAGGCCTTGGTATTGCAATGGGAAATGCACCAACAGATGTCAAATCCTGTGCAAATGCAGTAACAGATTCTAATGAACAAAATGGAGTAAGTCAAGCTATAAAGTTATATGTGTTAGCAGAATAATCTCTATTGATATTTGAAATCCACTTCCTTTTAGGGTACAATGGTAGAAATGAATTTTTGAGAGGATCAGAATGAAAAAACTAGCAACCCTTCTTTTACTATCTACTGTAGTCCTAGCTGGATGTAGCAGCATCCAACGTAGCCTGCGTGGTGATGATTATGTGGATTCAAGTCTTGCTGCTGAAGAAAGCTCTAAAGCAGCTGCTCAATCTGCCAAGGATTTAAACGATGCTTTAACAAATGAGAATGCCAATTTCCCTCAACTGTCTAAGGAAGTTGCTGAAGATGAGGCTGAAGTGATTCTCCACACAAGTCAAGGAGATATCCGTATCAAACTCTTCCCTAAACTCGCTCCTCTAGCGGTTGAAAACTTCCTCACTCATGCCAAAGAAGGCTACTATAACGGCATTACCTTCCACCGTGTCATCGATGGCTTCATGGTTCAAACTGGAGATCCAAAAGGGGACGGTACAGGTGGTCAGTCTATCTGGCATGACAAGGATAAGACAAAAGACAAGGGAACTGGATTCAAAAACGAGATCACTCCTTATCTCTATAACATCCGTGGTGCTCTTTCTATGGCTAATACTGGTCAACCAAACACCAATGGCAGCCAGTTCTTCATCAACCAAAACTCTACAGATACCTCTGCTAAACTCCCTACAAGTAAGTATCCAAAGAAAATCATCGAAGCCTATAAAGAAGGGGGAAATCCTAGTCTAGATGGTAAACACCCAGTCTTTGGCCAAGTGATTGACGGTATGGATATTGTAGACAAGATTGCTAAAGCCGAAAAAGATGAGAAAGACAAACCAACTACTGCTATTACAATAGATAGCATCGAAGTGGTAAAAGACTACGATTTTAAATCTTAAAAACTAAAAAATACAGTACCCACATTCGGTACTGTATTTCTTTTATATTCATTTTAAGTTAGCTTGTTAAAGTCCCAGATTTGGTCCATCCAGCCTTCATAGAAGTCTGGTTCGTGGCAGACCATAAGAATCGATCCCTTGTATTCTTTGAGAGCACGTTTAAGTTCGTCCTTGGCATCCACATCCAGGTGGTTAGTCGGCTCGTCCAACACTAACACGTTGTTTTCACGATTCATCAAGAGACAGAAACGAACCTTGGCTTGTTCCCCACCTGACAAAACCTGAATTTGGCTTTCGATGTGCTTAGTTGTTAAACCACAACGGGCAAGGGCTGCACGGACTTCTGCTTGGTTAAGTGCAGGAAAGGCATTCCAGACAGCTTCAAGTGGTGTTTGGCGATTGCCACCTTCTACTTCTTGCTCAAAATAACCAAGTTCTAGGTAGTCACCGCGTTCCACTTCCCCAGCGATTGGCGGAATAATACCCAAGAGAGACTTCAAGAGAGTTGTTTTCCCGATACCATTGGCACCAATAATGGCAACCTTTTGATTGCGTTCAAAGGTAAGATTTAAAGGCTTGGTCAGAGGACGGTCATAACCGATTTGCAAATCCTTGGCTTGGAAGATAAAGCGTCCTGGTGTACGAGCTGATTTGAAATCAAAGGATGGTTTTGGTTTCTCACTTTGCAGTTCAATAATATCCATCTTATCCAATTTCTTCTGACGGGACATAGCCATATTTCGTGTTGCAACACGCGCTTTGTTCCGAGCGACAAAGTCCTTAAGATCCGCAATCTCTTTCTGCTGACGTTCGTAGGCTGCCTCTAGCTGAGATTTCTTCATAGCATAGACTTCTTGGAACTGGTAGTAGTCACCAGAATAACGCGTCAGCTGTTGATTTTCCACATGATAGACGATATTGATCACATCGTTCAGGAATGGAATATCGTGCGAAATAAGGACAAAGGCATTCTCATAGTTTTGGAGATAGCGCTTAAGCCAGTCAATATGCTCAGCATCCAAGTAGTTGGTTGGCTCATCCAAAAGCAAGATATCGGGCTTTTCAAGGAGAAGCTTAGCCAAAAGCACCTTGGTTCTTTGTCCCCCTGACAAAGAAGTTACATCCGTATCCATGCCAAAGTCCATAACACCAAGGGCACGCGCTACTTCGTCAATCTTAGCATCCAAGGTATAGAAATCACGACTCTCCAGACGGTCTTGGAGTTCGCCAACTTCTTCCATGAGAGCATCAACATCCGCTCCGCCTTCAGCCATTTCCATATAAAGTTCATTGATACGGGCTTCTGCTTTAAATAGCTCATCAAAGGCTGTACGGAGAACATCACGCACCGACTGTCCTTCAGCAAGGACGGAGTGCTGATCCAAGTAACCAGCAGTCACATATTTGGACCACTCAACCTTCCCTTCATCTGGCAACATCTTACCAGTTACGATGCTCATAAAGGTCGATTTCCCTTCACCATTGGCACCAACCAGACCGATATGTTCCCCCTTTAGGAGACGGAAGGACACATCTTCAAAAATTGCACGGTCACCAAAACCGTGACTCAGGTTTTTAACTTCTAAAATACTCATTTTAATTCCTTATCTTATTTTTATGTAATTGTTTATAAAGGAGCCAAGCCAAATAGCCACCCAAGGTATTGGTCCACAAATCATCAATCTCAAAGACGCGATTGAAATCAAAGAAAAAGTCCAAGACTAACTGCGTACACTCGATTCCAAGACTCACTAGAAAACTGAAAAGAAGAACTCTTTTTGTTTTCCTTAAATTTGGAAAGAGATAAAGGAGTTGAAAGATCAGAGGAAAAAGCAAGAAGACATTGAGGATATTTTGTAAAAAAATCCAATATAATTGTCCCATATCACTCACTTCGCCCAGTTTCCAGAAAGAATTGAAAGGAGTCAAAAGAAAAACCAGGCGTCCAAGATGCTGAATACCTGGAGTTTCCACTCCCACGGGAGAATGTTCTTGAGGAGTAAAACAAAAGTAGACGATACAAATGCTATAGAAAATAACTCCCCAGACCAAAATATGATTATGAGTTTTCTTCATCATTAAGGATTGACTGCTGCGACTGCTTTCTGACGGTCACGTTTCATTGTATTAGAACGCAATTGTCCACAAGCTGCATCAATATCAGTACCATGTTCTTGACGGACAACACAGTTAACCCCTTTTTTCTTGAGTGTATCATAGAAGGCCATGACGCGCTCTTTAGGACTACGGCTATACTGGTCATGTTCACTAACTGGGTTATAAGGAATCAAGTTTACATAAGACAATTTCTTAATGTTCTTGAGCAATTCAGCCAATTCCAAGGCTTGTTCTACACCATCGTTAACTTCATTAAGCATGATATACTCAAAAGTCACACGACGATTAGTTGTCTCAATGTAGTACTCAATAGCAGCAAAGAGTTTTTCAATCGGAAAGGCACGGTTAATCTTCATGATGCTTGAGCGCAGTTCATTATTAGGTGCATGAAGGGAAACGGCAAGATTGACCTGAACTCCTTCATTAGCAAAATCACGAATTTTATGGGCCAAACCTGAAGTTGAAACCGTAATGTGACGAGCACCGATGGCCATTCCCTTGTCATCATTGATAGTACGAACGAAATTCAAGACATTGTTGTAGTTATCAAAGGGCTCACCGATTCCCATGACAACGATATGGCTGACGCGTTCGTCCTGACCACGCTCATCGAAGTATTTCTGAACCAGCATGATCTGCGCTACGATTTCTCCATTATTGAGGTCGCGTTGTTTCTTAATCAAACCAGAGGCACAGAAGGTACAACCGATATTACAGCCGACCTGAGTAGTCACACAGACTGACAAACCATAGTGTTGACGCATGAGTACAGTCTCAATCAACATACCATCAGGCAACTCAAAAAGATATTTAACTGTACCATCAGCAGATTCTTGAACGATACGCTGTTTCAAGGGATTGACCACAAACTGGTCATTGAGCTTAGCAATCAAATCCTTTGAAAGGTTGGTCATTTCTTCAAATGACTGCACACGTTTACGATAGAGCCATTCCCAAATTTGATCTGCACGGAATTTCTTTTCTCCCTGCTCCAATACCCATTCCTGCATGGTTTGACGTGTTAAACTATAAATTGACGGTTTCATTTCTTCTCCTTATTCTCTACTCACTTCTGACGAATGACAAAATGACGTTGTCCCTTATCCTCTTTCTGAGAATGCTGATCTTTCTGACGACGTCTATTTTTCTTATCTGCATTCGGTTTTCGTTTGGTTTGAGTCGGTTTCTTTCCTTTTCTAGAAGGCGTCTCTTCTTCCTTCTTACGCATTTTCTTGTCAAATGATGCTCGCTTAGGGGCTTCATTTTCTAGAACAAAATAGGCACAACCATAACTACAATACTCTAAAAGGTAGTCTTGTAAACGACTGATTTTTTCCATATTTTCTTCCGTTCGGTCATCCTTGTAAAACCCTCGTAGGCGAAGCTGTTCATTACTCCAGTCCCCCACGATATAATCAAACTTGGTTAAGACTTCTGAAAAACGCTGATTAAAAGTCGTCACATCAAAGGCATCCTTGATATTTTCCACCAAGGAAAAAACTATCCCTTCCGTTTCGACCTTGTCCCCGTGTAAATGGAACTCAGGACCAGGAAACTTGTTATAGTTGTATAATTCAGGTGCAATTTCTTTTCGCATAGATATCCTTTTTCCACGATTACTTAATACTTTATTCTACCATAATTTCTAGCAGTTAGCACGTTTCTCATAAAAATGAAAAAAGTCTGACGATTTCGTCAGACCAGAATCATATAACCTAAAAAAGAGAAGAACAATTCTTCCCTCCATATACCATTATTTAGCAGCTGCGTACAATTCATCTACTTTATTCCAGTTGATGACTGAGAAGAAAGCTTTGATGTAGTCAGGACGCACGTTGCGGTATTTCACGTAGTAAGCATGTTCCCAAACGTCCAAGCCCAAGATTGGTTTTTTACCTTCTGAGATTGGTGTGTCTTGGTTTGCTGTTGAAGTCACTTCAAGTTTACCATCTTTGTTGACAACCAACCATGCCCATCCAGAACCAAAACGAGTTGTTGCTGCTGCAGTGAAGGCTGCTTGGAAGTCTTCAAATGAACCAAATGTTGCATCAATTGCTGCTGCAAGTTCTGCTGATGGAGCTGTTTTTTCAGGAGTCATCAATTCCCAGAAAAGAGCGTGGTTCAAGTGTCCACCACCATTGTTGATAAGTGCTTGACGGATATCAGCTGGGATAGATTCTACATCAGCAAGCAAGGCTTCAAGGTCTTCACCAATTTCAGGGTGTTTTTCAAGAGCTGCATTAGCATTGTTGACATAAGTTTGATGGTGTTTGTCATGGTGCAAGTGCATTGTTTCCGCATCGATGTATGGTTCCAAAGCGTCGTATGCATATGGAAGATCTGGTAAGATAATAGCCATCTGTAATACCTCTTTTTCTTTCTATATGAAAATGATAACGCAAACATTCACTTTTTTCAAGTTTTTTGCTTGTAGATGAAGAAATCACTAAGAAACCCACGACAAGATAATCCTGACGCGGGTTGTAGTTTCAAAAAAATATCAATTTACCTGACTAGCAATCTGTAAGAGTGCCTTTTCAAAAAGGAAACCTTTTTCATAAAGACCTGTCTTAATCTGATAGTCTGTCTCAATCAAATAAGAAATAGCTTGCTTCAGAAAGCTCAAGGAAAGTCCTCGCGAATCTCTTAATGCAAACTTGATTTGATAGGGATTGGGAGTGCGTCCTAGATAACTACCTAAACTACTTGCAATCTGTGATTCTGTTTGCCCAGACTCCGCCAAAATCTTCACCTGAGTAAAAGTCCGAAATTGTCCTAACATGACAGCTATGAGCTTAATTTCGTCTTCCCCTTGCAAGGTCAAGTCTCTAACTAAGTCGCGCGCCTGATCCATCTTTTTAGTCAGAATAAACTGAGTTAAATCAAAAATATTGTCCTGCAAGGTCTTGGGAATAGCATTGACAATATCCTCTTCCTCTATGACGGAATCCGCCTTATAGGACTGTAAAAAGAGCAGATTTTTCTGGATTTCGCTAAATTGAAAACCAGATTTGATAAGTAGATTTTCAAAGGATTGCCCCACAAACTGCAGACCTTGTTTCTGGCTCCACTTTTGGAAATACTGGCGCAGTTCTTGTTCTTTGGCTTCTATTGCATCAAAAACTTTGGCATCACGCTTAAGTAATTTAACCAACCTTCTCTTGCTATCCAGTTTTCCTTCCGCAAAGATCAACAACTTGGTTGTTGGCGAAGGGTTATCAAGGTACTCCTCAAACGACTTGAGCTCATCATCTGTTAAAAAGCGTTTCTTGGCTGTTGTGATATCGACAAAATGGTCTAATATCACGATTTTCTCATCCGCAAAGAAAGGAAGGCTGACCAACTCCAGTTCCACATCCTTGTAGACCACTTCTTTCATATCAAAGTAGGCAAAGTTGAGGTCAGCAGAATCATAACCAATCTGTTTCAACACTTGACTTTTCATAACTTCAAACTGGCCCTGATCTGTCCCTGTAAAAAGGATCAGGCTAGGTAAATTTGATAAAGTCAACTTCTGGCTTTCTTCAATAGCTAGCATCTTCTCTCCTTTCTTCTGATTTTTCGATTTAATTTAGTCAATATAGCGCAATTTTCCACGGAAATCTTCTAGACTCTCATACCCTTTTTCCGCCATGATTGCTTTCAGTTCATTGGTAATACGTTCGAAGGCACCAACACCTTCTTTGTGAAGGGTGGTTCCCACCTGTACCATACTAGCACCACAGAGGATGTGTTCAAAAGCATCACGACCAGTCAGAACGCCACCTGTTCCAATGATTTGGATTTGAGGGTTTAAGCGTTGATAAAAAGCGTGAACATTGGCTAGAGCAGTCGGTTTGATATACTCTCCACCAATCCCACCGAAACCATTCTTTGGTCGAATAACGACAGACTCATCTTCTATATAAAGGCCGTTTCCGATAGAGTTAACACAGTTAACAAACTTGAGTGGATATTTGTTGAAAATAGCTGCCGCTTGGTCAAAGTGAACAATATCAAAATATGGTGGCAATTTAATTCCTAAAGGTTTGGTAAAGTAGGCAAATACTTCTGATAAAATTCGGTCAGTTGTCTCAAAATCATAGGCAATCTGAGGTTTTCCCGGAACATTTGGGCAGGAAAGATTTAGCTCAGTCAGACCACGGAAGTCACTCTCTTGGACTTTTTTCAAAATAGTATGAGTTTCCTCCGGAGACATGCCGACTAGAGATAAGAAGAAAGTTCGGCTTGGTTCTTTTTCCTGCAAATCCAAAAGATAATCCAAATAATAGTCTAAGCCATTATTTGGCAAGCCCATAGAGTTGATGGAACCAAGTGGAACATCTTGATAGCGTGGCTCAGGATTTCCCTGACGAAAGTCCAAGGTCGCTGTCTTCGTGACAAAGGTTCCTGCCACTGAGTTTTTAACTCCTTCTAACTCTGCTATCGTCATACAAGCCACACCTGCTGCATTCATCAAGCAATTGTCAAACGCAAAACCAGCAATTTGTGTTTTTGTTGATACCATGATTCTGATCCTCCAGATTCCTTTTGTTGCTAATATTATACCATATTTTCAGATTTTCTCTTTGAGAAAGATATTTCAAAGAAAAAGGTTCGTATTTTATGAATAAAGAAAAATCTGGAACTGAATTGATAGAATTTTTAGAAAATTTTTGTTTTTCTCTTTACAGTTAAAAAAATTTCTGCTATAATGACACACATAATTAAATTAGAATTTAAGGAGAACGATATGACATCTGCTAAAGAATATATCCAAAGCGTGTTTGAAACTGTAAAAGCTCGTAACGGGCACGAGGCTGAATTCCTCCAAGCTGTTGAAGAATTTTTCAACACTTTGGAACCTGTATTTGAAAAACACCCTGAGTATATCGAAGAAAATATCTTGGCACGTATTACTGAGCCAGAGCGCGTGATTTCTTTCCGTGTTCCTTGGGTTGACCGTGATGGAAACATTCAAGTAAACCGTGGTTACCGTGTTCAATTCAACTCAGCTGTTGGACCATACAAAGGCGGACTTCGTTTCCACCCAACTGTAAACCAAGGGATTTTGAAATTCCTCGGATTTGAACAAATCTTCAAAAACGTCTTGACTGGACTTCCTATCGGTGGAGGTAAAGGTGGATCAGACTTCGATCCTAAAGGTAAAACAGATGCTGAAGTGATGCGCTTCTGTCAAAGCTTCATGACTGAATTGCAAAAACACATCGGACCATCACTTGACGTACCTGCTGGTGATATCGGTGTTGGTGGACGTGAGATTGGTTACCTTTATGGTCAATACAAACGCCTTAACCAATTTGATGCTGGTGTCTTAACTGGTAAACCTCTTGGATTTGGTGGTAGCTTGATTCGTCCAGAAGCAACTGGTTACGGTTTGGTTTACTACACTGAAGAAATGCTTAAAGCTAACGACAACAGCTTTGCTGGTAAGAAAGTGGTTATTTCAGGTTCTGGTAACGTTGCTCAATACGCTCTTCAAAAAGCGACTGAACTCGGTGCAACTGTTATCTCTGTATCTGACTCAAATGGTTATGTCATCGATGAAAATGGTATCGACTTCGATCTTTTAGTAGATGTTAAAGAAAAACGTCGTGCTCGTTTGACTGAATATGCTGCTGAAAAAGCAACTGCAACATATCACGAAGGTTCTGTATGGACTTACGCTGGAAACTATGACATTGCTCTTCCATGTGCTACTCAAAACGAAATCAACGGTGAAGCAGCTAAACGTTTGGTTGCTCAAGGAGTTATCTGTGTATCTGAAGGTGCCAACATGCCAAGCGACCTTGATGCCATCAAAGTTTACAAAGAAAATGGTATCTTCTACGGGCCTGCAAAAGCTGCCAACGCTGGTGGTGTAGCCGTTTCAGCCCTTGAAATGAGCCAAAACAGTCTTCGTCTCTCATGGACTCGTGAAGAAGTTGATGGACGTCTCAAAGACATCATGACAAACATCTTCAACACAGCTAAAACAACTTCAGAAACATACGGTCTTGATAAAGACTACCTTGCAGGAGCTAACATTGCTGCCTTTGAAAATGTAGCAAACGCTATGATTGCACAAGGTATTGTTTAAAATTCATTTGCTCAATCCTCAATCGTTATGATTGGGGATTTTTATGTTGGCTTCAAAAAAGCTCACCATTTAAAATAGTAAGCTTAAAATCAAGATTTATTTTACCTCTACTAAGGCAAAAGACAGGCATTCAACTATTTCATTTACTGCTTCATCTATGTCTAGGTCCTCATTATCATTCAACATCATTGGAAGAGCATAAGAAAGACTCAAGGCTAAAATATAGCGAACAATTCTTTCATTTGACCAATCTCGGATAACACCATTTTCTTTAAATTGATTCAAAACAGGGCTAATTGCTTCTATTATAGATTGAACAATAATATTTCCTAACTGGATAGAAAGATTTTTATCAATAAAAGAACGCCCCAAGAGAATTTTAACATGCATTTGATTCTCCTGAATGAAAAAGAGCCTATCTCTAACAATACTTTTTAAAAAGAAGGGAAAAGTTTCTTGATCTACTGTGAATTTCTTTTCTGAGAAATCTTCAATCACTTCTGGAATAACCTGTTCTAGAAAAGTAGATAAAATAGCTTCTAAAATACCTTCCTTTGTTTTAAAGTAACTAAAAACCGTTCCTTCTGACACTCCAGCGCGTTCGGCAATAAGGCTGGACGTTGTATTCTCAAATCCAATTTCTGAGAATAATTTTAAGCTTGATAATAATACTCGACGTTGTTTTAAGCTCAAGTTGCTAGCTTCTAACGTCTGAGCATACTTTTGTTCTAAACTTTCCATCGCTAGCACCTCTCTTCTACTCTCTTACTTTTACGACTTTTTTGCCTTGACTGTGTCCCATTTTCAGACTACGATAGGCTTCTCTAACTGACTTTAGAGAAAAGTCATACACTTGATCAATTTTCAGCTGAACCTTCCCTTCTGAGACCATTTCAGATAAAGTGCTAAAATCATCGTATGTAGAATGTCTCGGACCAGTAAACTGAGCACCTTTTATCATAACATAGGGTGAAGGTACTAATGTCCCAATAGCTGTTCCCTTCAAACCTAAACTAAAAGCCAATCTAACATAATCAGATCCATAACAATCCAAAAACTTTGTAATAAGCGTTGGACTATCTGATAGAAGAGCCTTCTTGATATTCTCTTCGTAACTTACTGGTATGGCACCTAAAGACTTCAGATACTCTGCATTTTTCTTACTTGCTATTCCGATCACTGTCGCACCCTTAGCAACTGCATACTGTACTGCAATACTTCCAATACCTCCTGCTGCAGCTGAAATAACAACAGTATCTCTTGAATTTAAACCGATTCTTCTAAAAGCCCCACCCACAGTTAGAGAAGCTACTCCCATAGTAGCTGCGTGAGTCATGTCGATCATCTCTGGTTTCAATACAATTTCCGATTCATTGACACAAATTTCTGTTGCTAAAGCTCCCCTCTTAGTTCCCAAACCAGGATCGCTAATCATTGTTCCAAACACCTTATCTCCTACTGAAAACCTAGTTACTTCATTTCCAACTTCTGTAATAACTCCAGAAAAATCTCTCCCCACACCTCTTGGGAATAAAGATGATTTAGATTCAAACCAACGACTTGGTTTCCTTAATTTCGTCATAAAAGATAGAAATCGAAGGGGTTTCGCTCCCTCAAAAGTTTTATAATCAATAGGATTTAAACCAACAGCATGAACTTCTACTCTCACTTGATTTACATCCAAGGCTTGAGAGTCGATCTTCACCCAATCCAAGACCTCTTCGTTACCAAAACGACTGTACTCTATTGCTTCAACAACCATTTTCTTTACTCCTTAATTTCACAAAAATTGAGTGAACACTCATTTTTATAAATTATACTCTTAATTTGTAAGAAAATCAATATTATCGTTTGATAACGATTTATGACATGATACAAATATCCATCATTTCGATTTGCCAATATGATTCTTTCAATCTAACTCTCCTCACTTTTAAAGAATACTAGCCCCCTTTTTGGGCTCTATAATATTTGTAGTGGGTAAATCCCCTATAGATATTATGGAGCCTATTTTTGTGTAGAAAAAAAGTCCCA